>JAJTYM010000030.1 GCA_021463345.1 Pseudobdellovibrionaceae bacterium | reverse complement strand
AAACTGGAGAGGGTCGGATATCACAAGAAGTCAACCGTCAGTCGGCTGATCACGAAGCTCTAGGCTGATCGACTCCGATCACGCGCCCGCACTCCATTTATCGTCAATGAGTTCGTCTCGGTCGGAGGCCATCTCTTTCAGTGTTGTTAAGGCAAGGAAAGCAAACGCGGCCAGCAGAGCCATTACAGACGAGAAAATTACCAGGATTTGTTTAGAAAAGCTCATGGTCGCCAGTATTACCAGGGCAAAAACTAGTTCCGCCCACTCGGATGGGGAATCGAGATTTTAAGTTAAATTTTCGAGCTCTGCTTATTACGCCATCCCACCCAAAAAGGGCAAGCGCGCGTAGCCCATAATTTTAAAAAGTCTACCCGCCGTGGTTGGCTGTATAAACAATTGGAGTGCGGGCGGTGGGGCGGGTCCGTTCAGCCTGAAGAATTAACATGATCGTAGCCGGATGCCTCATCGATCCCGTACGGCGGGAGAAGGAGGGCGATTTCCTTCCCTCGCTTCCTGTAAGCGTGATCCAGTGCGGACCGGTCGGATCTTGGGCCGACTTTCTATGATCGAAGCCTTAAAGCGCGGTTGCCGTGATGAAGACGTCTTTTTTGTGGTTCACCCAGTAGCCGAAGAGTCCGTAAAACAGGAGCTTGGGCGATGTGTAAACCAGGCTGAGCTTAATTGGTTCAAACAAGCTGTCGACCGTCCCGTCGGCGGACGCCGCGTAGTTGAATGCGAACGTCGAATTTATAAAAGGGATTCTTGTCTCTATGTAGCTGCGCCGCTCGACCCTATCGATGCGGAACCGCCTTTGCTCGAGCATTTGAACCAATTGCCCGCCGCCGAGGATGTGGCGATGATGGGGTTGATGCAGCCAGCCGGTGCTGTTCAGGGGGTCTTGCAAATGAAGGTGATCCGCATCCGGCGTGCCTATGGCGAGTTTCCCTCCCGGGCGGCGAACCAGCGCGGCGACCTCGTCCAGGAACCCGACGGGGTCCGGGCTGTGCTCAATGACGTCCTGATTGGTCACCAAGTCGAATTTTTGCCCGCATACGGATCGATCGGCGAACTGGCTGACGAAAGGGTCGTAACCCGCGACCTTGGTGTAACCCTTCTCGCGGATAAAACGCAGGAAGTTTCCATTGCCGCAGCCGAAATCCAGCACCGAGTGATGGCTCAGGAGCCCGCCACGCACCAGTTGGCGGAGCCTGGACGCGAACAATAGCCGCGTGGCGAAGTCAGGCTTTTGTTTTTGCATGACGTAATTCTCGTAATAACGGTCATAATCGATCTCTTCCAGGCTATGCAGCGAGTTGCACCGAGCGCAGCGCCAAACGGTGAACCGCTCTTCTTTGAACCGCCGGACGTTCGACGCTATTTTCGCCGCGTTGCCGTTCATTTCGATGCGGTTCTCCGCCAGGCAGGCTTTGCATGACGCTGAGAAAGTCTCCATCGGGTCGACCCCTTTTGTCGGTGCGGCCGGCGGGAAGGCGCTTGCGCGGCCTGGGTCCCGTGAGTTGAAGAATCGATCCTCGATCCGGGGCGCCTTTTTGCCGGGCGATTTTTAAATCAAAATTGATTATATAAACCAGCCTCAATACATCATCGACCGGAAACCCTCGGTTGTCGAGTTCTGGAGAGAGCCCGGGAGCCTCTCGGTGGCCGGCGCCTGACGGCGCAGTCTCGGATTTGAACAGAGTGCGCAAGTCGTTGACGGGTCTGCCGTTTCCCGGATTTACGCGCCACTTTTGTGAGTCGAGCCGCCGCGCGCGCTTGGCTATCCTGACATTGCAAAAGGGGGGCGAAGCGATATGAAAACTCGCGTTTTGATCACCGGTGGCTGCGGATTTGTCGGACACCATCTGGTTGAGCACATATTGAAGAATACCGATTGGCAGATCGTCGTTTTGGACAAGCTCAATTACGCTTCCCTGGGATTCGATCGCTTGCGCGACATTCAGGTCTTCGATGACCATCGGGTCATTTCGCTCGCGGCTGATTTCAGCCAAAGCCTGAGCCATGGGATCCAACGGGAGATCGGCGCCGTCGATTACATTTTCCATTTGGGGGCGGAGACTCACGTCGACCGGAGCATCGACGACCCGGGCCCGTTCGTGATTTCCAACGTCATCGGCACCATGGAGATGCTCAACTTCGCGCGGGCGCAAAAGAATCTGAAGAGATTTTTTTATTTTTCGACGGATGAGGTCTTCGGGCCGGCGCCGGCTGGCGTCGCCTACAAGGAGTGGGACCGATACAACTCGGGAAACCCCTACGCCGCGGCCAAGGCCGGGGGCGAGGAGCTTTGCCTGGCCTACGGCAACACGTACAAAATCCCCGTCATCATAACCCACTGCATGAACATTTTCGGGGAGCGGCAGCATCCCGAGAAATTCATCCCGCTTTGCATCCGCAAGGTGCTGAGCGGTGAGCCCGTCGTGATTCATTCGGATCCGAGCAAGCGTGTCCCCGGTTCGCGTTACTGGATCCATGCCAGGAACGTGGCTTCCGCGGTTCTGTTCCTCGCTGAAAATGGCGATGCCCAAGACAAATACAACATCGTCGGCGAGCGGGAAGTGAACAACCTGCAGATGGCTCAGTTCATCGCGCGGGTCCTCGGAAAAGAGCTTCGATACGAGCTGGTCGACTTTCATTCGAGCCGCCCGGGCCATGACTTGCGATACGCCCTGGATGGTTCCAAGATGGCGGAAGCGGGCTGGGTTTTGCCGCGGACGTTCGAGCAGTCGCTTGAGAAGTGCGTCCGTTGGTTCCTCGAGCGCCCGGAGTGGCTGGACGTGAAATGAGAGGAGCCGCGGGGGGGCCTCTCCTTTCGGAGCGGCGCCCGCCGAAAACGGGCGGGCGCGGAGGGGAGGTTTGGGATCAGCGTGCCGGCGCCCGCCAGAGGAACGCGTTCCGGTCCGTGGCGTTGACCTGCCGGCCGATGTACAGGACGGCGGTCCCGTTTTCGACGAACCGAGCCTCTTCCACGACCGCGTTGGGGATCGTGGGTGAGTCCACCACGAGAGGCGGTTCCCCGTTGAGGGGGATGTAGAAGAGCCCTCCATTCGGGGCCGGGGAGGCGGTCGGCGACGCATTCATCAGGAGCTTCGATCTGTCCGGGGAAAGGGCGAGGCTGCGGACGCGCGGCTCACCCATGGGGATCGCGTTGCGCCTCACGCACGCCGAAGCGCCCGATTTCGTGTACACGCTCAATAAGCCGCGATCCTTGTCGTGAGCCACAAGCAGGAAAGCGGTCGGCGCCGTTTCACTGACGCCGACCGTGGAACCTTCGGCCGTCGGGCAAAGTTCGCGCACATCCCCGGTTTCGGTTGAAATCGAGACGGCCCGGCGCTTTCCGTCGGGCAGAGCCGTCACCGCGATCAACGCGCTCGAGTCTGCGGTGAAGAAAGGGGTGGCGATGGACGCCAGATCCGCCTGCCTGCCGGTGCGCAGATCGGTCAAGGTCATCGCCTGTGCCGGCGCGCCCGGTCGATGGGTGGACACATCGGGAGCGCTGACCGCGTAGCGCCCATTCCCGCTGCTGGCGCGCAGAGCGTGGAAGTTGGGAAGCTTGGCGGAGCTTGATCCGTCCATCGCCAGGGCGAAGTCAGCGTAGGCGAAACCCTCCGGCGCGCGCGTGACGCCGCGGACGAAGACGTAGTCCCCGGGATCGGGCATCGCGAGGGGGGCGCCCCAGAGCACCTCCCAATTCGCGTTTGGGAACGAGATCGCCATCCTCGCGTTGTTCGCGCCGTCGAGGTCCGCGCTGAAAAGATCCAGCCGCGGGCCGCCAGCGAGGTAAGCCACGCGATTGAGCCGTTTGGAAATCGCGAAATCGTACGTGCCGATGTCGCCGCTCAACGGGAGAGGGGCGCTGATCAACGTGGGCGCGCCGCCCGAGACCGGCGCCGCCCGCAGCCACATCTCGATGTCGGCGCCCGCGCCTGGCGGCGCGGCCTCTTGGCGCCCGTCCTTGTAATAGACTTTGGACCCGTCGGGACTGAAGCGAATCGCCCACTCTTGCGTTTCAAGGATGTTGCTGATCGGTTCATTGAGTTGAACCTGGCCGGTGCCGTCGCGGTTGATGCGGAACAGCTCGCGCCCGTCGCGAATGCGCGGATCCCCCCAGTAAACGAGCGCCGAGGAGTCGGGCGTGAATTCAAAGTTCATCACGCCGGAGGAAATCATCGGCGGGCTCGCGCGCCGATGGTTGCTCCCGTCGGCGTCCATGGAGAAAAGATGCGGGACCGTCGTCCCGGGGCCGGCGCCGGGGCCGGTGTTGGCCGTGTAGGCCAGAGATGTCCCGTCAGGCGCGAACTTGAAGCTCGCCATGGGGAAATCGACGACTTGCCGCACGGGCCAAGCGCGCGGGTCGACGGAGCCGCCCAAGCGGCAGAGCGTGGCCTGGGAAACCGGGCGACCATCGACGATCGCCTGCAACTCTCCTTCGAACGATCCGATCCGAGTGGATGGCCGGTCCCGGTGAACGATGACCTCGAACCCGGCCCCGTTGCGAGCGATGACCTGGTTGGGCGCGACCACTCGCGCGATTGGAAAATCAGGAACGCGGCGGCGAACGACCCCACCCCCGGGCTCGGGAACCGCGTAATACAGCCGCGCGATGGCCTCGTTGGTCGCTCGATTGTAATGCACGATCGCCTCGACTCCTCGCTCATCTTCGCTGTCGCGGCACCAGATTTCGACCAGGTTCGCCGGAATCGAATTCGGCTGGGTCGCGAACCCTTCGTAAATTCCTTCCAGGTAGCCGATCACGTCGCTTTGGTGAGTCGACCTGTCGACGAGCGCGGGGTCGAGATCCCGTTCGGCCGCGTCGCAAAGCAGGAAGCGGTTTTCCACATAGCGAATGCGATTCTTGGCGACTTCGATTTTCGATACCGGGGCTTGTCGCCCCTCGCAGGTGAACTCGGGTTCCCAGCGGTAAAAAAAGCCTTCGGGTTTTCCCCCGTACCCGGTCCCGTTGTTCGGGAGGCCCTTGTCGGAGTTGGGGCCGGAGCCATCCAGGCTCTTGAACCTGATTTGACTGCAATTCTGGAAACCCACGACGAGCGTGACCAAAACGAGCGGGAGGAAGAGCCGTTTCATGCCGCGGTTTCCCGTTTGCGGCGCGAGGCGAGGCGGTACGAGGTCCCGCGGCCACGGCCGACGGCGGTCACTTTCCCTTCCGAGAGCGCCGTTTTGATCAAGCGTCGCGCCGAAGCCATGGAAATCCCCATGGCGCCCGAGACCTTCGCGGACGAAAACGATTTGCCCGGGAACGCGTTCTTCAGCTCGGCGAACTTCCCATCGGCGGCCGTGCGCTTTTTCCCCCTCAGGAGAAGGATATCGATCGGCTGTTCCGCGGCCAGGCTGAATTCGCTTTTGTGAAGATCGACCCGCAGGGGGAGGCCGGCTTCCTCAAACCAGCCGTTCAAGCGCCTCAGGAGCCGAAGGACGCGCGCCGGTGACGTGTACGGGTTGAATTTTTCCGCCGGGTAAACGCCGCGGAACAACGCCGTCAGATGCGCGGGTTTGTAGAAGTCGGCGGTCAATTCCTCGAAGGCGGCGAACAGATGGGGCCTGTCGTGGAGAGCTGTCCGCGCGGGTCCTTGCGGCTCATAGGGATCGAACACAGGGGTGTCCGCGCCGTCGGTCGGCGGCCCCAGCCTCCAGCGGTACCGCCCGGAAGATCTGGTGACTTTGCCGAAGACGAGGCGCGCCCGCTGGCGGTAATTCTCGGAGGGCGTCCCGAAGATCACCTTGCGGAAGATCTCGCCGTCCCCGGCCAGGGTCGCTTCGAAGAGATCGCACTCTCGGATCGTTTCCCAATGCGAGTGCTCGCGCGCTTTTTCGCGGAACGCCCGGAGCCTCGCCAAACTCTCGGGAGAGTTCGATCGGAAGCATTCGCAGAACAAGGCCCACTTTTCTGCGAACAAAGCGTAAATGCCGTTTTGCTCGCGGAGCCGTTCGCGGCTTTCCCCGAGCTCGGCGAGCGCTTCGTCGTAGCGGCCGGTGAAAAACAGCGCTTGGGCCTCAAGCTCGTGGCAGTTGCCGAGAAGCAGGCCGTACCCTTCGGACTTGCACAGGCTTTTCGCCTCGCGGAGGAGCGGGAGCGCTTTGCCCCAATCGCGGCAATAAGCGTGCGCGGCGATCAGATTCACTTTGCCGACGAGCTTCCGGTAAGGCGCTGGACCCGGGTGAGCGATGAACCGTTCAAGGATGGGGATCGCCGCCTTGTAGTCCCAAAGTGCGAAATGCGCGAAGGCCGTTTGCAGAAGAGCTTCCGGCGTTCTTTCCGTGTTGACGGAATCGAGGAGCTCCAAGGCCTCATGCGCCGCGCCCAGGTGCAAAAGCGCGGATGCGTAAGTGGATTTTTCCGAGTCGGTCGCGGAGGCCTCGAAAGGGTTCCCCGGGTGGATGAATCGATGCAGCGCTTTTAGGGCGAAAAGCGAGCGGTGGGTCCGCATGGCCAGCTGCGCGTACTTGGCCGCCCACTCGCGTTGAATGGACCTGGGGGGGACCCGGTCGAGCCTCCGCCGGCATTCCTCGTGACGGCCGGAAACGACGAGAGCCTCGAGTTGCGCGAAGTCTTCGGCTCTATCGTCCATGCTCAGGCCTTATCGGTGGGCTCGGATTGATTTGCGCCATTCTCATCTTGCTATGGTATCGGCGGTTTCCCATAGGCGATGAAGGCCTGGCGGATGGCTTTTCCAGGGTTCGGCAGGACGTCGTTTCGTTTCAATCTGAGGCGCGGTTTCGTGGCCGGGGTTTTGCGATCGGAAGCCCGCGGGGGATGGAGGCATGAAGCGGGTTCTCATCACGGGAGCGACCGGCGTCGTCGGCAGCCGGCACGGTCGGCGTCGATCCGCGGCGCTTGGCGGCCGTCGAGCGAGCGCGTTACCGCGACTGCCTGTGGGCCGCCTATGCAGCCTTGCCTTCTTTTGAGCGGCTGGACTCCGTGCATTTCATAGCTGAGGAGCTGGGGGTGCCGGAGTGAAGTGCCTTGCCACGGGTGGGGCTTTCATAGAAAATTCAGCTATGAAAACGTGTGAGCGCTGTGGGGAGAGTTTCGCCTGCGGGATGGAGGAAAAAGGAAATCCATGCTGGTGCGTCGCGATGCCGCCTTTGGAAGCCATTCCTGAGCGGTACTCGGACTGTTTGTGCCCAGGATGCCTCCGCGCTTTCGTGAAAGCCGATTCCGACAAGGCTCGAGAACTCAAAGAGCTGCTTCGGTCTCGAATCGTCTTCCTGGACGGCGCGATGGGCACGATGATCCAGCAGCACAAGCTGGAGGAGAGGGACTTCCGAGGCGACTTGTTCAAGGATCACGAGAAAGATCTCAAGGGGAACAACGACCTCTTGAGCCTGACCCGGCCGGACATCATCAGCGACATCCATCTCCAGTACCTTCGGGCCGGCGCCGACATCATCGAAACCAACACCTTCAGCGCGACGCGGATCGCGCAGGCCGACTACGGGCTCGAGCACGTAGCCTATGAGCTCAATCGCCGCTCGGCGGAGCTGGCCCGCGAAGCGTGCGAGGAAGTCATGCGGGAGAGCCCCGGCCGCAAATGTTTTGTCGCCGGCGCGATCGGGCCGACGAACCGCACCTGCTCCCTGTCGCCGAACGTAAACGACCCCGGCTACCGGGCCGTCACGTTCGATCAGCTTGTTGAAAACTACCATGAGCAGATCCGCGGGCTCGTCGATGGGGGCGCCGACCTGCTCTTGCCTGAGACGACGTTCGACACTTTGAACTTGAAGGCCGCGATTTTCGCGATCGAGAAGTTCCGCGACGGGGGCGCCGTTCGGTTGCCGGTCATGCTTTCCGTGACGATCACCGACGCCTCGGGGCGGACTCTTTCCGGGCAGACGGTCGAAGCGTTTTGGAACTCGGTGCGGCACGCGCGCCCCTTGAGCGTCGGGATCAACTGCGCACTCGGGGCCGTTGAGATGCGTCCCTACATCGCCGAGCTTTCGAAAGTCGCCGATTGCTACTTGAGTTGTTACCCGAACGCCGGTTTGCCGAATCCGTTGAGCGAGACCGGGTACGACGAAACTCCGCGCGACACGTCCGGTTTCCTCGAGGAATTCGCCGAAGCGGGCTTCGTCAACATCGTTGGCGGCTGTTGCGGGACGACCCCGGCTCACATCGCGGCGATCGTCGAGAGGTTGGGCGCGATCGAGCCGAGAAAAATCCCCGAGGTCGCATCCGCCACGCGTTTGAGCGGGCTCGAGCCGCTGAACGTCAGAAACGGGACGGACAAGCCGTTCTTGATGGTCGGGGAGCGGACCAACGTGACCGGTTCCCCGCAGTTCCGGAAACTGATCGAACAGGGGAACTTCGACCAGGCGCTTGTCGTCGCCAGGCAGCAGGTCGAAAACGGCGCCAACGTCATCGACGTGAATTTCGACGAAGGTTTGTTGGACAGCGAAGCCTGCATGACGCGGTTTTTGAATCTCGTCGCGTCGGAGCCGGACATCTGCCGCGTTCCAATCATGATCGACAGCTCGAAATGGTCGGTCATCGAGGCCGGTCTGAAATGCATCCAGGGCAAAGGCATCGTCAATTCCATCAGCCTCAAGGAAGGGGAAGGGGTCTTCCTCGAACATGCCGAGCTCGTGAAGCGTTATGGCGCCGCCGTCGTCGTCATGGCGTTCGACGAGCGGGGCCAGGCGGCGACGAAGGCGGATAAAGTGCGCATATGCAAACGCGCGTACGACCTGCTCGTCCACAAGGCCGGATTTGATCCCGGCGACGTCATCTTCGATCCCAACATCCTGACGGTCGCGACCGGGATGGAGGAGCACAACGACTACGCCGTGGATTTCATCGAGGCGGTTCGGGAGATCAAAGCCCTGTGCCCCGGCGCCCTGACGAGCGGCGGCGTGAGCAATATCTCGTTCTCATTCCGGGGGAACAACGTCGTGCGCGAGGCGATGCACAGCGCGTTCCTCTACCACGCGATCCGCGCGGGCCTCGACATGGGCATCGTGAACGCCGGGATGCTCGCGGTGTACGAGGACGTCGACAAGGAACTGCTCGAGAAAGTCGAGGACGTGCTCCTCAACCGGCGGCCAGACGCGACCGAGCGCTTGATCGAGCACGCTGAACTGGTGAAGATCAAAGGCCAGAAGAAAGACGAAAAGGCCGATGACGCATGGAGAAGCGAGCCCCTCGAGGCGCGGCTTTCGCACGCCCTCGTCAAAGGCATCGCCACGCATATCGACGAGGACACCGAGGAGGCCCGGCTCAAGTACGGGGCGCCTTTGAGCGTGATCGAAGGGCCGCTGATGGACGGGATGAAGGTCGTCGGCGAGCTTTTCGGCGCGGGAAAGATGTTTCTGCCGCAGGTCGTGAAAAGCGCGCGCGTGATGAAAAAGGCCGTCGCTTACCTGAACCCTTTCATGGAGGCCGAGAGGGAAAAGAACAAGGGCGCGCGCGGGCAAGGCGTTTTCGTCATCGCGACCGTCAAGGGCGACGTTCACGACATCGGGAAGAACATCGTGGCCGTCGTTCTCGCCTGCAACGGATATGAAGTCGTCGATCTCGGTGTCATGGCCTCTTGCGAGAAGATACTGGAGGCGGCGAAGGAGAGGAACGCCGACATCATAGGCCTGAGCGGGCTCATCACCCCGTCTCTCGACGAGATGATCCACAACGCCAAGGAGATGCAGCGCCAGGGGTTCACCGTTCCGCTCCTCATCGGAGGCGCCACGACGAGCCGTATCCACACCGCTGTGAAGATCGCGCCGCACTACGATCACGTCGTCACGCGCGTCGGTGACGCCTCTTTGGTGGTGGGCGTCTGCAACAAGCTCCTCAATCCCGCGGTTCGCGACGCCTATGCCGAGGAGGTCAAGGCCGAGAACGAGAAGTCGCGGGCGCGTTACCAGGAGTCTCTCGCGAACCGCGCGAAGCTTGTCTCGATCCAGGTGGCCAGGGATTCGAGTTTTCAGACCGATTGGGGGAAAGCGGAGATCTCGACCCCGGGGAGGTTGGGCGTCCAAGTCTTCGAGGAGATACCTCTCGAAGAGATCGCGGGGTACGTGGATTGGTCCCCGCTGTTTTGGACATGGGGGTTGAAGGGCGTCTACCCCAAGATCCTCAGCCATGAAAAGTGGGGAAGTCAGGCGACGGATCTCTTCAATGACGCCCAAAAAATGCTGAAGGAGATCATCCGCGACAAGAGATTCCGCGCCCGGGCCGTGGTCGGGCTGTGGCCCGCGAACAGCGTCGGGGACGACGTTGAAATCTACTCGGATCCTGACGCGCGGGAGCCGCTGGCCACGTTTCGTTTTCTCCGGCAGCAGAAGGAACAGGTGCGAAGCGAAAAGGGTTACCGCTGCCTCGCGGATTACGTCGCCCCGAGGTCGACGGGCCGCATCGATTACGTCGGTGGTTTCGTGGTGACGTCCGGCCATGAAGTCGAAGCGTTCGCCGGCACGTTCCTGGGGAAGAGCGACGACTATTCCTCGATCATGGCCAAGGCGCTCGGGGACCGTTTCGCCGAGGCCGCGGCGGAGCTTTTGCACAAGAAAGTGCGGGGGCAATGGGGTTTCGGCGCCTCCGAGAACCTGACGCTCGATGACCTCATCGCGGAGAGGTATCGCGGTATCCGCCCGGCCCCCGGGTATCCCGCGTGCCCCGATCACACGGAAAAGCCGCTGTTGTGGAAGCTTCTCGACGCCGAGAGGCACACGGGAGTGGCCTTGACCGAAAATTTCGCCATGAACCCTCCCAGCTCGGTTTCCGGTCTTTACTTCGCGCACCCTGAAGCCACGTATTTCCACGTGGGGAGCATCGGCAAGGATCAGGTGGAGGACTACGCTCGCCGAAAAGGCATGCCGCTTCGGGAAGTCGAGAAGTGGCTCTCTCCGAACCTCGATTATGATCCGGGGACGACATGACTTTCGACGCCTGCGCGCTCGCGAGAGAAAAACACCTGGAAACCGGGCACGGCGAGGCGGAGTGGGAAAACGCGCTCGAAAACGCGCGAATGAGCTTGAAAACCGGCGCTGTTGATTGCCAAGGCCTCGCCCACATCGCGCGCGCGAGCCGGTCGCCGGAGAAATTCACGTCGATGGCGAGGCTCATTTATCAATGCACGAAGGCGCGCCCGGGCGGCGGTCGGGTCGCCGACGCCTTGTTCGGATGCGTCAACAGCTCGCCGTTCTCCCTTTCCGATTGGATCGACGCCATCGACTATTTCTATCGATGGTTGGTCGAGGGGAGGCGCAAGGTCGATTTTTTCCCGATGATCAAGTATCTCGAGTGCTGCGTGGCCGCACCGGACGCCAAAAAGAACGGCCAGACGCTCCGTGCGCTCGTCGAAGACATGCTCGATATTTTCGGTTACGAGGCGGGGTAGCTTTGGGCCGAATCCCGCCCGCCTGGCCTCGAGCGCGGCGGCTTTCGCCTCGAAGGGGGCATGAGGAACCCATGCCCCTTGCTGGCCCGGTTCGGGAGATCAGTACGATTCCGAGAGGACCGTCATCTTGTTCTGGTCGATGCGGTTCTGGATTTGGCCGCGGTCGAGGACCGTTCGCTGATTGCCCTCGCGCTGCAGGATCAGGCTGCCGTTGGCTTGGTCGATCGAGAGGCTCGTGACGCTCACGTAAGGTTCGCCCTGCGCGTTGTTGAGCTCCAGAATGCGGTTGTTGCGGCCGACGAACGCCACGCGCTTCGAGCTCAGAGTGAGGAACAGACGGCCCTCGAGAGCGCCGAGGTCGGTGATGCGGCCGCTCCGGAAGGTGTAGCTGCTGGTGCGGCAGTCTTTCAAGTTCACCGAGGTGATGCGCGAAGAGTCGCGTGACACGAAGGATACGAAGCGCGTCTCGCGCCCGTGTTGAACGATCTTGCATTGGTCGCCGTAAACCATGCCGACGACGGCGCGGTTGGAGACGGACGAGCAGTCGGTGGCGACCCGGTTGACGCACGACTCGATCGTGGCGGCGTGGCTTTGCGAGCCGATGGCGAGGGCGCCGAACGCGAAAAGAGATGCCAGTGCTTTCATGAGGACTCCTTCTTTTTTTGCGGCGGGGCCGAGCCTCGACGCCATCGCCAAGGAGTTCCCGCTCGCGTTTCAGTTGTGAACGGTGACCGAGCCCTCGCCGAAGCCGCCGGGGCACCGCTCGTAGGCCGCGCCGTTGACTTCGATCCGAACCGGTTTGCCGGACGCATCCAGCGAGATCGTCGCCTGGATGCGGCCGTCGTCGCTCGTGAACATCGTCGCGCTGGCGTCGGCCGTGCCCGTGAAGAGGGCGTCGTCGACGACTAGGGCGCTCTCGCGCCCGCCGTCGCTCGCTGGCCCGAAGCAGAGCTTCGCGGAGCCCTTGCCCGGCTTTTCGCAAGCCGGCCGGCATTTGAGGCCGGGAGGGATGTCCGCGGCTTGGGCGATCCCGCCCGTCAGCAGCAGCAGTCCGACGATCCTTGCGCGCATGGAAAAACCTCGAGAGTTCTTTCCGGCGACGAAGAGGAACATACAGCGCGTCCCTTTAAATCGCCTAAATAAAGTTGCGCATCCTTGTACTACTTTGTAACTGAAAGTTACAACATCGAATCGAGGTTTGCGCGTATGCGCCGGATTTTCGAATACGACTCCTATCGGGATTTCGTCGCCGAGGTGATCGCGGAAAAAAACATCACGGCGACGGCGGTCGCCGAGCGGCTGGGGTTGAAGTCGAAAAGTTACCTCGGGCTCATCTTGAGCGGGAAAAAGCGCCTTCAGCCCGGGCAGATCCACGAGCTGCGCGACCTCTTCGGCCTGGGGCCCGCAGAATTCGACTATTTTTTTCATTTAGCCATGGGGGAAGACGCGGCGTCCAAGGGAGCCGTCCGTTATCACAGGGAACGCCTCGACGAGATCCGTCGGCAGAACCAGGCTTCTCGGAAATCCATGCAGCCGGCCCAGGACGTCCTTTCCCGCTGGTTCTACCCGATCCTCCTGCTTCACTCGACGCTGGAAACGCGCATGCCCCAGCCCCAGCTCGCGAAGTCGTTGGGCATCACGGTGAAGGAGCTCGCGGCGGCCTACGAGGATCTCGGGAAGAACGGCCTGATGAGGAGAGACGATCGCGGCGAATGGGTCGCCCAGCACGTCAAGCTCAGGATCAACAAGCGCGCCTGGAACACGATGCAGCGGCGGTTCCTGAAGGATCAGATCGCCAACGCCTCGAAGATTTTCGACGCGAGCTACGAAAACACCGGTAAGTTCTACTCGCAGACGATCACGTTCGCCCGGGGGAGTTTCGAAGACGTTTGGGAGGTCATCAAAGAGAGGATGGACCGTCTCGCAGATCGGTCCGATGCGGAGAAGCCGGAGGAGCTGGTTCAGTTGAACGTGCAGTTTTACAAGGTGATTTGATCGGCGGAGGCGAACGGGCGGGGAGGCGAGTGGGCGAGGCCCGCGCTCCCCTGGACTTTCAAGTCATCGCGAGACAGGGTCCTGGTTTTTGCCGTTGTCCGGGCGTCGTTTCCAGTGCTAGCCTCGATGAAAACGAGCAAAGGGTTCCGTCTCTCCGGTCATTGTCGAGGCGGGAGTTCGCCAATGGTAGGGTCGCCATTGTTTTCCGCGATGGAGAATCCATGGCTTCCCCTTTCCTCTGCACGCAGGCTTTTCCAGCAAAACCCGGGACGCGGGGGGCGGCGTCGTGAGGAAGACCCTGATTCTCACGGGCGTTCTGCTCTCGGGGCTCGTGTCGTCCCAACTCGTTCCCGCGCTCATGGGGGAACTGCCGGCTTGGTTCGTCGCCGCCAGGCATTTCGCGATGATGGGGCTTCTCGCCCACATCATGATCGAGGTGGGCCGCGAGTTCGACGTCGATCTCGGCAACAAGCGCCAATACGCCGTCGACTACTTGGTCGCCGCCACGGCGGCGGCTTTCCCCTGGCTTCTCGTCACCGGTTATTTTCTTTTGTTCTTGATGCCGAGCGTCTCGGCCACGGGGCGGGCCCCGTGGATGGAGGCGCTTCTCGCGGGACGGTTCGCGGCGCCGACGTCCGCCGGCGTGTTGTTCACCATGCTGGCTTCCGCCGGCCTCGCGGGGACCTGGGTGTTCCGCAAGACGCGTATCCTCGCCATCTTCGACGACTTGGATACCGTGCTGCTGATGATCCCCATCAAGATCCTCATCGTCGGGTTCGTTTGGCAGCTGAGCGGCGCCCTCGTCGTTCTGGCCGCGATGCTGGTTCTGGGGTGGAAGGCCTATCGAAAGCTCCGTTGGCCGGCGACGTGGCCCTGGATCCTGGTTTACGCTTTCGCCATCACGGCCTTTTGCGAAGGCCTTTATCACGGCACGAAAGACCCCGCGACGGGGGTCGGGCTCGCGCTGGAGGTTCTGCTGCCGGCCTTTCTGCTCGGCTGCGCGCTGAAAACGCATTCGGCCGACGGTCACGCCGACGGCCCCGGCGAGAACCCGTCGGGCGAGGGGGAGGCGGCGGCGTTCGTGATCTCCTGCGGCTTCATGTTCCTGGTGGGCTTTTCGCTGCCGCCCGCGTTCGGGGCGAGTTCGCGGATCGCGGTCGCGATGAGCGCCTGGGAACTCGGCTTGCACGTCGTCGCCGTCACGGTGATCTCCAACATCGGCAAGATGTTCGTTTGCTTCTGCTACGGGAGCGAGGCGAGCTTCCGGGAGCGCCTGGCGGTTTCCATCGCCTTGTTCCCGCGGGGCGAGGTGGGCGCCGGCGTGCTCGCCGTCTCACTCGGTTACGGCATCGCAGGGCCTTTCGTCACGGTTGCGTTCCTGTCCCTGTCCCTGAACCTCGTTCTCACCGGAGCCTTCATCGTCATCGTCAAACGCCTTTTGGCCCCGTCCGCCCGGGAGCTCGAGGTCACCGGCGGCTCAGGAGGTTGAGCAGCCCCGGTTCGCGGCGGGTTGGTCGGCTCCCAGGTCCGCTCCGGTCGCCTGCTCTCCAGCCGGTTCCGCGGTCAGTTTGCCGATCGCCACGCCGAGATCGAGCTCGTCCGCCAAACCGAAAATCCGGGCCCTGACGAAGCCGTTCTTGTCGATCAGAATGATCGTTGGCGTCCCTTGCATGTCGTAAGCGGCCATGGTCTTCGGTATCCTCTCGCCGGCGTCGCGAGCGTCGATCCCGATCGGGAACGAGAGCCGGTTCTCGTGGACGTAAACCCGCAGGGCCTCGGGGGTCATGACTTCATGATGCTCGAAGACGGCATGGAGGCCGATCACCCGCACGTCGTCGGAGTCGGCGAACTTCTTTTGGATCTTCTCGATCTGCGGAGTCGCGTGATGCACGCAGCCGGGGCAAAGCATCTGAAAGGCGTAAAGCACGACGACTCGGCCCGCGAGATCCGCTTGGCGGATGGGATGGTCCGTATTGAGCCATTCTTGAACGTTCATTTCCGGGGCGCGTCGCATCCGGTTCCTCGCTTTCGCTTCAGGCCGCTCAGCGCTCGGCCCGTTCACGTCATTGTCTTTTCGACGTGGCTTGCATTATTAATTAGGACTCCTAATCACATGTTAAGCGCAAAGGCGCGACCGCCGCAAGGGCTTTGCGGGACGGCGATGTCTTGATCTCGCGCCGTCGGCATTGTAGGATTTGATTAGGAATCCTAATTTTTGAGTGATTTCAGGGAGGTCGGCGTGACGGCTCATGTTCCGGTTCATCTTCAGCCGCCTCTTGACGAGAAAATCCTCTTCGGGCTCGCCAAAATCGGCCAGGCCATTCGCTCCCAGGAGCGGAAGCGGTCCTTCGAGGAGCGCCTTTCCCCGACGCAAGCGCAAGCGCTCGTCCTGATCTCCCAGGGCGTGCGTCGCCCGTCCGAAATCGCCGGGCGGTTGGGGGTGAGCCGCGCGAGCCTCAGCGATTCCCTTTCTTTTCTCGCGGAGAAGGGGTTGACGCGGAAGAGGTCGGATCCCCGCGACTCCAGGTCCACGATCCTTGAATTGACCGCGAAGGGGAAAAAACGATCCACGGCCATGGCGGAATGGCCGTCGGCGCTGCTCGATTCCGTGAGCGGCCTCTCGGCGCTCGAGAAGGCGACGCTTCTGAGGACGGTTTCCAAAATGATCGTCGCTCTCCAGGAGCGAGGTCTCATCTCCGTGCCGCGCATGTGCGCGACGTGTCGGTTCTTCAGGCCGAACGCCCACCCCGGCGCGGACGGGCGCCATCATTGCGCGTACGTCGACGCGCCTTTCGTCGACGCGGAGCTGAAGCTCGATTGCCCCGAGCACGAGTTGGAGAAACGAGTGAAATGAGAACTGGTCCCCCTCGCGTCAACAGCGAGGGGGATATCCTCAGGCCGTGACGCCGGCTCCGGTCGCCTCATCTTCTTTCGCCTCGGCGATCAGTTGCTCGCGGCGGCTCCAGCGGGTCATCAGGCTGTAAACGCAGGGGACCACGTAAAGCGTCAACAGCGTCGAGACGAGCACGCCGCCGATGACCGCGGTCGCCATCGGTTGGCGGGCTTCCGCGCCGGGACCGAGGCTCAGCGCCGCGGGCAGGGCGCCGGCGATCGTTGCGAACGAGGTCATCAGGATCGGGCGCAGGCGCGCGGGACAGGCCTCCTGCAGGGCTTGGCGGACGGGGAGCCCGTCGTCGCGCCTCTGGTTCGTGAAATCAACGAGCAGGATCGAGTTCTTTTTGACGATCCCCATCAGGAGGATGAGGCCGATCATGCTGAACATGTTGAGCGACTGCCCGGCGATCAGAAGGGCCAAGAACGCGCCTGAAAAGCTGAAGGGCATGGCCATGAAGACCGTGATCGGGTCGATGAAGCTGTTGAACTGCGAGGCGAGCACCATGTACGCGACAACGAACCCCATGACGAGGGCGAACAACAGGCTCATGAAGCTCTTCTGCATCTCCTCGGCCGAGCCGGCGAGGGAGAATTTGTATCCCTCCGGCAGGATCTCCTTGGCCTTCGCTTCCACCTTCTGCAGGACCTCCTGTTGGCTCAGGCCGGGGCCGAGGTTGCCGTAGATCATGATCGAGCGCTCGCGGTTCTTGCGCGAGATCGTGCTGGCCACCGTCGATTCCCTGATGTCGACCACGCTCGCCAAGGGGACCAATTCGCCGCGGTTGTTGCGGACCATGAATTCACGGATGCGCTCCTTGGGATCGCGATCGTCGTCCTCGACCTTGACGCGCACGTCGAAACGGTGGCCGCCCTTTTCATATTTGCCGGCGACGACCCCGCCCATCATGGCGTTGACGACCGAGCCGATGCTGGCGATCTCCACGCCGCGCGCGGAGGCCTTGGCGCGGTTCGGGACGATCTGGATCTCGCCCGCGCCCTCGAGGAGATCCGTATCGACGTCGACCATGAGTTTGTCTTTCACCACCGCGTCGACGATCCGCCGGGAGTACTCGCCGAGCTGGAGCCAGTCGGGGCCCTGGATGACGAACTCGGCCGGGAACCCGCGGCTGCCTCCGCCGCCGAAGCCTTGCTGCGAGGGGTCCTGCACCTGCGGCTTGGACTCGGGGATCGTCTTGGTGAGGTAGTCGCGCGTGACGCCGAGGAAGTCCTGTTGGCTCAGCTCGCGGCCCTTCCCCGGGTCGACGCCGCGGGCGCCGCGCGGTTTGAGCTCGACGAAGACCATCGCGGCGTTGGTCTCGCCGCCCGTGAAGCCGCCGGCCGCGACGAAGACCGACAGCACCTCCGGCCGGCTCTTGAGGAACTCCTCGACCACTTTCACCTTCTCGTCGGTGAACGAGATCGCCGAGCCCGGCGGGTTGTTGAGTTGGATCATGATCATGCTCTGGTCCTGGGCCGGCGTGAACTCGCCTTTGAGGAGAGTCACCGAACCGCAGCTCGCGATGAAAAACACGAGAGAACCGGAGACCGCCTTCCAGCGGTGGTCGAGCGTGAAGGCCAGGGTGCGCGAGTAGAACGCGTGCACGCGGTCGAAAACGGCGTTGAACGCCCGGCCGATCCGCGTTTGCTTGCCGTGCAGGTTGGCGTCGCTGAAGCGGGCCGCGCGCATCGGCGTGAGAGTGAGGGCCTCGAGCAGCGAGATCATCACCGCGGCGCTCATCGTGACGCCGAACTGGTACAGGAACCGCCCGATCAAGCCCTCCATGAAGGCGATCGGCAGGAAGATCGCGACGAGCGCGACGGAGGCGGCCGTGGCGGCGAAGGTGATCTGGCGGGCGCCGGCGAGGGCCGCTTGGCGGCGGGTTTTGCCCATCTCGCGGTGGCGGATGATGTTCTCGAGCACCATGATCGCGTCGTCGACGACGATGCCTATGGCGAGGCTCAGGCCAAGGAGCGTGAATGTGTTCAGCGTGAAGCCCGAGAAGTAGAGGATGATGAACGCGCCCAGGACGGAGGTCGGGATCGCGAGCAGCACGTTGAACGTCGACGCCCAGGAGCCCAGGAACAGCCAGCAGACGAGCGAAGTGAGCAGAGCCGCGAGCACCAGCGTCAGCACGAGCTCGTGGATCGCCTCCTCGACGAACTTCGTCCCGTCGAAGTTCACGATCAGCGTCGTGCCTTCGGGCAGGGTCTTCTGGATCTCGGCGACTCGCTCCTTGACCGCCTGGGCGACGGCCACCGCGTTCGCGCCCCGCTGCTTGACGACGCCCAGGCCCACCGCCGGCTCCCCGTTGGTGCGGGCGAACTGGAGCGCGTCGACCATGCCGGGCTCGATGCGAGCGACCCGGCCGAGCGGGATCGGGGCGTAGTTGGGGCCGCCGCCCCGGGAGTTGACGAGAATTTCGGAGAATGATTCCACGGAGCGCGCCTCGCCCATCGTGCGCAGGCTGTACTCGCGTTTCTTGAATTCGGCGCGCCCCGATGGCGGCTCGAGGTGTTCGCGTTGGACGGTGGCGACGACGTCGTTGACCGAGAGGGCGTACCGCTTGAGCTTGCCGTTGTCGACCCAGACCCGCAGGTTGGGCTCGAGGTACCCTGGCATCCACAAGCTGCCCACGCCGGGGACGGTGGTCAGGCGGTCGCGGATCTCATCGCGCACGAAGACCATGAGGTCGGGCGCCGGCATCGTCGTGCTGCGGACCGAGAGCCACATGATGGGGAAGTCCTCGGGGTTGATCTTCATGGCCGTGATCGGGTCCATCTCGGAGGGCAGCAGGCCCTGGATCTGGCTGATCTTGGCCTGGATGTCCTGGAACGCGAGATCGATGTCGCGGTCGAGCTCGAATTCGACGGTCACGTCGGCGGTGCCGTTGCGCGAGATCGAGGTGATGTTGCGCACGCCCTGGATGCTGACGATGGCGTCCTCGAGCGGGTCGATGACGTCGGCTTCCATGACCTCGGGAGCCGCCCCCTCGTAGCGGGCGGAGAGGTTGATCATCGGGAAGTCGACGTCCGGGAGTTCGCTGACGCCCATGCGCGAAAAGCTGATGGCGCCGAACACGATCAGCGCGAACATCAGCATCCATGCGAAGACGGGGCGGCGGACGGAGATGTCGGAGAGTGTCATCGTTATCGCCCTCCTTCAGGGCCCGCGGCCGGGAGTCGCGCCGCCGCGATGTCGAGTTTGAGGAGATCGAGCCGAAGCGCGAAGCGCGCCTGGTCGAGGGCGCGGACCGCCGCCCGGTATTCGGCGAGGGCGGCCTGCACGTCGATGTTGCGGGCCAGGCCCCTGCGGTAGTCGCGTTCGAGCTGGCGTGAGCTCTTTTCGGCGAGCTCGACTGTTTTGCCCAGGGCATCGAGCTGTTCGACGCGGCTCTTGGCGCTTTCGTGGAAGACGCGGATGTCTCGCTCGGCCTGGCGGCGGAATTGGGCCAGCGCCAGTTCGGCTTCCGTGCGCGCCGACACCGCTTCCCGCGTCCTGGCCAGCGTCGTGCCGCCCTCGTACAACGGCAGCGTCAACCGGACTTGCGCGTCCCAGTCGATTTCCTCGGCCGGCCCCTCCGGGCGGGTGAGGTAGTAATTGCCCACGAGGTCGACGGTCGGCCAATGGGCCCCGCGCTGGGCTTTCACGTTCTCGCGTGAGGCTTCCAATTGGCCCCGCGCCGCGCGGACGTCGGGGCGGCTTTCGATCCGCGCCAACGAATCCTCCAGTTTCATCGTCTTGGCGTTCCGGATCGAGGTTTCGAGCGTGTCGTCGGCCAGGGGCGCGTCGGGGGGAAGCCCAGTCAAAAACGCGAGCGAGTCGCGCGCTCCTCTCTGCTGCCCCGCGAGCAGGCGCAGGTCGGCGTCGAGGGCCGAAGCCGTCGACTGGGCGACGAGCAGGTCGTTCGTGTTCGATTCGCCCCGGCGTACGCGGCGCTGCATGTCGGCCACGCGACCGGCGTAGAGCGCGGCCTGCTGGGTGAGGTTGCGGATGTCCTGTTCGGTGGAGAGGATCGAATAGTAGTTCGCGGCGAGATCGAGGAGCAGCTGCGCGCGCGCGGCGTCCTCGAGCGCTTTCTGCGCTTCGAGCAGGTTCTTCGCCTGCCGCAATCCCGCGAATTCCCGTAGGCCGCGGAACAGCGGCTGGGCGAGGGTGAGGCTCGCGGTCGTCTGTTTTTCCGGGAAAAACGCCTGCGCGAGCGCGTTGGTGGGGCGGTCCTGAATCAAGTGCGAGCCGTTCAGGCTCAGGTTGGGGAGGATCCCGCCGCGCAGTTGCTGGACCCGTTCGCGCGATTGCGTGACTTGCTCCTTCTGCCGCGCGACGGCCTCGCTTTGCTTGAGAGCGGCGGAGTACGCGTCCGACAGGCTCAGTCCCCGGGCCGCGGTTTGGGCCGGGGTCCGGGTTGCGGTTTGAACTGCTGCTGCGGAGCCTCGCGCCGGAACGGCCGAAGCGGTCAAAGCGGCCCAGATCCAGATGGACAAGGCCCGACGGAAAACCAGAAGTATGTATTCCTCCCATTGGCGGGCCATGCGGTCGCCATAGCCGCTCCCAGCCTCGGCCCGGAACGAAAGGGGCGCGCGGAGCCCTACTCTAACCGGACTTCGGATCTGTTTTCAAAGACATGCTTGCGTCGCGTGGACTTTCCAGCCTGCTGAGCCGGATCGGGGCCCCGCGTGAACTCGACTTGCGGACCCCCTTGTTTATCGCGCAACCTTGAGGAGCGAGGCCTATTCGGACAACCTATTCAAACAACGGAGGCGGGCGCTTGGCCTTCCGGCAACCCCTGCCCGATGCGAAGACGAATGAGTGAAACGAAAGAACCAAGGAAGCCGGTCCCTCGTCACGTGCGTGACCGCCGCGTCATCCCGCGCATCAGCAACGCGGATTTGAAGACGGCCCTGGCGCAGATCCTGTGGATGTCGAGGATCGTGCTCGGCTTCGCGACGATTTACCTGCTTTGCCATCTGCTCTTGCACTTCAAGGGCGATTCCATGGAGCGCAACCGCGCGATCTTTTTCACCGGCGTCATCGTGATGATCGCCATCCCGCTTGAGCGCTTCGGGAACGGGGTGCAGAACTTCATCCGCAACGAGACTCAGATGAAAATGACCGAGGTCATGAACCGGCTGCGGAACCTGGTTTTCATCGTGATGTTCACGGTTTTGGTGCTTGGTACCATCCAACTGATCACGAGTTTCTGACGAACCCATGATTTCCGGGAACGAACCCCGGGGGGGCGCGGATCGCTCCCGGGGTTCGCGTTAAGCTGTCGGTCTGTCGCGGCCGCGCTCAGAAGACCAGGCGGCGGGTGAAATCGTTCGTCCCGTCGATGTCGAGAAGATTGTCGACGGAGAAGCTCGAATCCGGCGGTTGCGCGCTGGTGTTGACCAGCACGTCTTGCACCGACGCCCGGGCCGCGGCGACGGCGTCCGCGAGGCTCAGCGCGGCCGAGCCGCGCGCCGCCGCGTAAGCGCGCTCGGGGTTCACGACGCCCCCGGATACGACTTTGCCCTTGAGCCACGGTTTTTTGTCGACCGTGCCCATCAGGATCGCCTTGATGTCGGCGGGCGCGAGCCGCGGGTTCAGGTCCTTGATCCGGCTGGCGACGCCGGCGACCATGGGGGCCGCCATCGAGGTTCCCGACATCGGCAGGATCATGCGGTTGTCCGCGCTCGGCACCGACGAGCCGATGCCGACCCCGGGGGCGGCGAGATCGACGCTGGTGGCGCCGTAGCACGAGAATTCGGCGAGCGCGCTGTAGCCGAGGGAGGCCGCGACGCGGATTGAATTCGGCATCTCGACGTTCGAGGGGAACGTGGGCAACTGATCGTTATCGGTGCCGTTGTTGCCGGCCGCCACGACGAACAAGGTATTCGAGGCTTTGGCCATCCAGTTCTGACCATAGGGCTCGAACTTGGCGAACGCGCGTTTGGTCTCTTCGCTCAACAGCTCGGGCGTCGGTTCCTTGATGCCCTTGGCCGCGAGCATCGACTTGGCGATCACTTGCAGCGGCACTCCCAGGCTGTAGTTGGCGACGTCGATCTCGCGCTCGTTCAGGTAGACGGCGACCTGGTCGAAAACGCCCGAGTTGATGGCGGCCAGGATTTTGTAGACGACGTTCGTCCATCCGCCGCCCGCGCCCTTCCGGCCGGCGACCGGCCCGAGGAACGGCTCGGCGAGCGGGCTCAGGAGATGAGTCGGCGCGACGTACTCGGACGGCGGTTCGTCGGCGAAGACGCGCGCGGAGAGGATGCGCGCGTCGTTCGCGTGCGCCGCCACGATTCCGGCGACGTGGGTGCCGTGCGAGTATTGCGCGTAGGCGTTGATGTGGCTGATCAACGCCTGTTTCCGCTCGTCGCTCAGGCCGGCGACGTGCTTGTCCCAGAACGCCTGGTCGCCGGGGAGCGGTTGGCCGGCCTGCCTGCGGCCGAGGATGCCGAGGACGTCGTAAACGATCGGGTTGAACGAGGCGATGTGCTCGCGGTAGAAGACGCGGTTGTAGCTGTCGACGAAGTTCCAACCAACGAGGTCGTCGACTTTGCCGTTGCGGTCGTCGTCGACGCGGTTGCCGGCGATCTCGTTCGGGTTGATGAGCTCGAGCCCGGCGAGCGCGTCATGCTCGAAGTCGGTGCCGGAGTCGACGACCGCGACGCTTGCCGCGCGGGCCGTGGAGAAAGGCGCGAGGAGCGCGAAAGCCAGGGTCAAAAGACGGGATTTCATCCGCGCCTCCTTTTACTCAAGCCCGGCGACGGCCGGGGAAACGGTTTCAGGGATCTCGAGGGCTTGCGCGTTCGCACGGATGAATTTCGCCTCCGACGCCTCGCTGTGCGCGAGGAACGGATTCAGGTTTTGCACGTAAAGGGTCGAGAGCAGCTTTTGATTTTCGGCGTCGAGCTCGCCGGCGCCGCGCTTCTCGAGCCAAAGCCGATTTTTCAGGATCGCTTCGTCCAGGGCGCCGTTCCGCGCGAAACCCTTGAGCGCGTCGGAGAGCATGTAGGAAAAGCGGTGGCCGATGCCGATGTTGGCGACGCGGACGCCGACCGCGAGCAGGTAGGCGAAGCCGCGCTTCATCGTGACTTCGTTGGGGGTGTCGTATTTGTGGACCACCGGGGCCCCGAAGCTCCAGAGCAGGACCGAGTGGCGGCTCGTCAACGAGTAGAGCGCGACCTTCCGGCCTTCTCGGGAGCAGACGCCGAAGTAGGAGTCCGTGATCCGCATCTCGCAGCCGTTTTTCAGCACGAGCCGGGAGTTCGTCTCGTTCATCGTCACGTCCCGGGCCTTCTCGACGTCGTAACGGGCGCGTTTACCGATCTTTTCGATCTGCGTCCAGTCGAATTTCTGGCCTTGGGCGAGCGCCATCACGTACTGGGACATGAGGTTGCTGCGCACGCCGAAGGCGAGGTCGAGCATGCTTTGCAGCTCGGCCGGCTTCAGATCCGACTTGGCGCGCCCGTCCATCGCCGCGCGGAGGGTGTCTTCGAACTGGGTGTATTGGTAGGAGTAGGCCATCTCGATGAATTCGAACGAGTCTTCGATGGCGACGTTGACGATGCTCCGCGCGGTTTGGTTCGGGATGACTCGCGCCAGGCTCCGAAGCGACGCGCCCAGGACCGAGCGGATCAGGCGCTCGACGGCGGGCTTGTAAGGGGTTTTGAAGTCGATGAGCGCGACGGGGCCGTTGAACGGCAGGAAATCGGCGTCGAGCGCGATGTCATAGACTTTCTTGGCGTCGTTGTAGTCGAAGCGGACTTTTTCGAGAAAGCCTCGCGGGTGGGCGGCGACCTCGGCCCAGGCGCGAACCGTCGCCTCAGGAGCGCCGATGCGCTCGAGGACGCCGATGAGGGCTTTGAGCCGCTCCTTGTCGCGCGCCGGGAAATCGAAGCGGCGACCGACGTCCAGGTCGGAGGCGTGGAACGACTTTGGCAACCGTCGCGCGCCGAACGCGAGTGGGGCGGCTGCGAAGCCGGCGCCGTCCTTGAACCGGACCGCGCTCATCCAGTCGGCCTCGGCACCGGAGGAAGCCGGCAAGAACGCGGGCGTCGCTTGGAAGGCTCGGGCCTTTGCGGAGACTTGGTCGTCGTTGCCCTTGATCCACTCCAGGTAATCCTTGGCCGTGTATTTCTGCGTGGGCAGGGCGGATACGGAGAGCGTTTTGCCGCGCGCCCGGAGCGTCGGGAACGAAAGATCGTACAGCTTGCACGCGGCGCCGGTCGCGCCGTCGTAGCTGATCGCGTACTTGCCGCCGAAAACGGCGTATCTCGCGTCGACGCAATCGTCCTCCAGCTCGGGAGCTGAGGCGATCGCGCCGAGCCGGCCGGCCGCTTCGCTCCATTGATCGGCGGAGATGGGAGACGCGGCGGCGTCGCTCACGGCGCCGTTCGCGGCCTCGAGGCGAGTCTCGAGTTCCCTTTCTTCCGGAGTTTTCGGTTCGGCGTGGGCCTGGGACACAGGCAACGCCACGGTCAAGGTTGCGCATAAGAGCGCGGACCACGTGAGATTCATAACCCCCCCTTCACGTGCGGGATCTGAAGAAGCTCACGGGCGGTCAACCGGCATCAATGCCACGCGACGCTGGCATTCAACGTCTGGGAGAATTGCGAACCCGTTCGCGACTTTGATCCATCCGGACTCAAAGCTAGCGAGACGGAAGGCGCGAGAGCAACGGATTTCCTCCAAATCTGCGATTTGCAACACGGCGCTTCGCGAGCCGAGAGCCTTTCGGAGGCGGTTCCTGGGCGCCGCTTCCGAAGTGGTCAGGCGGAGCGGGACTTCAGGTACAGGCGGACATACTGCGCGCCGGAGAGGAGGCTTAAGATCACGCTGAGCCACAAGAGCGTTTGGCCGATCTTGAGCGCGGGCACATTGAAAAAATCGTCCGTGGCGATCAGCATCGCCGGGATTCCGGTCATTTGCAGGCCCGTTTTCCACTTGCCGGCCGCTTTGGCCGCGATCACCACGCCGTCGGCGGCGGCCACGGAGCGAATGCCGCCGATGAAGATGTCCCGGGCGAGCAACAGGATCACCATCACGGGGTCGGCGTGCCTCGAATGCACGAGGAGGATGAGCGCCGTGGCGACAAGAATCTTGTCGGCGATCGGGTCCATGAATTTGCCCATGTTCGACTCGGCGTCGTATTTGCGGGCGAGCGAGCCGTCGAACCAATCGGTCATGGAGGCGAGGATGAAGAGCAGCGCCGCCGCCCAACGGAATGTCGGGCCGTCGAACCACACCAGCGCTATGAGAACCGGGCAAACCCAGATCCGGCTCCACGTCAGCCACATCGGCAATTTCTTTTTCCAGGCGGGGACGGCTGGGCGGGCGGGCGGTGTGCTCATGGAGTTTTACTAAACCGTCTCGCGGTCGTGGCGTCAAGTTCCGGTGACGCGCCGGAGTTCCGGCGCGTTCGCGTCGGCGGCGCCCTTGATCCCGGAGGGGGCCGAGGCCGGGGCGCGCCCGCGTTCCCTCGAGATGGCGCCGGGGGCGTTGGCTTCCGCCGGGGTCTCCGGCGCCGCGTGCAAATTTGTTTTGTTTTCAAGCTCGGTTTCGCGGCCACCGTTCGGCCTGGCCGCGCCCGCCGTCGCCGGGCGGCGATCGCCGACATCCATGTAACCCAGGTAATATTGCGCGGCGAGCCCGGTCGCCGTCGCGAACACGCCGACGCTGTAGATGTATCCGAGGGTCCTGAGAATTCCGGTTGTGCGCGATTCGTTTCGCGAGTCTGGTTCCATGAACGACAGTTTAACACCGCCTTTACGCGTAAAGCGAGTCCGGAGCCGGGAATACGGCCTGGCGTCTCGCTTCGGGGCGTGGTTCACTGGAGCGCATGAGCCGCGTGCGAGAGCCTGCTTTCTTCGGCGTCGTCATCACCGCGGTCGCATGTTCCGCGGTCGCCGTCGCGGCTCGCCTTCCCGAGGGCGAACCGGCGGCGCGGACGGCCATGCCGCAGGTGCCGGCCGCGGCGGAGGAGCCGCCGGGGCCGGGGAAGCTCACGGTCGCCAGGGACACGCCGGCGAGCCAGCGGCCGTTCTGGAAGAGCAAGCCCGAGCAACGCAAAAAACTCTACGAGGCGCGCGCCGTCCTCGTCTCGGTCCGCGACGAAAAGGTGGAAACGGCTGACGGCCGCAAGCAAGTCCGTTTCACGATCAAAGGGGCCGGACTCGTCTCCGCGCCGAAGGCGTTCTCGTTCGCGACGGCGCAGGAGTACCCGAAGCTCAAAGAGGTGAGCGGGCACTTCAAGACGGTCGCCTACCACGCTCCGAGCCGCAAGCTCTTTCTGGTGATGGAGGCGCTCGGTTACCAGGCCCGCATGGTCCTCCGAATGCGCCCGGTCTCGGAAGACTGGCGCGACGAGCTCCAGTGGGACGTCGTATGGGGCGATTTCAAAGGGATGACCGGGGTGATCGGCTTCGAGCGCGCCGAAGGGCCTTCCAAAACGGAGGCGTCGATCGAAGCCGTCTACCAGGCCGCGGAACTCCCCCTGCCGAAGATCCTCATGGGCCTCGCGCTCGAGGCGATCGCGCAGAAGGTGGCCGAGAAGATGCGCTCGCTCATCGAGGGCGAGTACAAAGCGGCGTCTCGCGCCTCGCCCGCGGCGAAATGACCGGACGCCGGTCCGAGCGCGCCCCGCGCCGACCGGCTCAGGGTGATACAAAGATCGCCGTTATCGCGAAGTGCGCGTCGCGCTTATGGCTCGAGCCTATTCGCCTCGCTTTCGCGGCTCTGCGCGGATTCGGACTTCCGCCGCCCGCGCAAACCCGCTAGTGTGAAATCAGGCTTCGGCCGGGAAAGGAGGTGGTGCACATGGCAATTCGTCAGAGTACCAACGTGATGGAGGTCGGCTCCTGACCGACGCGGACACGGACGTGACCCGCGCCCGTAGGGCGGCCTCTCTCTCGGGTACATAAAAGCGGAAGGTTTCGACCCCGCTTCTCTTTACCCTGCGCCCCTAAGAGGAAATTCCCGGGGATCCAAGTAAAGAGTCTCTTGGACCAAGCCAACTAGCGGATGCGCGAGCGGACCTAGTGAAATTGGAACGGAGGCAGGACGGCCGCGAGAGCGGCCGTCCTGTTTTGCGCTCGCCCGCGGGTCGCGGCGCGCGCGGGTTTCTCCCGAGGAGGAGCGGAGGGAGGGGAGGCGCCGCCCCGGGGCGGGGCTTGGCGGAGCTGACGGAGCGGCGTTGACTGGGCTCGGGCCGCCGTTCGACAATGGGTGCTCCTCCTGAGACTCGAGGTCCCGATGGCGCGCCGAAAAACGCATGAGAAGCGATTGTCCCTGCGCTCCCGCCCACGGCGGAACCGCGGGAGCGAAGCGATCCGGGCTTTGGCCAGGGAAACGGAACTTCAACCTTCGGACCTGATCCTCCCCTTGTTCGTCATGGATGGGAAGAACCGGCAAGCCGCGATCACATCGATGCCGGGCCAGTTTCGCATGACCCGCGACCGGATCGTCGCGACGGCTCGGCGGGCGCACGGGCTGGGCATCCCGGCCGTGGCTTTGTTCCCGGTGATCAAGGGAGCGCTCAAGGACAGGTTCGCCAGGGAGTCGCTCAACGATTCGGGGCTTTTGCAGACAACCGTCCGCGCGCTCAAGGACGAGGTTCCCGGGCTCGCGGTCATCACCGACGTGGCGATGGACCCGTACTCCAGCGACGGGCACGACGGACTCGTCGAAAACGGGCGAGTCCTCAACGACGAGTCGGTCGGGATCCTGGCCGCCATGGCGGTCGCGCAGGCGAGGGCGGGCGCTGACTTCGTGGCGCCGTCCGATATGATGGACGGGCGCGTCGGCGCGATCCGGGCGGCGCTCGACGCCGAGGGCTTCGCCGAGGTCGGGATCCTTTCGTACGCGGTCAAATACGCGTCCTCGCTGTACGGTCCCTTCCGTGAGGCTTTGGACTCGGCACCGCGTTCGGGCGATAAAAAAACCTACCAAATGGACCCCGCCAATAAACGCGAGGCGGTCCGTGAGGCTCTTCTGGACGTGCGCGAGGGCGCTGACATCGTGATGGTCAAGCCGGCCTTGGCCTACCTTGACGTCATCGCCGAAGTGCGCGCGCGCGTGAACGTCCCGGTCGCCGCGTACCAGGTGAGCGGGGAATACGCCATGATCAAGGCCGCTGCTGAGAAGGGTTGGATCGACGGGCGCAAGGCGATGGCTGAAACGCTTTTGTCGATCCGGAGGGCCGGCGCCGACATGATCCTCACGTATTTCGCCTTGGAGATGGCTGAAACCCTCGGCTGAAACCCTCCTCGGAGCCGCGACGCGATAGGGTCGATCGCGCTGAGATTCGCGGTTTCCATGGAGGGTTTGGGCTCGCGTTTCGGCCGGTTCCGCGCGCGCTCGGCTCTCACCAGTCCGGGGTGTCGGCGGTCGCGGGCCATGTGTCCTCGGCCACGCAGCCGGCCCCTTGGCAGGATTGCCCGTTGGTTTTACAGCCGGCGCCGGAGCATGGTCCGCCATCCATCGCCACGCAGCCGGCCCCTAGGCAGCCTGGGCCTCGGACTTGTTTCGGCGTGGCTCCGCCGGTACTGATGCAGAACAGGCTCTGTGTTTTCGGGTTGATGCCGACGAACTCGCCGGCCAGGCAGCTCGTCGAGGGGAGCAGATTGAATATCGACTCGCATTTGGGGACCCCTTCCGGGCTGATCGCGACCAGGACCTGGCCGGTGTTGCAGGAAAGGCCCGCCGTGAACGGCGGCGCCGAGCCGCCCGAGAACACGTGCGACTCCGCGTTGCAAGACGAGATCAGCGTCGTCGGGTTCGCGTCCACCATGTCGACCTGCAGGGGGATGTGCCTGATGACGCTTCGTATTTGGTCGGACGCGTGCAAGGGGTGGATCGCGATCGTGAGCAGGGCGGTGTAGGCGTTGCCGTGAAGCGAATTCTGCAGCGTGAGGGTCGCCTTTTCGAACCGCGCGCGGCCCAGGGTCCGATCTTGGAGCGCGATGCCGCCGACGGGGATCGCGTCATCGATGGATTGCGCCGTCGCGCTCGGATTCAGGTCGCGGCGATTGGTGACGGTGAGCGAAGTCGTTTCGAACGCCTTCTGGCATTGCGCCGGGACAGCGAGGGTTTCCGCGAGCGTGATGGCGAGGGAATTCGCGTCGCCCGCGAAGTCATCGCGCATCCGCTCGATCATCGCCACGCGGAGCGTGGTGAGCAACGCGCTGATGACGACGGTGACGATGGAGAGGGCCACGATCGTCTCGATGAGGCCGAGGCCGTCTTCCCTCGCGTAGATCGGCTTGCCTGCGTGCCCATCGGCTGCTCGGGTGAAAGTCGACAACTGATACTCCGTCCGCATGAGAGCCTCCGTCAGCTTACGTATCGGCCGAAGGTCTGGATTCGCAAACATTGCTTAAGTTGTGCCAAGAGCGAATTCCTTCTCGGGTGCCCGGCCCCGCGTCGCGAAACGGGACCGGCGTCCCCGCATGAGTCGTCGAATCGTCTCAGTATTGCCAGTCCCTGCGGCCAGCGGTCGTGGGCCAGGTGTCGTTGGCGCTGCATCCGTTGCCGTCGCAGAAATTGCCGTTGGTGACGCAGCTATTTCCGTAGCACGGGCCGCCGTCTCTGGCGGTGCAGCCGTTCCCTCTGCAGCCGGGCCCCCGGACTTGCGCCGACGACGTGGCCCCGGCGGCATTGATGCAGAACAGGCTTTGCGTCGCCGGGTTGATCCCTATGAATTCCCCGGCTTGGCAGTTCGCCGGGGGCAGAAGGTCGAATATCGATTCGCAGATGGGCGTTCCCTCGGTATTGATGCCGCTCAGGACCTGGCCGGGGTTGCAAGTGACGCCGGCTATGATCGGGGCGGAGGCGCCTCCGGAGAACACGTTCGACTTCGCGTTGCAAGACTGGATCAGCGTCGTCGGGTTCGCGTCCACCATGTCGACCTGCAGGGGGATGTACCTGACGATGCTTCGTATTTGATCGGACGCGTGCAGGGGTTGGAACGAGACCGAGAGCAGGGCGGTGTAGGCGTTGCCGTGAAGCGAATTCTGCAGCGTGAGGGCCGCCTTTTCGAATCGCGCGCGGCCCAGGACCTGGTCTTGGAGCGCGATGCCGCCGACGACGACCGCGTCGCTGATGGGTTGCGCCGTCACGTTTGAGCTCAACTCGCGCCGGTTGGCGACGGTGAGGGAGGTCGTCTCGAGCGCTGTCTGGCACTGCGCCGGGGTGGCGAGGGTCTCCGCGAGCAAGGAAGCCAGGGAATTCGCGTCGCTCACGAAGACGTCGCGCAGCCGTTCGGTCGTCGATACGTGGAGCACCGTGAGCAGTGCGCCGACGACGACGGTGATGATGGAGAGGGCCACGATGGCCTCGACGAGGCTGAATCCGGATTCGCTCGTGCGGGTTGGCTTGAACGAGTGGTTGTCTCGGAGAAACATTCGATGCTCCTTCTCAAAAAATCCAGGCGCGTGCGCGCTATCTACGTACTATCGGCCGGTGCCGGGAAATAATGAATGGCATTAATTTATTTCAGGGGCCGGCACCCCGCCCTGGGCGTTCGAAAATGAAACGCGCTGGATTGAGGCGGAGGATTTCAGTCCATTACGAACGAGAACGCCTGGGACCAGGCGGAAGGGTCTGTCCCGTCGCCGAGTGAGCGCACCCTCCAATAGAAAACACCTTTCGGAAGCGGCATGGTCAGCAGGTACCGCGGGTCCACCGTGAGGGCCTCGTGGCGGATTGTATTGAAATCCTTGTCCGAGGACAGTTGGAACTCGTACTTGGCGGCCGATTTCACGTGGCTCCAACTGCAGTGGATCGGCGTGATCATCGTGCCTTGGCTCGGGACGACGGTGTTGTTGCGCGGTTGTCTTAGGCTGGGAGACGGCGCCAGTTTTACGATTTTATTTATTTTCAACGTGACGGGGGCGGACGGCGCGCTCGCCGGCGCGCGGTTGAGGTCCAGAGCCGTGACAGTCAGGGAATACGTCCCGGCGTCCCAGTTCGGGACGTTGAACGCGGTGCCGTTCACGACGGCCCTGACGGTGACGGGCTTCCCTTTTGACATCGCCCTGCCGGAGACCAGGTACCGTCGTATCATCGGTACGGGTTGCCATTCGATCGCCGGTCCGTCTTGCTCTTTGGCGCCTTTCCTGACGATGTCGAGGCTTCTGCGCGCCGGAACGGGCGCTGGCGCGTTGATCCGCAGTTTGGATGGGGCGCTGAACGCCCCGGAGGCTTTGTTGGGCCCGAGGGCCCTTGCGCGCCAGTAAAACGTCCCGAACTCCGGGGTCGACCAGACGAATTGCGTTTCGTGCGCTTCTTGCGCGACGAGGGTTTGCGAAAAGCCGGGCGAGCGGGAGATCTGGATCAGGTACCGCTCGGCGCCCGGGACGGGGTTCCAAGAGAACCGCGGGGGGTTGGCGAGGACCCGCTCCGTCGAGGCCGGGTTTCGCGCGCTGAATTCAAGCGTCTGCGAGGAGGCGGCTCTCGCGGCGGGCGTGACGCGAGCCAGGGCGCTCACGCGCTTCGCCGACTTCCGCGGCGGCTCTTGCCGGGGCCGTTGAGCCGCCGGCTCGGCCGCGCCGGGCGCGGAGACCTCCGGCGCCGTCGGGGAGGGGGCGGTGGCGACGGACGGGGGCGTGGTGATCCTCGTTGGGTCGGATGTCGGAGAGGGGAGCGGGGGCTGGGACTCGGAGAGGAGGCGGGGGTCGGCGTTCTCGGCGGTTCGCTGCCGGCCGGGGAGCGCGAGCAAAACCGCGACGGCGATGCCGATGGCCGCGACCGCGAACGTGACGGCTTCCGGAGCCCAGGTTTGACGAGGCCTCACGTCGGGCGTTTGCGTGTTGAGCTCGCGGATCGCGTCGCCCACCGACCTGAGCCGGGTGGCCGGCGAGCGCTCGCACATTTTCAGGATCAGGGCCTCGATCTCGGGCGTGACGAAAACCTTGTCGACGGCCGGGATGGCCACCGGCGCGACGAGGATTTTCGCGAGAACTTCCTCGACGCTCTTGCCGTTGAACGGGAGTTTGTTCGTGACCAGGCGGTACAGGATGATGCCCAGGCTCCAGATATCGGATTGAAACGTCGCGTTTCCGCCGCGAGCGACTTCAGGAGCCATGTAATGGACGCTGCCGATGATCGCGTTGGACGTGCGGCGCGTGACGTTCTCCGGCTGAGCGACGAACTCGGCGATCCCGAAGTCCACGATCTTCACGGACGTCGGGCTTTGGACGAGGATGTTCTTCAGTTTCAGGTCCCGGTGGACGATGCCCTTGTCGTGAAGGGCCTGGACCCCGAGGAGGACCTTGTGGAAGATGCTCAGCTTTGTCGCGAAATCCGGGTTTTCGCCTTTGAGGTAGGCGTCGAGGGATTTCCCTTCGACGTATTCCATGGCGATGTAGTGGATGCCTTTGTCGATTCCGAGTTGGTAGATCGTGACGACGTTGGGGTGATTGAGTTGAGCCAGCGTCTTGCCCTCGGCGAGGAAAAGATCCAGCGCTTCGGGTTTCTCGATCGCGGACGGCGAGATGATCTTGATCGCCACTTTGCGCTGCAGGATGGGTTCGTACCCGGCGTACACCTCCCCCATGCCTCCCTTGTCGAGGAGGCGCACGATTTCGTATGGGCCCAATTGGGCGCCGGGGGCCAGGATCGAATCCATGATTGAACCTACGTGATCTGCGGATCGGAATTCCGGGAGCGTATCTAAAGAGTTGATTTCACGAGGCGCTTTCTTGCTTTCTGCGCTCGCATTGACCTAAGCTTTTGAACGGATGCAGAGATCGCCCTGGACTTTGATTCGGAACATCGCCGCCGCGGCGGCCGTCGCGGCGCTCGCGCCCGCCGTCTCGGCCCAGGGGGCCCGCGGGCTCGACGGCTCGGTGGAGTGGCGCGAGCCCAAAGTCCGGCCGTCCGGCGCCGTCGGCGTGTCCGTGGTCGAGCTCGTGGGACGGACCGAACCGGGGACCGAAATCGAAATCGACCCGGCGGGCGTGGTCCTAGTCCAGAAGAACGACGAGAAGCGAGATGTCCCTCCGAAGGTCCTCAGGCGCCGGACCGTCGCCGGGAAAAAGGGGGTGTTCCGCCTCCCGATGGAACTGCAGCACGGCCTTTACCAGGTGCCGGTCCGGTTCATCGGTCAGTGGGACGGCGAGCGCACCGTGTTGTTGTCGATGCGGGTCGATAAGGACGCGGTCAGCCTGAACGTGAAGATCAAGCGGACCGCCAAGATCGTGCGCGTGTTCACCAGTCGGCCGCGCGTCTTTTCGCTCGGTCTCGGGTTCGAGCCGATGTCCTTCCGACAATCTCTCCGCCAATCCCTGGAACCGCCCGGCCAGCCGGACCTGGAGTTGAGCGGGACCGCGATGCTCGGCCTCCGCGCGGAGGCGGACCTGAAACATCATCGCTGGTGGTGGTACACGAGCGCCGGTTACGCGCGGGTCCCGACTCCGCCTTCGATCGGAGGAGTCAAGCCGGCCGATTCCGCGTTCGCCGCCCAGTCGTACGCGATCGGCGGGCGTTACCGCGCTCTCGGCGACGTCCACCAGCTCTGGGTCGGCCCTCGGGTCAGCGGCGAATTTTATCCGCTGGCGGGCTCTGACGGCTTCGCGTCCGTTCACCTGATCGACTTGAAGGTCTTCCGCATCGGTCTCGAATTCGCGCATGCGTTCTCGTTCGCCGCCTGGGAATTCAATTCCGGATTCGTTTACCACGCGCCGTTTTCGGTGAGCGTCCCCGTCGGTGAGCTGACTTACAAGGGCGGCTCCGATCTCGAGTTCTACGCCGGCGTCGGGTGGCGCTTCAATGCGGGTTGGTCCGTGCGGGCCGTGGCGAGCCATTGGATGAGCGCGTTCGATTACGAGTACTACGACTCGGCCGCCGCGATCGCGAACGTCGGCGGCGGCCGCGTTTCCGAGAGCCGGTTCCTGCTGCAGGCTCGTTATTCGTTCGCGCAGAAACCGGCGAGGGGCGGGAATCAACGAGCCATGAAGAACGATGATCCGCCGGAATCGCGCATGCCGCCGGTGTCCTTGGCCGGCGACCCGATCAAAAGCGTCGTGCCCGAAACTCCGACGGAGTGACCGAAGCGATCGCCGTCGCGGCCTTGGGCCGGAAACAATTTGGACACGATCGACCAAACGGATCCGGAGAGGCCGTAGAGATAGGCGCTCCCGCCGTCCGGAGCGTTTTCGCAACCCATGAGCGCCCGTGACGCCGTCAGCGCGACGGCGCTCCCGCAGTGGCGGTTGGCGGCCGCGTCGGGCGCGGTGAAGGTGTTCGTCACGGTCCAGGCCGTGGCGCCACGCTCGAAGAGATAAGCTCTGCCGGCCGCGCTCACCGCCGTCGGCGCGCCGATGAGGATTCTCCCGTTCGCTGCCGCGACCGCAGAGCCGAACGCGTCTCCGGCGGCGCCGACGAGGACGCCGTCGGCGACCCAGTCGGTGCCGCCGTTGAGCCGGAACACGTGCGCTTGGCCCGCTTGACCGGCGCCGGCGAGCCTGTCCGCCACGATCACGTAGGAACCGGTGAGCGCGACGCGTATGCGCTCGGCTCCTTTGTTGCTGCTGACGGCCGCGAAATCCAGCCCTTTGACGACGGTCCAAGCCGTGGGGGCCGTGGAACGCTCGAGGACGAACGCGGCGTCGATGTTGAAGCGGCTGGTCCCCACGACGGCTCGCCCGCCCTCGAGGGCCACGGAAGCGCCGAAGTGAATCAAGTTCCTCTTGGTCGGCGACCAGACCGTTTGCTTGTGGTTCCAAACGGTTCCCGAAAGTTCGTAGAATGAGACGCTCCCCTGGCGCAGGGCCGCGTCGGTCGACTCCGGCGCGCCGACGATGAGCGTCCCGCCGGATATCGCGAGCGAGCGGCCGAATTCCTTCTGCGTCCGCTCTCTCGGGCGCAGGATCGCCGTTTTCACCCAGTTCGCGCCGTCGAAACGGAAGACCGAGACGAAGCCCGTGCTGCCGTCGCCGTTGGTCGCGAACGGCGAGCCGACCGCGGCCCACGCGCCGTCGATCGCCGTCGCCGCCCCCCCTTGCCCGTCGGACGAGAGGTCGGCGTCGACGACCGGGGCTTCGCGGTAGCTCCTCATGTCGACCGTGATCGAAGTCGTCGCGGTTCCCGCGACGCCGTTCGCGACGTTCGCGCTGACGGCCAGCAAGCACCTGCCGGCCGCTGTGACCGGGGGAGTGCCCGAGACCAGGCCTGTCGAGGGGTTCACGGCGAGCCACGCGCAGGTGTTCGCCGCGTCCAAGCTCCATGTGAATCTCGGGCTCGCGACGGGCGCGGCCGCCACCGGTTGGCAGGAGATCGCCGTGCCCGCTTCCACGCGCGTCGGGCACGGAGAGGTCACGGTCACCGGGACGTTCACTTGCAAGGGGATTTTGTAGTCGCTCGAAGGTTCGTCTGTCGTCATGACCCTGAAAGCGAGCATGCAGGAGCCCGCCTCACCCGGGTTCGGTGACCCGAAAACCTCACCGGTGGACGGGTTGACGCTCACCCACGAGCATGTGTTCTCTTGCGTCAGCTCCCAGATCAGTTGGGCGGCGTCGATTTTTTTTGAGACGCTCGCCTGCGGCGCGCACTTGTACTCCTCGCCCATGGTGGCGTTGCGGGGGCAGTCCGCTTGGACTACGAGCGAGCTCAAGATGATCGCGTCGGCCGACATCAGGCCGGGGTCCTGGCCGGACGTGAGTTTGCAGCCGGGAAGGGACAGGAGCGCGGTCGCGGCCAAGATCCCGAACCGATGATGACTTGAAATCCGCATTTTCCCCTCCCCTCCGGCTGTGATGGATCGCCGCGACGGCGAGCGCCGCGTGAACTCAAAGCATGAAATCGAGGTCTGCAAGTTCCAAGCCCCGGACCGGGATGTGTCGATCGCGAAATCACTCGTCTAAATCGTCGCCGGGTTGTCGATCCCGATGACACTGCCTACAGGCTGCATGGCCGCCGGCGCCGCCCGAACGGCTCATCCGGGGACGCCGCGCGCTCGGCGCGGAGTCGCGGGCGGCCTCAGGACTCGAGGAACGCGCGCAGCTGCGCTTGGCTCGAGTCCGTGTGGTAGGGGAGGAGCAGGCGAGCGATGTGGTGCACGCCCTGTTTCACGGAACGGCGGCTCGCCGGGCGTTCCGGGCTTTCGAAGAACTGCAGGAAGCTGCTCGACGTGACGAGGACCACGTCGCTGATCATCTGCATTTCCTTGGGATCCGAGACCTTGCGCATGACGCCGTTCTTCACCCAGCGGCCGTAAGTCGCCTGGAGGAGGCGCACCGTCTTCCGCAGGTGCGAGCGCCACTTGCGCGCGAGGAGCGGGTCCTTGCGGCGCAAATGGTACATCTCCCGGTAAAAGAAGCGGTAGTTCCAGAAAACGTCGAAGGACCTTTCGATCAGCTCAGCCGGAGTCGGCAACGATTTTTTATCGATTTTCTCGCCCGTCTTCCACACGGCGTAGGTGGCATCGCACATGCGGTCGAACAACTCGCGCACGATCTCCTCTTTGTTGCGGAAATGGAAGTAGAGGTTGCCGGGGCTGATGCGCAGATGGTCGGCGATGTGGTTGGTGGTGACGGCGACGGCGCCGGACTGGTTGAATAGCTCGATCCCCGCCTGGATGATCCTTTCTCGGTTTCTCGCGACTTTCATGGTCCGTGTTTTCCTTTCGGAGCCCTGGTTGCGCTCGGGGCGGTTCAGGGTTGGTGCTCTCGATTTGCGTAGGAATCAACATAAATCGGGTTTCCTCTAGGCCGGCTGTCGGCGCGGCCGACAGGACGGCTTCGGGGCGAATTCTAGAGTATATATTCTATTTGTTCGTTTTTGTTCGAGAAATAAGCTCTTGCTCGGGCCGCCGACCGAGAGACAAACTGCCGGGGAATCGGAGGGCGCATGTCGGTCGAACCCATCCCGTCCCAATCCACCGCCTCTTCCACCGGTCTCCACGCGCCGGGCATCGCCGGCCGCGCGGAGGAATTGCTCGCGCCCGAGGCGCTCGAGTTCCTGCAAATCCTCCAGCGCAACTTCAACGATCGCCGCCTCGAGCTGCTCGCGCGCCGCCGGAAAGTCGCCGACAAGATCCGTCGGGGCGAACGGCCGGATTTCCTCGAGGAGACGGAGCGGGTCCGCCGCGCGGACTGGGAGGTGGCTCCGGCTCCGGCGGACCTCGATGACCGGCGCGTCGAGATCACCGGCCCAGCCGAAGCGAAAATGATGATCAACGCGCTCAATTCGGGCGCGAAGGTCTTCATGTCCGATCTCGAGGACGCGCTCTCCCCGACTTGGACGAACGTGATCGGGGGACAGGAGGCCTTGCGCGCGGCCGTGCGGGGCACGCTCCGCTACGTCTCGCCAGAGGGGAAGCGTTACGCGCTGGCGGAGCGCCCGGCGACGCTCGTCGTGCGCCCCCGGGGCTGGCACCTCGAGGAGAGGAATCTCGTCATCGATGGCCGGCCGGTGTCGGCGAGCCTTTTCGACTTCGGGCTTTATTTTTTCCACAACGCCGGAACGCTCATCGAGAAAGGATCGGGGCCGTACTTCTACCTTCCCAAGCTGGAGTCGCATCTCGAGGCGCGTTTGTGGAACGACGCCTTCAATCTCGCGCAGGACTACCTGAAGATCCCGCGCGGCACGATCCGCGCTACGGTCCTGATCGAAACGGTGCTCGCCGCGTTCGAGATGGAGGAGATCCTTTACGAACTCCGCGAGCACGCCGCGGGCCTGAACGCCGGTCGTTGGGACTATCTTTTCAGCATGATCAAGAAGTTCGCCTACGATCCCGGGGTCGTTTTCCCCGATCGCGCGCAGCTGACGATGACGGTGCCGTTCATGCGCTCCTACGCCGACCTGCTCGTCCGCACCTGCCACAAGCGCGGAGCCCATGCGATCGGCGGGATGGCGGCGTTCATCCCCTCGCGCAAGGACAAAGAGATCAACGAACTCGCGTTCCGCAAGGTGCGCGAGGACAAAGAGCGCGAATCGCGCGGCGGCTTCGACGGCACTTGGGTCGCGCACCCGGACCTCGTGCCGCTCGCCGAAGGGATCTTCGCCGCGGCCTTGGGCGGCGCTCCCCATCAGAAGCGCGCCATCCCTCCCGGCCCGGAGCCGACGGCGCTCTCCCTGCTCCCGCATCCGTTCGGGCCTTCGTCCTCGCCGCCGCCCGGGGGCGCGATCGTCGCCGGGGGCGAGATAACGGAGGCCGGTCTGCGCGACAACGTCAGCGTGGCGCTTCAGTACATGGAGGCGTGGTTGCGCGGCCATGGCGCCGTCGCCATCCATGACCTGATGGAGGACGCCGCGACCGCGGAAATCGCCCGCGCCGAGCTCTGGCAATGGGTGCACCACCACGCGCGCCTGGCCGACGGAACGGCGCTCAACGCGTCCTACTTCGCCGCTCGCCTCGACGAGGAGGTCAAAGCGCTCGGCGGGAAGGATCGCGGCCGCTTCCGCGACGCGGCCGGCCTTCTCGAACGGTTGGTCCTCGCCGACCGGTTCCCCGAGTTCCTCACTTCGCCGGCTTACGATCTTTTGCAGTCCGGAACCGTCATCCAAAAAACCGCCATCCAGGAGGGCCACTGAGATGATCACCGCCGAATGGGAACGGAACGTCGAAGCGCTCAAGCATTCGTGGGCCAGCGAAGAACGCTGGGAGGGCGTCGTGCGCCCCTATTCGGCCGAGGAGGTCGTTCGTTTGCGGCCTTCGCTCGACGTCAAATACACCGTCGCCGAGCGCGGCGCCTTGACGCTCTGGGGCCTGCTGCGCGCCGCGGAGTCGCACGTCCGCACGATGGGCGCGATGACCGGGGCGCAGGCGACGCAGATGGTGAAAGGCGGGTTGAAAGCCCTCTATCTGAGCGGTTGGCAGGTGGCGGCCGACGCGAACCTGTCGGCGCAGACCTACCCCGACCAGAGCCTGTATCCGGCGAACTCGGCCCCCGCGGCCGTCCGTCGCATCAACAACGCGCTCATGCGCGCCGATCAGGTCGAGAGGGTCGAAGGCGGGGAGGGAGGCGGGACCGACTGGTACGCGCCGATCGTCGCCGACGCCGAAGCCGGATTCGGCGGACCGCTCCACGCGTTCGAGTTGATGAAGTCGATGATCGAGGCGGGCGCGGCGGGGGTGCATTTCGAGGATCAGCTGGCGAGCGAGAAAAAATGCGGCCACTTGGGGGGCAAGGTGCTCGTCCCGACGGGTCAGTTCATCCGCACGCTGACGGCCGCCCGCCTGGCGGCGGACGTTCTCGGCGTCCCGACGGTGATCATCGCACGCACCGACGCGCTCGGAGCGACGTTGCTCACGAACGACGTCGACGAGCGTGACCATCCGTTCCTCACCGGCGAGCGCACGTCGGAAGGTTACCATCGCGTCAAGCCCGGCCTGGCGTCGTCGATCGCCCGCGGCCTGGCGTACGCCCCGTACGCCGATCTCCTTTGGGTCGAGACCTCGCGGCCGAACCTCGCGGAGGCGAAGGAGTTCGCCGAGGCGATCCACAAGCGGTATCCGGGCAAATTGCTCGCGTACAACTGCAGCCCGAGCTTCAACTGGAAAAAAAACCTCGACGGCGCGGCGATCGCGGCGTTCCAGCGCGAGCTCGGCGCGATGGGGTATAAATTCCAGTTCATCACGCTCGCCGGCTGGCATGTGCTCAACTACCACTCGTTCGACTTGGCCGCGCGTTACGCCGCGGAAGGGATGCCGGCCTATGTCGATCTCCAGGAGGCGGAGTTCGCCCGCGAATCCGCCGGTTACACCGCGATCCGCCACCAGCGGGAGGTCGGGACGGGTTATTTCGACCGTGTCCTCATGGCTGTGACCGAAGGCAAGGCCTCGACGGCCGCGCTCGAGCGCTCGACGGAGGCGGAACAGTTCCACGGAGATGGGCGTGCCCCGAACCGGCCGTCGTCCGCGTACGTTTGACGGGATTTTCCGCTCCGCGTGCACCGATCTCCACGTTCTTAGCACCAAAGCTCGAATCGTCGCCGTCCGGTGAGGTGATAGCCATCGAAGCTGGGAACGAGTGTTTTTCACGGATCGAGTCCCGCGAGGCCCGGCGAGGAGCGAGAGCCGTCACACGATTGGATTATCCAAGGGTGGATTATTTAGGAGGAAAACGATGGCAGATGATATCAACGTGATCCGGCCGGGGGCGTCGTCCCCCGGTTCCGCGCAACCCGAGCATGTCCAAGGTCATTTCCCTTATGTGAGTTGGCGGTCCGTCGTGGCCGGGCTCTTCATCACTTTCCTCGCGTTTTCGATCCTCGTGACCCTCGGGGTCGCGATCGGGGGATTGGCTCTCGACAACATGATCGAGGACCGGCAGGGAGGGGGGCTGTCGATGGGCGTGGCGATCTGGTTCGTCATCTCCACGCTGCTCGCGCTTTTCGCCGGCGGCTACTTCGCCGCACGCGTGTCCAATTTCATCACGCCGCGGGTGGGAGGGGCGCAGGGCCTGGTGATCGCATCGATCTTCTTCGTCGCGTTCTTGTGGCAGATCGGGGCGACGCTCGGTTGGGCCGGTTCCACGATCGGTTCGGCCCTCGGCGCGGCCGGCCGCGCGGCGGGCTCGCAGGCGGGGAACATCGCCCGCTTGTACGATAATCCGCAGGTGCAGGTCCTGATCGATCGCGCGACCGCGAACCTCAATCTACGCTCGGAGCCGGAAGTCGTCGCCCAGGGCGTGGTCGGCCGCCTCGTCGCCGGCAACCAAGAGGGCGCGAAAAACTACCTGGCATACCAGGCCGGCATCACCCCGGCGGAGGCCGATCGCCGACTGGGGGAAATCAGGGCCGAGTTCGCCGCCACGGCTGAAGGCGTGGGACGGACCGCCGCGAGCGTGCTCGCCGGCGCGGGCTGGTCGTTGTTCGGCATGATGGTGCTCGGTTCGTTGGCCGCGGCGTTCGGAGGCGGCTTGGGATCGCGCGAAAATCTCCGGCACCCGATCAGCATCGAAGCGCGCGAGCCTTACGCCGCGCGAGCGCCGTTAGGGGTCTGAACGGAAACGGGCCCTCGCGGGCCCGTTGTCTGGTCATCTTGTCATCGTCGCCCGGCCGCCGCCATTCGAGGGCGGGCGTCGCTGGGGTCAGATCGCGCGCGCTTGCTCGAGGCGGGCGATGCGCTCTTCGAGCGGCGGGTGGCTCATGAACAGGCGGGCGATCCCGCCTTTCGGCCGTCCCGAGATCTTGAATGCGGCCATCGCATCGCTCTGCGCGGGCTCGGGCATGTGCCGGGAGGCGATCATCTGCAGTGAGCGGAGCGCCGAGACCATGCTGTCGCGGCCGGCGAGTTTGGCGCCCCCGGCGTCCGCGCGGAACTCGCGCCAACGCGAGAACCACATGACGACGATCGAGCCGAGGAGCATGAAGACGGCTTCCATGAGCCAGACGACGGCGATATGGGCGATCTGACCGAGGCCTTGGCCGTTCTCATCGCGGCCGCGCATGGCCGAGTCGATCGCGAAGGCGATGATTCGCGCCAGGAACATCGCGAACGCGTTGACCACGCCTTGGAGGAGCGTCATCGTGACCATGTCGCCGTTGGCGATGTGCGCGACCTCGTGGGCCAGAACGCCTTCGACCGATTTCTTGTCCATCGAGCGAAGCAACCCCGAGGAGACCGCGACGAGCGAACGGGATTTCGTGGGCCCCGTCGCAAAAGCGTTGGGCTCGGCTGAATCGTAGACGCCGACTTCCGGCATTTTCGGCAGTTTCGCCGAACGCGCCAGCCGGTGCACCGTGTTCACCAGTTCGCGCGCTTGCGGATCCATCGTGTTCGGTTCGATGAGTTTCACGCCGTAGGCGAACTTGGCCATTATCCGGGAGATGGCGAGCGAGATGAGCGCGCCGCCGAAACCCCAGACCAAGCAGAAAGCCATGAGCGCGCCCATGTTGATGTCCGCGCCCGTGTAAGCGCCCATGTACCGCGGGACGCCCAAAAGCGAAAGCACGATCGACAGCGTGAGGACGACGAGGATGTTCACCGCGACGAAAAGCACGATTCGTTTTGCGACTTGCATTGGTAATCTCCTTCAGAAGCCGAAACATTCCCAATATGAAGCTTTTGGTTTCGTTGTAAAGTCTTACTCGTCCATGTTAGAGCCGCGGCATAGTTTTTAAAAATGGATAAATCAGAGCAAATCCATACTTTTAAACGAATTTTCGCCGACGGATCAACTCAGGAAGAATGATTTCATGATTTTGGCGGCGATCGGGTTTTCGATGCGCCGACTTGCGGAAATGAGCCAAATCTCTTCCTGCACGCCTTCCAGCGCGCCGATGCGGACGAGCTTCTTCTCTCGGATGAGTTCGTCGGCTGCGGGCGCGGGCAGAGGGACGAGGCCAACGCCTGCCTCTCCGAGCAGCCTTTGCAATGCGGTGTCCTGGGTTTCCGCGATCGCGTCGACGCGGATCCCGTGCGCCCGGAAATAATGATCGATATCGTGGCGCAGCTTGCTGTGCAAAGTGGGGACGACGAACGGCTGCCCGTCGAGCGACGCCGGGAACTTGCCCGAAAGGGATTTGAATTTCGCCGCCCCGCAAACTACTACCGGGACCGTGGCGACCGAGCGGGCGTACACCTTGACGTCCTCTCCGAGGGACGGCGGGAAGTTGGCGATGACGACGTCGAGTCGATGGGCGAGGAGCTCACGGAAGAGCTCGTCGGATTTGCCCTCGAGGATCGAAATCACGCAGTCGCCGGCGTCGTAAGCGAATTGAGTGAGTTGCAGGGTGAAATTCTTCGGGATGCTGTCGAGCGCGCCGATCTGCACGTGCATGCGCGCGGCGGGCAGGCGGTCGCGGATCGCTTCCATCATCTCTTCGCCGAGCCGGAAGATCTCATTGGCGTAGGTGAGTGCGAGCTGGCCGGCTTCCGTCAGGACCAGTTTGCGGTTGCGGCGCTCGAAGAGAGGGGTGCCGATCGCGCCTTCGAGCTGCTTGAGCTGGGTTGAGAGCGTGGGCTGGCCCAGACGGAGCTTTTCGGCCGCGCGCGCGATCCCGCCCTCGGTCGCGATGGTTCGAAAGTAGTAGAGGTGGTGATAGTTCAGCCAGGCCACGCTGGGCCGAATCGTAAACGAGATCCCCTCGATTGCAAGCCTCGTCTGCCGCGGCCTTGAGCGCGGCCACCCCGCTGCGAGCAACGGCTCGATTCGCGGTGATGGGTGAGCGGGACCACGGATCCGTCGCGCCGATGCGACGCACCTCGTCTCGCCGCCGCCAGAGTGTTGAAACGCCAGGGCGCGGCGCTCGGGAAGGAAAAACGCGCTCGTCCCGCGCGCCGGGCACGTGCTAATAAAGAGGGGCTCACAGCGGAGGCTCGAATCACGTTCCCGTCAGGTCTGTTGCCGGAAATCCTGTTCACGCGTTTGCGGATGCGCGCCGCCATCATCGTGCTTTCGCTCGTCTCGGCGGTCTGCGGCCTCTTGAGCCCGCTGTTCCAGAAGGAATTCATCGATCGTCTGATGGGCGTCGACGCCGTGCTCGCGAACGGACGCCTCTCGTCGTGGTCCCCGGAGCTGCTCATCCTCGGGGCGTTCGCGGCGATGCTGCTCGCGTCCGGCTTTGGGATCGCATCGGTCTGGATCGGCATGTGCGAGGCGATGCGCGTGCAGGCCGAACTCGGCAATCGGATGTATCGCAAGACCTTGCGCATGCGGCCCGACCAACTCGGCCGGCGGACCGTCGGCGAAGTGGTCTCGATCTACGCCACCGACGTGCCGGGCTCGACCGCGGTCCTCGAGCAAACCCTGCCCATGGGCGCGGGAATCGTCTTTCCGCTCGTGTTCGCGCCGCTCGCCGTGCATTGGATCGCTCGGGTGCCGCTGTGGGCGACGATGCTGTTGATCGGCTCCATCGTCTGCCTCAACGCCGTGCTCTCGTACCGGCAATCGCGGTTTTTTTTCCGTTTCAAACAACTCGCGGCCGAGCGGACGGGGTTGGTCGCCGAATGGGTTCAGAACATCCGCTTGCTTCGCATCCTGGGTTGGGTCGGCGCTTTCGAGGGCAAAATCCATGACAAGCGCGTCGAGGAGACCGCCAATCGAGTCGCCATGGTGACCAACGGCCAAATGATGGGTTCGATCGGCTCCTCGATCAGTTTCTTCGTCAATTTCTCCGGCGTCGCGTCGCTCGTGTATCTGCGCGGCGGCGACGTCTCGCCCGGCGAACTGCTCGCCCTCCTGTGGATCTTCGGCGTTTTCCTGGCGCGGCCTTTTCGTCAGATCCCTTGGTTGTTCACGTTCCTCCTCGACGGCCTCACGAGCCTTCGCCGGGTGGAGGCGTTCCTCGCCGATCGCGATGAGGGCGAGTCGAGAAGTGAATTGCGCCTTCCGGCCGCTCCGCAAAAAAAGCCGCCGAGCTCCGGCCCGGCCCCAAATCCGGAGCCAGGTGCGGTTTCGCTCGACGTGCGCGGCTTGCGGTTGGAGATCGGCGACAAGGCGCTGCTGACGGGAATCGATTTGAGCGTGGCCGCCGGCGAGTTCGTCGCCCTGGTCGGCGAAGTCGGCAGCGGCAAATCGCTCCTGCTGATGTCGCTGATGGGGGAGACCGGGGCCGAGTTCGAAGAATTCAAGATCGACGGCGTATCGATGCGGGGACTCGCCCCGGGGGAGCGCCGCCGGTCGTTCGGCTATGTGCCGCAGGAGGGCTTCGTGATGAGCGCCGTCCTGCGCGAAAACGTGGCGTTGCAATACGGGGTCGGACCCGAAGTCGACGCGGGCGTCGCCGCCTCCCTGAGCCGGGCCCAGTTCCGGGTCGAAAAAGAAAGCGCCGTCGGCGGGCTCGAGGCCGACATCGGCGAGCGCGGCGTGAACATGTCCGGAGGGCAGCGGCAGCGCGTGAGCCTGGCCCGCGCCGATTTCATCGCGCGCCCCGTGCTCTTGCTCGACGATTGCTTGAGCGCGGTCGACGTTGCCACGGAACGCAAGCTCATCGACGATTTGATCTCCGGCGCTTGGGCGGGTCGGACGCGCATCCTCGCCACGCATCGTTTGACCGTGCTCGAACACGTCGATCGCGTGTTGTTCATGAAAGAGGGACGGCTCGCGGCCGAGGGGTCGTTCGCTGAGCTCTTGGACGGCAACGAGGCGTTCCGCCGGTTCGCGGCGACGGTCGCCATCGCGGAAAGCGCGTCAAGGCTCATTCCGATGCCGCCGGAAGCCGTCGTGGGGCAAGTTGTGGAACAAGTCGGGGAGCGGGTCGAGGAGCAAGGAGGGCCGCGTGCCGACACGTAAGGCTCAGCCGTCCTACATGGCGGAAGAGACGCGGTTCTCCGGCGGCTACGCGTCGACCGTCTTCGAAACGATCAAGTTCGCCTACGGGCGCTTCGTCGGCCGGATGCTCGCGTTGCTCGCGCTCGGTTTCCTGGGCCGCGCGTTGTTGCTGTCGAACGCGAATTTGATCGGCGCCTGGGTCGACACGTTCTGCCGGGAGCCGGCTTCGTGCCGACCGGTCCCGGCGTGGTTGGCGGGCTTCAGCGACGCCGACTTCATCGGCCTTCTCGCCGCGGTCACCGTGGCCGGCTTCGCTTTCACGGCCTGTTTCCGGGTGATGTTCTCGCGCACGAGCGCCAAGGCGGTCAGCCTCCTCTACGACGAAGTGACGCTGCGGACAAGCCGCCTGCCGATGCGCTTTTTCGATACGACCCCGGTGGGCGCCGTCATCACCCGGTTTTCGAGCGATTACGGCAACGTGTTCCGTTTGTTCGGAGGGCCGCTCGCCGAGTTCTGCGTCATCATCTTCGATCTCGTCGGCATGATCGCCCTGATTTGCGTCGCGAGCCCGTACTACGCCCCGCTGGTGGTCGTCGCTGGCGCGCTCAATTGGGTCGTCTACGCGCTCAACCGCTCGCGGCTGCGCCAGGAGCGTCGCGACCTGTCGGCGAGCCGCGCGCCCTCGATCGCGCACTTCGCCGAGACGGCTCAAGGCGCCAGCACGATCCGCGTGTTCGCCCGCCAGCCGACGTTCACCGCGCGGTTCGACGCCCTCAACGGGAAGTACCTCGGCCATCGGTTGTCGACGTCGTCGGTGGTGTTCCGTTTCAACTATCAGATGACGGTCCTGTCCGCGGCGTTCTTGCTCGCGACGGGGCTTTCAGGGGCCTGGCTCCTCCAATCGGGCCGGGTCAGCGTCGGTTCGATCGGCGTGGCGTTCACCTTCATCGCGCTTTCCAGCGGCAGCATCCAGATGTTCTTCGAATGGATGTCGCAGTTCGAGGAGGCGATGACAGGGGTCGAGCGGCTCGACAACTACCTCCGCCGCGAGCTCGAGCCCGGCGCGCGCTTGCCGCGGCACGCGGCGTTCCCGACCGACCACCCCCGGCTCACGCCGGAGCTGGGGGCCGCGTTCGATGCGACCCCCTTCGGCGCGGGCACGAGCGCCGAAGTGAAGGTCGAGGGGCTTTGGTTCCGGTACGATGCGCGGAGCCCTTATGTCCTCAAAGATGTCGCGTTCACCGTGTGTCCCGGCGAGCGCTTGGGCATCGTCGGCCGGACCGGGAGCGGCAAGAGTAGCGTGATCCAGGCGTTGTTCCATATGTACCCGATCGAGAAGGGACGGATCTCCATCGACGGCCGCGTGCCGTTGCTCGACGCCGGCCGCGCGCCGCGGGACGGGGAGGTCGATTTGACCCGTTTCCGGCGGGCGATCGCGCTGATCGCGCAGGAACCGACCCTCTTCCGCGGGACCTTGCGCGAGAACCTGACGTTGGGGCTCGATCGCGCCGAGTCGGACCTGCGCGACGCGCTCGCGCGCGTGGGGCTGCTCGAATGGGTTTCGGCGCACCCGGGGTGTCTCGACCTCGCTATCGAGGAGCGCGGCCGCAACCTGTCGCTCGGCGAGCGGCAGCTGATCTGCATGGCCCGTTGCCTGCTGCAGAGAGCGCCGATCATCGTCATGGACGAGGCGACCAGCGCGATCGACCCTCAATCGGAGGAGATCCTTGTGCGGGCAACCGACGAGTTCTTCCGCGGCCGCACGCAGATCATCATCGCGCACCGCCTGTCGACTCTTGAATCCTGCGACCGGATCCTGTGGCTCAAGGACGGCGTCGTCCATCGTATTGGCGCCACGGCCGGGATCCTGCGCGAGCTGCGCGAATCCAGGACCCTCGAAGCATCCGATTGATGGGGGGAAGATGCCCGCTTCATCGCTCGCCGCTCCGGAACATACGTCCGTTCGAACCGCGCTGTGGAGAGCGCTGCACGTGGAGCTCGATCCCGAGCCGCACGTTTTTAAAGACGAGGTCGGCGCGGAACTCGTCGGCGAAGAGGGGTGGCGGAATCGCCCCGACATGGATCCCGCTTTCTCCAAGCCCATGCGGGCCTCCGTCGTCGGGCGCGCCCGTTTCGTCGAAGATCTCGTCGAGAGGGAAGCGGAGAAGGGCATCCCTCAATACGTGATTTTAGGCGCCGGGCTCGACACGTTCGCCCAACGCAAGCCTGGGCTCGCTTCGCGCCTGCAGGTGTTCGAAGTCGACCAGCCGGGCCCTCAAGCCTGGAAGCGCAAGCGCCTGTCTGAGCTTGGGATCAAAACGCCTGATTCGCTCCGCTTCGTGCCGGTTGATTTCGAAGCCGGTCAGTCGTGGCGGGAGAGGCTCGTCGCGGTCGGATTCGACGAACGCAAGCCGGCCGTGATCGTCTCCACGGGCGTTTCGATGTATTTGACGAAAGAAGCCAATTTGACGACGCTTCGGCAGGCCGCGGGACTCGCCCCGGGGTCGACTCTCGCGATGACCTTCATGCTTTCTCTCGACCGGCTGGGGGCCGAAGAAAGATCCACCATGGAATTCGTGATGGGGAAGGCGAAAGCGAGCGGGACGCCGTTTCTGAGCCTTTTTTCGCCGCACGAAATCACGGCGCTGGCGGGGCAAGCCGGCTTCAAGTGCGCGACACACGTTTCGGGTGAAGACATCCGCCGACGCTATTTCGCCGGCCGCGCCGACGGTCTGGATGCGGGCGACGCCGAAGCCTTTTTGGTGGCTGAAACCTGATCCCCGAGCTTCATCGACTGGAACGGGACGTATTTTCGAGCCGCGTTGGTTTTGACGTCTTGGCTGAGAAGCTCGTCCGGATCGAGCTCAGAGCTGAATGGGTTTGGCGAGACTTTCGAAAAGTGCAGCAAGTCCTTTTTTGTTGAGCTTCTTTTGGGCAAGGTCAATCATGGCGTTGTACAGCTCTTCGCCTGGATCTTCGATCTCAACCTGGTGCCAATCTAGAAAAACAAGGGCTGCTGCCAATCTAAAATGTCTTCAAGGCTTAAGAAGCGAATTTCAACACCGCTCACTTCGCCAATTTCCTGAAAGTGGAGTCATGCTTTTTCATGACCTTTTCTGCTGAAGCGCGAAGGCTTTCTTCTTCCGTGCGGATGGGTTCGATAATGAGTTGGAATGGCCCCCGGTTAAACGTACACTTTCTCGCCTGAGCGAGCTTGCTCTCTGTACTCCAGCGGCGACATAAATTTCAAGGCCGAGTGCGGATGAT
>JAJTYM010000003.1 GCA_021463345.1 Pseudobdellovibrionaceae bacterium | reverse complement strand
AGCGCCCGGTGGCGCTCGCGCTCCTGCTTTACGGAGGAGGGGGCGGTCGCGACCCATTGATCGAGGGATTGCAAAAGGGCGAGCGCTTCATCCAGCGAGAGAAAATGCGGCAGGCGCGAGGGTACTTTCGGCGCGGTGATCTGGGCCGCGAGATCGGTGTCGAGCCAGCCTTCCCGGCGCAGCCAGTTGAAGAAGCTCTTCAATGCCGCGCTCTTACGGTTTCGCGTGGCTGGGGAGAGAGGGCTCCAGCGGGTTTGCGCGTTTCTGGCGATTTTTAGGAGAGTGGAGGGGTCAAAGACGGGGAGGGGGGCACCTGGTCGTGCCACCTCAAAAATCACGGCTTCTCCGAGGGCTTCTTCCTGCAGGCGAAGTTTTCCAAAGGCTCTGAGCTCAAAAGCTTGTGCGAGATCGACGATGTAAGCGAGCAGGGTCCGTCTTGCCGCTGATTCATAAATAGCGTGTGAATTCAAAAACATACAGACTGCTTGGGGAAGCGTTTTCAACCCATTTTGAGAGCTGTGGGAAGATGCCATCGGACTCGCCCCATCGGGAAATTATAGCGCAGTGCGAAATTTTTCTTGCAGTTCTTTCAGAGGAAATGTAATTTCATGCCTCACGACGCGATGCGCCAAAATGATACATCGCACTAAAATTCAAAGCAGGACTAGATCTGAAAGTGAGGCACGTATGTCACAGATCGAAAACATTCCTATACTCCCCAGCCAAACCTCCGTGGTTTCCAAGAAAGACGAGACCGGGAAACCCTCCCAAGAGACCAAGACGATCGTATACAAATCGGAAGTCATGCGCCAGTTGATGAAGATGCTCGACCGCGTGGCTCCTTCGGCCGCGACGTGCCTCATCCTCGGGGAGTCCGGAACGGGCAAAGAACTCATCGCCAACGCGATCCATGAGCGCTCAAACCGGAAGAACCGGCCGTTCGTAGCCATCAATTGCGGCGCCCTCCGCGAGACTCTCTTGGAAAGCGAGCTCTTCGGTCACGAGAAAGGTTCTTTCACCGGAGCCTATACCCGTAAAATCGGCCTGGCCGAAGCCGCCAACGGCGGCACGCTTTTTCTCGATGAGATCGGCGAGTTGAGCCCCGGCATCCAAGCGAAGCTCCTCCGCTTCATCCAGGAAGGCGAGATCTTCCGCGTCGGCGGGAAGGACCCGATCAAAGTCGACATCCGCCTCATCAGCGCGACCAACCGGGAGCTCGACGTCGAAGTCGGTCGCGGCAACTTCCGCGAGGATCTCTATTACCGCATCAACACGATCACGCTGCATTCGCCGCCTTTGCGCCGTCGCAAGGACGACATCGCGCTGCTCGTCGAGTATTTCCTCGCCCGCGGCGCGAACCGTTTCCTCAACCGCGGCCGCCAGATGTCGGAAGAAGCGATGAAGATACTGATCAAATACGATTGGCCGGGCAACATCCGCGAGCTGCAGAACGCTTGCGAGCGCCTGCAGATCCTCGCCGACGGCCATGTGATCATGCCCGGCGATCTGCCGGAGCAGATCGTGAACCCCGAGCAGAAGATCGTCGTCGACGATTACGACGCCTCGGTGACGCTCTACGAACTCGAAAAGCGCTACATCCTGAAGGCGCTCAACTACTTCGATGGCAACAAGACGCAGGCGGCGAACGCCCTCGGCATCACGATCAAGACACTCTACAACAAGCTGCACGAGTACGGCGAGTTCGAAAAGTACGCCGTGCACGTCAAACCCAAGGCGCCAGGAACCGGCGCCGGCGCGTGAGACCGCGCCGTTTCAGTTCGCCTGCGACGGCGGGGGCTCGGCGCGGGCCGCCCCCGTTTTTTTGAGGACGCCGGATGTTTGAGACGCGTGATTACCGTGAGCATTTGCGGCAAGAATACAGGAGGCGTTCGCGGACGAATCCCTCCTATTCGATGCGCGCGTTCGCCCGCGACCTCGCGCTGGCGCCGTCGCGCCTGAGCCTCATCTTGCGCGGCAAGGAAGGCCTGTCGCTCGCCCGCGCCCGGCTCGTCGCTGAACGCCTCGGTTACGGTCCCGAGCAGTCCGACTTCTTCTGCGCGCTCGTCCAGAGCCGCGACGCCCGCAGCGCCGCCGGTCGCGCCGCCGCGCGCTCCCGCATCCAGTCGGAGTGGAGCGATCTGAAAAGACCCCTCGAAGAGGACGAGTTCCGCTCCGTCGCCGATTGGCATCATTTCGCGATCCTGCACATGACCGAGCTCGCGGATTTCGATCCTTCGTGCGAGGCGATCGCCGCGAGATTGGGGCTTGAGGTCGAGACGGCCCGCTCGGCCGTCGCGCGCCTGTTGCGGCTGGGGCTGCTCGTGCGCGAGGACGGCGGCGTGCGCAAGTCGTCGGGGGCTTTCATCCATTCCGAGAAAAAACCGGTCGCGGCCGTTCGCGAGTACCACCGGCAGATCCTAGACAGGGCCTCAAGGGCCGTGGACGGTCAAGACATGAGCCGCCGCACGCTTTCGAGCCTCACGGTCGCGATCGACACGGCCAAGCTCAAAGAGGCGAACGAGAGGCTGAAAGCGTTCATCCGCGACATGGAGCTTCTGCTCACGGCCGGGTCGACGGAAAAAAACGACGTTTATTGCCTGAGCGTGCAACTGTTCAGCCTTCAGGAGAAGCCGGAGTGAAAACCATGGCGAGGCTGCTCGCGTTCCTGCTGATCCCTCTCTTCGCCGGCGCCGACCCAGGCGGGGGCAGCGTCGTCGGCAACGGCGGCGACGGCATCGCCATCGAGTTCCGCAACCTCGGCCGCTCGATCGCTGAAAACCTCGAGCGCGCCCGCGACCCCGACTTCGACATTCGCAAGTTCAGAGCCGCGGTGGAGACCGCGTCGATCGAAACCAGGGAAAGGGTGTTGCTTCGCGGGCGGGAGGTCGGGGCGGTCAATTACCCCCAATTCAACAAGATCGTCGTCAACGCCCGAAGGTGGCTCGTCACCAGCCGCTCGGTGGTGCCGGCGGTGAGCCTGGTGATGCACGAATTCCTGGGCGTGATGGGCGTCCAGAACGACCAGCTCGTCAACAGGTACGTCCAAAAGTACGTGCGGACTTTCGCGAAGGAAGAGCCCGCGCCGCCCGAGGAAGTCCTGCGGTGCGATTTCGCCATGAACGAGGCGGATGCCTCGCGCCGATTCCCGTTGGAGCGGGGTTTTTACGAATACCTCGGCGCCCGCAATCTCACGATTCTCAGGCAGTTCGACAAGTACTGGGTTTTCATCGAGGACAACGTGGCGCCCCGTTCCATGCAGCCGAGGACGAAGATTTCGCGTTTTCTAGGTTACTTCGATTGCCATGCGAACCCCGATGGCACGGATTGGTACTGCACGAGGCCGGCGTGTTCGTCGGTCAGAATCCGTTTTGACGGGAAGCGCCGCTTGGTTCACGCCCTGGTCGCAGTGGATAGGATCACCGAAAACTGCGGGTCCGAGGCCGTCGGGTTGCACGCGGAAGAGTACCTGAACGCGCAGATGGTCTACGCGCCCAAATCGTGCCGCTCGATCAAGAGCAGCTTCACGAACCGGTAATCCAGCCGAAGCGACAGGGGCATCCCGCGAAGCAGGCGCGCGACCGTGTCGCGCGCGGGCTGGGGCACCGGGCCCGCGCCGCCGTGGCGCAAGGAAAAGAGGAAGCCGGCCGTCGCCATCCAGGATAGCCGTAGGCGCAATCCCGAGCCCGCGACGGCTGTTTCGATTTCCTCCACGGAAAAGGCCGCGCGCAAGGAGTGGCGGTGGTCTTCGGCGAGCGCGCTCATCCCCTCTCCCTGATAGCTGAATTCAACGAGATCCGCGACCGTCTTCTCCGATTTCGGCCGCAGGAAGTCGGAGCAGAAAACCGTGCCGTCGGGCCGCAAGACGCGGCGGATCTCCCGAAACACGTCGGAAAGGGTTTGGCCATCCGGAAGATGGTGCAAGGCGAGCGTCGAAACGATTCCATCGACCGATGCGGGAGCGAACGGCAGGTTCTGCATGAAACATTTGCGGAACTCGATGTTTTTCAGCTCATGCCCGAGCTTCGCTTCGAGCGCGCGCTTGTTTTTCTCGGCGCGCGCGAGCATGGCTTCCGAGGCGTCGATGCCGATGAATCTCGTGTCAGGGAAGCAAGTGGCGAACAGCAATGTCAGTTGCCCAGGGCCGCAGCCGAGATCCGCGACCGTGGCGTTTGACCGGAGGCCGCGGGACGCCTGCAGGAAGAACAGCAGGTACAAAGGCATGATGGAGCCTCCGAGCTCGCCCCCCTCGCTGTACTGTTCGACTTGCTCGGCGTCCTCCATGAGGAGGTTGGGTTCAGCGACGCGGGGAGCGTGGCTGAGGGTCGTGTATTCGTGAAAGTAAGCGGCGAGAAGCGATTTGAGTTTCATATCCTCAAACGTGCTCAGGTCGGACTCCTCGGGCAACGCGGAAAAGCCTTCGGCGCCTACAAACCGCTTGGCGAAGTTTGGTGAGTCGAGCGGTTTCGCCCGGCCGGTCGGCGGGCATCCGGCCGATGGGGGTTCGACCAATGAAAAAGCGAACCGCGCCGCGGTTCGCTTCGACTTTTGTCCAATGCTTCGGGAGAAACCGTCCGGCTCAGAAGTAGCCTTCGTCGTCCCCTTCGTCGTCTTCCTCATCGTCCATGTCGTCATCGTCGACATCGTCGTAGTTTTCGACCTCGGGGTCGTTGGTGCCTTCGTCCTCGTTCTCATCGTCCATGCCGTGCTCTTCGGTCACGCCCATCGAAGCCTGGTCTTCGTCTTCCAGGCCTTCGTCCATGTCAAAGCCGCCTTGCAGCGGGGCTTTGTTCGCTTCTTTTTCCTTCATGCTCATCGCGGACGCCGCGAGCCTCGGCGCGGCCTTTTTCGCGGCCTTCTTCGAGGCCGTGGCTTTTTTTGCGGTTTTTTTCGGCGCGGCTTTTTTGGTGGCTTTCTTCGTGGCCTTCTTAACCGCCTTTTTCTTCACGTTCTTCGGCGCGGCTTTTTTGGTCGCTTTTTTCCCGGCGGTTTTCTTCGTTGTCTTTTTCGCGGCCTTTTTGGCGGTTTTCTTGGTCGTTTTTTTCTTCGCCATGTCTTTGCTCTCCTAAATTAAATTGAATCTGATTAGTTCGAACCTGGCAAATCGAATCTGAATTCAATTCTGAACTTCAACCTCAAAGGTCTCAAGGGCGCCTGCCGTTCCGATCCAGCCGGCAACCCAACCGACCGGACCGATCGCCACGACTTGAACGGGTCGCGAAGCGTCGGCCAGAAGATGTGGCAAAGGGCCCCCCGAACAAGTGCCACTCTAAACTAAGAAAACTGGCGTTGCCTAGAAAAAAAAGCCCTCCTGGAGGGCTGGGAAGAAGCGCGGGAACGTCTCGGTTGCCGCGCTTCGCGGGCGTTCCGCGCGCCTTCGGTTCACCGCTCAGAGTGCGTCGTCGATGATGCGCGCGATATCGTCGGGCAGGGCCGCCGAGACGTAAAAACCGCCCTCGTGGGCGTCGGTGGCCGGGATGATCGCGAAGTATCCGAGAGTGCGGGTCATGGTCTGGTCCCGGACGGGGATAGCCGGTGTTCGGATCACCGGGTCGAACGGCGTGTTCACGAACACCGCCAAGGTGCTCGGTCCGAGGTAAATCGTCGCTTTGATGTCGCGGCCGGGCACGAGGCCTACGGCCAACGAAGGGAGCTCGCCTCCGGCGATGCCGGGCAGGTCCTCCCCGTTGGGCAACTTGTCCTTGCGCGGGAAACTCAGCCCTTCGATGTACTGGGCGAGCGGAACGGAGAGCACCATGGCGATCGAACCGTCGGTCATCGACTCCCAGGAGATCTTCGCGCCTCCGATTTCGGCGATCTGGATTTCGCGCGTCAGGATCAAGTAGGGGTTGGGAACCATGGGAAGCTTGAGTTTGAGCAGCTTCTTGTCTTTATCGAGCGTCACCACCGGCGTTTGCGCGTATCGCCCGCCGCTGATCGAACCCTCGACATTGAGGTTTTTCCAGGCTTCATTGCCGGCGCCGGGGGAGCCGCCGCTTCCGGAGCCCCCGCCGTTCGAGCCGTCGCTTGAACCGTTGTTCATGCAGACCCCGGTCGGGCCGCAGGCGGCGTTTTGCGCCTGGAAACTCTGGCCGCAACCTGCGGTCGCCAACAGACACGCGGCGAGCAAGGGTAGATGCCCACCACGGGTCCGCTTCCGGAAACGTACCGCGTTTTTCATTCGTGGACCTCCTTCTTCGATGTTTTTCTTTTCGGTCTTGGATCCATGGGAATCAAGTCAAGCTGTTGAAATGACTGGCGGTTGACCCGACATTTTCGATGAATCGCGATCTCAGGCGACTTTGCCGCCAGGACCGGCCCGTAATGAAAAGGCCCGGGCGCGTCGCCCCGGGCTCCGTCGTCACGTGTCTTGTCGGTTCATCTCGTCAGCCGATGAGCTTGAGAGCCATCGTGTCCTTCTGGTTCGCCTGCGCGAGCGTCGAGGTGGCCGATTGCAGGAGGATCTGGTTGCGGGTGGCCTCCGACGTGGCGTTGGCGACGTCCGTATCACGGATTCGGCTGTTGGCGGCCGCCATGTTCTCTTCCGCGACGCCCAGGTTCGTGACCGTCGAAGTCAGGCGGTTCTGGAGGGCGCCGAGGTTCGAGCGCATGCGGTTGACGTCCGATTGCGCGGTGTCGAGTTGGGCGAGAGCTCCCTGCGCGCCTTCTTTCGTCGTGTAGTCGACGCCCGAGAGGCCGAGAGAGTCGAGGGTCGCGACGTTGTCGCTGGCCACGAAACTGATGCGGTCCTCGAAGTCGCTGTTGTAGATGCCGACTTGGAAGTCGTACGTCGGGGTCGAGCCGTCCAGGAGCTTCGTGCGGCCCCAGGTCGTGACTTGAGCGATCCTTTGCAGTTCGTCCTTGAGCTGCGTGACTTCCTTGTTGATGAAGCCGCGCTCGACGTCGCCGACCGTGTCGGACGCGGCTTGGATGCCGAGTTCGCGCAGGCGGATGACGATGTTGCCGATTTCGTTCAAGCCGCCTTCGGCCGTCTGCACGAGCGAGATGCCGTCGTTGGCGTTGCGGGTCGCCTGGCGGGCGGAGCGGATCTGCGCCTTCAAATTCTCGCTGATCGCGAGGCCGGCGGCGTCGTCAGCCGATTTGTTGATGCGGCTGCCGGAAGCGAGTTGCGCCAGGGAGTTGTTGATGTTCAGCTGGCTCTGGTTCAGGTTGCGCTGCGCGTTCACAGACGCGATATTGGTAGAAATACGATAACCCATTTTATCCTCCGTTAAACTTGTGACTCACTTGAAACACCTCCTTGTTCAGGTTTCCCCTCGCAGCGGTTTCGCTTTCGGGGTCGGCATCCGAGCCGGTTTTACAAACGTCGTTCTTGAAAAAGGTCTTCCATGTCTTGCGACCTCTTCTCGTCTTCCTTGAACGTCCTCCTTTCAGAACTACGCTGTCAGTTCGTGAGAGAGTCCGACTGAACTCTCCCGGTGAGCCCTTCACCTTGATCGCCGCCGAGGCGGCTCTCGCACTCACTGGGAAGCTGCGAAGAGCAGCTCTCATTCACGCCCAACTCTTCGGGCCCGGAATCGGATTCTTGACAGGACGACGGTCCGGTTTGCCCGCGCCTGGGCGGAGAACCTAAAAATCGCGACCGAGGTCCCGCCCTCGCGAGGGCGGAGCGGGGCTGTTTCCCAAGGCTGTGCCTGTGAGTTCCGGAATTCGGGAGCGGCGTTGAACCAAGGCCGACCGGTCCGCCGCCGCGGCCGGCGCGCTCGTTATGACTCCAGGAATCGTCTCAGCGCGTCCGCCGTCCACTCCGGCTCGTCTTCCATCATGTGGTGACCGGCGGTGGGGTGCAGGACGAGGGTCGCGTCGGGGATCACGCGGTGAAGCCGCCGGAGGCTCGGCACGCGCACGAGCCGGTCGCGCTCGCCGCCGACGATCAGCACCCGGCTTTTGGTCGCCGCGAAGCAATCCGGCATGCGGCGGTCGGCGAGCAGCCGCGCGGCCGCGAGGAACGATTGGGCCGATATGCCTTCGTCGAGGTAAGGCTCGAGGTACGCGTCGATGGTCTCGGGCACGACGAGTTCGGGCCGCGCCACGACGCGGCCGTAGATCCAGCGCATGGTCCGGCGGTTGATGGTGCGATGGGCGTAGGGCGCGAGCCGCAGCAGCTGCGCGGACTTGATGGGCACGATCTTCGGGTCCGTCGCCGGGGCGAGAGTCGCCACTTTCTTGAACCGCTCCGGCGATTGACAGGCCATCCAGAGCGCGATCGCTCCGCCCATCGAGCTGCCGACCAAGGTCGCATCCGGGATCCCGAGCGCGTCCAGGATCCTCAGCACCCGGTCCCTCTGGGCGTCGAGCCCGTAGTCGCCGCGCCTGGCTTTGTGGCTGCGCCCGAAGCCCGGAAGATCGATCGCCGTCACGGTATGGTCCTCGGCGAAAACGGGGAGAAGATGGCGCCAGGTGAACAGCGAGGCGCCGATCCCATGGAGGAAGACGAGGTGCGGCCCGCGCCCGGCCTGAACGTAATGCATGCGCTCTCCGTCGAGCTCGATGTAGCGCGATTCCAGTTCGTGGCTTTTGAGCCAGGAGATCGCCGCGTCGGCGATCTCCTCGCGTTTGAGGAGGATCCATGCGCCGACGACGATCAGAACCGCGATGAGCGCGGCGAACGCGAGGAGAAGATCGCGAGGGAGGGCGTCCGTGACCATCGCCTCAGTCGATTTCGAGGAACCGGCAGAACGCCATGAAGCCGGTGCGGTTGTACAACTCCAACTGGCGCGCTTGGGTGTGTTGCGGCGTGTAGCCCATGGTGCAACGGCCCTCGCTCGAGGCGTAATGCGAGCATTGCTCGCAGGCGTAGATCAGTTCATACCGCATGAAATCGCGCGGATCGACCCGGTCGAGTTTGATGCTTGTGCGGGGCCGGCGCTTGCGGGCGTTCATCAGGTTCCGAGGGCTTTGCGGCATTGACATTTCCCGAGCTGAACTCATCTTGGATCGTAGCGGTGACCGGAGACAGTCTAAGCGGATAGAGAGCCTATGTCACCTAAACGACGGGAACGGGTATGAGCGACGATGTCGAAAGAATGACTCATAAAGCGCGGGCCGCGATGCAGGCCGCGGCCGGCTTCGCGGAACGCGAGGGGCATCCGGCGGTCGAGCCCGAGCATTTGTTCTTGCAATTGCTGGAACAGGACGGCGGGATCGTTCCCGCGGTGGCGGCTCGCGCCGGCGCCGATGTTCCCGCGTCGGCTGAAGCGATGCGGTCGGCTGTCTCGGGCCTGCCGCACGTTTCCGGCGCGGAACGGCGGGTGTACGCGAGCCAAAAGCTCGTGCAGGTGTTCAAACGCGCGGAAAGCGAAATGGCGAAGTGGGGGGATGAGTTCATCTCGACCGAGCACTTCGCCCTGGCGATGTTGGGCGGGGCGGCTCCTGGGGTCGCGCGGGCATGTGAAAGGTACGGACTGAACCTCGCGGGGTTCACGGAGGCTTTGAAGGCGATGCGTGGCGACAATCGAGTGACGGATGAGAACCCGGAAGTGAAATTCGAGGCGTTGAAGAAATACGGGCGCGATCTCACGCAACTCGCCAACGAAGGGAAACTCGATCCCGTCATCGGCCGGGACGAGGAGATCCGGCGGGTGATCCAAGTGCTCTCGCGGCGCACGAAGAACAATCCGGTGCTCATCGGCGAACCCGGCGTCGGCAAAACGGCGATCGCCGAGGGACTGGCGGCGCGGATCACCAAAGGCGACGTGCCAGAGGTGTTGAAGAACAAGAAGGTCGTGACTCTCGACATCGGTTCGCTCATCGCCGGCGCCAAGTATCGCGGCGAGTTCGAGGAGCGGTTGAAAGCGGTTCTCAAGGAAGTGACCGAAAGCGACGGCCGCATCATCCTCTTCATCGACGAGATGCACACGCTCGTCGGCGCGGGGAAAGGCGAGGGCGCTATGGATGCCGGCCAGATGCTCAAGCCGGCGCTCGCGCGCGGCGAGCTCCGCTGCATCGGCGCGACCACGCTTGACGAATACAAGAAGCACATCGAAAAGGACGCCGCGCTCGAGCGCCGGTTCCAGCCTGTCCTAGTCGAGGAACCGTCGGTCGAGGATACCGTGACGATCCTGCGCGGTCTCAAGGAGAAGTACGAGGTGCACCACGGCGTGCGCATCAAAGACGGCGCCCTGGTGGCCGCGGCGAAGCTTTCGCATCGTTACATCACGTCGCGCTTCCTGCCGGATAAGGCGATCGACCTCGTCGACGAGGCAGCGAGTCGCCTCAGCATCGAGATCGGCAGCGTGCCCCAGGCGGTCGACGAACTCGAGCGCAAACGCACGCAGCTGCAGGTCGAGCGCGAGGCGATGAAGCGCGAGCGGGACGAAGTCGCCAAGGAGCGTCTCGAGGCGATCGAAAACGAGCTCCGGGGCCTCGATGAGGAGATCAAATCCCTGCGGGACAAATGGGAGAGCGAGCGGAAGGACATCGTTTCGCTCAAGGAAACGAAAGAGCGCGTCGAGCACTTGCGCCACGAGATCGAAGTGGCCGAGCGGCAGGGGAACCTGGAGAAAGCCGCCGAGCTCAAGTACGGTCGGTTGCCGGAGCTCGAGAAGAGGATTCAAAAACTCACGGCCGAGGCCGATGGCGGACCGAGCGCCGAGCGCATGTTGAAGGAGGAGGTCGGGCCCGAAGAGATCGCCGAGGTCGTGGCGAAGTGGACGGGCGTGCCGGTGAGCCGCATGCTCCAGAGCGAAATGGAAAAAATCCTCAGGATGGAGGATTTCATGCGGAAACGGGTGGTCGGCCAGGACGCGGCGTTGTCGGTCGTCGCCGATGCGATCCGCCGCGCCCGCGCCGAGATCTCGGACCCCAACCGGCCGATCGGCACGTTCCTGTTTCTCGGGCCGACGGGCGTCGGCAAGACCGAGACCGTGAAAGCGTTGGCGGGATTCCTGTTCGACAGCGATCAGGCCGTCGTACGGATCGACATGAGCGAGTATATGGAAAAGCACTCGGTCGCGCGGCTCATCGGCGCGCCTCCCGGTTACGTCGGGTACGAGGAGGGCGGTCAACTCACCGAGGCGGTTCGCCGTCGGCCTTACAGCGTCGTGCTCCTCGACGAGGTCGAAAAGGCGCATCATGACGTCTTCAACGTTCTTCTCCAGGTTCTGGACGAGGGCCGGCTCACGGACGGGCAGGGGCGTACGGTCGACTTCAAGAACACGGTGTTGATCATGACGTCGAATCTCGGCGCTCACGCCCTGATGGATCATTCGCTCACGCGCGAGCGGCGGGAGGGGGAGGTGCTGGCGGCGTTGCGCGGCCACTTCCGGCCCGAGTTCCTCAATCGCATCGATGAAACGGTGATTTTCAACCCGCTCAGCGAACGGCTGATCTCGGGCATCGTGGAGATCCAGCTCGAGGAAGTGCGGAAGCGCCTGGAGGAAAAGAAAATCCATCTCGTGTTCGAGCCGAGCGCGGTCCGGTTCCTGGCTGAAAAGGGTTACGATCCCGATTTCGGTGCACGCCCCTTGAAACGCGCGATCCAGACCGAGCTGCTCAACAAGCTCGCTAAGAAGCTGATCGGCAATGAGCTGCGCTCCGGTGACCGCGTGACCGTCGTCGCCGGGGCCTCGGGCTTGGATCTCAAGACCGAAAGCGCGGTTTGAGCGCGCCCTTGTTTGAGCGGAGCGCCGGCCACGCCGGGTTTGGGTGAAACGGCGGCGGGCGCGGGCGCCCGGAGGCGAAGGGCCGGTCATGGCGCCTCGCCGCGGACATCCGGTTGCTGGGGTCGGCCGATGGGATCCGGCCGAGACTTTGAAACGAGATCCTGAACCTGGACTGGCGGCGAGTCGACGATGGACCAGATTTGTTATGATGGGGTTCATGCGTGTTCGCCCGAGTTTCCGTGTTTCCGTGCACTTAAGGCGCCCCGGACCGAGTCATGCATTGAATTCCGCAGTTCCCGCCCTGACTTAGCGTCGGTCTTGAATTCTGCGGGCCGCGCCCGATGAGTCTCCACGAACGTCGAACGCCTTTGGTCTCGCGACGCTGGTCGCGGGCCCGGGGCCGAAGACTTGGAGGAGACGACGATGAAAACGCCCTTGAAGGCCCTCGCGCTTCTGTTGATGGCCCCCTTGATGATGGGTAACGAAGGCTGCGAGCAACAGCAGGAGGAGGCTCCCGCGAAAAGCCGCAAGCTTCGCCAGCAGGTCGAGCTCTCCAAGGTCCAGGCGCCGCGCCTGCAATTCCCCGGAGCCGAGAATTTCGATTTCGAGTTCGTGCTCAACTCGCAGATTTATGACGCGATCAATGAGGACGACCGTTTCGTCGTCGCGTTCAACTCGGGCGACCCGCGGACCCCAGCGGGCCTCACGTCGGCCGACAAGCTCGCGCTCGCGCCGCCCGATGGTTACGTCCCCCCTCCGCTGAGCACGCTGGCTGACGTCGATCCATACGATCCCCAGCAGTGCGTCGCTCGCGCCCCGATGCTCATGATCGGCGGGCAGGTCCGTAGTTTCGAGATCGTTTCGGGCGGCGGCGTCTGGTTCGGTTTCACGCCTCAGGGCGTCGGTAACGGTTCGATGGGTGGAGGAACGACGATCGCCGTGCAGAACGCGCAGATGGAGGTGGGCATGGTCGCGTACAACCCGCTCACCAGGACCGTTTTCGGCACCGGCATCGCCACGCCCAATCACACGAAGGTCGACATCAACCTGTCGATCGACTTCGGCACGTTCAGCCTGGGGCCGCGTTACTTTTATCAGAGCCGGCTGGCGGGCGTGACGATGAAAGGCCTCAAGGAGTCGCTGCGTTTGCTCGGCCTCGATCTCGAAGCGAAAGCCGCCAAAGAAGACCGGCCGGCCTGGGAAACGCGCGCCGTGAGGGACTACGACACTCATGTCACCGTGCGCGCGGGCAAGCGCCACGGCCTCGTGGTCGGCGACGAGTTCGAGGTTTACAACCTGGATCATTACTGGGAAGACGACGCGCAACCATGCCGTTCGCGGTACCTCGGCTCCGTGCGCAACACGGACAAGCCGATTGCGGTCCTCAAGGTCGCGAGCGAGCGCGATCTCGGCGACGAATTCGCGCGCCTCGAGGTGGTCAAGGGCACCGAAGACGGCAGCCGCCGCCGGCCCGGCGCCCAGATCGTGATCCACAAGCTCTTCGAGCCGGAGCCGCTTCCGTCGCCGCCGGCGGCCAAACAACGATAGACCCGTCGCCGCCGGGCGGCCGGGATGGGCTCCGGCCGTGGATCGCGGCCGCGGGCGATCTCTCGGAGAAGGGGCTCCGTTTCGTTTTCGTCTGCGCGTGTCCTTTGGAAAAACGGGAAAGGCGCCGCCTCAGCGCAGGCGCTTGTCTTGACGTCGCGAGGGCTCTGGGAGTAGCTTCTGGCCAAATAGACCCGCGGTCCGCCTCGTAATTTCTTCAGGGATTCCCCATCGATATTGCATGGGTCACCGGCATGGTCTTCCTGGAGCCGCGATGTTTTCTGGAATCATCGAAACCCAGTCCCGTGTGAAGTCAGCGAAGAATGACCGCAACTTGGTGCTCATTACGGTCGAAAGACCGTCTGATTTCAGTGATTTAAAGCTTGGCGACAGCATCGCGTGCAACGGGGTTTGCCTGACCGTCGCGCGCTTCGATCAGAATGAAATCGAATTCGCCCTCGGGGCCGAGACTTTGCAAGTCACGGGCTGGTCGGCCGAGAGCCTGCGGGGCGTGAGCCTGAACCTCGAACGCAGCCTGCGATGGGGCGACCGCGTCCACGGTCATCTCGTCAGCGGTCATGTGGATGCGGTCGGTGAAGTGCTCGCGCACCGGGACCTCGGTGGCTCCACGTGTTTCGACGTGCGGCTGCCTGGGACGATCGCGGCCTTTGTTTGGAAAAAGGGCAGTTGGGCCGTGAACGGCGTGAGCCTGACCGTCAACTCCGTCCAGGACGGGATCGTCAGCCACGTTTTGATCCCGGAGACTCTGAGCCGCACCAACCTGGGCGCGCTCAAGGAGGGCGATCGGGTGAACCTCGAGGCGGACATGTACGCGCGGGGGATCCTGCGCGCTTTGGAGGGGGAAGGGAAGGGACTATGAACACCATCGCTGAGCTCATCGAAGACATTCGCCACGGGAAGATGGTGATCCTCGTCGATGACGAGGACCGCGAGAACGAAGGCGATTTAGTCGTCGCTGCCGACTTCATCACCCCGGGCATCGTGAATTTCATGGCCGGCGAGGCCCGCGGCCTCATCTGCCTGGCGCTCGCGTCCGAACAGATCGAGCGTCTCGGCCTGCCGATGATGGTCAAGGACGAGTCGAATTTCTCGCCCAACAAAACCGCATTTACCGTCAGCATCGAGGCCTCGACCGGCGTCAGCACCGGTATTTCCGCGGCCGACCGCGCGCACACGGTCCGCGTGGCGTCCAACCCGGGCGCGAAACCGTCCGATATCATCATGCCAGGGCACGTGTTCCCGATCCGCGCGAAGCCAGGCGGAGTGCTCAAGCGCGCGGGCCATACCGAGGGCAGCGTTGACCTCGCTCGCCTGGCCGGCCTCAACCCGGCCGCCGTCATCTGCGAAGTCATGCGCGCTGACGGCACGATGGCCCGGGTCAACGACCTCAGGGAGTTCGCGGCGAAACACGATCTGAAGATCGGCACGATCGTCGACCTCATCCGTTACCGCATCCGAAATGAGACGCACGTCCAGGAGGTCGCCAAAGCGCGGCTGCCCAGCTCCTTCGGTACCGATTTCGTCGTGCGCGCGTTCCGCAACGCGCTCGATGGTGCCGAGCACCTCGTCATTCAAAAGGGTGAAATCACGGGCGACGAGCCTGTGCTCGTCCGCGTGCACTCCGAATGCATGACCGGCGACGTTTTCGGCAGTTCGCGTTGCGACTGCGGGCCGCAGTTGCACAAAGCTCTCGAAATGATCGAAAGAGAGGGCAAAGGGCTCGTTTTGTACCTCCGCCAGGAGGGGCGCGGCATCGGGCTCGCCAATAAGATCCGCGCCTATCAGCTTCAGGACCAGGGCATGGACACGGTCGAGGCGAACCTCCATCTCGGCTTCCCCATGGACAAACGCGATTACGGCATCGGCGCCCAGATCCTGCGCGCGGTCGGCGTGCGCCAGATCCGGTTGATGACGAACAATCCGAGCAAACGCGTGGGTCTGAAGGGTTACGGCCTGGAGATCATCGACCGCGTTCCGATCGTCATCGCCAGCAATGAGCACAACGAAAGTTACTTGCGCACGAAACGGGAGAAAATGGGGCATTGGCTCGATGACAAGGCCGAGGGTGAGTCGTGCCTCAACGTCGTCGGTCGCGCGAACCAGGGGGGAGTGCAATGAGCCAGGCCGCCGCCTACGCCGCGAACCCGGGGATCTCCGCCAAGGGGTTGCGGATCGGGATCGTGACCGCTCGCTGGAACGGGGACGTGACCGCGATTCTCGAAAAGGGCGCTGTCGGTGAACTCAAGAGGCTCGGGATCGATGAGCGCGATATCCAGATCGCGCGCGTCGCGGGCGCGTTCGAAGTGCCGCTCGCGGTCAAGGCGTTGCTGGAGGCCGGTTGCGACGGCGCGGTCGCCATCGCGGTCGTTATCCGCGGCGAGACCACGCATTACGACCATGTTTGCGGCGCGGTCGAGCGTGGGTGCACCCAGACGCAGCTCGAGCTCGGCAAACCGATCGGCTTCGGCGTGTTGACGACCGAGAGCCTGGAGCAGGCCATGGACCGCGCGGGAGGGGCGCACGGGAACAAGGGCGCGGAGGCCGCGCAGGTGGCCGTCGAGATGGTTCGCCTGCTCGAGGCCGTGCGCGCCAAGCGAGAAATCAAAATCACTTAGTTGGAAAAACCACCCGCAACCTCATACGGAGGACCCCCGAATGCAGACCGTGAACACCGACGAGAAATCCTTGCCGACCCATGTCGTTCTCGACTCCCTGAAAGAGCGTGTCAGCTCCAACAACGCCCGCCTTCTTCTTCACACGGCCCTCGTGCAGATCGGCCGTTCGGGTCAGGACATGGACAACGGCGTCGTCCTCAATCAGGACGAGGCGCAGAAGCTCTGCCTGGTCCTGATCAATCAGGGAGGCCCCGCTTTCCAGGTGGGCAAAAACCTGTACAAGCAGGTTCTCCAGTAAGACACTGGGCGAGATGACCACCAGCCGAAAGGATCGGGATCCAAAGAAGGGCTCGAGCGCGTCGGAACCGGGACCGGTTCCGACGGGTGCCGGCCGCGAGCTTGAGCGGGGCTTGCCCGGTCGCGCGGATCCCGAAGAGCGGGTCTTTTCGGACGACGACGTCGTGCCTCAGGAAATGAGCAAGCGCCGGCGCGAAGTCGCGGCTGTTTTCGGCCTCGGCATCCTGATCCTGACCCTGACCTGGCTGCAGTTCAAGCTGGTGGCGATCTCGCAACAGCTCCCGTTCGTCCACTCGATTTTCTTTTTCGGCCTCGTCAATTTCAACATCATCCTGCTGCTCCTGCTGGTCTTCCTGATCTTCCGGAACGTCGTGAAGATCTTCGTCGAACGGCGGGGCAAGGTCATCGGCAGCTCTCTCAAGGGCAAGCTCGTCGCCGCGTTCACCACTTTCGCCACGATCCCGACGACGCTGATGTTCCTGGTTTCGGTTTTTTACATCAACAACAGCTTCGACAAATGGTTCAGCGTGAAGATGGCGGGCGTCCTGAAGGATTCGCTCGAGGTCAACGAAGAGTACGTCATAGACGCCAAGAAAAAGAACTACCACTTCGCCCAGCAGATCGCCCGTGAGATCCGCGGTCGCCCGGCCGGTGGCCCGACGCAAAAACAGCTCGACGAGCTCACGGACCGTTTCGCGCTCGACGCCGTCGAATACTATCCGAACCTTTTCGGCGGCCGCGTCGCCGCCGTCTCGAAAGACGAGTCGATCCCCCGGGTGCCGCCGGTCTCGCTCGAATTCCTGCGCAAGGGAGTCATGCTCAAAAGCGAGGCCAGCATCATCCATCACTTCAGCGAGGGCAACCTCGTGCGCGTCATCGTCCCGGTCAAGAGCGGGCTGGGAGGCGCGGTGGTCGTCTCGAGTTTCATTCCGATGTCGCTCATCGCGAAGATGGAGGACATCTCGGTCGCGCACGAGGAGATGCGCAACCTCAACCCCATCCAGTACCCGCTCAAGTCGATTTACCTGATCGTGCTGGTCCTGATGACCTTGGTGATCCTGCTCTGCGCGACCTGGTTCGGGTTCTATCTCGCCCGCCATCTCTCCGTGCCGCTCGAGCTCCTCGGCCATGCGACCCGGCGGGTTTCCAAGGGCGATTACCAGCCCGTGAGGCTCGTCTCCGGCAGCAAGGAGATCAATCACCTCATCGGCAATTTCAACCAGATGATCGCCAATCTCGACCGCTCCAAAAAAGAAGTGCTCGAGGCCAACAGGCATCTTACCGAGACGCTCGAGCGCCTCGACGAGCACAGCCGCTATATCGAGGTCGTCCTCTCCAACGTGACGACGGGAGTGATCTCGGTCGGCCAGAATGACGTCATCACCACGATCAACCGCCATGCGGGCCAGTTGCTCGGCGTCGAACCGGCCAAGTTCGTCGGCCGTCATGTCCGCGGCGTGCTGAGCGAGGAGTATTACCGCCTGTTCAAGGACTTGATGAAGACCATGCGCGGGCACGGTGCGGTTTCCCTGCAGAAAGAGATCCGCATCAAGATCGCGGGCGCGACCGTCCCGCTTTCGCTCACCCTCTCGCTGATGCAGGACGATCGTGGGCACGATCTCGGTAAGGTGCTCGTTTTCGACGACTTGACGCCCATACTGAACGCGCAGCGCGCGGCCGCGTGGACCGAGGTCGCGCGCCGGATCGCCCACGAGATCAAAAACCCCCTGACGCCCATCAAACTTTCGGCCCAGCGGATGGAGAAGAAATTCGGCGCGCAGATCGAGGATCCGGCGTTCTCCTCCAGTATCCAGATGATCATCCGCCAGACCGACGATCTCAAGAATCTGGTCAACGAGTTCTCCAATTTCGCGCGTTTGCCGCAATCCAAGCCTGTCCTGGGCTCGCTCAACCGCGTCATCGACGACGCATTGGTCCTTTATCGAACGGCTCACCCGTCCGTCCAATTCATGTTCGAAAAAGACGCGAGTTTACCGGACTTTAAGTTCGATCCAGATCAGATGGGCCGTGTGCTTCAGAACCTCGCTGACAACGCTGTGGCGGCGCTTCACGAAAACGGCAACGGCCGGGTGGCGGTCCGCACGCAATATGATAGTTTGCTCAAGCTCGTCAGGATCTCGGTTTCGGATAACGGCATCGGGATTCCCGACGGGCAAATCGCGCAGATCTTCGAACCGTATTTCAGCACGAAGGAAAACGGCACGGGCCTGGGCTTGGCGATCGTCAAACGCATCGTCGAAGACCATAACGGCTTCATCCGCGCCTTTTCCAACGAGCCGCAGGGGACGAAGATCATCATCGAGCTCCCCGTGACGGAAGGCGATTCGGTGATGACGCGGGGAATGGTCGACCGCGCGGCCGCGGGCGGTGAGGGGATGTCGGGTGGAAAAACGTCAGTCTGAAAACCACGGTGCGGGAAAGGGTGGTGCGGCGATGAAGATCCTCGTGGTCGACGACGAGGCGCCGATCCGAGAGGTGCTCGTGGCGAGCCTCGTCGACGACGGTTACGAAGTCCGTTCGGCGAAGAGCGGCGAGGAGGCCCTCAAGGTCCTCGAGGACTACCGTCCGCATGTCGTGCTGTTGGATATCTGGATGCCGGGCCAGATGGACGGCATCGAAGTCCTGCGCGCGACGCGCGCCAAGTACGCATCCACCGAGTTCATCATCATGTCCGGTCACGGCACGATCGAAACGGCGGTCAAGGCCGTCAAGCTCGGGGCCTGGGATTTCGTCGAAAAACCGCTTTCGATCGACAAGGTCTCGATCCTTCTCAACAACATCCAGAGCTTCCAGACCGAGAGGGGCGAGAAAAACGCCCTCTTGAACAAGTTGCGCAAGAACATCGCGATCATCGGCGAAAGCCAGCAGATGGTGGATTTGAAGCAGTTGATCGCGCGGGTCGCCCCCTCGGGCTCCTGGGTGCTCATCGCCGGGGAGAATGGCACGGGCAAGGAGCTCGTCGCGCAAAACGTCCATTACCTGAGCCCGCGCGCGGGCCGGCCGTTCGTCGAAGTGAATTGCGCGGCGATCCCCGAAGATCTCATCGAAAGCGAGCTTTTCGGCTACGAGAAGGGCGCGTTCACGGGCGCCGACAAAACCCGCAAAGGCAAGTTCGATCACGCCGACGGCGGCACGCTCTTCCTCGACGAGATCGCCGACATGAGCTTGAAGACGCAAGCCAAGGTCTTGCGCATCCTGCAGGAGCGCCGGTTCCAACGCGTCGGTGGCGAAGAGACGATCGAAGTCGACGTGCGCGTGATCGCGGCCACGAACAAAAACCTTGAAATCGAGATCAAGGAAGGGCGGTTCCGCGAGGATCTCTACTACCGCCTCAACGTCATTCCGTGCCACGTTCCGTCGTTGCGCGAGCGGACGGCCGACATCGCCTCGCTGACGTTGCATTTCAGCGAACAGTTCGCGCGGGAGGGCGGGTACCGCCGCAAGGTTTTCTCGCCAAAGGCGATTGAGAAGCTCCAGGCGTATGCCTGGCCGGGGAACGTGCGCGAGCTGCGCAATTTTGTCGAGCGCATCTACATTCTCACGCCCGGCGATTTCGTCGATGTGCACGACCTCAAGTTCGCCGGGCTCCCGGGGGCGGCGAGCGAGGCCAGCGTCGACGAGATCACCAATTTCCGGGAGGCTCGGGCGAAGTTCGAGCGAGAGTACCTGCTCAAGAAAATCGCCGAGAACAAAGGCAACATTTCGAAAACCGCCGAAGTCATCGGGCTTGAGCGAAGTTACCTCCACCGCAAAATCAAAGGTTACGGCATCGACGTCGAGGAGATCGGCTGAGCCGCACGGCGGTGAACGGGCCGTGACAATTGGTAACGCATCGCCATCCCAAAAAATGAATCGAGCCGCGATTGGTTGATGACCCGCGGTCGGAACGTGTTACGTTCGTCCGAGTGGAGGGATTTCGCGAATGGAACTGTCGCGCATCGAAAAAGCCGTGCTTCGCCCTGAACAAACCCTGCAGTCGATCGAGATCGAGTTGGACGATGTCCGCCGGCTGTTCTTCGAACTCAACCAGGAAGACTTAGTCGCGCACGCGGAGCGGATCCTGATCGAGCCCGCGGCTCGAGATCACCTGGAGAAGCTCGCGACCGCCCGCTGGGTCCCGCAGGACGTCGTGGGCGACGATTGTTTCGTCGCCGTCGCGGAGATTTGGGATCAAACTCTGGAATTCGACCCGGACATCGACGAGCTTCCGGAGGACGCCAAAATCGAATTCCGCTTCGTCCCCTCCTCGCTCATGCAGAGCGCGGGTCCGATGATGCTCTCCGCGAACCCGCGTTGGCGGCCTTCGCGCCGTTTTCGTCGTGATCCGGACTACAAGGGCCTCGCCAAGGGCGACTTCCTCATGCGCCATTTGGTGGATTGGCAGGCGGGCAACCCGCCGCCCGTCGATGTCTATTCGTTCGTGATCGCGATTCTCGGCCCGAAACTTTGAGCGGAGCCGGGGGCGGCCGTTCCCGATGGCCCGCGCCATGCCCTTCCGCTCATCGCCAACGCCCTGTTCGAAGCGGGGAGCGCGGAGCCACCCGCTCAAGCGAGCCATGCGGGCGCCGCCTTCTCTTTTAGTCCCGCATTTCTTGACCATCTCGCCTCGCCTTTCGTAGCATAACGCGGTTCGCGCGCTGCGTTCCCGCGTGATCGGAGCTCGAAAAGGCGGTCCCGATGAAATGGTCCAAGTCGTACCTGTACACCTTGAAAGACGCGCCGGCCGACGCCGAGATCCCGAGTCACCAACTCATGGTGCGCGCGGGCCTCATCCGCAAAGTCGCGCCTGGCATCTACACGTACGGTAACCTCGCGCTGCGCGCGATCCGCAAGCTTGAGACCATCATCCGCGAGGAACTCGACAAGCGTGGTTGTCAGGAGGTCCTCATGCCGATGGTCCATCCGGCCGAGCTCTGGAGAGAGACTGGCCGCTGGTCGGAGATGGGCGACGGCCTTCTCAAGTTCGAGAACCGCAACGGCCATGAGTTCTGTTTGGGTGCCACGCACGAAGAAGTCGTCACCGACTACATCCGCAAGGACATCAAGAGCTATCGCGACATGCCGGCGAACCTCTATCAGATCCAAACGAAGTATCGCGACGAGATTCGCCCGCGTTTCGGCCTCATGCGCGGCCGCGAGTTCATCATGAAGGACGCTTACAGCTTCGACCCGGATCCGGCCGGCGCTTTGAAAAGCTATGACTTGATGTACGACGGCTACAAGGCGATCTTCGATCGTTTGGGTCTTCGGTACCGTATCGTCGAAGCCGACGCCGGCAATATCGGCGGCAGCAAAACGCACGAGTTCCAGGTTCTCGCCGAGGCTGGCGAGGACCATCTCATGGTCTGCGACACGTGCGATTTCGCCGCGAACATCGAGGTCGCGCCGGCCCTCGACGAAGCTCCGCGCGCCTCGGGCGAAGCGGGCTTGAAGCCGATGGAAGAGTTCGCCACGCCGAACCTCAAATCGATAGGCGCTCTTTCCAAAGCCACGGGCGTCCCGGAGCGCGAACTCGTCAAGACGATGTTCTTCGCGGCCGGAGAGGGTCCGCGGGACGGGCGGTTGGGGGGCGATGGCGGTGTCCCGGAGAGCGGAGGGCTGAGTCCGGTCGCCGTGCTCTTGCGCGGTTCGGACGAAGTGAACCCGATCAAACTCAAAAACGCGTTGGGCCTCGTGAATTCTCCTCTGCTTCTCACAGAGAAGGAGGTGAAGGAGGTGACCGGCGCTTGGCCGGGCAGCTGCGGCCCCGTCGGCCTGGACATTCCGGTCTACATGGACACGGGCGTGGCCGACCTCAAGAACTTCATCGTTGGCGCCAACAAGGACGCCTTCCATCTGAAGAACGTCAACATCGGCCGCGATTTCAAGGCGACGAAGATCGCCGATATCCGCATGGCGAAAGTCGGCGACAAATGCCCGAAATGCGATGGCGCGTACAAATCGATGCGCGGGATCGAGGTCGGTCACGTCTTCTATCTGGGCGCGACGTATTCGAAAGCGATGGGTGCGACGTTCCTCAAGGAGGACGGCTCGAACCATCCGATCGAGATGGGCTGTTACGGCATCGGCGTTTCGCGCACGGTGCAGGCGGCGATCGAGCAAGCTCACGACAAGGACGGCATCGCTTGGCCGATCGGCATCGCGCCTTTCCACGTGCACATAGTCGTTCTGGATCCCGACAACCCCGAAGTCCTGCAAAGCGCGGAAATCGTTTACCGGGATCTCGGGGCGCGCGGGCTCGACGTTTTCATGGATGACCGGGTCGAGCGCCCGGGCGTGAAGTTCAAAGACGCCGATCTCCTCGGCATGCCGATCCGGATCAACATCGGCGGCCGTGGCCTCGCCAACGGTGAAGTCGAGGTCATCACGCGCAAGACCAAGGAAATGCGGAAGGTGAAGCTCGAAGACGCGGTCGAAGCCGTCGCGAGCATGGCCACGCAAATGAAAAAGGCGGGGGCGCGCGCGTGAGCCAGCTGATTTTCATTTCGCTGTTCCTTTTGGGTTCGATCGCTCGTCCCACGTACGGCGCATGGGGCATGGAGGCCGAGTGGTCCGGCCCGCTCGCTTCTCTCGCGTGGGGGACCGAGGATAACGAGGCGGGATTGGCGGCTCGCTATTACTTCGCTGAAACTTATCACGCCGGCCTTGAAGGGTATTTCAATGGCGGTGAGTCGGCTTTCGGCAGCTCCGTTTCGGTCGGCGGCAACATCGGCGTAAGGACGGCGCCAACGAGTTTGTACGGGTTGTCGCTCGGTTATTACCTCAACGGTTACGAGGCGTCGGGCTTCAAATTCATGGGGAGCGCTGGCTTTGCCATGCGCGAATTCCGTGACTCGGAGATGGGGACCGTGAAGGACGACTCCTATTACTATTCCGTCGAAGCGGGCTACAATTTCATGTTCGGCAACGGTTACTGGGGGCCTTCGCTCATGTACTGGGGTTCGGGCCTGGAAAAGTCGGCGGCGCAAACCAATGGCGTTACCACTTCCACCATCTCGAAAAATCCGTACGCATTCGTTTCGAAACTGGTGCTGGGCTTTATCTTCTAGCGGGTGGCGTGATGAACCTGAAGAATCCGATCATCGTGGCTTTGGACGTCGATACGGGCGAGCGTTGTCTGGAGCTCGCGCGAAGTTTGAGCCCCAAAGTCGGCGCGTTCAAGATCGGGCCGCGGCTTTCCGTGCGCTACGGAGCGGGGCTCGTGAGCGAGCTCGCCAGGCAAGCGCCCGTGTTCGTCGACAACAAGTATCTTGATATCCCGAACACGATGGAGTCGGCCTTGCGCGCGACGTTCGCTGCCGGCGCGACGCTCGCGACCGTGCACGGCTGGGCGGGGCCCGAGGCGCTCGCGCGCTTGGCGCGGGTCGAAAAAGAGCTGAACTCGAAGCGCCCGTTCAAGGTCCTTGCGGTGACGGTTCTCACCAGTTTCAGCGCCGAAACCATGCCGCCGCACTTGCGCGCGGTTCCGATCGCGGACCAGGTGCGCGATCTTTGCGACATGGCGGTCGAAAGCGGGATCACGGGACTTGTTTGCTCGCCGGAAGAAGTCGCCGCTCTCCGCGCGCGCGCGGAGAGCGCGTTTCTTGTCACGCCGGGCATCCGTTCGCCTGGCGATGAGAAGGGCGACCAAAAACGCGTGCTGGGCCCCCGTCAGGCCATCGAACTCGGCGCTTCGGCCCTCGTCGTGGGGCGTCCGATCGTGGATGCGGCCGACCCGGTCGCCGCCGCCGAACGCGTGCTCGCGGATTTGGCTGGGGACGGCCGTTTGGTGCTCGCATGAAGCGTCGTGGCCCGCCGCCGAAATCCAGGGCCGGCGATCGTCGTGGACCATCCGCCCGCGCGCCGTCGGATCGTCCGCGCCGGTCGCTCCAGGCGCGGACGAGGCCTGAGGCGTTCCACGCGAGCGGGCGTTGGGTGATCGGTCTCCACTCCTGCATGGAGGCGGTGAAGGTTCGCCCGCACGCGATCGCGGACGTCTTGTTCCGTCCTGATTGGGAGCACTCCGAGCAGCATCGTGAGATGGCTGATCTGCTGCGGAACATGGAGATCGAGATCCAGACGCGTTCGATGGAACAGCTCGCGCCCCTCGGCTCCGGCCACCAGGGGGTCGCCATCCGCCTCACTGAGGGCCCGTCCCTCGAGTGGGGCGAGCTAGCAAAGCCGGGACGAAGTCTGATCCTCGTCCTCGACGGCATCGAAGACCCGCATAATCTGGGCTCCATACTGCGCACGGCATGGCTCACGGGCGTGAGCGGGATTCTGATTCCGGAGGATCGCGCCGTGGGTTTGACGCCGACGGTGTGCAAGATCGCCAGTGGCGGCGCCGAGCATGTCGCTGTGGAGCAACACGTGAATTTCGGCCCGCCTTTTCAGAGACTTAAAGACATCGGTTTTTGGGTTTATGGTCTCGCCGAGAGCGGGAAATCGCGCCCTTATGATCTCAAGCTCCCTGAGAAGGTCGCCTGGGTGATCGGCTCCGAAGACAAGGGTCTGCGTGTTTCCACGGAGCGCCTTTGTGATGAGCTTGTGCGTTTGCCGCAGGTGCCGCTCGGCTCGAGTTACAATGCGTCGATCGCGGCCGCGATGGCGCTCGTTGAGACGTGCCGTCAGTTCGGAAATCCTCAATAGTTTCAGAAATTCTCTTTGACTGGCTTTCGGCGTCTGAGTACATCTCACGATTACTGTATAGAGGAGACTCGTCTTTTTTTCTGCATGTCTCCGATCTGATCCGTAGTCGATCGATTGGACGTGAATTATGCGGAATAACAGAGCTTTTAAAGACTCTGCAAAGGGCCGGGACTTGTTTGTGCTGGCATAGCTCAATTGGTAGAGCAGCTGATTTGTAATCAGCAGGTTGCGGGTTCGAGTCCCATTGCCAGCTTTCCGACTTGAGTGCCTTGGTTGATACAGTGATCGGTGTTCGTCGTGGGGAGAGGTACCCAAGTGGCCAACGGGGGCAGACTGTAAATCTGCTGGCTATGCCTTCGCAGGTTCGAATCCTGCCCTCTCCACCAACTTTATGCCGGTTTTGTATCGGGTCGCCTTATGCAGTAGGACAGTTCGCTCGGGCGGGAGTAGCTCAATTGGCTAGAGTATCAGCCTTCCAAGCTGAGGGTTGCGGGTTCGAGACCCGTCTCCCGCTCCAATTCGCCCATGTGGCTCAGGGGTAGAGCACACCCTTGGTAAGGGTGAGGTCGGGGGTTCGAGTCCCCCCATGGGCTCCATTTTCCTTTGGCTGGACAATGGGGAATGGGCGAAAACTGGATGCTTTTTGAGTAGAAACCGCATAAGAATTGCGGGTCGCCTTATTGATTGGGTTTGTCGCTTTATTTTTGTCTTTCAGGAGGACAATTCATGGCAAAAGAGAAGTTTGACCGGAGTAAGCCGCACGTCAACATCGGCACTATCGGTCACGTTGACCACGGCAAAACGTCGCTCACGGCAGCGATCACGAAAGTTCTCGCGGAAACAGGCGGCGCGACGGCTCTGGCCTACGACCAGATCGATAAAGCTCCTGAAGAAAAAGAGCGCGGCATCACGATCTCGACGTCGCACGTCGAGTACCAGACGACGAATCGCCACTATGCGCACGTCGACTGCCCCGGCCACGCCGACTACGTGAAAAACATGATCACTGGCGCCGCTCAGATGGACGGCGCGATCCTCGTCGTCTCGGCTGCGGACGGTCCGATGCCGCAGACGCGCGAACACATCTTGCTCGCCCGCCAGGTCGGCGTCCCGGCGATCGTTGTGTTCATGAACAAAGTCGACATGGTCGATGATCCGGAGCTCCTCGACCTCGTCGAACTCGAGATCCGCGAACTCCTCTCGAAGTATGAGTTCCCCGGCGATGAGATCCCGATCGTGAAGGGCTCGGCCCTCTGCGCGCTCGAAGATCGCAACCCGAACATCGGCAAAGATGCGATCCTCAAGTTGATGGCGGAAGTCGATCGCTACATCCCGACGCCTGAGCGCGCCGTGGACAAGCCGTTCCTGATGCCGATCGAAGACGTGTTCTCGATCTCTGGTCGTGGCACGGTCGTTACTGGACGTGTCGAGCGCGGTATCATCAAGGTCGGTCAGGATGTCGAAATCGTCGGCCTCCAAACGACGCAGAAGACGACGGTTACGGGTATCGAGATGTTCCGGAAGCTCCTCGACGAAGGTCGCGCTGGCGACAACTGCGGTGTTTTGCTCCGCGGTACGAAAAAAGAAGAGGTTGAGCGTGGCCAAGTTCTTGCCGCTCCTGGCACGATCAAGCCGCACAAGAAATTCAGAGCTGAAACGTACATCCTCACCAAAGAAGAGGGCGGTCGTCATACGCCTTTCTTCAACGGTTATCGTCCGCAGTTCTACTTCCGTACGACCGACGTCACGGGTGTTGTGACGCTGAAGGAAGGCACAGACATGGTCATGCCCGGTGACCGTGTTGAAATGGGTGTCGAGTTGATCGCGCCGATCGCGATGGAAAAAGAGCTCCGTTTCGCTATCCGTGAGGGTGGTCGCACGGTCGGGGCCGGCGTTGTTGTCGATATCGTGGAGTAATATCGGGCGCTTAGCCTGATGCTGCAGGGACCTTCCTTAGGGAGGTCCCTTTTGTATTTTAGAGTTTGTCTTTCTGCGAAATAAAAGTTAATAATCTGCGATTTTCCGAACGTGTGCAGGGCAGTAGCTCAATTGGTAGAGTTACGGACTCCAAATCCGTCGGTTGGGGGTTCGAGTCCCTCCTGCCCTGCCAAATTTTTTTATTTACGAGTGCTCGTCTACTTTTACGAGCGCTCGCTTGTTGGAAAACCGACTGAGGGACAGTAGGAAGCTGATGGAGAACACCAACACGAACGTCAGAATCATCGACATGAGCATCATCGTCACCGGAATCCTGGTTTGGTTGGTGACGACTCTGCTGGTCCAAACGATCGCGGGTATGGTCGGCGGCAGTCTAGTTGCCGTATTCAACAACGATTTCACTTTGCACGGCCTCCCGGTCTTGCTTGGCATTGTCGTCGCGGCGGTGCTGAGGCTGAACAGGAAGGTGATGGTTTGGGCTGACGAAGTCGTCGCTGAACTCCGTAAGATCGTGTGGCCCTCGCGTAAAGATACGGTCGCGATGACGATCGTCGTCTGCATCATGTTGATCATCGCTGGTTTCGTGATTGGTGGTTTCGACATCATCTCGAGTTACGCGATCGACGCGCTTCTCAGCCTGTAAGAGGGCCTGGAGACGGGTTTTTTTCGGGAAATGAGAGTTTGGCGGGTCTAGATTAGGGGATGGTCAGTGGAAAAAAAGTGGTACATCGTCAACGTACACACGGGTTGTGAGAACACCGCGAAGAGCTCTATAGAAGAGCGTATCCGGTCGCTGAAGAAGGAACCATTTTTCGGCGATATTCTCATCCCATCCGAAAACGTCGTCGAACTCGTCAAAGGGCAGAAGCAGACGCGTTCGCGCAAGTTCTTCCCCGGCTACATTTTCGTGCAGATGTCTCTCAATGAAGAGAGCTGGCACTTGGTGAAGAACGCTTCCAAGGTCACGGGTTTCATCGGCGGTCAGAAGCCGTCGCCGGTTCCCGAACAGGAAGTTCTTCGCGTCACCCAACAAATGGCGTTGGGTGCCGAGAAACCGAAGCAAAAAGTGAAGTTCGCGCTCGGCGAGAACGTCACGGTCATCGACGGTCCGTTCAGCAATTTCAACGGCACGGTCGAAGAGATTAACGAGGACAAAGGCAAGGTGAAGGTGCTCGTGAGCATCTTCGGCCGCCCGACTCCCGTGGAGCTCGACTTTATACAGGTCGAGAAGCAGTAAGTTTGTTTTTTGACCCCGAAGGGAGCCCGATGGTCGGGTCTCTCGAGAATGGTAGGAGTGGGTAATGGCGAAAAAAGTAACTGGAATGATCAAACTCCAGATTCCGGCAGGGAAGGCCAATCCGGCGCCTCCCGTGGGACCGGCGCTCGGCCAGCATGGGGTAAACATCATGGAGTTCTGTAAGCAGTTCAATGCTCGGACGCAGGGAAAAGGCGATACCGTCATCCCCGTCATCATTACTGTGTACCAGGACCGGTCGTTTACCTTCATCACCAAGACGCCCCCGGTTTCCATCCTGTTGAAGCAGGCCGTGAAAATCCAGAGCGGCTCGAAAATGCCTCAGAAGGATAAAGTCGGAAAGGTGGATATGAAGCAGGTGAGGGAAATCGCGGCGTTGAAGCTCCCCGACCTCAACTGCCTCAAAGTCGAATCGGCTATGTCGCAAGTCGTGGGTACGGCGCGCAGCATGGGCCTCGAGATTCAGGAATAAGGTGGTGGTGAATGGCAACCAATAAGCGCTATACGGCGGCCAAAGACAAAGTGGATTCGATCAAAAACCTTCCGATCGCTGATGCGGTGAAGCTCGCTATCGATACGGCCACTGCGAAGTTCGATGAGTCGATCGATGTGGCCATCAAACTCGGTATCGATCCCAAGCAGTCCGATCAGGCCGTTCGCGGCGCGGTCGCGCTTCCGCACGGTCTCGGTAAGCCGGTCCGCGTCCTGGTTTTCGCCAAGGGCTTGAAAGAGCAGGAGGCGAAGAGCGCCGGCGCGGATTACGTCGGAGCTGATGACCTGGTCGAGAAGATCAACGGTGGTTGGCTCGAATTCGACAAGGCGATCGCGACGCCGGACATGATGGCGACCGTTTCGAAAGTCGCCAAGATCCTCGGGCCTCGTGGTCTCATGCCGAACCCGAAAGTCGGTACCGTTACGATGAACGTCGCCGACACGGTTTCAGCTGAAAAGAAGGGTAAACTGGATTTTCGAGTCGACAAAACCGGCATCATCCATGCCGGCATCGGCCGTAAATCGATGGGTCCCGACAAGCTTCGTGAAAACTTCGTCACCTTGTTGGGTGCCGTTGTGAAAGCGAAGCCTGCGACGGCTAAGGGCGTCTATCTGCAGAAGATCGTTGTGTCTTCGACGATGGGCCCCGGTGTGAAGGTCGATGTCGCCCAGGCGCAAGGTCTTCTCGCTTAATAGAATGGAATGTGGAAGATCGTTCGCGAGGACGGTCTTTTTGGAACAAAATTTTAACTCGCGATCAGAGACAGTAGGTGCAGGCCGGTCAGGTCTGCTTAAGTCCGCCAGCCGGCGGGGTCCTACCGAGATGTGGCGAGGACGACTCGAATCTCCAGGAATCGGTCAATTGATTCGGACCAGTATTCGGAGCAGGACGGCATCCTCCACCGCGCTTCCCAGAGGTGACTCTGGGGCCCTTAGAGTGGGTCTGATACGCGTGAATCTGTAGAAAGGAGGCCAAATGCCGATGATCACTCGTGCCGAAAAAGCGCAAGAGATCGCTTCGCTCTCCGAGAAATTCGGAAACGCGAAAGCCGCTTTCGTCGTCGACTACAAGGGAATGACCGTTGAACAGGTCACCAATCTTCGCAAGAAGTTGGGTCCCGCCGAGTCTGAGATGAAGGTTGTGCGGAACACGCTGGCAATCCGTGCTCTTTCGGACCATCCGAAGTCCCAAGAAGCCATGGAAAACGCGCTAGTGGGAACCAATGCGATCGTTTTCGTTTACGGCGATGCATCAGCGAGCGCGAAATTGCTCACCGACTTCACCAAAGAAGTGCAACAACTTCAGGTGAAGGGCGGTGTCATGGACGGCACGCGTCTGGATGCGGACGGCGTTAAGGCGTTGGCTAGCTTGCCTAGCAAAGACGTTCTTCGCGCGCAATTGCTCGGGCTCATGCAAGCTCCCGCCGCGAAATTCGTCCGTACGCTGGCGGCGGTCCCGGGCGGTTTCGCCCGTGTTCTGCAAGCGAATCATGATAAGCAAACTGGCGGCGACGCAGCCTGAGTGCTGCGTGGTCCGAATGGATTCTTAAAATTTAACAAGCTCGTTTCTGGAGGAATTTGAAATGGCTCTCACGAAAGATGAAGTCGTAACCTATCTGTCCAACATGCCGGTCATCGAATTGGCCGATCTGATCAAGACGCTCGAGGATAAATGGGGCGTTTCCGCTGCAGCTCCGGCCGCAGTCGCTGTCGCCGCTCCTGGTGCCGGTGGTGGCGCTCCCGCCGAAGAGAAAACCGCGTTCGACGTCATTCTTGCTGACGCCGGTGCTAACAAAATCAACGTGATCAAGGAAGTCCGTGGCATCACGGGCCTTGGCTTGAAAGAAGCCAAGGATCTCGTTGAGGGCGCTCCGAAGCCGATCAAAGAAGGCGTGACGAAAGAAGAAGCTCAGAAGATCAAAGAACTGGTCGAAAAAGCTGGCGCGAAAGTTACGATTAAGTAATATTAGAGAATTCGCATATTTAAGCGGGGGATCTCAAACGGTCCCTCGCGCTTTTGTATTGTTCGGTGTTTGTGTTGTTAGGCGCTGTCGGCGGGCAAGCCGGTGGACTTCTCGAGTAGACTGATTTGTTAGAGTTGATTTCGTTCTGATAAACAGCGTTCGTTTGAACCAGCGGTCAAAATCCAAAGCCCGCGGAGAGTTCGGAACGATCGCTCAAGGGAGAGGGAATGGGTACTATTCCGGTCACGGCCTCGAACCTCCGTATCCGCAAAAGCTTCGCTAAGAATAAACAGGTTATCGAAATTCCGAACCTGATCGAGTTGCAGAAATCTTCGTATGAAGCGTTTTTGCAGAAAGACATGGATCCGGATCGTCGCGGTGATTTGGGCCTCAACGGCGTGTTCAAGTCGGTGTTCCCGATCAGCGACTTCAACAACACCGCGAGCCTCGAATTCGTCAGCTACACTCTCGAGCCCCCAAAGTACGACGTCGATGAATGTCGTCAACGGGGCATGACGTACGCGGCTCCTATCAAAGTCACTTTGCGCCTGATCGTTTTCGACGTTGAGGAGAATTCCGAGGCGCGCAGTATTCGGGACGTGAAAGAGCAGGAAGTGTATCTCGGCGAGATCCCGCTGATGACCGCCAACGGCTCATTCATCATCAACGGCACTGAACGTGTCGTCGTCAGCCAGTTGCATCGCAGCCCGGGCGTGTTCTTCGATCACGATGCTGGGAAAAACAACGCTTCCGGAAAATTTATCTACTCCGCGCGGGTAATTCCGTACCGTGGCTCCTGGCTCGATTTCGAATTCGACCAGAAGGATCTGTTGTACGTACGCATCGACCGCCGGCGCAAATTCCCGGTGACGATTTTGCTCAAAGCTCTCGGGTACAACGCCGAGCAGCTGCTGGAGCATTTCTACGATCTGGACGTCGTCACTGCCAAAAAGGGCAAGATGTATCGTGTGCTCGACATCGAGCGCATGGCCGGGCAGCGGGCCTTGGTCGATATCGTCGACCCGAAATCCGGTGAAGTCCTCGTCAAGCAGGGTCGTCGCATCACCCGCGCCGTCGTGAAGCGGGTCAAGCAGATCGACCTTCGCGAGGTCGAGGTGACTGCCGAAGACCTAGAAGGAAAAGTCATCGCCAAGCCGATCATCGACGAGAGCACCGGCGAAATCATCGCCGACGCCAACAATGAGATGGCGAAGGACATCCTGGAACGCGCGCTCGCTGTTGGCATCGAGGAATTCCACTTGATCTTCTTCGACGGGCTTTCGGTTGGCCCATACCTCCGCAACACCCTCCTCGTCGACAAAGTGAACACGATGGAAGAGTCGTTGATGGAGATCTACAAACGCCTCCGTCCTGGCGAGCCGCCGACGCACGATGCGGCGACCATGTTCTTTCACCGTTTGTTCTTCGATGCCGAGACCTACGACCTTTCGGAAGTCGGTCGCTTGAAGATCAACCACCGCTTCAACATCCCGTTCGAAGAGTGCCCAGTCGATCACCGCACGCTGACGAAGAAGGACATCCTCTCGGTCGTGAAGACGTTGATCGATCTCAAAAACGGCCGTGGCCAGATCGATGACATCGACCACCTGGGCAACCGCCGCGTTCGTTCTGTGGGCGAACTCCTCGAGAACCAGTACCGCATTGGCCTGGTCCGCATGGAGCGCGCCATCCGCGAGCGCATGAGCCTGCAGGACGTCGAAACGATGATGCCGCATGACCTGGTGAACGCCAAGCCCGTCAATGCGGTCGTTAAGGAGTTTTTTGGTTCGTCGCAGCTCTCGCAGTTCATGGACCAGACGAATCCGTTGTCGGAAATCACCCACAAACGTCGCTTGTCGGCACTCGGCCCCGGCGGTCTCACGCGCGATCGCGCCGGCTTCGAGGTTCGCGACGTGCACCCGACGCATTACGGGCGTATCTGCCCGATTGAGACGCCGGAAGGTCCGAACATCGGCCTGATCGCGTCGTTGGCGACGTACGCTCGCATCAATAATTACGGCTTCATCGAGACGCCTTATCGTGCGGTTTCGTCGGCCAAGGTTTCCAAGGACATCTCCTACATGTCGGCCCTTGAAGAGGCCGGCCATTACATCGCTCAAGCGACGCGCGAAAACGCGGCGGAAGCTTTGCGGACCGACAACGTCACTTGCCGGATCAACGGTGAGTACGAAATCGTCGATAAAGAGAAGGTCACGCTGATGGATGTCAGCCCGAGCCAGATCGTTTCGATCGCGGCTTCGCTGATCCCGTTTCTCGAACATGACGACGCTAACCGAGCGCTTATGGGCTCGAACATGCAGCGCCAAGCCGTCCCGCTCCTCCGTGCCCGCTCGCCGCTCGTCGGAACGGGCGTCGAGCGTTTGGTCGCGCGGGATTCGGGCACGTCGGTCGTGGCGCAAAACGACGGCGTCGTCGAGGAAGTCGACGCCAGCCGCATCGTCATCCGTCGTTTTGCCAAAGGCGGGGAGCTCGGCGCCAACGTCGACATCTACAATTTGACGAAATACCAGCGCACGAACCAGAACACCTGTTTCAATCAGAAGCCGATCGTTTATCAGGGCGACGCCGTCAAAAAGGGTGACATCATCGCCGATGGCCCTTCAACGGAACTCGGTGAGCTCGCGCTCGGGCAGAACATCCTCGTCGCGTTCACGCCGTGGATGGGCTACAATTTCGAAGACTCGATCCTCATCTCCGAACGCCTGATGAAAGAGGACACGTACACCTCGATCCATATCGAAGAGTTCGAGTGCGTGGCCCGTGACACGAAGCTCGGTAAAGAGGAAGTCACGCGCGATATCGCCAACGTCGGTGAGGAAGCGCTCAAGGACCTCGATTCGAGCGGGATTGTGCGCATCGGGGCGGAAGTGAAGCCCGGCGACATCCTCGTCGGCAAGGTCACTCCTAAGGGCGAGACGCAATTGTCGCCTGAGGAGAAGCTCCTTCGCGCGATTTTCGGGGAAAAGGCTGGCGATGTCCGCGACACGAGTTTGCGTGTCCCTTCAGGCGTGTCGGGAACGGTTATCGATGCTCAGGTTTACAGCCGTGAAGGCGCTGAGCGTGACGAGCGTTTGCAGCAGATCATCGACGAAAAGCGCCGCAAACTCGAGAAAGACTTGGCGGTCGAACAGAACGTCATCAAGAACAACGCGCTCTCGAAACTCAAGACGTTGCTCGTCGACCAGGTCACGACCGGCGTCCTCTTGAACGAGGACGGTTCACAAAAACTCCTGAGCAAAGGCCAGAAGATCACCGATGCGGATCTGGAAACGATTCCGTTCGATCTTTTGGGCTACATCCCGCTCGAGTCGCAGTTGGAGTATCAGGTCAGCCGTGTCATCGATGGCGCCCGTAACCAGCTTGACGCCGTGAAAATGGTGTTCAGTGAGAAGTTCGACCGCCTTAAAAAAGGCGATGAGCTTCCTCCCGGCGTCATCAAGATGGTCAAAGTGTACGTCGCGATCAAACGGAAGCTGCAGGTCGGTGACAAGTTCGCAGGTCGTCACGGGAACAAAGGCGTCGTTTCTAAAATCATGCCGATGGAGGATATGCCGTACCTCGCGGACGGTCGTCCCGTCGATATGGTCCTGAATCCGCTCGGTGTTCCATCGCGGATGAATATCGGCCAGATCCTCGAGGTCCATCTCGGTTGGGCGGCGAAGAACCTAGGTGAGCAGCTCCAGCCGCATTTGGAAAGATACCAAGCGGAAGCCGCCAAAAAAGCGGTTCGGGAGGCATTCGCCGACGAGGAGATCGCGAAGTTCGTCGACAACGCCGATGATGCCTCGATGAAGAAGATGCTCGTGCGCATGGTGGACGGAGTCCACGTGGGTACACCGGTGTTCGATGGCGCCCGTGAAACCGATGTAAAAGACCTGCTCCGCCGGGCGAAGGTGCCGGAGAGCGGTCAGATGATTCTGTTCGACGGCCGCACTGGCGAGCCGTTCCAGAATTCAGTTACCGTTGGCGTCATGTACATGCTGAAGCTGCACCACCTTGTGGAGGAAAAAATCCACGCGCGCTCGATTGGCCCGTATTCTCTCGTCAGTCAGCAGCCTCTTGGCGGGAAAGCCCAGTTCGGCGGCCAACGACTCGGGGAGATGGAAGTTTGGGCGATCGAGGCTTACGGCGCCGCGTACAGCTTGCAGGAATTCCTTACGGTTAAGTCGGACGACGTGGCCGGTCGGACCCGCATGTACGAGAGCATCGTGAAAGGGGAAAACGTGCTCGAGCCGGGCTTACCCGAATCGTTCAACGTTCTCGTGAAAGAACTCCAATCGCTCGCGTTGAATGTCGAACTCATCGAGTCCGACATTCTCACGGATAAAGCGGATATCGAGCAGTAGCCGGATGCCCGCCGGCGATTGGGATGAGTTGATTTTTTTTTGTTTCGCAACAAGACCGGTTTAGTCTGGACTGAGGGAGTTGGCCTTTGAAAGACTTGTTGAATTTTTTTGATAAACCGAAGGATCCGCTTTCTTTCGACGCCGTCCGCGTATCACTGGCTTCGCCGGAAATGATCCGTGGCTGGTCGTACGGGGAAGTGAAGAAGCCGGAGACGATCAACTATCGTACGTTCAAACCCGAGCGGGATGGTCTGTTCTGCGCGAAAATCTTCGGCCCTATCAAGGATTACGAATGCTTGTGCGGTAAGTACAAACGCATGAAGTATCGCGGCGTCGTGTGCGAAAAGTGCGGCGTCGAGGTCACGCAGTCTAAAGTGCGTCGCGAGCGCCTGGGCCACATCGAGTTGGCCACGCCGGTCGCTCACATCTGGTTCTTGCGCTCGCTCCCCAGCCGGATCGGCAACCTGTTGAACCTATCGTTGAAAGATGTCGAGAAGATCCTTTATTGCGAAGCGTACGTCGTAATCGACCCGCTCGAGACCCCTCTCGAGGAGGGACAGGTTCTCGGTGAAGAGGCGTATCAGAACGCCCTCAACGAATACGGCCCGAACTTCAAGTCCGGCATGGGCGGAGAAGCGATCCGTGAACTGCTCCGCAAGATCGATTCGGATTATCTTTCCAAGAAGCTTCGTATGGAGCTCAAGGACACGAAGTCCGAGGCGCAGATCAAGAAACTCACGAAGCGCCTGAAAGTCGTCGAGGCTTTCAAAGACTCTATCAACAAGCCAGAGTGGATGATGCTTGAGGCCCTTCCGGTCATTCCGCCGGACCTTCGGCCATTGGTCCCGCTCGACGGAGGCCGTTTCGCGACGTCCGACCTCAACGACCTGTATCGTCGCGTGATCAATCGAAACAACCGCTTGAAGCGTTTGCAGGAATTGAACGCTCCCGACATCATCATCCGCAACGAAAAGCGCATGCTCCAGGAGGCGGTCGATGCCCTCTTGGACAACGGTCGCCGGGGCAAAACGTTCACGGGTCCGAACAAGCGTCCGCTTCGTTCGCTGTCCGATATGCTCAAAGGGAAGCAAGGTCGCTTCCGTCAGAACCTGCTCGGCAAGCGCGTCGATTACTCGGGCCGCTCGGTCATCGTTGTCGGCCCGCACCTCAAGCTGCATCAGTGCGGTCTTCCCAAGAAAATGGCGCTCGAGCTCTTCAAACCGTTCGTCTACAACAAGCTCGAGGAGCGCGGTTTTTCGACCACGATCAAGCAGGCTAAGAAGCTTGTTGAGCAGGAGACCGTCGAGGTCTGGGACATCCTGTCAGATGTCGTGAAGGAGCATCCGGTTCTCCTGAACCGCGCTCCCACGCTTCACCGGCTTGGCATCCAGGCGTTTGAGCCGGTTCTTCACGAAGGTAAAGCCATCCAACTACATCCGCTCGTCTGCACGGCGTTCAATGCCGACTTCGACGGTGACCAGATGGCCGTCCACGTCCCGCTCTCGGTCGAGGCGCAGGTCGAGGCGCGTGTCCTCATGATGTCGACCAACAACATTCTGAGCCCCGCCAACGGCAAGCCGATCATCAACCCCACGCAGGATATCGTTCTCGGGATGTATTGGCTGACTCGCGTGCGCCCCGGGGCTCAGGGGGCCGGTCGCGCGTTCTCGAGCGTCCAGGAAGTTCTCTACGCTTATGAGAACGGCTTCGTGGATCTCCAGGCCGAGGTGAAAGTCCGTATCAAAGGAAAAACCGAGCAAACGACGGTCGGTCGCGCGATCCTGAGCGATATCGTCCCGCCGGAAGTTCCGTTCTCCGCCGTCAACACGACGATGACCAAGAAACAGCTCGCCGTCCTCATCGACACGACCTTTCGCCTCGCCGGCGGAAAGGCGACGGTGATCTTGGCCGATCGCTTGATGGAGTACGGTTTCAAGTACTCGACGACCGCCGGGATCTCGATTTGCATCGATGACATGGCGATCCCGGAAGCCAAGAAGAACTTGCTCGCCGACGCTGAGAAACAGGTTCAGGAGATCCAGCAGCAGTACGACGAAGGCCTGATCACCGATGGCGAACGCTATAACAAAGTCGTCGATATCTGGGCTCAGACGGGTGATAAGATCGCCAAAGAGTTGATGGCCAATATCGAGAAGGATGATTTCATCGTCGACGGCAAGACGATCAAAGCTCCTAGTTTCAACCCGATTTTCGTTATGGCCGATTCGGGTGCGCGGGGCTCCGCGGCTCAGATTCGCCAGCTTGCCGGCATGCGCGGCTTGATGGCCAAGCCAAGCGGCGAGATCATCGAGACGCCCATCACGGCGAATTTCCGGGAAGGCCTCTCGGTGCAACAGTACTTTATTTCGACCCACGGCGCGCGCAAAGGTCTTGCGGACACCGCATTGAAGACGGCGAACTCGGGTTATCTCACTCGTCGTTTGGTCGATGTCGCCCAAGACGTCATCATCGTTGAGCCGGATTGCGGTACGACCGACGGCATCGTGATCACGCCTCTCATTGAGGGCGGCGAGATCATTCAACCGCTCGGGGAGCGTATCCTCGGCCGCGTGGCGCTCGAGGCGATCACGGATCCTTACTCCAACGAGATTATCGTCGATGTGAACGAGGAGATCCGCGAAAGCGATGTGAAGCGTATAGAGGAAGCGGGCATCGAAAATGTGAAAATCCGCTCGGTTCTCACGTGCAAAACTCGCCGTGGCACTTGCATGAAATGCTACGGCCGCGATCTCGCCCGCGGCTCGATGGTGAACAACGGTGAAGCGGTCGGCATCATCGCCGCTCAGTCGATCGGCGAACCTGGCACTCAGCTTACGATGCGGACCTTCCACTTGGGCGGCACGGCGTCGCGTGCGGTCGAACAAAGTGTTCACACCGCTCGTCACGAAGGCACGATAAAACTGAATGACGTCATCACGGTCACCAACCGCGCGGGCAAGCTCACGGTCATGAACCGAAACGGCGAGATCGTCATCATCGACCACAACGGTCGTGAGCGCGAGCGCTTCAAGCTGGTTTACGGCTCCGTGCTGAATGTGAAAGAAGGCGATGCTGTGCAGAAAGGCACTGTACTCGCCGAATGGGATCCGTACTCGAACCCGATCATCTCCGAGGTGTCCGCGAAGGTCGTCTTCCAGGACATCGAAGAGGGTGTGACGATGACCGAGCAGGTCGATGCCGTCACCGGCTTCGCGACGAAGGTCATTACCGAGTCGAAATCCGCGGAAGTGAAACCGACGGTCCTTCTGCAGAGTGCGGATGGGAAACAGATGATGCTGCCTGGTCGCGATATTCCGGCTCGCTACATCATTCCGGTCGGCGCGCAACTGCTCGTTGTGGATGGTCAGGAGATTCACTCTGGTGACGTGGTCGCGAAGATCCACCGTGAAACTTCAAAAACCCGCGACATCACGGGTGGCTTGCCGCGTGTTGCTGAACTTTTCGAGGCACGCAAGCCGAAAGAGGCTGCGATCATTTCCGAAATCGATGGTTACGTTCGATTTGGCAAAGACGTGAAAGGGAAGCAGCGTGTTATAGTGACGCCTGAAGTAGGTGAAGATAAGGAATACCTCATACCGAAAGGCAAGCACGTTGCGGTTCGTGAAGGCGAGTTTGTGAAAGCCGGTGAGGCTCTCATGGATGGGCCGACCAACCCGCATGACATTCTCGCGGTCTTGGGTGACAAAGAGCTCTCGAAGTACCTCGTCAATGAAATCCAAGAAGTTTATCGACTTCAGGGTGTCAACATCAATGACAAGCACATCGAAGTGATCGTTCGCCAGATGCTGCGTAAGGTGAAAGTCAATGATGTGGGCGATTCGAGATTCCTCTCGGGCGAGCAGGTCGAGAAGCACATCTTCGAGGAAGAGAACGAGCGGATCATGAAGGAAGGAGGGCAGCCGGCGACGGCCGAGCCGCTCCTGCTGGGCATCACGAAAGTTTCGCTCTCGACCGAGTCGTGGATTTCGGCGGCATCGTTCCAGGAGACGACGAAGGTTCTCACTGAAGCGGCTATCAATTCCCGCACCGACAGCCTCCGCGGATTGAAAGAGAACATCATCATGGGGCGCTTGATCCCTGCCGGCACCGGTCTGGCCGCATACAAGCGTTGGAAGATCGTGGTGGAAGAAGTCGATCATGACGCGCCTTCGGCTCTGCCGGGTATGCCCGGGATGGCTAAAACCGGCGACGGTTTGCCGGCGCAGACATGACTGCAGCTTTCTAAATTAGTTGTTTCGGAAAGGGCGGGCTCAGGTCCGCCTTTTCGTTTTTTTGGGGTGTCTGTTGCAGTGGTTCTATTGTCGATATCGTTGCCAGCGCCTGAAATTGACCTGGTAAACTTCTTGACGCCTCTGCGAAACATGAGTAGTTTCCTGGGTTCGTATTTTCGCGAAGTCCCAAAACTCGACAGCATCGCTTCGCGAAATAGCTGTCATTTTAAGAGGTTAGAATGCCGACCATCAACCAGCTGATTCGTCGCGAGCGCGTCGTTCAAAAGAACAAAACGACGTCGCCGGCTTTGGAAAACTGCCCTCAGCGCCGTGGTGTTTGCACGCGCGTATATACGACGACTCCTAAGAAGCCGAATTCCGCGCTTCGCAAGGTTGCGAAAGTCCGTTTGTCCAACGGTTATGAGGTCATCTCGTACATCCCAGGCATCGGCCATAATCTTCAGGAACACAGCGTGGTCCTCATCCGTGGCGGCCGGGTAAAAGATCTTCCGGGTGTTCGTTATCACATCATCCGCGGCGTCCTCGACACGCAAGGGGTGAATGGTCGTCTGCAAAGTCGTTCGAAATACGGTGCGAAACGTCCGAAAAAATAAGAATTAAGAAAACTCGATTGATCATTTCGATTAGTCGTTCCAATTGAATAGTTCGTTCATCAATGCGATGAGCGCGACCGCGGAAAAATCAAAGCGGTAGTAAAGAGGGAACAATGTCTCGCAGAAGAAGAGTCGTTAAGCGTGAAACGCTTCCGGACCCGATCTACAACGATGTCGTCGTCGCCAAGTTCGTCAATAAAATGATGTATGACGGCAAGAAGAGCACGGCTCAGCGCGCCTTCTATGGGGCTCTCGACGAAATCAAAGCGAAAATCACCGAAGAAGAACCTTTGACGGTTTTCAAAAAAGCTCTCGAAAACTGCAAGCCGCAGATCGAAGTCCGTTCCCGCCGCGTCGGTGGCGCGACATATCAGGTTCCGGTTGATGTCCGCCCTTCACGCCGCTTGGCGTTGGCAATGCGTTGGTTGACCGAATACACGCGCGAGCGTGGCGAGAAAGACATGGCTCGTCGCTTGGCCGGTGAAATTATGGACGCTTACAACAGCCGTGGAAACGCCATCAAGAAGAAGGAAGACGTCCATCGTATGGCGGAGGCGAACAAGGCCTTCTCGCACTACAACTGGTGATCGTCTGATATCCCCATGCCTGCGGATGAACCATCTAAATTCGAACCTCTCAGACTCGAAGATTTGAGGTTCACCCGCAACATCGGGGTCATGGCCCACATCGATGCGGGCAAGACCACTACGTCCGAGCGCATCCTTTTCTATTCCGGCAAGAGTCATAAAATCGGTGAAGTCCATGATGGTGATACCGTCATGGATTGGATGGAGCAGGAACAAGAGCGCGGCATCACGATCACGGCCGCTGCGACGATGTGTTTCTGGAAAGAGCATCGAATCAACTTGATCGATACGCCTGGGCATGTCGACTTCACGATCGAAGTCGAACGTTCGCTCCGCGTTCTCGACGGTGCCATCGCCGTTTTTGACTCGGTCAATGGGGTGGAGCCACAGTCGGAAACGGTCTGGCGTCAGGCGAATAAGCATAAAGTCCCACGCGTCTGTTTCATGAACAAAATGGATCGGGTCGGTGCCAATTTCAGCGGCAGCGTGCAGAGCTTGGTCGACAAGCTTAATGCGAATCCCATCGTTGTTCAGCTGCCGATCGGCTCTGAAGACGCCTTCGTCGGCATGATCGACCTGTTCGAGATGAAGGCTTATGTCTGGGTGGACGGGGGCAGGGGCGAAACGTTCGTGGTCAAAGATGTCCCTGAGGGCATGATGGGGGAAGCGAGGGCTGCGCGTGATTCGATGATCGAAAAGATCGTTGAGAATGATGAAGGGCTTACTGATCGTTTTCTGATGGGTGAAGAGATCTCGGCGGAGGAACTGCGTGCCGCGCTTCGCAAGGCCACGATTGAGCTCAAGGCGTTTCCGGTTCTATGCGGCGCCGCCTTTCGCAATAAAGGCGTGCAGCCTTTGCTTGACGCCGTCGTCAATTACCTCCCGAGCCCTCTCGACGTTCCGCCGATCGTTGGCCACGATCCTGAGCGACCGGAAAAGGAAATCGTTTGCAGGATGGATTGGGGAGCGAATGTCGCGGCTCTCGCGTTTAAGATCTCTGCGGATCCGTTCGCTGGCAGTCTCACGTTCATCCGCGTGTATTCTGGCATGGTCAAGGCGGGCGATCAGCTCTACAACCCGCGCGAACGAAAGAAGGAGCGCATTGCGCGTTTGGTGAAGCTTCACGCCAATTCCCGCGAGGACGTCCAAGAACTCAAGGCTGGCGACATCGGGGCCGTGATCGGGCTCAAGTTTTCGATCACTGGCGATACGCTCTGCAATGCCTCGCATCCGGTGCTTCTTGAATCCATCCAGTCCCCTGAGCCCGTGATCGCGTTGGCGATCGAGGCGAAGTCATCGGCTGATCAGGAAAAAATGGTCCAGGGGTTGCAAAAGCTTGAGCGTGAAGATCCTTCATGTCGTGTGAAAATCGACCAAGAAACCGGCCAGATGCTTCTGTATGGTATGGGTGAACTGCATCTCGAGATTCTGGTTGATCGTCTTTTGCGCGAGTACAAGGTTCAGGCGAATGTGGGACGGCCTCAGGTGACGTACCGCGAGTGTATCTCACGGAAGAGCCGCTCCGAGGGCCGCTACGAGCGCCAGGTCGCGGGCGAAAATCACTTCGGCCACGTGGTGGTCGAGCTCGAGCCGATCGAGGCGGCCAAGGGTTTTGAGTTCAAAGATCTGTTGCCGACCGGTCGGATCCCCAAAAAGGAAATTGCGGTGGCTATCGAGGCGGGGATCCGCGAATCGATGGAAAACGGAGTTTTGGCCGGATATCAAATGCTAGGTGTTCGAGCCTCGTTGATAGATGCCACGTATCAGGAAGAGAGCGCCTCCGAGATGGCATTCAAGATCGCGGCCGGCATGGCCTTCCGGGATGGGGCTCGTCATGCGGATCCTCAGCTCCTGGAGCCGATCTTTAAAATTGAAGTTGTGACTCCAGATGAATTTATGGGCAATGTCATCGGAGATTTGAATTCACGGCGGGGCAAGGTTCATAGTATGAATGCTCGCCATAATGCCCAGGTCGTTGAGGCGGAAGTTCCGTTGGCGACTATGTTTGGCTACGCAACGGATTTGCGTTCGCTCACCCAGGGGCGCGGTACTTTCGCGATGGAGTTCACTCATTTCGCGTCGGTACCGCCCAAGGTGGCTCAAGAGATCCTGGCCCGTTTGGGTAGAGCTTAGGGCGGCCGCGTTTTTTCTGTTGTTGATTCGCACTTCAGGCGCAGTCGGAAACCGACTCTATTGAGAGAGTCTTGAGATCCGAAAGAGCGCTTGATGGAGCAGGGTAGGTTTTTGTTTTGAAAACTTGCTTTGTGGCTTGAAACATTTTGACAAACTCTCGGATTGGAGTGCATACTCGCCGACTCATGTCGCTAAGCTTCAGGGCACTTTGCAATTTCGCCTTTGAAAACGGCTACATACGGCGTTGTAAATCTGCTGAGAGGTTCCGATAGGGTAGCAGAATCGGAATGTTTCGCCGAATTGCACGACGGCTTGAGTTTGACGAAAGAAAGTAAAACAGCAGGGTCTTGGATCGGTAGATCGATCAAAAGGCCGACAGACGAGACTTGACGAGACCCACAGAGAAGAGAGATTTGCCATGCAGAGCCAGAAAATCCGCATTCGGCTGAAAGCGTTTGATCACAAGCTCCTGGATCAATCGACGCGCGAAATTGTTGAGACCGCTCGTCGGACGGGTGCGCGAGTCGCCGGTCCGATCCCGCTTCCTACGCGTATCAATCGCTACACCGTCCTGCGTTCGCCTCACGTCGACAAGAAGTCGCGTGAACAATTCGAAATTCGTACGCATAAACGGATGCTCGACATTCTCGAACCCACTCAACAGACCGTGGACCAGCTGATGAAGCTCGATCTCTCGGCTGGGGTCGACGTCGAAATCAAACTATCGGTCGTTTGAGGAGTGAGTCATGGCTGAAACAGAAAACACTACCGTCAAACTCAGCGGCCTCTACGCCGTAAAAGTCGGTATGTCGGCCGTCTACAGTGAAAAGGGCGAGTACGTTCCTGTCACCGTGCTCAAATATGAGCCGATGGTCATTGCGCAAATCAAGACGCAAGAAAAAGACGGCTATGTCGCTCTTCAGCTCGCGGCACGGCCGAAACGAGCGGCTCTTTCTCGCAAATCGGAGAAAGGCCATTTGAAGGGCGCGGGTTTCGAGAACGGCGCACATGTGGTAAAAGAGCTGCGCCAGGATATCCCGGACGGTGCAGTGGTTGGCTCGCGGATTTCAATTGATAGCCTTGTCAAAGGCGACATCGTGAAAATCACGGCGACCTCTAAGGGAAAGGGCTTTCAGGGCTCAATGCGCCGCTGGAACTTTCAGGGTGGGCCCGCTGCTCACGGTTCCAAATTTCATCGCCAACCCGGGTCATCGGGGAACCGAACTTGGCCGGGTCGCGTGATGCCGGGCAAGAAGTTTCCAGGTCACCTCGGTGATGAAACGGTCACTGTTAAAAACTGCAAAATCGTCGATGTTCGCGCTGAAGACGGCGTCCTTCTTGTGAAGGGCCCCGTTCCCGGCGGTCGCAACACCCTCGTCAAGCTGGTGAAAGAGTAAGCCATGTCCAAAACGACGACCAAGGCAACTGTATACAATTGGGATAAGAAGAAGGTCGGCGAAGTCGAACTCGCCGCCGAAGTGTTCGGCGCACCGGTCCGTAAAGATCTGCTTCACACAGTCGTGCGCTGGCAGCTTGCGGGGCGCCGTCAGGGCACTCACATGACGAAAACCAAAGGCTTTGTTTCGGGTGGCGGTAAAAAGCCATTCAAGCAAAAAGGCACCGGTAATGCCCGTCAGGGTTCGAGCCGTTCGCCGCTCAACCCTGGTGGCGGGACAACGTTCGGTCCACTCCCGCGTTCGTACGCGTATAACCTTCCTAAAAAGGTTCGGCAGGCCGGTCTGCGTACGGCACTGTCGTACCTCAACGGAGAGGGTCGACTGTTCGTCGTCGATACGATGACTTCGGAAGGCAAAACGAAGGAACTGGCTAAGCGTTTGAAGGCGTTCGGTCTCGAGAAAGCTGTGCTCGTCGATAAAGCCGCTGACGATAAATTCGCGCGCGCATCGCGGAATCTCGAGAAGTTTCGTTACTACTCGGTGGAGGGCATGAACGTGTATGATCTCCTCAAGTATGAAGCCGCCGTTGTCACGAAAGATTCGCTCACGAAGATCCTCTCGCGCTGCGGGATGGAGGGCTAGGCGATGTACGAAATCATCAAAAAGCCGTTAATTAGCGAAAAAAACGCCACCCATGCCGAACTCGCGAACACGTACGCGTTCGAAGTTTCGCTGGAGGCAACCAAGACCGATATTAAACAAGCTGTCGAGAAGGCCTTCAATGTAAAGGTCGCCAGCGTTCGCACACAAGTCTGTCGTGGTCGCTGGTTCCGCAAGCACGCACGATTGGGCGCCCCCAAGCACTGGAAAAAGGCGCTCGTGCAGCTCAAGGCGGGCGAAAAAATCTCGATCTTTGAGGGAGCGTAAGCGTCATGGGTATTAAGGTTTATCGCCCCAGAACTCCTGGTCGTCGCGGAATGACGGGTTGTGATTTTTCAGAAATCACGAAAACGACTCCCGAAAAGAGTCTGACCGAGCCGTTGCATCGTAAAGCTGCTCGAAACAATCATGGTTGGATCACGATCCGTCATCAAGGCGGTGGTCATAAGCGTCGCTATCGTATCGTGGATTTTCGCCGGCAAAAGATGGAAGTCCCTGCGAAAGTCGTCGCGATCGAATACGATCCGAACCGTACGGCGCGTATCGCGCTGATCACGTACAGGGACGGAGAGAAAGCGTACATCATTGCGCCAATCGGTCTCAATGTCGGTGATCAAGTCGTCTCGAGCTCGAATGCGGATATCAAGCCAGGCAATGCTCTGCCGTTAATCTCAATCCCGACGGGCACGATCATTCACAATATTGAGATGCGCCCCGGCAAGGGGGGGCAGCTCGCGCGTGGCGCTGGTGTTGGTGCCACGCTTGTTGCGAAGCTTGGCCAGTATTGTCAGGTTCGTATGCCCTCAGGCGAGGTCCGTCAGATTCTCTCTAACTGTTTGGCCTCGATTGGCCAGGTTGGAAATACGGACAACGAGAACATCAGCATCGGCAAGGCTGGTCGCAACCGTTGGCGTGGTATTCGTCCTACGGTCCGTGGCATGCATATGAACCCGATCGATCATCCTCTCGGTGGCGGTGAGGGTGTCGGCAAAGGTCATCACCCGGTCACGCCTTGGGGTCAGCCATGCAAGGGCTATAAGACTCGCAATAACAAACGCACGAACAGCCAGATCATCAAGCGGCGGAAGTAAGGGAGTAAAACGTGGCACGCAGTATTAAAAAAGGCCCGTTTATCGATGATCATCTCTTGAAGAAGATCAGCACGGCCGTTGAGAAAGGCGACAAAAAAGTCATCAAAACTTGGTCGCGTCGATCGACGATCATTCCGGAGGCGGTTGGTTTGACTTTCGCGGTCCATAACGGCCGCAAATTCGTTCCGGTCTACGTCACGGAACAAATGATTGGCCACAAGTACGGTGAATTCGCTCCGACCCGGATGTATTCGGGTCACGCTGAAAAGAAAGCCGCTAAACCGGCTCCGGCGAAAGCGTGAGGCTGAATTATGGAAGTTAAAGCAAGCTTGAGAAATGCGCGTGTCGGTTGTCAAAAAGCACGTTTGGTGGCCGATATGGTTCGTGGAAAAGAAGTCAATGAGGCATTGCGTTTGTTGGCGTTCATGCCGCAAAAAACGGCTGGCCTGATGAAAAAACTCATTGAGTCGGCTGTCGCGAATGCGGACCAGAAGAAGGTTGTCGATATCGACAACCTCTACGTGAAAACCCTCACGGTCGACATGGGGCCGTCTCTGAATCGGTATCGCCCTCGCGCGCAAGGTCGCGCGACGCCGATTCGTCGCAAGTCGAGCCATATCAACCTGGTCTTGGATGAAAGGTAATCAGCGTGGGACAGAAGGTTAATCCGATCGGTTTTCGAGTTGGCGTCATCCGTACTTGGGACTCCCGTTGGTACGCGAAGGGCAAGCTGTACGCTGAAAACCTTCATGAAGACTTCAAGCTTCGCAGGTACCTGCGCGAGAAACTCAAACACGCTGGGGTTGCGCGCATCGAAATCGAGCGCGCATTCAAGAAAATCAAAATTATTATTTCCACGGCTCGTCCCGGCGTGGTGATTGGCAAGAAAGGCGCTGGTATCGACGGTCTTAAAGCCGATGTTCAGAGCCTGACGCCAAACGAGGTTTTCATCAATATTCAGGAAGTTCGCAAGCCTGATATCGACGCCCAGCTGGCCGCCGAAAATATCGCGATTCAGCTTGAGAAGCGCATCTCTTGGCGTCGCGCTCTCAAAAAGGCGATGGCGGCGGCGATTCGTGGTGGTGTTCGCGGAGTAAAAGTTCAGGTGGCCGGTCGCCTCGATGGCGCGGAGATCGCACGAACCGAGTGGTACACCGAGAAATCAGTTCCACTCCACACTCTGCGCGCGGATATCGATTATGGAACAGCTGAAGCTTCGACATCCTATGGGATCATCGGCGTGAAATGCTGGATTTACAAAGGTGATGTCATGTCGGCTCGTGAAGCTCAGGAGGCGACTCGTGTTAAGCCCTAAGAGAGTGAAGTACAGGAAACAGCATAAGGGCCGCCGCAAGGGTTTTGCTGCGCGTGGCAACTCGGTTGCTTTTGGCGACTTTGGTCTTCAGGCAGTCGAGGATTGTGCGTTGACGGCTCGTCAGATAGAGGCGGCCCGTATCGCGATCAGCCGTTCGGTAAAGCGTGGCGGCAAAGTTTGGGTTCGCTCGTTTCCGCACAAGCCGGTTACGAAGAAGCCCGCCGAAGTTCGAATGGGTTCCGGTAAAGGGAACCCAGAACTTTGGGTCGCATCGGTGAAGCCGGGTCAGGTTATTTTTGAAATCAATGGTGTCACGCGCGAGCAAGCCGCCGAAGCCTTTCGCTTGGCGGCCCACAAGCTACCGCTGAAAACACGGTTCCTCGAGCGGGAGTGAGTTGGGATGAAGTACGAAGAAATCGCCGGAATGACGGCTAAAGATTTGATGAATAAAAAAACGGAGCTTCGTCAATCGCTCTTCGAGGCGCGTATGAAAAACGCCCTTGGTCAACTGACGAATCCGATGGAAATTCGCGCGATCCGTCGCAATATCGCGCGTCTGAACACGGCTGCCGCCGCCGCGAAAGTCGCGAATGTGCCTACGGAGACCGGCAAAAAGAAGGCCGCTGCGAAAAAAGCCGGCTCCAAAGCTAAGGCGAAAGGTTGAGAGCAATGAAACAACAGGCGAAAGCCCAAGTTAAAGCGCAAAACAAGCCGCTCGGCCATACAGAGGGGCGTGGTCGTCAGATCGAAGTCATTGGTCAGGTGATCAGTGACAAGATGGAAAAGACGATCTCAGTGCAGATGTTTCGTTTGGTCCGTCATAAAAAATACGGCAAATACATGCGCCGCTCGTCGGTTTTCAAGGCTCATGATGAAAACAGCACCGCGAAGATGGGTGATATCGTGCGCATTGTGCATACCCGTCCGCTGAGCAAAACAAAGCGTTGGAAACTCGCTGAAGTCGTTCAGAAGGCGCAGGCTACTGACGATATCAAGGCGGAGGAAGCACAATGATTCAGATGCAAACTCGCCTCAGGGTTGCCGACAATTCCGGCGCCAAAGAGGTCATGTGCATTAAAGTTCTCGGTGGCTCGAAGCGCCGTACGGCGTCTATCGGCGATATCGTCGTCGTTTCGATCAAAGAGGCTCTCCCTAATTCCAAAGTGAAGAAGGGTGATGTCGCCAAGGCAGTGATTGTGCGCACGATCCAGAAAATTCGTCGTCCCGACGGTTCCTATATCCGTTTTGACGATAACTCGGCAGTTCTTATTAACGCTTCGAAAGAGCCGATCGGCACCCGTATTTTCGGGCCTGTTGCGCGTGAACTTCGCGCAGCGCAGTTCGTGAAGATCGTCTCGCTCGCGCCGGAAGTTCTGTAAGGACAGCGGGGAAAAGGAAAACGACATGAACCGGATGCAGGAAAAATACAAAAATGAAGTTGTTCCGGCGCTGACAAAGGGTCTGGGTGCAAAGTCCTCGATGCAAGTCCCTCGCATCGAGAAGATTGTCATCAACATCGCTTCGGGCGAGGCGGTCCAGAACCCAAAGATCATCAGCACCATCGTTGACGAGCTCTCGACGATCTCGGGTCAGAAGGCGGTCGTAACGAAAGCGAAAAAAGCCATCTCGAACTTCAAACTTCGGGAAGGCATGCCGATCGGCGCGCGCGTTACGCTCCGCCGTGAGCGCATGTGGTCTTTCATGGATCGCTTGGTCAGTCTCGCGCTGCCGCGCGTACGCGACTTTCGTGGCCTGCCGAACAAGGGGTTCGACGGTCGCGGTAGTTACAACCTAGGAATCAAGGAACAGATCGTGTTCCCTGAGATCAACTATGACCGCGTTGACAAGGTTCGTGGTATGAATATCACGATCGTGACGTCCGCGAAAACCGACGCCGAAGGCAAGGCTTTGCTCGAAGCCCTCGGCATGCCCTTCCGCAAGTAATTGAGGAGATTGAAGTGGCTCGTTTAGCGATGAGAGTGAAAGCCAAAGAGAAGCCGAAGTTCAAAGTCCGGACCGTGAATCGTTGCAACTTGTGCGGCCGTTCACGCGCGTATCTTCGCAAATTTCAAATTTGCCGGATCTGCTTCCGTCTCAATGCGTCCAAAGGGTTGTTGCCCGGCGTGACCAAGGCCAGCTGGTAAGGGGTCGAAAATGGATACGATTGCTGATTTTCTCACGAGAGTTAGAAACGCTGGCCTCGCGAAGCATGAAAAAGTGGATGTTCCCGCCTCGAAAGTGCGTGTCGGCATCGCGACGGTTTTGAAAGATGCTGGATTTATACGCAACTTCAAGGTTGTGCGTGACGGCAAGCAGGGCATGATGCGTGTGTATCTTCGTTACAACGATGACGGATCGCACATCATCACTCAAATCGAACGGAAAAGCCGGCCGGGCCGTCGTTTTTATATCCAGAAAGACGCGATCCCGAACGTCCGCTCCGGTTTTGGTCTCGCCGTGCTCTCAACGAGCAAAGGCGTGATGAGCGGTAAAGCCGCAGCCGAGCAGAACGTCGGTGGTGAGTTGATTTGCACGGTTTGGTAAGAACTAGATAGGGAGAGCCCGAAGGGCGGGCGGCTCCGAGCATTGTGATTGGGTGAACTTATGTCTCGTATCGGTAGGGCCCCGGTTGTCGTGGGCGATAAAGTTCAGGTGACGATCACGCCTCAGAACGAGGTCGTCGTGAAGGGTGCGAAGTTCACGCAAGCCGTGAAAATGCGCTCGGCGATCAAGGCCAAGCTCGAGGATGGCCAGATTATTCTTACTCGTGCCAACGATTTAGCGGCGACAAAGGCGCTTCACGGCTTGTATCGCGCCTTGGTTCAAAATGCCGTTACGGGAGTGACGACAGGCTTCAGCCGTTCGCTCGACTTGGTTGGCGTCGGTTACCGTGCATCGGTGGCAGGCAAAAAGCTTGAACTTTCGCTCGGCTATTCGCATCCGATTCACTTCCCGATTCCGGAAGGGATCGAGATCAAAGTCGACAAGCAGACGAACATCGTCGTGACGGGTGCGAGCAAAGAGCTTGTCGGTCAGGTGGCGTCGAAAATCCGTGGTTTCCGGCCGCCGGAACCGTATCTCGGTAAGGGTGTTAAGTATACGGACGAAACCCTGCGCCGCAAAGAAGGCAAGTCCGCAGGCAAGTAAGGCAAGGGGTAAGATCCATGAAATTGCATATTGGAAAACATCTGGCGACGAAAGAAGCGTCCCGTTTGAAGAAGAAGCTGCGTATTCGCCGTCGTGTGCACGGTTCTCCCGAGCGCCCGCGTTTGTGCGTGTTTCGCAGCGCACGCCATATTTACGCTCAGTTGATCGACGATACCAAAGGTACGACGATCGCATCGACTTCGACTTTGCAACTTGAAGGCCTGAAGAGCGCCAACAAGAACACGGCGAAAGCGGTCGGCGCGGAAATCGCGAAACTCGCGAAATCGAAAAACATCAATGCGGTCGTTTTTGATCGTAACGGCTATCTCTATCACGGCCGCATCCAGGCGCTCGCGGAAGGCGCGCGCGACGCTGGTCTGGAATTCTAAGGGAGCGATTAAGTGGATAATAAACAGCAACAAGCTGCTTCTGAATTCGAAGAACGCGTGGTCGCCATTAAGCGTGTCGCGAAAGTCGTTAAAGGCGGTCGCCGCTTTTCTTTCGCGGCTCTCGTCGTTGTCGGTAACGGCTCTGGCGAAGTCGGGTTCGGCACCGGTAAAGCCGGTGAAGTCCCGGAAGCGATCGGTAAAGCGAGTCGTGGAGCTAAGAAATCATTCCGTACAGTTCCGCTCGTTGATGGGCGTACGATCGCTCACGAGGTTATCGGCACTTTTGGCGCGGCAAAGGTTATCATGCGTCCGGCTGCACCCGGTGCCGGAGTGATCGCAGGTGGTGCCGTCCGTGCAGTCCTCGAGTCGGTTGGCGTGAAAGACATTCTTACGAAGTGCGTTGGGACGCGTAACCCGCATAATGCGGTTCGTGCCACGCTCGACGGCCTCAAGCAACTCCAGACGAAGGTTGTCACCGCTCAGGTGGAGTAAGGTAAAGAATTATGGCGAAACAATTCCGTGTCAAATTGAAGCGTAGCCTCATCGGCACTACGAAGGACCAACGTGAGACAGCTCGCTGTATCGGTCTTCGTGGGCTGAACAGCGAAGTCGTCGTAAGAGACACGCCGGCTATGCGCGGTCAGATTCATAAAATTCAACATTTATTAGAAGTGAAGCCGGAGTAATTTTATGTCCACTATCCTGTCCACGATGAAACCTAAAAAAGGTTCGACCCATTCCCGTAAGCGGGTGGGCCGCGGGAACGGCTCCGGTCTCGGTCAGACAGCTGGTAAAGGCCATAAAGGTCAAAAACAGCGCGCTGGTGGCCGTGTACGCTGGGGTTTCGAGGGTGGTCAGACGCCTTTGATGCGCCGTTTGCCGAAGTTCGGTTTTTCGAACGCTGACTTTCGCACCGAATACGATATCGTCAACCTAGAACAACTCAACAAGTTCGATGGCGAGGCAACTCCTGAACTTTTCGAAAAAGCGGGCTTGCTCAAGCATGGCCGCGTGAAGGTTCTCGGCAAGGGCAAACTTACCAAGGCCCTGGCCGTGAAAGCCCATAAGTTCAGTGAGGCGGCTAAAACCGCTATCGAAGAAGCCGGTGGTAAGGCAGAGGTCATCTAAGAGTGTCTTCGATCGAAGGTATCGTCAAGAATTCAGATCTACGCAAGCGTATCCTCTTCAGTCTTGCGATGCTGGCCATCTATCGCTTGGGCGTCCACATACCGACGCCTGGAGTGGATGGGGCCACTGTCCTTAAGTTCTTTCAGAACCAGGGTGGCATCTTCGGGCTGTTCAATACGTTTACCGGGGGCGCGCTGAACCAATTCAGCATCTTTGCCCTCGGCATTATGCCGTATATTTCGAGCTCAATTATTTTTCAGTTGTTGACTGCGGTTGTCCCGCAGCTTGAGCAGCTGAAAAAAGAAGGTGAGCAAGGGCGTAAGAAGATTACGCAATACACGCGTTACGGAACTGTCGTTCTCGCCGTCATTCAAGGCTACGCGATCTGCAACTGGCTGGTGAATTCGAATTTCGAGGGTCGCCCGCTCGTTACATCCCATTACGTCGGTTTCATGCCGTTCTGGTTGATGACGATCGTGACCCTGACGGCTGGAACTTGTTTCATTATGTGGTTGGGCGAGCAGATTACCGAACGTGGTTTGGGAGAAGGGGCGTCGCTGATCATCTTCGCGGGCATCGCTGCCGGTATCCCCAGCGGCAGTGCGAGCCTCGTGAACCTCGTCGCTAACGATCAGTTCAACGGCCTTGTCGCTATTGGCCTTGTGGTCTTCATGGTATTGGTGATCGCGGCGATCATCTTCCTGGAGGTTGGCCAACGTCGGATCCCGATTCATTTCTCGGGCAAGGGTGGCGGGCGCCTTCCAAACGCGGCGCAAGCGAGCCATCTGCCATTGAAGATCAATCTGTCCGGCGTGATTCCACCGATTTTTGCAAGCAGCCTACTTCTGTTTCCGGCGACTTTGGCGCAGTTTACGCAGAATACGTACATCAGAGCTCTGCAAGACCAGCTGAACCCGAGTGGTGCCTTATACAACGTGCTATTCGTGGCGCTGATCGTATTTTTCTGCTTCTTCTATACTGAGATCGTCTTCAATCCGACTGAGATTGCCGACAATCTCAAGAAGTCGGGTAAGTTCATTCCTGGTATCCGTGCGGGCAAAAGCACGGCGGAATACATCCAGCGAGTCATGGACCGGGTCAATGTTGGTGGTGCAGTCTATTTGAGCATCGTCTGCATTTTGCCTACGATTCTCGCGGCTAAGATGAACACGCCTTTTTATTTTGGTGGAACGAGTTTGCTCATCTTGGTTGGGGTTGCGCTTAATACGACCCAGCAGATTCAATCGTACCTGCTCACCCAAAAGTATGAGGGATTCATGCGCGGCGCGAAAATACGCAGCCGGAGGGTTCAGTATTGAACCTTATTCTCTTCGGGCCTCCTGGGGCGGGTAAAGGAACACAATCGGCCTTGCTGGTTGAGCGCTTGAAAATGCGCCAAATCAGCACAGGTGATTTGTTCCGCGAAGCGATGAATAAACAGACGGCGCTTGGCAAGCGAGCCAAGGAATTCGTCGATGCAGGGAAACTCGTGCCAGATGAAATCGTCATCGGCATGGTTGACGAAGTGCTGGAAAAACTGAATGGACAGTCGTTCATCCTCGACGGTTTCCCGAGGACGGTGCCGCAGGCCGAAGCACTTGCGGCGCTTTTGTTGAGACGAAGTTTGAGCATTGGTAGAGTGGTTTTTCTCGAAGTACCTCGGGTGGAGCTTTTGAGCCGCTTGAGTGGTCGTCGCGTCTGCACGAAATGCGGAGCGGTTTACCATGTGGAGTCGAAGCCTGCCAAGATCCAAGGCGTTTGTGACGTTTGTGGAGGCGAGGTCGTTCAGCGCAAGGACGACAGAGAAAGTGTCATCAGGATCCGTCTCGAGGAGTATGACCAGAGCACGGCCCCGGTGAAGGATTTTTATAAGAAAGCTGGCCGATCGGTGGAGATCGATGGAACGGGCGATACCGAGGCGGTTTTCTCGAGGATTCGGAGTCAAGGCGTCTGACTATCACAATGAGTTAGATTGCGAAGGAAAGACCTAGACTTCAAAAAACTCAGATGTTACAAGTACCGACCGCATTTTTCTATTTTTGATGTCTTTTTTTGACAGACGTCAAACAGACAGTGCGACCGGAGCCAGGTTTTTCTTATTGATTTCAATGACCTGAATAGGTCAGCGAAATGTGCCCGGTTGGAGGCGAAAATGAAGGTTCGTGCGTCCGTAAAGCGGATCTGCAACAAATGCAAAGTTATCAAGCGCAAGGGCGTAATTCGCGTGATTTGCGAAAACCCCAAGCACAAGCAAAGGCAGGGTTAATCCATGGCTCGTATTGCTGGTGTTGATCTTCCCCGTAACAAGCGTGTCAGCGTCGCTCTGACGTACATTTATGGCGTCGGTAAGACTCGAGCGAAGCAGATCTGCGAGTATGCCAATCTGCCGGTTTCGCTTCGTACCGATGAGCTCACTGATGCACATATTGCGAAAATTCGCGAATGTATGGAAGCTAACTTCAAAGTTGAGGGCGACCTGCGTCGCGAAATCGGTCTTGCGATCAAGCGATTGATGGATCTTGGTTGTTTCCGTGGTCTTCGTCATCGCAAAGGTCTGCCTGTTCGCGGCCAACGTACGCGTTCTAACGCTCGTACACGCAAAGGTCCGCGTAAAACGGTGGCGAATAAAAAGAAAGTTGTCTAATCCTCCTCAATCTCTCTGGAGACGGGTTCAATGGCTGGTAAGACCGGTAAAAAGAAAATCAGGAAGAGCGTGTCGCACGGTCGTTGTTACGTGCAGGCGGGTTTCGGCAACACGATCGTTACGCTCACGGATCCCAGTGGTGAAGTCATCGCTTGGTCGAGTGCAGGTCACCTTGGCTTCAAGGGAAGTCGCAAGGGGACGCCGTTCGCCGCTCAGGTTGCGGCTGAGGATGCGGCGAAAAAGGCGATGGAGCAAGGTCTCCGTTCCGTCGATCTATTTCTCAAGGGCCCGGGGGCCGGACGCGAGCCGGCTGTCCGCTCGCTGTCGATCGCGGGTATTCGCGTTCAAACGATGCGTGATCTGACGCCTGTTCCGCATAATGGCTGCCGTCCTCCGAAGCGGCGTAGAATTTAAGGGAGTTCACTGTGAGTTGTATTCCAAATAGCGTTTGCAAATTCTGCCGTCGCGAGAACGTAAAGCTCTTCCTTAAGGGGGAGCGCTGTTTCACCGATAAGTGTTCGTTTGAGCGCCGTCCATACCCGCCCGGTCAGCATGGTCAGTCGCGGTTAAAGTTTTCGGAATTCGCGCTTCAGCTTCGCGAAAAGCAAAAGGCGAAGCGCTACTATGGCATCGGAGAACGCCAATTCCAAAATTACTTCGCTGAAGCTGATCGCCGTCGCGGTGTCACTGGCACTGAGCTTCTCGGTTTGCTCGAAACACGCCTCGACAGCGTCGTTTATAGTCTCGGTTTTGCGACTAGCCGTCGTGAGGCTCGCCAGCTTGTAAAGCATAACCATTTCACGCTCAATGGGCACAAGGCGAATATTCCGAGCCTCAATGTGCAAAAGGGTGACGTGATCGAAGTTCGTGAAAAGAGCCGAACTCTGGCGAAAATCATGGCCTCTATTGAGAATGTGAAAAAACGCGAAATCCCCGGTTGGCTGGAAGCCGATCACGGCACCTTCAAAGGTGTTGTCAAGGATATGCCGGCTAGAGAGAATGTGACCTTGCCGGTCGAAGAGAACATGATCGTTGAGTACTATTCGCGTTAATTGCGAGTTGGGGGACGGCCTTTTATGCAAGAGCATTACTACAAGTTCTGGCGCGATCTCATTAAGCCGAAAGCGTTCGAAGTAGATCGCGAGACCCTTCGCGAGGACTATGGCCGCTTTATCATTCGCCCGCTTGAGCGCGGCTATGGTGTCACTCTTGGCAACTCGCTTCGTCGCATTCTGCTGAGTTCGATGATGGGGTCGGCCGTGTCGGCTGTGAAGTTCGAAGGTGTTCTTCATGAATTCTCCACCATTCCGGACGTGATGGAGGATGTGACCGACATCATTTTAAATCTCAAGCAGCTGCGCTTTAAGCAATACTCGCCTGAGCCGCAGACTTTGCGAATTTCGAAGGTGGGGCCTGGCGCGATCACGGCTCGTGATATCCAGACGAATGATAAAATCGAGATTTTGAATCCCGATCAACATATCGCGACTTTGGGTGGTAACGCCAAGTTCAATGCGGAAGTGGTTGTGACGTTTGGTCGTGGCTTTGTTGCCGCTGATGAGAATACGCACAATATGCCCGTTGGTTTCATCGGTGTGGATGCGCTTTACAGCCCGATTCGTCGAGTGAACTACCACGTGTCCAATGCTCGCGTCGGTCAAAAAACCGACTATGATTCGCTTGCGCTGGAAGTGTGGACGGATGGTAGCTTAAAGCCCGAGGAGACGATCTCTCTCGGCTCCAAGATCCTGAAAGAACAGCTGCAGATCTTCCTTACGTTTGATGAGAGCATTGAGCCGGATGTCGAGCAGGAAGAGACCAAGTCGCCGCAACTTAATGAAAACCTCTTCCGGTCGGTTGACGACCTGGAGCTTTCTGTTCGTAGCGCGAATTGTTTGAAAAATGCGAATATTCGCTATATCGGCGAACTTGTCGCGAAAACGGAAGCGGAAATGCTCAAGACCAAAAACTTTGGTCGCAAATCGCTCAACGAAATCAAAGAGATTTTGTCGGAAATGGGTTTGAATTTAGGCATGAAGGTTGAAGGTTGGCCGCCCCAGGGCTGGGATCCGAACGCGATCGCACCCCGTAAGGATGCCTGATAACTTGGACTCCCGCATATCGCGGGAACGACGTGAGAGCCCGAAGGGCTGGCAGCTGAATAGGTGAGTAGCTATGAGACACAGAGCGAGAGTGAGTACGTTCGGACGCAAAACGGGCCCCCGTAAAGCCTTGATTCGCGGTTTGGTGGTTTCGTTGGTTGAGCATGGCCGCATTAAGACGACGTTGGCTAAGGCGAAGGAACTGCGTAGGCATGCTGAGCGCGCAGTAACTTTAAGCAAACGCGGCCTTGATAAAGAACGATCGATGCATATGCGCCGCTTGCTCATGTCGCGCTACCCGAACGAGAACACCGTGGCGGCGCTTATGAATGATCTCGCTCCTCACTTCGAAACTCGTGAAGGTGGTTACACCCGAATTTTGAAGTTGGGCCAACGACCTGGCGATCGTGCCGAGATGGCGTACATCGAATTTGTTGACTACAAGCCGGCAAAAATGTCTTCGCAGCCGGTGGAATCGCCTAAAGGCAAAAAGGCCACGACGGAAGCTGTTGACGCGAAGGCAGTTGTCCCGCAGAAAGATAGGCGTTTAGTTCGCCTCGCTGCTCTTAAGAAGAAACGTATCCGCAAGGCACAACAGGACGCACGTAAGGTCCTCCGCGGCTGATCATATTCTGGAACGAGTGAATTTTAAAACCCGCTCTGCTTGCGCTGAGCGGGTTTTTTATGTCTGAATCCTACTGGCTCCGTGTTACTCTCTGGCGACGATTGACATGAGGTGCAGCATGAACGTCTACGTGAGAGGCGCGATTCTGAGCCTGGCGCTCATTGTGGGCGGCGGTTACTGGTTTTGGCGATATCAGGACCAGCTTCCGGTTCGCGAGAAGCCTAAGCATTTCTATCTGATAGATAAGATGGAAAAAGAGGGAGTGCCTTCATTCACGTTGCCGCGATCCGATGGGAAGCCATTTGATCTCGGTTCGGTCAAAGGCAAAATTTTGATCGTAAATTTCTGGGCATCTTGGTGCAATCCGTGCGTTGAAGAATTTCCTTCGCTCATCAAGCTTATCGATCATTTCAAGGGCGAGGTTGTGCTTGTCGCCGTTTCGACTGACGAAAGCCGTGTGGATATGGACGCGTTTCTCCAAGCCTTCGATCTCCCAAAATCCCATATGGAAATTCTCTGGGATCCGAGCCGCAAAGTTGCCGACTCCTACGGAGTCGGCAAGATCCCGGAGAGTTTTCTGGTGGGCAAAGACCTCAAACTCATCCGTAAAGTCATCGGCATCGATGATTGGGCTACTCCCGACGCGATTGAATACTTCCGAACCCTCGTAACGGGCGATACCACCTTCAGCGGTATGACGAAGGCAGTTGGCGAAAACGTCACGAATTAAGACGGCCTGTTGAAATTAGGTGAAAGACGATTCGGTCGCGCTCGTTTAGAAGCCGAGTTTTTTGCTCTTTAAAAGGCTGTCGAGGCCCTTTTTGGCTTCTTGCTCGAGCTTTTTGCCGGAGTCTTTGAGGGTTTTGGCTTTTGCTTCATCGATTTGGGCTTTGAATTTGTCGATCTCGGCCTTTTTTGCATCGATTTGGCCTTTCATCTGACTTTCGATTTTTTTGTATTCGGCCATCAGGTTTTCTTTCTCCGCGCCGATTTTCCCATCGACGAACGATTTAATTTTCGTACGGGCTTCCGTGATCCGCGTTTGAAGCTCTTTTTCGAATCCCTTTTGTAGTTCGGGTCCTAGATTCGTATTCAGATTGAAGTCGAGGGAAGACCATGTGCCGCTCAGGCCCGCATTGAGCGTGACGAGTGGCACGCTTTTGATCACATTGGTCAAGATGTCCTTCACGATCGGTTTTTTTGCGTCGATCAGATAATCAATGTTTGAAAACGCCGACTCGGAGGTGATCGTTACGTTTTCTCGCTCCAGCTTCACTTTAAGCTCGGAGCCCGCTCGGGCTTGTTTGAACCCTAGTTGCACGTCGGTCGAACTCACGAGGGATTGGCCTTTGACCCGGAAGTTCGCGACTTTGGCCGTCAGTTGCTCCATCGGTTGGTCGGTCGTATGATCAATGATCACTTCACCGAGCACGCCGCTCATATCTTGCTTTGGGAAATCGCCCTTGAACGTGAGCACGGTGGGTTTGCCGATGATCGGCGGATCGTCGGTGAGGTTGGTGAGTGTGCCTGTCACGTCTCCTGAGAACTCGGATCCGGCTGACTTCGAACTGATCTCCGCTTTCTGCAGCCAGAAGAGCGGGTATGAGTTCGGGCGACCGAACTTGTAATTGCGGCCGGCGGCCCGTTCGCGCGGCGTCGGCGGTTGGAACTCGGCTTTTTCCGCAGCCGTCTTTTTCGGCGGCATGTAACGGCGGGCTTTTTCCATGTAGCCTTGTGCTTGTTCCACCTTCGCGAGGAACAGGTTGCCGAAGAGGTCCCCGGCGATGCTTTTGACGTCGAGTTCGGGAATTTTCAGGCGTTTCTCGATGTCGTCGATGTCTTTTCTGACCTGAGCTTCGAGTTCGGCAAGAGCCTTAGAGTACGTATTCACGTCTGAGCCGAGGGTCTTCGAGGCCTCATCGACGGCTTTGACACGCGCGTCGACGTCCTTACGGATGGCGTCCAGCTCCCGGATGCTTTGCTGAACCTCGAGCGGCCCGTTGAATCTGTCGACTTTGACCGCTTTGATGCGGCTTTCGATGTCTTTGAGGTCTTTCGACTGCGGCAGGGATGCGATGCGATCCTTCCACTCCCGCTCTTTTTTCTTGAGCTCGTTTTGAAGCTCCTTGGTGCGGACGACCGAGGAAAGCTGGTCGCCGATGCTTTTGAGCTGCTCTTTCGGGTCGACGCCGCCGAGTATGGCCGCGACGTCGCTGAGCACATTGCCGTCGAACTGCTTTTTCGCCTCTTCAAGGGCGGCTTCGCGGAGCTTCTCGCTGGCGGATTTCGTACCGGGAGGGTCTTTAGGAAGAACACGGCCGGGGCGCTGGCGTTGGGTTCCGATGCCGATCTCGAGGATGCTCGCCTCATTGATGGCGACCTTGCCGCGCAGGAGCGCGTCCCAGAGCATCTTCCACCTGATTTTGCCGATCTGAACCGTGTTTTTGGTCGGCTCGTTGGCGTTGGTGACTTGGATGTCCGAGATTTCGAGCGATGCTCCGAGGAAGCTCGTCCTCACGTTGCCGATGTTCACCTCGGCGCCATTGGCGTACGTGCCGCCGAACTCGATGGCGCGCCGAACATGGCCATCGAAAAAGAGCGCGAAATATAGCCAGGTGAGTGCGACGAAGATCACAAAGGGGATGATCGCCTCGAGGCGGATCGGGCCCTTTTTCTTAGGTTTTTTTTCTACTCTTGGCTCTGGATTCGTGTTGGTTTGTTCGGTCATGTTGTTACCTTGTCCTTAGCCGTAGAGTTCGTCGTATTTGGCGTACCACTTGTAGAATGCGGTCGCTTTCATCGCTTTGAAGGACTTCGTGTCTTTGATGCGGGCGACGATCATCGCGCGGTATTTTATGATCAGCGCTTTGGAGACGAAAAAAACGATGGGGGCAAGAAGGATCGAGAGCACGCCCGCGCCCATGACTAGGCTGTTATAGAAGCGGGTGAGCGGCACGATCGGCATGTTGTAGAGTATTTCGAACGTCGGGCGGGGCACTTCCATTTCAAGAACCATTATGCCGATCGAATTGCTGACCGGATCCAGCGTCCAAGCGATGAACTTGAAAAAGACCGCAGTCACCGTTGCGGCGCCGATTTGGATTCGGAAGAAGAAGAGCAAGAAGATCACGAGGGTCGTTTGCAACGAAAAGACAGGGGCGAAGCCGAGGATCAAGCCGCAGGCGATTCCCGCCGCGATCTGGTTGTGTCCTGTATCCGAGTTGAGCAGTTTGAAGAGCGAGAAGATCTGCTTGAGCATGAAGGTCATCAAAACTCCTCTTGAATAAGCAAAGGTTAGCTAGAAACCAGAGTTACGACAGCAGAAAACCGTATGTGACCGACTGCTTCATCTACTGATGATTGGTTCGCTTAGGTTTAGTGGATAGGAATCAGACCCAGTCTTTCGACCTCGGTGAATAAATCAGTGGATTGATGCGTAAACCCCTGCCGCTTGCGGCGAGTGGTATAAGCGGAGACGAAGTATCGCAAGAGGGTGCTGACGCTCTCGACTTTGTTGGTTCAGTGATGAGTCGGGCTATGGAAGTACGTGATCGTGCCGCCGTCTTTGTGTTCGTCGGCCGCGGGCACATAGTTCGACTTCACGAGCTCGTTGAGTTTGAAAAGAGCTTCCTTCGAGCCTTCGCCGGCCGCAACGATCATCTCGTCGACGGTGCGGCGGACGCGGATGATTTCGCCCGGCTCGCTTGCCATCTCGGAGTCGCCGTTGGTGAGCGTGAGGATGTCGGGATGGACAGTCGTGAGCTCGTCACCGCGGATGTAGAGCTCTTCGAACATTTTTTCGCCGGGGCGAAGGCCCGTAAAGACGATCGGGATCTCGCCTTCGGTTTTACCCATCAGAGAAATCAAGCTGCTTGCGATATCGAGGATCTTCACCGGTTCGCCCATGCGAAGCACGTTGATGTCGCCGGGCCGCGCGATTGTCGCGGCGGTCAGAACTAGAGAAACGGCTTCGGGGATGAGCATGAAGAAGCGGGTCATGTCGGGATGCGTGACCGTGACCGGCCCGCCGTTCTGGATCTGCGTCTTGAGGAGCGGGATGAGGCTGCCGCTGCTGCCGAGCACGTTGCCGAAGCGGGTGGAGCAATAGCGCCTGCCGGTTTCGAGCGCCATCGCGGTCACGAGCAGTTCGCAGACGCGTTTGGTGGAGCCCATGACGCCCGCGGGGTTCACGGCCTTGTCGGTAGAGATCATCAGGAACGTGTCGACGCCGACTTCGCGGCTGAGCTCGAGAAGCGTTTTGGTGCCGGCGACGTTGTTGAGGATCGATGGATACGGGTTCGATTCGACTAGATGCACGTGTTTGTAGGCGGCGGCGTGGAAGACGACTTCGGGCGCGTACTCGAGCATCGCCGTACGCAAGCTCGCTTCGTCCTTGAGATCGATCATGAGTGGCACGACTTGTTTCGTATCGTGCGTGGAAAGGCGCAACTCTTTGTCGATTTCGTAGAGGTTGTACTCGCTGTGGTCGAGCAGGAGCAGGCGCCCCGGCTCGTTTTGCATGATCTGGCGCGCGAGCTCCGAGCCGATAGAGCCGCCGGCGCCAGTGACGAGCACGCGTTTGCCGCGCACGAGCTCACGAACGGGCGAAAGATCCATCGTGCGTTTGGGGCGGTTGAGAAGATCGGGGAGCTCGATCTCACGATAAATTTCGACGGAATTCTTTTTGTTCTCGCTCGCTCGGGTCACCACGCGCGGTTTGATGTTGTAGGGGCGCGTGGCGAGCACGAGCTCGCGCAGGACTTCGCCCGGCATATCGGGGATCGCGACGATCAGCTGCGTGATTTCGAATTTCTCGATCACATGCGCAAGCGCCGCCCGGTTGCCGAGTACCGGCACGCCTTGAATGATCAGGTCCGCCTTTTTGTTGGCATCGTCGATGAAACCGACGACGTTCGTATCGAGTGCCGAGTCGGACTTGAAACGGTGGGCGAGTAGCCGCCCGTTTTCGCCGGCACCATAGATCAAGGTGCGCTTGCCCGAGCGCGATTCGCGGTTGGCGCGGCCTTCGTAAAGCAGGCGGCGGTAGAGGCGCGCGCCCATCAGGCCGATGGCGGCCAGCAGCGCGTCGATGACGTAAAAGGTGCGGGGAAGGCGCATGACCTCGCCCGATAAGAAAAACGTGATCGCCACAATGATCGCGGTCGAAAGCGCGATGGCTTTCGCGAGCCGCGCGGCATCGATGGTCGAGATGTAGCGCCACATCACCGAGTAACAGCCGAAGGCGATCATGCAGGCGAGGCGGATGACGAGGATCGCGGGCAGGTACGAGTTCAGGATTTTCGCGTAAAAGGGGAAGAGATCGAAGCCGACGCGTAAGTAGATGGCGGCGTAGGCGCTCGCGAGAATCACGAGAATATCCACACCCATGTGCTTGGACGAAATCCGGCGGATCTGCGCGAAGGTCTGCTTGAAAGTCATTTGCTGCTCCAAAGGCACACACTTCGTGCCCTCGAGATTCTGCCACGGGCTTGAGCGGTGGTCAAAACGAAAGCCGTCTTGCTGGTCGATTGATCTAACGATTTCAGCTGTTTAGCCGATTTTTGCTTGGGCTTGGTCAACCGCCATCGATTTAAGAGCCCGGCAACAGAGGTCCGTGTCGCTCAAAACGAATAGGTGTATTCCGGGCGCGCCCGCGGCTTTGAACTTTTCCGTGAGCTTATAGAACGGCTCGAGGATTTGTTCGGGCGAGGTTTCGCCGTCTTCTTTGGGAAGAGTTTTGAGGAACGAATCAGGCATCGTGACTTCGAAGCGCGTCGCCATTTTGCGGGCTTGAGCCTGCGACCTCAGAATGCGTGTGCCAGGTAAAACCGGTACTTGGGTGTGGGCCTTGGCGCAGCGTTCGAGGAAATCGTAATACGAGTCCGGCGAGAAAAGCATCTGCGTGATCGCGTACTCAGCGCCCGCCTCAACCTTCATGCGGAAGAACTCGATGCGCTCTTCAAGGTTAGGATGATCCGGATAAACGGCGGAGCCGATGCAAAAGTCGGTGGCTTCGCGTTTGTCGATTTTAAATCCTTTGCGTTCGAGGTACTTTCCGGAGTTGAGGTCGCGGATTTGCGCGATCAGCTGATAGGCGTAGTTGTGCGCCTCGGGTCGTTGTTTCCATTCCGTCTCGCCGGTCGGCGGATCGCCCCGCAGCGCCAAAATATTGCGGATGCCGAAGTAGTGATGGTCCATGATCTGATTTTCAACTTCTTCGGGCCGAAGATCGCGGCAAGTGAAGTGCGCGATACACGGCGTGCGAAAACTTTCTTTGATCAATTGCGCGATGGGGAGGCTGCCGCCACGGAGGCTGCCGCCCGCACCTTTGGTGACGGACAAAAACTGTGCGCCCGCTTCGACGAGTGCCGAGATCTGGCCCAGGATATCGGCTTGCGCGGCGCCATTGCGTGGGGGAATGACTTCGGCCGAGAGCGTGAACGCCGACTGACTGATGAGGTCGATGATTTTGACGTCAGGCGCGAACGGCAGGCGGGTCATTTACACTCCGAAATACTTCGTTTGCGGATGGTGGAAGGCGCTCGCTTCCGGATCCATCATGAGGCCTTCAGTCAGTTTCACACCGACCTCGGACGGATTCAAGAGTTCGAAGAGCAGGACCTGGCCTTCGAGGTTGGGGCAAGCCGGATAACCGAACGAATATTGATCTCGTACCACTTGCCCTGCAGGCCGTACTCGGCGAGGACGAGGGGAGTCGCGCCGAACGTGTTCATTTCGACGATGTCGCAGCCGGTTTCGAGAAAAGTTTCGTGCACGCGAGTGATGACATCAGGTCGGGTGAGAATCAGATTCTCGTTGCAGCCTTCGAGCTTGGGGTCGCCGGAGTCGGCGGCGGTGAGGCTCATCCCTTGGGGAGTCGTTCCGGTCGCGCCGTCGAGGACGAGAATGCGGCGATCGGCTTCCGCCAATAGTTTTGTGACGCTGGTTTTTCGTGGCCAGAGCAGTTCCTCTAGATCTCGCGAGCGGCGTTTGCTGGTTCATTTTAGGAAGTATTTTCAGTGGCTTAGGCGGTGCTCCGCGACCTGATTTCGCGTTGACTTGAACGCGAAACCCGACAATTGTGGCCCCATTCCCTATTAAAGTTTTCAGAAGGTGAACGATGTCGGCGAGCATTCCGTTTTTGGATTTAAAGCCCCAGTACAAAGCGCTAGAAAAACAAATCAACGAACGTATCCAAGCGGTTCTCAACCACGGGCAATTCATTTTAGGGCCTGAGGTCGAAGAAAGCGAAAACGCGCTTTCCGCCTATATCGGCTCCAAGTACTGCCTCACGGCCGCAAGCGGCACTGACGCGTTGATGATGGCGCTGATGGCGCTCGGTGTGGGCCACGGTGACGAGGTCATCACGACGCCGTTTTCCTTTTTCGCTACGGCCGAAGTGATTTCGCTCGTCGGCGCGACTCCGGTGTTCACCGACATCCAACCCGACACCTACAACATGGATCCTTCGAAAATCGAAAAGGCGATCACCTCGAAAACGAAGGCGATCATGCCGGTTTCGCTCTACGGTCAACCCGCCGACTTCGATGAAATCAACGCGATCGGCGCGAAGCACGGCATTCCGGTGATCGAAGACGCGGCCCAAAGCTTCGGCGCACCCTACAAAGACAAAAGGAGCTGCAACTTGTCTCTCGTAGGCGCCACGAGCTTCTTCCCGGCGAAACCGTTGGGCTGCTACGGCGACGGGGGTGCTGTGTTCACGAACGACGAAGCGCTGTTCAAGAAAATGGCGCAGATCCGCGTGCACGGCCAAGAGAGTCGCTATCACCACGTGGTGATGGGCATCAACGGCCGACTGGACACGATCCAGTGCGCGGTGCTGATCGAAAAGCTCAAACGCTACGACTGGGAACTCGACCGCCGCAACGCGATCGCGGCCCGCTACACTGAAGTGTTCAATGGCATGGGACAAAAGTGCGTCGCGCCGCTCGTGAAGTCCGATCGTGGCTCCGTTTGGGCGCAGTACACGGTGATGGTCGACGATCGCAATGCGTTCGGCGCAAAACTCAAAGACAAAGGGGTTCCGACTTCGGTGCATTATCCTTCGCCTCTGCATCATCAGCCGGTGTACGCGAGCCTGCGCGATCGTTACCAAGTGCCGGTCGCGGAAAACGTCGCGAAACGTGTGATCAGCCTGCCTATTTTTTCTGACATGACGAACGAACAAGTCGATCGTGTGATCCAGGCTGTGCGCGAAGTGGTCGGGTGATGGTCGAGTTCTCGGCGCTCCGGGGGCCTGCGCGTTTCGCGCTGGCCGTTCTCCCGTATTCACTATTCTTGTATTGCCTTGCAATCCTCACTTCGATGGCCGGGATGGAGATCTTTTCCTGGTTATCCGTGGTTTTGATTCTCGTTATTCTTAGTGTCCAGTGGGATCGGCGCGTAACCGTTGATGGGAACACTTGGTTGTTCGTCGATGCAATCCTCTTCGGATTTTTGGCGATCGTCACGCTCGGCGCGCTTATGGCTGATCAAGAGAGTGTCGGATTTGTCACGATCGTGGGACGCGTGCGCTGGATCATAATCTATTTGCTAGTTCGCACCGGATTGAGATGGGTGTGGACGCCGAACTATCAAGCGATTCATCTGTTCTTGATTGGCTTCATGGGCCTGACCGGCGCATACGCGATTGTGCAGCACTTCACCGGGATCGATTTGGTTCGGGACAGCAATCGGGCTGTGGTGCCGCTGGCGTATGCGGCCGATCTTTTGACTCCGCTTTCGTGGCGCGCGGCAGGTCTCTACAGCTCGTCGATGACATACGGTCACTCAGCGGCACTCGCGGTTGGGTTTCCGCTGGCGCTTTTGATCACCGGCGCGGTCACCGGCCCTCGCCTCAAGTGGTTCCTGACGATTTGCGGCGCGCTGGTCTTCACCGGCATTCTCGCTAGCTACACGCGCGGCGCGTGGCTCGCGGCAGCGGCCTGTTTGCTGACGGTCGGTGCCTTCGCGGGGAGAAAAGTTCTCATCTCATTGGCCCTGGCCGGCGTGCTTCTGGTCGGCGGCGCCTATGCGATTTTGCCGGATTTTCGTGCACGAGTTGCCTCTTTCGTCGATCCAAAGAACGTCAGTAATCAAGAGCGAGTGAACATCTGGCTCGCGAATCTCGAGATGGTCAAAGATCGTCCCGTGGTCGGGGTCGGATATGGGGAAAACGAGAGGCTGATCGGCTCCTATTACGAAAAAATGGGAATCGAAGGTATGGAGGGGCATGCGCATAACAACTTCTTGCAGGTCCTCTCGGGCACCGGGATCCTTGGCGCGCTGCTTTTCATCGCCATCGGACTCTACTTCCTGTTCATCAACTGGCGAGTTTGGCAGATGCTGCCGGTCGAGCGCCGGTGGGAACGGGGCCTCGTACTCGGGATTTTCGGCGCGCAGATCGCAATGCATGTCGGCGGATTGACCGAATGCACGTTCAAAGACGCCGAGATTAACCACCATTACATTTTTCTTCTCGCGGTCGTCTCGATGCTCTATCTGAACGTCAAGTCCGAACACGGCAACATGGTTGTTCGTCCGGCGAATGAGTCGCGGCCGCTCAACGGGATTTGAGGAAATTTTCGATCAGCGCGGCCGCGAGTTGCGGCCATACGTACTTGTTCTGGACATGGCTGCGCAACCGTGCGCCCATAGCATCCAGTTCGGCTCGCGGTTTCGTCATCAGCTGCGTCAAGCCTTTGGCAATCGCGTCGCTTGTGATCGGCACGACGATCCCGCCGCCGATCTCGGCGACTTCGTCAAAACCGCAGCAATCCGTCATCAATACTGGCCGTCCCATCGCGGCGGCTTCCAATGCGACGAGAGACATCGCTTCCGACCTAGAAGGAACCGCGAGGAACAGACTTCCTGCATATCCTTGCTGTTTCTCCTCCAGGTTGATGAAACCGGGGAAGTGAACTTTGTCTTGAACCTTCGCTGCGTGAGCCTGTTTGACGAGGGACTCTTTAAGCCCCTCGTCGGGACCCGCGACGACTAAATGCACGCCCTGATCGGCCGCGCCCGAAGAGAGATAGGCGTCGAGCAGGAGGTCGGGTCCTTTTATCGGATTTAGGCGGCCCACGAATAAAACATATGGTGAATCTCCCAAAGAGACCTTTTGGCGGAACCGGTGCGCGTCGGTCTGCGCGAAAAAGTGCTCGGGGACGCCATTTGGGATCACGTCGATTTTCTCCGGCTCAACGCCGAAGTCCCGCAACTCCGCCGCCTCTTTTGGGGTCACTGCAATAACTCTCGCGGCGCCTAGAAGCATCCGTTTGCCGAAGATCAAATGAAAGACGCTCTTCAGAACCCTCGAGCGTCCGATCGGGGGCAGTGCACCCGCTGGACAGACGACGTAGGGTATGCCGCGGCTTTTCGCCTCGTGCGCAAACCACACGTTCAGCATGGACCAAAAACCCATCAGGTGAACAAGCGAGGTATTTTCGAGTGCCATCGCCATTTGCTCTCGGTTCGGTTCAGGCACGAAGAAGCGGGACCAAAGCGTGCGGAAGAGAATCGTGCGGAAGCCTTTTGTTTCGGCCACCGCTTCTTGCCCGAACTTGAAGTCGGTTGCAGCGAGCAAGACCTCGTGCCCGATTTTCCGCATCGCGCGCGCGAGCTCGAACGTGCGGTGGGCATAACCGCCTCCTGTGCGTGGGTCTAGGTGTGTGTTTACGAGCACGATTTTCATCTGCGTTCGACCTCGCCGGAGTTTCGCAGCCAATCGAGGTACTCACGCAGCTCGTCGGCGAACGGTTTGTCGTAACGAAAACCAAGGCGCTCCGCAGATGACGAGATGTATTTGCGCTTAGGGTTCGATCCTGAACGTTCTGCTAATCGGAGTAAGAGGGGAAGGGCAGCGGAAATGAAGGGCAGGCGAGGTAACGGAAATTCCTTGGTACGAAAGCGCCTGTGGACTTCGCGAGCGAGGAACGCGTAATTGTTCTCGGGCGACTCGTCCGCCGAACAAATCATGATCTCGCGCACGGGTTTGGCATGCGGCGACGAATCGAGTTCCATGAAATGCACAAGGCTTGCAACGACTTTTTCGACACTGACGAAGTTCATGCTTCGGCGACCGTATACGCTGTCCAACAGGAAGTTTTTGAAGGCCGAATTGAACACGCGATCGCGAACCAGCTTGATTACGTTTTTCCCGCCAGGTCCGAACACCGCCGTGGGACGTACGACAAAGATTTCCATCTCCGCGGGTGCCTCGGAGAAAAAAATGTTTTCGATCGCGAGTTTCACCTGTTCGTAGTCGGATACCGGCTCGGGTCGCGTGTTTTCGGAGATGCGATCACTGGCGCACTTGCCGACGACGACGGCAGTACTGCAATGAATCAGGCGTCGAATGCCGGTTTTGACTGCATATTTAACAAGCAGTCGGGCGTTGGATTCGGCTTCGTCCGGAGAGGCATCGGCCGAATAGGCGAGATTCACGAGGGTCCCGGGTCCACAGAGGAAGCCATCGAGATCCGCTTCATTGGCCAAATCGCCGGTGTGAGAAACAACCGTCGCGTTGGCGTTCGCGGACGAGGGTTTACGTGAAAGCACATGAATTCGATGGGACTGGCTTGGCTCGGCCGTCAATTTCGCCAACAAGTGTCGACCAACGAAGCCTGTCGATCCCGTTATGAAAACATCCGACTTCAAAAACGAAGCTCCTTAGGGCGATCTTGCGCCGCGAAAGAATTAGGATTGCCATGGCTGTAGTGGCTTCTCAAGAGTTATGCGTGGGGTCAAATTCATCAGGCGGTGCCCGGAAATGCCCATTCCGCTAGGGTAATACGGCTTGATCTGGAGCGGCTAAGTCCCCTAAACTGGCCGCCTCTTGAGGCGAGAAAGGCAAATTTTTGGCAAAGTCGTACGGTCGGATTCTTGTGCTCGGCGGTGCGGGCATGGTCGGTCACAAAGCGTGGCAGGTCTTCCGCCAGCGCTTTGACGACGTCTATGGAACCACTCGGAAGGGCTGCAGCCGTTATGAAGGGCATCCTGCGTTCGCCGGGATCGAGCGTGAACGTTGGATCGAGGGTCTCGATCTTATGGAACCCGAGAGGGTTCTGCCGGTTTTAGACAAGATTCGTCCCGATGTGATTTTTAACTGCGTCGGTCTGACGTTTCGCCGTGTGGACTCGCCGAACGCGGAAGCTCATATCCGCGTGAATGCTCTCTTACCTCATGTTTTGAATCGATGGTGTGAAGCGAACGGCAAGCGCTTCATCAGCTTGAGCACGGACTGTGTCTTTACGGGCAAAACCGGCGGCTACACGGAAGAAAGCGTTACGGACGCAAAAGATGCATACGGGCGTTCGAAAGCGCTGGGCGAAGTGGAGTCCGATCGTGCGTTAATCTTGCGTACCTCGGTAGTAGGTCGCGAGGCCGAGAACCAGACCGAACTGCTTGAGTGGTTGCTTGCGCAAGAGGGAAAGACGGTTAAGGGCTACCGGAAAGCCATCTATACCGGATTGCCGACGACGTATTTGGCCGGTTTAGTCGCCGATCTGATCGAAAAATTCCCGAAGTTATCCGGGCTCTATCAGGTCTCTAGCGCTCCGATTTCGAAATACGATCTGCTTCTCCGGTTCCGCGATGCATTTAAAGTGAATGTCGAAATCCTTCCCGACGATTCGAAAGAAGCGCGAAAGAACCTGATCGGAACCAAATTCACGAAGACAACTGGGATCGAAACGCCTTCTTGGGACGAGTTGATCCAGAGCTTAGTAGATGATCCCACGGTCTATCCTCGCGGCCGCGATTAACGGCGTCGAAGGCCGGAAAAGAAAAACACGATGCGCATCCTGATCGTTTCACATTATTTCTGGCCGGAGGCGTTCCGAATCAATGACTTGGCGAAGACACTGCGCGCGCGCGGCCACCAGTTGCACGTGTTGACTTCGATGCCGAACTACCCTCATGGGCGCTTTTACAAAGGCTACGGCGTTTTCAAAAAATGGCGTGATTCGTTCGACGGAGTGCCGATCGACCGGGTCCCGTTCTGGCCGAGATTCGGTGGCGGTCGTATACACCTCGCCCTGAATTATTTGAGCTTCATCGTATCGGCCACGCTCTTGGGATTGCCGCGCTTGACGGGTCGATACGACGCCTCTTTCGTGTTCGCCGTTTCGCCACTGACGAGCTGCTTGCCCGCGATTTTTTATAAGTGGCTCACCGGAACCCCGGTCGTGATCTGGGTGCAGGACTTGTGGCCGGAGAGCGTGAGCGCCGTCGGAGCCATCCGCAACTCGTGGGTCTTGAAATTGATCGAAAAGCTGGTTCGGTTCATATACGCGCAAAGCGACTTGATTTTGATCCAGTCGGAAGCGTTTCGCCCGAATGTCGAGAAACTCACGGGAACGCCCGAGAAGATCCACTATCTTCCGAACTGGGCCGAAGATATCTATGTTCCGGTGAGCCGCGAGGCGGTGAACGGACCCGCGCGCGAACTGCCGGAAGGGTTCCGCGTTGTATTTGCCGGTAACGTGGGGCGCGCACAGGCTCTGCCGACTTTGGTCGAAGCCGCGGGCATCCTCCGCGAGCACCAGGATATTCACTGGATCGTTCTCGGGGACGGCACAGAGCGAGAAAAATCGATTCGTACTGTCGCAGAAAAAGGTCTCAGCGATCGGGTGCATTTTCTGGGGCGCAAGCCTATGGAGCTGATGCCGCAATACTTCGCCATGGCCGACGCGCTTTTGGTGACGCTCAAAAACGACCGGATATTTTCGTACACGATCCCCAGCCGTGTGCAGTCGTATTTCGCGTGCGGGCGTCCGATCATCGCGGCGCTAGACGGAGAAGGGACTCGCGTCGTTGAAGAGTCGGGTGCGGGTTTCGCCGGCGCGAGCGAAGATGCTCAACAGCTCGCGGCGAACGTGCTTCGCTTGTACCGCTTGGCACCAGAGCAGCGCGAAGGCATGGGCCGTCGCGGGCTCGACTACTACAAGAAGAACTTCGACCGCGACATGCTGATCGGCGGCCTGGAACGAAAACTGGAAGCGCTCGAGTCCAACTCGAGCCACGCACATTAACCTCGAAACAGGAACGGGATGGATAGAAACGGCAAAGTCTTAGTCACGGGCGCGGCCGGCATGGTCGGGCGGGCCTTGGTCGTGAGGCTTAGGCGCGACTACTCGACCGTCGTCGGCCTAACCCGCGATGAGTGCGATCTCGAGGATCGAGCCGCCGTCCGTCGTGTTTTCACCGAGATGAAGCCTGACTACGTGTTTCATGTCGCTGCGAAAGTGGGCGGGATCAAGGCGAATATGAGCGATCCCGTCGCGTTCCTACAGTCCAATCTGCTTTCGCAGACGCACGTGATTGAATCGAGCCATGCGGCGGGGGTGAAGAAGTTTTTGTTTCTCGGGAGCTCCTGCATTTATCCTCGCGAAATACCGCAACCGATGCGCGAGGATTCGTTCCTCAAGGGACCGCTCGAGCCGACGAACGAAGGCTATGCGATCGCGAAGATCGCGGGGATCCGCCTCACGCAGTATTACCATCGCCAGTTCGGGATGAAGGTTTCGATCCCGCTCCCGTGCAATATCTACGGCCCCGGAGATAGTTTTGATCTCGAACACTGCCACGTACTATCGGCACTGGTGAAACGGTTCGTAGACGCCCGCGATTCGGGCGCGAAGGAAGTTACGCTTTGGGGTACGGGATCGGCCCGGCGCGAGTTCATCTATTTGGACGACGTCGTCGAGGGCATAACCTTCGCGATGACGAAGACGGATACGCCGGAAATCCTCAATCTCGGTTCCGGCACGGACTTCAGCATCAAGGAGCTCGCGCAAATGGTCGCGGAGCTCGTCGGCTTTAATGGCGGACTTGCCTGGGATACGACGAAGCCTGATGGAATGCCGCGGAAGTGCTTGGACGTGACCAAGCTCAAGGCGCTTGGATTTGAAACGAAAACGGCGATGCCCGACGGTATTCGCCGCGTGATCAGGGATTACGAAGCGAAACCGATGGGGGAGCGCAAATGAAGAAGGCGTTGATTTTCGGCGTGACCGGACAGGACGGCGCTTACCTGGCGGAGTTTCTGCTTAAGAAAGGCTATGAAGTTCATGGCGTGAAACGCCGGAGTTCGTCGTTCAACACGGGCCGCGTCGATCATCTTTTCCAGGATCCGCATTTGAAGCCGCCATTCCGCTTGCATTACGGTGACCTGACGGATTCGACGAACTTGATCCGCCTCGTTCAGGAGATACAGCCCGACGAGATCTACAATCTCGGCGCTCAAAGCCATGTGCGCGTTTCGTTCGATACACCCGAGTACACGGCGCAGGTGGACGCGATCGGAACCCTTCGCGTATTGGAAGCGCTTCGCATCTTAGGCCTCACGAATAAGACGAAGTTTTATCAGGCTTCGACGTCCGAGCTTTACGGCTTGGTGCAAGAGATCCCTCAGAAGGAATCCACGCCGTTTTATCCGCGCAGCCCGTATGGCGTCGCGAAGATGTACTCGTACTGGATCACGATCAACTACCGCGAGGCGTACGGGATTTTCGCGTGTAACGGAATTCTCTTCAACCACGAGTCGCCCCTGCGCGGAGAAACGTTCGTCACGCGCAAGATCACGCGCGCGGTCGCGGCGATCCGCCATGGACAGCAAGATATGCTTTGGCTCGGGAATCTCGACGCGAAACGCGACTGGGGTTACGCGCCCGACTACGTCGAAGGCATGTTTCTGATACTTCAGGCGGATAAGCCCGCTGACTACGTTTTGGCTACGGGCGAAACGCACACGGTGCGGGAATTCGTCGAAGACGCTTTTGGCTATGCTGGAATGAAGGTCGAGTGGAAAGGGAACTCCGGTTCGGTCGATGAGATCGGCGTCGATGCCAAATCGGGTCGTCCACTCGTGAAAATCGATCCCAATTATTTTCGCCCCACCGAAGTGGATATTCTTGTGGGTGACGCGAGCAAAGCCCGCCGCGATCTCGGTTGGCAACCTAAGGTCGGCTACAAGGAACTCGTCAAAATCATGGTTGAAGCCGATCTTCGCGAAGTCGAAGAGAACCTCTAAAAGGGAAGAGCCTTCTTGGCACTGATCTTTTGCGGGCGCATCGTCCAGATTTTGCTGACTCTCGCCATGATGAAAACGGCCACGACCCTTTTGGGGCCGGCCGAATTCGGACGGCTCGCGCTGGTCACGTCGCTCGTCGCCCTTTTCGCACTGAGTTCGGTGAACCCCGTCGTGATGTACGTCAACCGCCGCTTCCACGAGTGGGATGCCAACGGCGGCGGCGGGCGCCATATGCGTTCGTTCTGGTTCTACCTGGTGCTCGTTGCCTTTTTTGCCGTAGCCGGATTGCTGATCGCGATTGCGACCGATGCTCTGCATATCGACTTTCCCGGGCCGATGCTCGCGTTCCTGGTGGCGGGTCTTCTCATTGCGACTTCCGCCAATCAAACGTTGGTGCATTTACTGAACATGCGCGAAGACCGGGGCTGGTACATCGCGCTGACGGTGATCACCCTCGGCTTGAATCTCGGCTTTTCCGCCTTTGCGGCGCTCTCGTTGGGGGCGAGCGCGGAAGTCTGGGCAGCGGGCACTCTCATCGCCAACATCGGGATCGCGCTCTTGGCTCACGCGCGCCTGAATGCGCGGGCGCCAAACGAATCGCGCGCACCTTTGATGCCCGCGCGAGAATCGAGAGCTAAAATTTTCGCTTTCGGATGGCCTATTGCAATAGCAGTTACGCTCACCTGGATACAAACGCAAGGCTACCGCTTTTTGATCGAAGACCAGATGGGTGTCGACGCACTGGGCCTTTTTGTCGCCGGTTACGGCCTCAGTGCGGGGATTTTGGTCGCGGTCGAATCGGTGATGACCGGTTACTTCCAACCGCGTTTTTTTAAGCGCATTTCGGTGGGCGATCGCGACGAGCAGGGTGCGGCGTGGAACGATTATCTCGCGACGCTACTTCCAACCGCGATCGTTACCGCGGGATTCATCGTCGGCTTTTCGGGGCCGCTCACAAGGATCCTCCTGGGGCCGCAGTTTTCAGGAGCTGCCGCGTTCGCATCGATCGCGGCGTTCGCGGAAACAGCAAGGGTGTTGGCTTCGGCCTACGGTCTTGTTGCTCATGCGCGCGTACGCACGTCGCTTTTATTGGGGCCGCACGTGGCGGGGGCCGTGGTTGCCATCGTTGGTGTTTGGACGTTGACGCGCGCGTGGGGGCTTGAGGGAACCGGCTGGGGCCTGGTCGCCGCCTCGGCGGCGCTTTGCTTATCGATGCATGTCGTGATGAAAAAGCAGGCCCCACTGAGATTGCCTGTAAAGGCGTCGGCGTTAGCCATGCTCGCCGCAGGGCTTTTCGCGGCGTTCGGTTACGCGCTACCTCAGCCCGAGGGCCTTATGCCCACGGTTGGTGTCGTGTTCGCTTGCGGCCTAATTTACCTCGCCGCCCAGTATCTCTTGCTCCGGCCCTGGTTGCGGGCCTCTCGATAGGCGGATTTGCGTTTTAGAGGCGGTGACGGTATCGTCGCTCCACTTACAGGGGATGGCCTTGAAACTCCTATTGGTCTGCATGGAGCACAACTACGGTGATCCGGCCCGTGGGCGGTCGTACGAGTACTACAGCTTCTTCGAAACGCTCCAGCAGCTTGGTGTCGACATCCGTCTCTACGATTTTGCCAGCGAGCTTAAAGCTCGCGGCAAAGACCCGATGAACGCGCATCTGCTTGAAACCGCCAGAGACTGGTGCCCCGATGTGGTGATGTTCTCGCTCTATACCGATGAAATCCTCGAAAAAACTGTCAAAGCGATGAGGGGTATGGCCAAGACCCTTTGCTTTTTCCACGACGACACGTGGCGAGTGGATTGGTCGATGAAGTGGGCGGGGATCTTCGATTGGTTCACGACTCCGGACGTTTATGGGTCGGCCCGATATACCCAAGCGGGCCTCACGAATTTCATTCCGTTCCCGTTCGGTTGCAATGAGAAGACCTATCGAAAACTCGAGGGGAGCCGATTCAAGTACGACGTTTCGTTCGTCGGAGCATGGCATCCTTACCGGGAATGGATCATCAAGCGACTGCGCAAAGCGGGGATCGAGGCACACGGTTTCGGCTTCGGGTGGCCGAGTGGACCGGTCAGCCAGAACGAGATGATTCGGATTTTCAACGAAACCAAGGTGAACCTGAACCTTTCGAACTCCGCGTCCTGGGACATCCGTTATCTGCTCTCCTCGCCGCGGGCGTTGATCAACCGGCTTCGCTCGCCGAAAACCATCGAGCAGCTCAAAGCGCGCATATTCGAGCTCAACTGCTGCGGGTCGTTCCAGCTTTCCTATTATGTAGAGGGCTTGGAGCGCTACTTCGCTATCGGGGATGAGATTGGCATCTATCTCGACTCCGATGACTTGGTTCGGAAGGCCAAACTTTATCTAGAAGACGCGGGCCGACGGGACCGGATTGCCTCGGCCGGACAGGCGCGCGCTCTACGCGATCACACTTTTAGGGCCCGGTTCCGGGCAGCTTTTGAAAAGATGGGCGTGGTCTCCGGTCTATAAGCTTAGGGCCCTCTGTGGCGCAACGGGTTAAGCCTGCGACTTGCTTGAAATCAGAGAGATTCCTGTTAAGAGCATTGGGTTAAGTTTGGATAAGCTTGGCGTCCGCTCGACCCGTTGAAAGCGGGGATTGTGGCGGATTGCGCGTGGCAAAGGAGCCGACGTGATTCTTGAAGGTAAGCGAATTTTGGTGACCGGTGGTACGGGTTCCATGGGTAAGACTTTCGTCCGCCGCGTGCTTTCGGGAGAACTCGGAACGCCGAAGAAAGTCGTGGTGATGTCGCGCGACGAAGCGAAGCAACACTACATGCGGATGGAATACCTGCACAAATCGTCGGCGACCGACGAGGTCATCTACCGCAATTCGCAAAACACCCTCGAGTTCCGCATCGGCGACGTCCGTAACTACGGCGACGTTTGTGCGGCCCTGAAAAACATTGATATCGTTATCAACGCGGCGGCGCTCAAACAAGTTCCGACCTGCGAATACTTCCCGCAACAAGCCGTGCTCACCAACTGCGAAGGCGCCAGCAACATCACGCGCGCCCTCCGCGAACACGATTATCCGATCGAAACTGTTCTCGGCATCAGCACCGACAAGGCATGCAAGCCCGTCAACGTCATGGGCATGACCAAGGCGATCCAAGAACGCATCTTCATCTCGGCCAATATTTATTCGCCGAAAACGCGCTTCATCTGCGTGCGCTACGGCAACGTGCTCGCCTCGCGCGGCAGCGTGATCCCGTTGTTCCATGATCAGATCCTCAAAGGCGGGCCGGTCACGATCACGAATCCCGACATGACCCGGTTCCTGCTGAGCCTGAACCAGGCGGTCGACACGGTGTTCGCGGCGCTGAAATACGCCAAAGCCGGCGAAGTTTTCGTCCCGATCGCGCCCTCGGCGAATATCATGAACCTGGCTAAAGCGCTCATCGGCGATCGCAAGATCGAGATCGCGATCACCGGTAACCGTCCTGGCGAAAAGCTCCACGAGATCATGGCTTCCGAAGACGAGGTCCAGCGCTGCCGCCGCGCCGGCGACTACTATGCGCTGCAGCCGATGCTCCCCGAGCTTTGGGGCGACGCCGCCAACGACGAAAGTGCGCTTTCGGGCGAGTATTCGTCGGGCAATGACGTCCTCGACCTGCCGGGCACGATCGAGCTGCTCCGCCGCAACAAGTTGATGCTCGAGCAAGTCCCGACCCAAGCGGCCGGCGAAGAGCTTCTGCGGTGAGCCCGATGCCGGAAACGACGGAGCCGAAAAAGCTCAAGGTGATGACGATCGTCGGGACCCGGCCCGAACTGATCAAGCTCGCGCGCGTGATCGCCGAGCTCGACCGCCGCACCGAGCACGTTCTCGTTCACACCGGTCAGAACTTCGACTACGAGCTCAACGAGGTTTTCTTCAAGGACCTCGAAATCCGTAAGCCCGACCATTTCCTGGGCTGTGCGCGCGAGGCGGCCGTCGAGACCATCGCAGCCTCGATCGTCGAAAGCGACAAGGTGCTTGCCAAAGAAAACCCCGACGCGGTTTTGCTCTACGGCGATACGAACTCTTGTCTCTCGGTGATAGCGGCCAAGCGCCGCAAGATCCCGGTTTTTCACATGGAGGCGGGCAACCGTTGCTTTGATCAACGGGTACCCGAGGAAATCAACCGCAAGATCGTGGACCATTTGAGCGACATCAATATGCCGCTCACCGAGCACGCGCGGCGGTACCTGGTGGCCGAAGGTTTGCGCCCGGAAACGGTCATCAAGACCGGCTCGTGCATGAAGGAAGTGCTCGCGTACTACCGCGCTAAGATCGACGCTTCGGACGCGCTCAAACGCCTGAATCTCCAACCCCAGGGTTATTTTGTCGTCAGCGCGCATCGCGAGGAAAACGTGGACGTGAAGGAGAATCTCCGGAACCTCCTCGTTTCGCTCAACGCGTTGGCGGCGGCCTACGATAAACGCGTGATCGTTTCGACCCACCCGCGCACGAAAAAGCGCCTCGCGGATCTCGGCGAAAAGCAGGTCGACTCGCGCGTCGAGTTCATGAACGCGCTGGGCTTCAACGACTACGTGAAGCTGCAGATGAACGCGCTTTGCGTGTTGTCGGATTCCGGCACGATCACCGAAGAGTCGGCGCTCCTGAACCTGCCCGCGGTCATGATCCGCGCGGCCCATGAGCGGCCCGAGGGGATGGATGCGGGCGTCCTCGTGCAAGCGCATATGGAGTCGAACCGCATCCTCAACGCGGTGGCGACGGTCCTCGCGCAACGCGAGCTCAACCCGCGCCCCGCCGGCCAGGTCGAGGATTACGACGTCGACAACGTGTCGATGAAAGTCGTGCGGATCATCCTGAGCTACACCGACTACGTGAACCGTACGGTGTGGCACAAGGGCGTTTGATGTTGATCAATCCTCAAGAGCGCATTTGAGCGAGCGCCCGAAGAAACGGGCCTTTGCGAAGTCCCAAAGCGACATGAGCTGCCCTATCGCATGATGAACCGAGCGAGATCTCGAGAGCAGGGCTTTCGCCGCCAGCGACGTCGCGTAGCTCATGATCATTAAGACGCAGCGGAACTCGGATAGCTCGGAGTTGCGTTCGACCAAATAGAGATAGGCGAGACATTCCTTGCGCCCTTGAAACCGCGCGCGCGCAGGGGAGGGCGGTGTCGCGGCTTGACCGGTGTCGTGCGCTCTCGCGGCGGCGCAAACGAACAGGGGATACTTTTTGCCGATCGGGTAGCTCAAGCGAACGTCTTCGCCGACAGCCCAAGTTGTTCGGAGTTCGTCTTGCGGAAACTCCTTGAGAACCGCATGACGATAAACCGTATACCCGCCGGCCAGCCAAGACACGGCCCTGTCTTCTGACTGATTCGCGATCGAAATATTATATCCTGATTTGAGCACCTGCCCTGGTTCGCCGCTCATCCCTAGAGTCGCCCGGAACGGGGAATATTCGTGGGGCGGGACGTTCACTAGGTTAAAGCCCACACCGCCCGTATTTGCCGGCGCGTGATTCCAAAAATCGACCATTTTCTCGATAGCGTCGGGTTCGAGAAAAATATCGTCGTCTATGAGTAAAACCAGCGGAAACTCTTCGCCTACGCGCGCTAGGCCAAGTTTGCGTTGGCGGATTTGGCCGGGCGGATGGCACCGCAAGTAGTCGATGTTCAGGCGATCACGAAAGCCGTCTATTACGGTTTCGATGCTGTCGCCGCCGTCAACGGCGATCACTCTGCCGATGTCACAGGACTGATCTGAAAAGCTTTTCAGAAGTTGAGCGATGCGCTCGGGCCTATCTTTTGTCGGCACGACGGCCACGAGATCTTTTGATTTATACCGCATCCTGAGTCTCATTTAGCGGATGAGGTCCATCGATCGATGCTGGCGGCGAATCACTTTGGATCCCTAAGAAATCGATCGCGAGCGGTCCGCAAGCGACGCCTAGCATAAACCAATAAACGGAACTGTTCAGAAACGGAGCCGCGATGAGAAACGTGAGCAATCCAAGCCCCAGGATCCAGCCGGGGTTTTGAATCGGCCGCCGTGATCGAAACCTCGTACGCACAAGAGTACCGATGGCCAGAATCAGGATGATCGCGGTCAGCTCCCGGTTGACCAGCATCTGTGATAGCCCGCTGATCTTGGGGGGGGGCTTGTACGAAAACCATATTGTTCGCATGAATGTAGCCGACGGCATCGGTGCTCTGTTGCCGTAGATATTTGGACAGAGGACTGTCATCGGACGGATCGGCGCCGATATTAAAAAGGAAATCAAAGATTCGCGAATAAAAGCTGAGCGAAATAGAGAGCAGGCCCAGATATGTTTGTACGACGCCTGGGAAAAGAGCCGAATACAGAGCGAATACCACGGCCGAGAGCCCAGCTATCCATTTCGCTCGAAATTTCACCGCCGGATCGTGAGAGAAAAGCGTGGCCGCCACCATAGCCGTCGCGGAGAGGATCACGATCTTCGCGAGCGTCAGTACTGACATGGTCGAGATGGCGAGGGCGCTCGCGAAATTGCGCGTTCGTGTTCCAAGTCCGAAACAGAGGAAGGCGCCCATGGCGAAAATTGCGACTAAGGAAGCGAACTGATTCGAGTAGAGCGGTCCGGAAGGACGTCCCTGTATGAATGATACTTGCAGGTTCTCGGCGGATACGAGAAACGTCGGTTGCGGGGTGGTTTCGAGCTTGACCCCGTTGCCTAGAGATCCATGAGTGGCGAGCACCTGCGTGAACTCTCCAACGCCTAATACCTGGAGAAACATCAGAATGGCGGAAGCTCCGGCTAAAATCGAGAACTGCCTGGTCAAGAGTCTGGAGTCACGAAGGACAATCAATGATCCGGCGAAAAAGACCAGGGTATTTTGCGCGATCAGATAAGCGGTACGCCCAAAGGTGAAGTCGCGCAATAGGAGTCCGGCTAAAAGCAGATACGACAGAAAGCGAAACCAGGCGCGGCCGAGAGCGAACGGCGCTAGGATCAGGAGCGCAAAGCCCCAAGAAAGCACGTTGAGAACCTGGCCGATTCTCGCTGCCGGCCCGGGCCAGCCTTGGTTGTTTATGACAGCGGCGGCGATCAGCAACATCGGAAGGCAGATCGCCGCAGAGGGCAGCTCGGAACCGGCCGGATTGTACCCTAGGCGGTAAATCGCCTCATACCCCCACGTCGAAAGTTTACAGGCGTTCTTCCGCATCAGGCTACTGGTGTCCTACGGCAAAGCGATTTCCGAGATGAGCGAAAATAGCGTTAAACCTCGTGTCTTGTCCAATTTTGAGTGACGGCTTTGAGTGTACGAAGCCGTTGTCCCCATGCGTGCGGACCGGAACTACCAATTTACTCAAATGACATCGCGTGCTACGCCTATTCTACAATGACCAGCGACGGGCGTTTGAAGGCGGCAATTCACTACTTGGTACCTACGCTCGTCGCGAACGGCCTGCCGCTCATTTCGTTGCCGTTTCTCACGCGCCAATTGACTCCGGAAGACTTCGGACTGATCGCATTGACACAGGCTTATGGTCTGTTCGTCTTCGGGTTGGCGAATCTGGGGTTGGTGCAGGTGTACGAGCGCGACTTCTTCAAGCATCGCGAGAGTCCCGCTCGGACTTCGGCTCTGGTTTGGACTTGTCTGGTGTTCGCTTCACTGGCCTCGGTGGCGGCGCTTGGTTTTTCGCTCGTGGGTATTCCTTTGCTGGAAAAATGGATTTTTCAGACGGTTGCCCCGCCGAATTTCATCGTCTTGATGGTCGCAGGCGCCCTCGTTCGCGGGACGGCCCAGATCGCATACACTTATCTGCGGAACCAAGAACGAGCTAAGACATTTGCGGTTATCGCGAGCGTGGAAGGAGTCTTGTCGTTCGTATTGACGATGGGACTCGTTGTCGGTCTGAACCATGGGGTCATGGGAGTCGCGATTGCGCAGACGAGCGCGACGATCGCGGCGTTCTTCGTTTTAATCGCGGTGGTCGGAGCACGAGAAAAGTTCTCTTGGGATTCGGGTCTACTTCGCGACACTCTCAAGCTCGGAGCGCCATTGACGTTGCGGGCGTTTCTTGGGGTGGTTTCGAATCAACTGGACAAGTACATGCTTGGGATCCTCGGCGCGTTGGGGCAGGTCGGCGTTTTCAGCCTTGGTCAGCGGGTCGGGCAGGTGACGTTTTTGTTCATGAACTCGCTCGACTACGTCTTCGTCCCGGCCACGTATCGGATGATGTTCGCGGCTCGTGGCGGCCGGGAACCAGCGGATGCCGAGCGAGAACAGGCGGTCGCGCGACAGATCGGGACGTTCCTGACTCCATACGCGTATGTGTCGGCGGCGATCGCAATGACGGTGGGATTGTTCGCCGAAGAGGCCTTTCTACTTTTGACGACCGAACGCTTTTTTTTCGGTGCGCAGATCGCGCCCGTACTTTCTTTTCACTATGCGTTGATGTTTTTCGGAAAAGTGAACGGTCGCCAACTGATCTTCGCTGGGAAGACATGGCGGAGCTCAGTGCTCCCGATCGTCAGTTTGGCGGTTAGCTTTGCGCTGTATGTGCCGTTTATTGGCTGGTTCGGCGCGCTCGGTGCCGCCTTGGCGACCCTGATCTCCGGGGTCGTGTTCACGGTCGTAACATTTTATCAAGCCCAAGCGGCGTTTCCGATTCGTTGGGAGCAAGCCAAGCTTGCGTCCATCTACGGCCTGTTGTTGGCGGCTCTCGCCGCCCAAATCGTCTTGTTGAACGGCGAGTTCAATTATTGGTTGCGGCTCGGGACGAAAATTGGATTCGTAGCCGCCTTTTTATACCTCGGCTTGGCAGCCAGGCTGATCCCGTCTGTCTTGCGAGATAAGATCGAAAGATGGCTTGGGCGTTCGAATAATGCGGTGGCGCGGTGATGAGGACGGGGCGGTCATTCGAGTTCTTTCGAGTCGCCATTCCGCCGCACATTGACGTGGCTTTGGCCTTGAGAGGATTGGCGTCTCTCGCGGTGGTATGGTGGCACGTTTGGGGATATCGCGCGCAGTCGCCCGAAGTCTATTCATTCACGACGTCGGGTCGCACCACCGTTTGGATCTTTTTCGCTCTCTCCGGCTATCTCATCGGCTACGGGTTGCTGTATGGCCGTTACGGTTTCGAATTTGTGTCGCTCAAGAATTATATTTAGAATCGTTTTCTCCGCATTTATCCGATCTTTTTAGTGGTTTCCCTGGGCGGCCTGGCGTGCGCGTGGGTCGCGGATGAAGACGTCGCGATTGACGTCGCGTTCGTTTTTCACCAGTTTTTTATGCTTCAATGGAATTACGAGTACGCGCTCAATGGAGTCTTTTGGACGTTGGGCATCGAGCTGCAGTTCTATCTGGTGGCTCCGTTTATCGTTTGGATGCTTGGGGCAAATCACAGGATCCTGAAGGCCGCGGCGATGTATACCGCTTGTTTGGCTTGGGTGGAGGTCGAGCGAAAGTATTTCCCCGCCCATGGGATCGATTCGTGTAACCTGCTCGGCAACTTGGCGCATTTCCAGGCCGGAATCCTTGTCGCGACGCTCGCCGGTGAAATCCGCAAGGCGCCCTGGACGTCGAAAGGTTGGATCGTCGGCCTTCTGATCGCGACGGCTGTGGGGCTGTTGCTCCTCGCCAATCGCCTCTATTTTTTGGATTTCGGGCGGTTTCTTGGCTGGCGAGGAGTTTTACTCGTCGATCTTTTCTCGTTCATTCTACTTATCGCCCATATTCGCGTTGAAGCGATGACGGTTCGCGCGGGATCGGTGATGAGGATGATCGCGTTTTCGGGAGTCTTGTTTTATGGGATCTACGCTTGGCACGGACTCTTATTGAAGTCGCGACATTTCCAAGACAACTTTTTTCTGCTGTTCGGATGTTCCGTGCTTTTGGTTGGTTTCGTACTACATGGTTGAGCGCCCACTCATGGCTTGGAAAGCGGGATTTCGGCGTCAGCACTAGGGAAAAGGAAATGACGCTGCGCGTATTTTTCTGGCGAAACTGCGGACCAAGGGGCTGAAGCTTTTCAAATGCGGCGTCCGCAAGTACTCTGACGCGAATTCAGCAGCTGCATGTCAAGTATCGAGCGGATTTAAAAGTGTTGCGGGTCATTTCAGTATCTGAAGCACTGCGCGGGAAGCGTCCTTGGCCTCCATCGGACCACTACGTTTATCTTCATGACGACGTCGTGGCTATGCAGAAAATCGAGAGCTCAAGACGTATTCGGTGCCGAACGCCCGATGAGGCGTTTCACCAAATCATTCGGCAACATGAGAACGCGCTGATCGAAACTTTCGTGGCCGCTTTCGCGGAGGCGCCCGCGCCAGACGTGTGGTTCACCAGCTCCGCGTCTCGGAATGTGGCAAGTGAACCTATCACTAAAAATGTTGTTTATCTGAAGTTCAGCGAAGATTTTCTAAGTGATAGGCCCGGCACGACGACGACCTTCTTGGTTTCCTCCCCGGCGCTTGCCGTCGCGTTGTTTCAGGCGGCTGGCGTGGTCGCTCCGCCGCGGTGGCGCTTGAGAAGGTGGCTGTACCGGATCGAGTTGAAAGCCCGCGTCCTCTACAGGTGCGGGGCATTCTTGGCGAAAATCGTGAAACGGAAGATCCTGGCGAGGCGGCGGGGGCTGAAATGCATAGGGCCCTCCCTGGCTCCCACGGTGGTGATTCGGAGCTGGGTCACCAAAGGTTGTCTTACCGCGGAATCGGGGCCGAGACCTTACAGATACAAAGATCGGAACTTCGGCGATCTTCTCGGATACCTTCGGTCCAAAGGATTTCGAACGGTTTTGCTTCCGATGTTTTTCAATCTCGATACTTCCGAGATCGAAGCCAGTTGGCGGCTGGATCAGGCCGGCGAAAATGTGCTCGTCCCTGAGCTTCAGGTCGGTTTCGGCGAATGCTTTCGATCGGTGGCCAGGGCTTTACGTCTTTCCGGATTGAAATTCGAGAACGCGAGTTTTGGCGGTTTGGACGTCTCCGCCGTGTTTCGCGAAGGCCATCTTCGGTCGCACGCTTCGCCCGAGCTCTTGAGTTTGAATCTCTGCTATCCAGCTTTGAAAACGCTGAGTCGAAGGAACATTCCCGTTGAAGCCTTCTATTACCCTTGGGAGAACAACGCCGCGGAGAAACCATTTCTTCTCGCCGCTCGTCAGTACTTCCCTGAGGCCGAGGTGATCGGGTTTCAGCATTCCGTTTGCTATCGCGAACAGATCGCGATGAAGGTCCTTTCAGCCGAGTTGGCTTCGCACCCGCTCCCGGATCGAATCGTCTGCAGCGGTCGCGTTTATCTGGATGTCCTGGGGGAGCTGGGATTCCCGCGTTCGAAGATCGAGTTGGGAGCGAATCTCAGATATCCGGAAGTCAACGCCTGTACGCTTCGTGGGCCGCTTCCGCACGGCCCCGAGACTGTTTTCGCTGTTCTGACTTTCAATGAAAGCCATACGCGCGAACTCCTGGTAAAGCTGTCTAGAGCGCTGAAGTTGGTCCGTAAATCGCGTCCTGGCGTCCGCCTTCTGCTGAAGCCGCACCCGCTTTTAGACATAAAGGAACTGCGTTCATTCGTCGAGAGTCTGGAGTGCGAACCATTTGAAATCGTCGGAGGCACCGTTCAGGAGTGGATACGGAGGGTTTCCGTCGTCGCGATGGTCGGTGGGTCCGTGTCATGCCTTGAGGCTTTGGCCGCGGGGGTGCCGCTCGTTCGCCTCTCGCTGGCGACCGATTTTGATTTCGACTGCATTTGGACGCAAAACCGCTATGACGGGTTTGCGTATTCACAAAACGATTTGGTGGAAGGGTTGCTGAAAGGCTTATCGGACTCGATAGTGGACGAAACGCTTTCGACGACCGCAAATGAGATCAAGGACGAATATTTTGAGCCGGTTACGGCACGGTCTCTAGAAGTTTTTCTACCCAAAACCTTGCGGTCCTCGCGGCCGCAAGCGCCTTTAGCGGAGCTATGAAGCGTGGACCCATTGAAGCGATTGTCGATGGAAATCGTATCGTGGATCGATGCTTTCTGCGGCTCGATACCTGGCATTGTCGGATTTCGAATCCGCTCCTGGTGGTTGCAAGTCCGTGGCGCGCGGGTCAAAGGCACGGTAGGATTGGGGCGTCATTGCACTGTTACGAATCCGCCCGGCGTACAAATCGGCGCCGGTGTCTTCATCGGGGATCGTTGCACGTTGACGGCCGAAGGCGGCGAACTGTCGATCGGTGACAATTGCTCGTTCAACATGAACGTGTTCGTCGGCGCCGACTTTGGAAAAATCCGAATCGGCAACGGCGTGTTGGTCGCGATGAATGTCGTCATGCGCGCCGCTAACCATCGTACCGACGGGTCCCCGGAAATGACGATCCGTTCTCAAGGCCACGTGGCACTACCCATCTATGTCGGTAACGATGTCTGGATAGGCGCAAACGTGGTCCTGCTGCCTGGAGCGCGGATAGGCGACCACTGTGTGATCGGAGCCGGCGCCGTCGTGGTCGGCGAGATTCCGTCTTGCAGTGTCGCCGTTGGGGTACCGGCGAAGGTGGTCAAATCGTTGGGGAGAAGAGGCGAGTCGATCGAGGAGGCGGGCCGGTGATGGTTTCATTTGCCCCAGACGTCGAATCTCGGCTCCAGACGTGCCGACTTTGCCGCCGAACCGATGCACAGGTCTCCAGCGAGTATCCCTCGGCCGGTCAGGCGGGAAACCCGCTAGGATTGAAAACAGTTGTCGGATGCCCGCATTGCGACTTCGCATGGGCCGAACCGATGAGGACGCAGGCGGACCTCGACGCGTTTTACTCTTCCGGCTCGTACTGGCACCAGAATCAGGGGGGGCCGGAATTGCACGCTCATCAGGCTGTGCAAGCGAGAGTCCGCCTGGATTTTGTCCGTGCATTTTGCAGATCCGACGGCTCCCTGCGGATCCTTGACGTCGGCGCGGGTAACGCATTGATTGCGGATGAGCTCGCGCGCATCAGCCGCGCGACGCGTTTTAGATATGTCGGCATAGAGCCAGATCGAAACGTGCGCGAGGCGGCGGCGAACAGATTGCGCGATGCGCGTATTGAGGCGAGTTTCGCGCAAGATCTTGCGGAAGCGGGCGAAGGCTTCGATGTGATTTTCCTCAATCATGTCCTCGAGCATGTCGAGGATCCCGTGGGGTTCTTGCGACGGCTCTCCGGTCGCTTGAATCACGACGGCATTCTTTACGTTGAGGTCCCGAATCAGGACTTCAGGTTCAAAAGCGATGTCTTCCCGCATGTGCAATTCTTTTCCCCGAAATCCCTACGGAAGGTCGCCGAATGCGTCAACTGCGAGGTCATGGTTGTCGAGGCTTTCGGGCGCGTCCAAGCGGTCGGCGCGAACGAGGGTTTCCTGGAGCGTTTATACCGGGCATTTTGGGTTCGTGTTTTCGGCTACGCCGCGAAATCCGGCTTGGGGCGAGTCGCGAACCTCGCCAATCGCGCGCTATACGGATATCAACCCTCTCCGGCGGGTCTTTGGGTCCGAGCGATCCTCAGGCCGGGGCGCGGCGTCGCTCGCGAGTGATAGAAAGCGAATTCTGTGCATAAGCTCCACAGCCTTTTCGGACGAACAGACGGCAAGTGGTTCACGCCTTTCGGTCTTTTGTTGATCACAAGCCTGATCTGGGCTGTCGCCTTTCCCATAGGAGCGTTGGTCGTCGGGATCGGCGTTCACGCCAACTGGTTGACGGTCCTCTACGGCAGCGCGATGTCGCTTCTTTTGGCGCTCGGTCTTTTGGTCGCCCGGCGCCTTGGTACAGTAGAAATTATGACCATGCTGGTCGGGCTGGTTCAGCTCTTCTTTTTGCCGCGTCACATGCAGTACGTCATCATGACGCGCGCGAGTGTCCGGAACCTTTACGTTTTGTTTCCGGTGAAGTGGACGCCGGAAATGATCAATCTCGGGCTCACTTGGGTGCTTGCCGGAACCAGCGTGCTCATGTTCGGCATCGTCACGGCTGGATACGTGTTGAGAGGGCGCCTGAAACCCGACGGTGCTCCCGTCGCGCGTGCGCTGCGTATCCCGATGCTGCCGGCTGTCGTTCTCGCCTCGGTCGTTGTGTTCGCGGTCGACTGCTATTTCAGTTTATACCTTGGCCAGAGCGCCGCCATGAACTGCGTCGATGAGACGATCCGCGGGAAGTGGCTGATTCACTTTTTTAGCGGCGATATGGTGCTGTTCGCGACCATGGTGATATTCGGCCCGAGCTTGAGAAAACTGACATGGCGGCAGTATGGCTGGTTCGCTTTCCTTATTTTCGCCTATCTGATCTACACCTTGGCCTTGGGATCTAGGGGCGGGGTGATGCGGGTCGCGGTCATCACGTTCGCGCTTCTCGTCGCATGGAACCCGCTGCAGATCTTGAAAGCGCGTCTCGTGCTGTCCTTAGCACCTATCGTGATCATCTTGGGGGTTGCGTTCTTTTTCATCGGGACGAACCTGCGCTACCTGCAAAGCAGCGCCTGCGCGAATCGCCAGACCGATCTTTCGGAAGCGGTTTCGATTTTTGAGCAGAATTTTTTGAGCGCGCAGTTTTTGGATCCGGTCGGCTCCGAAGCCGGAAAACGGGACGCGGGAATGATTTCGCTCAGTCCGACGCTGGCCAAGGTCTTCGACAGGCTTGGCGTACTGGACTACCCGATAGGCGTCGTCGTGGTGCCAGGCGATGCGGGCGCAAAGGCGCAGTACATGAACTGGACCTACATGGCGAAGAACCTGATGAATAATCTGGTCATCGGCGTTCCTTTTCCCGAAGCCGAGATCATGACGTCGAGCCTGATGCCCATCATTTACCGGGGATTCGACGAACGGCATGTAAGAGAAAACTTTCTGTCCGAGATGTGGACGCTTTGGGGTAGCTCCTACGTGTTGGGCGGCCCGGTCGGCGGTATTTTGATGCTTTTCGCGGCGGGCTTTCTCCTCCAGTTCGCCATGGTGGGAGTCGGTCGGCGACTTGGCTCATTCGAGTTTTATTGGAAATGTTGCTGTATTTGGATGGGCTGCGCCGTCCTGGTGTTTTTTCACATGGCGATCGACCATGCGGCATTCGTCTCATTTGTTTTTTTCTTCCAGTCCTGCGTGGTGCTTGGCCTGATGTACGGGCTCGATCGCTTGCTATCGGCGGCGAGGAAGGGCTTGGGCTGAGGAATGGCTAATGGAAACCGGAGGCTGAAGGGGCCTCGTTTGGTGCTGGAGCCGATGTCGCCGGCGTTCGTGACGGAACGGTATCTGGGATGGCTTCGCGATCCCGAAGTCACTCGTTTCCTTTCCAGTCGTGACTATTCCATTGATCAGCTGGGTGCTTATGTCGCCGAACGGAGCGAGCGGGACGATGTCCGCTTTTGGGCCGTCTGCGAGTCCGGGCCGGGTAACCATATCGGCAACGTGAAGCTCGAGCCGATCGATTGGGTGGCGGGGAACGCGGTTTTCGGCCTCATGATCGGCGAGAAGTCGGCGTGGGGCAAAGGGTACGCGAGCGAGACGACCTCTCTCGTCGTCGAATATGCGTTCGAAGATCTGAGTCTCAGGCGAGTCGAGTTGGGCGTGGAGTTGGAAAACCAGGCGGCGGTTCGCGCCTACCAGAAGGCCGGATTCCGAATCGCGCGCGAGGTGACGTACGCGTCGCCGACATCCAACGGTTCGATGGGTAAGTTTGTACTGGAGATCTGTAAAGAATAGATTTGGGCACCGGGCCGGAGGTAAGACGGATGCTGCGTCGAATTTCGAATTTTCAGAAGTCGGACGAACACAGAAGTATCATCCATTCGCTGATCCCAGGGGGGGCGCATACGTACTCCAAGGGAGACGATCAGTTCCCGGTCCGCTCGCCCGCGGCGATCGCGCGCGGAAAGGGGTCGCAAGTTTGGGACATCGACGGCAACCAGTTCCTCGACTGCTCGATGGGTCTGACGTCGGTCAGCCTGGGCCACGCGTTCGAACCCGTGCTCGCCCGGGTCCGCGCGGAAATCGAAAACGGCTGCAACTTTCAGCGACCGTCGGTGATTGAGAGGGAGATGGCCGAGGCCTTCCTTGCGACGGTGCCGGGCCATGACATGATCAAGTTCGCGAAAAACGGTTCAACCGCGACGACCGCCGCGGTCAAACTCGCGCGCGCTTACACCGGCCGTGACATGATCGCGATCCCCATGGATCATCCGTTCTACTCCTATGACGATTGGTTTATCGGCAGGACCCAGTGCGCGAAAGGCGTGCCTGGACCGATCGCCGCGCTTTCCGTTGCGTTCGACAGCAGGGATTTGTCCACGCTCGAGGCCGCCTTCGACAAGTACCCAAATCGCATTGCTTGCGTGATTTCCGAACCCGAACGGCCGTTGCCGATGGCGCCGAATTTCCTGCAGGAAATTGTTCGTATCTCGCATAAACATGGCGCCATTTATATTCAGGACGAAATGATCACCGGCTACAAACGCGCCTTTCCGGGGGCGATGACCGTTTCCGGCGTGCTTCCGGACCTCGCCACGTGGGGAAAGGGAATCGCTAACGGTTTTTCTTTCTGCGCTTTAACGGGGAAACGCGAGATCATGGAGCTTGGTGGCATCAAAAGCGAGGGTAAAGAGAAGGTGTTCCTCATCTCCACCACGCACGGCGGGGAAACGCATGCGATCGCGGCCGCACTCGCGACGTTGGAAGTCTTCGCTAAGAGCCGAGTTGTCGAACACAACCACGGCATCGGAAAAAAGCTCATCGTCGCGAGCGAAGAAATGATCGCGAAAGCCGGGCTGGCGGACGCGGTGAAAGTCGCCGATTGCGAATGGATGCCGGTTTTCCAGTTTCGCGACCGGACCGGGACGCCGAGCGACGGTCTGAGGACCCTGATGATGCAGGAAATGCTCGCCCGCGGGGTGCTTTTCCAAGGTGCGTTCGTTCCTTGCTTCAGCCACAGCGGCGAAGACGTCGCGTATTTCGGCGAAGCTTTGCGGGAGTCGCTTGAGGTTTACGCGCAGGCTCTGGAAACCGGTTTCGAGGAGCTCTTGAGCGGGCCGGCGGCGAAGCCGGTTTTCAGAAAGTATCTCTAAGCGAAAATGGTCTTCGTTTTTCGGGCCGACGGCGGCGAACAATTGGGTTTCGGTCACCTGGCGCGATGTTCGGCGCTGGCCGAAGGGCTACGAGCTCAAGGCCGGAATTGTCTTTTCGTGACCGCAGCGGACGCCGCCGGTCTCGCGTTCTTGCAGGGATCGGGTTTCGATGCGGTATCGATTCGGGCCGCCGACGAGACTTCGGACGCGCGGGCGACGTCGTCGGCGATCGGTTCGCGCGACGCGGTGGTCGTCCTCGATCACTACGCGCTCGGGGCCGAATGGCAAAAGGCCGCGAGGGCCGCCGGGCGGGCGCTGCTTTGCCTTTCGGACGTCCCCGGCGCCCGCATGGACTGCGATTGGCTGCTCAATCAAAACTGGATCGGCGATCCGACGCCGTATCGCCGGTTGGTGCCGGACTCTTGCGAGCTCCTGTTGGGGCCAGAGTTCGCCTTGTTGAGAGGCGAGTTTCGCGAGCGCCGTCGGGTGGACGCCCGCAGGCGGACGGGGCGGGTGGAAAACATCTTTGTTTCTTTCGGAGCGTCGGATCCGACGGCGGAGACGGAGAAATGTATTCGTGGATTTCTCGCCGTCGCTCCTTCCGGCGTGACTTTGCACGTATTGCCCGGGCTGGCCAACCCGCGCGCCGGCCGGATCCGCGCCGAGTTCGCCGGCGGCTCCGGCGTGAACGTGCTTGAGTCGGTGGCGTCGATGGCCGAGTTTCTGGGCGCGATGGATCTCGCGATCGGCGCCGCTGGCTCGACGTCGTGGGAGCGGTGCTGCTTAGGCGTTCCTTCCGTGCTGGTGCAAACGGCCGACAACCAGGCCGTGGTCGCTGACGGAGCGCGGCGGACCGGCTTTGCGGAGGTTTTGGGAGCCGCCGGGGACGTCGACACCGATACCTGGGCGCGGTTTTTCCGCGATCGCTTGGGGGATGTCGAAGCCTGGCGCCGCGCCTCGGAGATCGGACGAAGGCTTGTTGATGGCAACGGCGTGGAACGTGTTATATCGAGAATCTGTTCTGGAGTTTGAGTCGCGAAAGGGGAGAGCGTGAAAACCAGCGAAATCCAGCTCGGCAGCGTGAAGATCGGGCCCGGCCATAGGCCGTTCATCATCGCCGAAATGTCGGGCAATCATAACCAGTCGCTGGAGAGAGCTCTTGAAATCGTGGATGCCGCTGCCGCGACCGGCGTCGACGCGTTGAAGATCCAGACGTACACCCCCGATACGATGACCATCGATCTCGACCAGGGGGAATTCTTCCTGACCGACCCGAACCTTCTCTGGAAAGGGAAGTCGCTGCACCAGCTCTATGCCGAGGCCCATACCCCGTGGGATTGGCACGAACCCATCTTCAAGCGTTGTCGCGAGCATGGAATCATGGCATTCAGCACGCCGTTCGACGCGACGGCGGTCGACTTCCTCGAGGGATTGGGCGCGCCCTTTTACAAGATTGCGTCGTTTGAAAACGTCGACGTCGAATTGATCAAACGCGTGGCCAGAACCGGCAAGCCGGTCATCATCTCAACAGGCATGGCGACCGTGAGCGAATTGTACGACGCCGTCGAGGCCGCCCGCAGCGCCGGCTGCAAGGATTTGATCCTTTTAAAGTGCACCAGCAGCTATCCCGCGCCGCCGGACGAGATCAACCTTCGCACCATCGCCCATCTTCGCGACCTATTTGGAGCGCAGGTCGGATTGAGCGATCATACGCTGGGCATCGGCGTGGCCGTCGCCAGCGTGGCCTTGGGCGCCACGGTCATCGAAAAGCATTTCACGATCCGTCGCGCCGACGGCGGTGTGGACTCCGCTTTTTCAATGGAGCCGGCCGAAATGAAGATGCTCGTTGAGGAGACCGGGAGAGCCTGGCGGTCCTTGGGGCAGGTCAATTACGGCCTGACCGCGAACGAGATGAAGTCGCGGGTTTTCCGGCGTTCCGTCTACGTCGTAAAGGATATCCGCAAGGGCGAAACATTCACGAGCGAACATGTCCGGGCGATCCGCCCGGGTCATGGGCTTGCGCCCAAGTACCTGGATACGATTCTGGGCAAGGTCGCTGCGGTCGATATCCGGCGTGGAACCCCCATGGATTGGAAGCTGATCGAATGAGGATATGTCGCGGAGCGACGCGGGCTGGGCGGATTTGACGGTTCCCGGTCCTGGAGAATTGCGATAAGTTGCTGGCTTTCAAAGCCTGCGAACCCGAAAAGGGGCGGTTGATGTCTAAACGCTGGATCCCCTACGCGCGACAGTCCGTGAACCTCGATGATGTCGACGCCGTCGTCCGCGTTTTGCAATCGCCGAATCTCACCCAGGGCCCGAACATCGATGAGTTCGAGCGGGCCGTGGCGGAGTTCTGCGGCAGCAAGTACGCCGTGGCGTGCAGCAGCGCCACCGCCGCCCTGCACATCGCCTGCCTCGCCGCGGGCCTCGGAGAAGGGGACTCGCATTGGACGTCGCCGAACACGTTCGTCGCGTCGGCGAATTGCGGGCTTTATTGCGGGTCGCAGGCGGATTTCGTCGATATCGATCCCCACACGTACAACATGAGCGTCGCGGCGTTGGCGGCTAAACTGGATCGAGCGAAAACCGAAGGCCGACTGCCGAAGGTTCTGATCCCGGTCGACTTCGCCGGTCAGAGCGCCTCGTATCGCGAGATCCACGCTTTCGCGCGGGCTCATGGCATCACCGTGATCGCGGACGCGTCGCACGCGATCGGTGGAAGTTATCTTGGAAAGCGCGTCGGCTCGAACGCGTTCTCCGATATGACTGTGTTCAGTTTTCATCCGGTGAAAATCATCACCTCGGGCGAAGGCGGCATGGTCCTGACGAATCGCGAGGACCTCTACGAGAAACTGGTCCGGTTGCGGTCTCACGGCATTACGAGGGAAAATCGGTTCCTGCGCTTCGAGCCCGATGGGCCGTGGTCCTACGAGCAGCTTGAGCTTGGCTTCAATTACCGGATGACCGATCTGCAGGCGATCTTGGGTCTTAGCCAGGTTCGACGGATCGACGAGTTCGTCAAGCGCCGGAAGTACCTGGTCGAACGGTACAACGCTTTGTTCGCGGGGATGCCGGTGCGGACGCCCGACTGCATGGACGAGGCCGATCCGGCCTGGCACTTGTATGTCCTCAGGCTCCCGTCCGGAGTTTCGCCGGTGTCCCGCAAAGATATGTATCTTGCGTTGCGGGAGCGCGGGATCGGAACCAACGTGCATTATATTCCCGTGCACCTCCAGCCGTACTACCGTGATCTTGGTTTTCAGCCGGGCCAGTTCCCCGAAGCCGAGACATACTATCAAGAGTGTCTCTCGCTTCCGCTCTACTTCGAACTCACGGATGCCGAGCAAGACCATGTGGTCGACAGCATCCGCGAGGTTCTTCGTGCTTGAATCAGGGGGCGGGAGTCGGATTCTGTTTTCGGACGTACATCGTGGCGTAGCCCGCTTCGCAGTAGGGCGCGGTCAGCGTCAGCAGGTCTTTCCTTGAGTCCAGGAAGCGGATGATCTCAGCCACCGGAATCAGCGGCGCGCGATCCTTGAAGTGCGCGTAGACGGCGCGGCAGACGATCAGGTCTTCCGGATTGTCGATCGTCAGACGCATGTCCTTTCGGTCGAACCCGGGAGGCGGAGCGAGATGCCGGATGCGGAACTGGTCGGGATTTTCGCGTATGTAAAGCGTGCAGAGCTCGGACCGGTGTTTCGACGTGCCCTGAGCGTGCGATTTCCGCAGGGCCGAAAGCTTCAGGATTTCGAAACCGCTTCCGTCGGGGACGTTGTCCATGAACGTCGCGTCCGTATTCTCGGAAACGTGCGTCTTCCAGGCCTCTTCGACAGGTTCAAAAAAGCAGAACGGGGATTCGGTCGTGACCCGGAAAATATCGGTCGCCTGCGCGGCCTCTCCGCACTGGATCAGGCGCTGGAGCACGTCCTTTTCGTCACCGATGATGTATTTGATCTCGCGATTTTGGGCGAACTCCACGTAATCGAGGTTCGAGTCGCCGACTGAGATACCGAGGACGATATCGGAGATCTGGGGCAGGCGGCCGAGCACGGCAAGAATGTGCTCGAGCACGGTCAGGTTCGCCGCAACGTCGATGTTTTGCAGGGGCTTGCCGTAGAGCCGGCTGCCTCCGTTGCGGCATGCGAGCGCCGCCACCAATTTTCTCATGTCGTCCTCTTGTCAGTTGAGATGGCCCGTAATCGCTTCGTCCTTGTGAACCGCGTTCGTTAGGCGGCGGCCGATCACCTGGCTCAAGCTGCGGTATGGTTTCGCGTCCGCTTGGGTGTCGCCGACGCGCTTGAGCGCGACGTCCGTTTCTTGGAGAACCGAACCGGCTTGGAGGTCTTGGGCCGCGACAACGACCTTCGTCGCCTTCGCGGCGTACTCGATTTCAAGGGGGGTCAGCTTCAGCCCGCTCATTCCGACGGCCGGCGCGAATTTTCGTATGATCCGCGCGAATTCAGCGAACTGAGCGGGCGAGATCGCGGATACATAATCTTCGAGGGCCAGCGCGTAGTCGAGGGTCATGTGCTTTTCGATAACGCTCACGCCCGTCGTCAAGCTCATCAAAGAAAGCATGGTCGCGTCCTCGGATGCGCCGCCTTGGGAGTGATCCATGAAGCCGAACTTGAATCCTTGATAACGCTGTCGGAGCGAAGTCAAACGCGCCAGGTTATTCTGTTCAAGGGGCGTCGGCTCCGCTTGGAATCCGTACATCAGGCAGATCCGATTTCTCGCCTCGAGAGGAAGGCGCGGCAAAAGCTCGTCGATATCCTCGACCGGGATTCCGCCGATGGAAAGGAAAATGTCGGCCTTCGACTCCAGCGTTTTAGCCAGTAGGGCGTGGTTATAAAATTCGGTCGTGGACAACTTGATCGCGTTTGCGCGCAGCTCGAGCGCGGTCTGAAGGCTGCGGAACCCGAACACGTCGAAGGCGAGCCGCCGACCCGCGCCGTGGACGATATCGGCGACGGCCTTCCAGGCTTCGCCAGGCATCTCGAGGCTCTTAAAAAGCCGGTAGTACTTGTAGTCCGGGGTCGCGAGCTCGTCCGCGTAGACCAGCTGGAACTTGACGGTATCGGCTCCGGCCATGACCGCTCCCCTTGCCAGTAGCTCCGCTTGCTTGGGGTGGCCCTCATACCCTTGGGCGATTTCGGCGATCAATTCCACCATGGCTCCTCCAGGAGAACGGTTATGCCATGGCTCCGCTCTTTGGCCAACCGGTCGCTGGAGAAACAGGCGGGACGCCATGGTTGTCGGACAAGGCCCGGCATGTTACCCAGTTCGGATGCAGGAAACGCGCTCAGGAGCGTCGCGCGGGGCGGCTACCGCGGAATTCGACAAACGGATCGAGGCTCTCGAGTTCGCTCTGAGAGACGCCATTTGCTCCGTCGGGCCGTTCGAAAAAAACGCGATCATTCGTCGAATTGCTCAACGCGCCATTGAGCTATCGTATGAGGGGTTCCTCAAGACCTCAATCCGCGACCATCGTGCTCCTAGCCCCGAGGCGCCGGAGGGGCCGGTGCGTCTGTCCGCGACGGGAAGACTCTCGTTGAAGCCGTCCTTCGCGCTCGCGCAAGTCGGGTACTTCCTGGCTTTGATCGGCTTGAGTTTCGTGCAAGCCACCCTCAGCCTGTTGCGCGGCCGCGATGGCCGGAAGGCGGGCCCCGCCGGCCTGGTTGCCGATCTGGGGGCACATGCGTCGGCTGGAGGCAGCACGGCCCGCCTGGTGGATTTCATCGACAGGGGGCCCGTGCCCGCGTATCGCGAATGCTCGAGGTTGATCATCCAAACCGTGAGGACCGTGACGTCCACGCGGCCGGATCAGGTTTCCTTCGGCAGGTGGCCGGTTTTTGAGCTGCTCGCCGACAATCCGCCGTCGTTCCGGGAGTGGTTGGAGTTGGTTGCGAGCCTGGTCGCAACCGTGACAAGAGTTTTGCCGAGCTATTTGATCAGGCCTGAAACGATCCTGCTCGCGCGGGATTTTGGGCTTGCGCCCGTTTGGCGGCATCTCAATCGCCGCAAATTGATTGAAGCCGTTTTTTTGTCGGATATGAATTACGCTGCGCAAGAGCTTTTCATGACGGATCTTCCTGCTCGCGCCTTCGAACTTCACTTCGTCTGGCATTCGCAAAACGTCAGGGGGGTGCTCACCGATCGCGAGCCGGTGGCTTGGGAGTTCCCCCAGCGTCGTTACATGAGGATGGATCATGCCTGGTATTGGACGCCTTCGTTTGGGCGTTGGCTGGACGGGCATGGGATCCAGTGCATCAAGCACGCGGTGGGCCCCATCCTGTTTCAGGCGGATCGAGGTCAGGCGATGGAGAAACCCGCGATGACCTTCCGGGTTTGTGTCTTCGACGTCACGCCGACGCACCGGCAGTGGCAGATCGAAAACGGTTGGCCTTACATCCACTATAATCTCGAGATCTGCCAAGCGCTGCTTGAGGATGTCTTGGCGACCGGGCGGAAAGCGGCGGAAGCCGTGGGCCTCACGTTCGAATTCATCTTGAAACACAAGCGGGCCTTCGGTCCCGTGCACGATAAACGGTATATCGAGTACGTGAACCGTTTGGAGGGCAGTGGAGCGATTCGAATCATCGACAGCGAAACCGATATCTTCAGCCTGGTACGCGGATCGGACCTGGTGGTCGCGGCGCCTTTCACCTCGGCCGCGCTTGTCGGTGTCGAGGTGAAAACGCCCTCCGTCTATTACGATCCCGCGTCTGAAGTCTGGGTCGCCGACGATATTCAGGCCGCGGACGTGAAACTCATCCAAGGACGCGACGCGCTGGCCTCGGTCGTCGAACGCGCGGCGATGGATCTGAGGTTGAAAGAAGTCACGGACACTCGCGCTCCCAGTTAATGACGCCGTTTTCGACGCGTTGACGAGCGAACCCGACCGACTCCGCTATGCGGACCGAGGCCGCTGCCGACTCCTTTGTGCGGGCGGTGACTTTGCCTTTCAGCGTGGCAACCATCGTCCTGACCATCGCCGTCCCGATTCCCTTGCCGCGAAACTCGGGAGCGGTCACCCACGAAAGTTCGTACGAGCCATCGGCCGCAAGATCCGCGCGCACCGTCCCGCAGGGTTGGCCATGGAGCTCGCACACGTACATCCGACGGTCGTCGCGCTCCAATGAGCGCGCGAACCAATCGCGGTGGATTTGAGGATCGATTTCGTCTTGCGTGATAGAGTTGGCTCGCGACACCGGATCGTTGCGCAAGCGCAGGAAAAAGTCGGAATCCTGCGGGCTAGCGGGGCGAAGACGAACTGTGGGTTGTTCCAAATTTAGCCTCGGGGGCGAATCTAGCGGCCGAGTCGATGGCAGGCAATTGGAGATTTCTCTTGGTGCCGGAGATCCGGTTTGGTACCTGGTCGAAGTTCCGGACCGCAATATGAGGGTTGAGGATGGAAATCAAAATGGCGTTGGGCGCGGCTCAGTTAGGGATGACCTATGGAATCGCCAACAAGACGGGGCTGCCCGATGAGCTCACAGCCGACGCGATTTTGCGGACGGCGCACGATGCAGGGGTCCGTTGGATTGACACCGCGGCCGCTTACGGAGCGAGCGAGGAGCGAATTGGCGGCTTCAGAGATCGGAACCCCGGATCGGGCTTCGAGATCGTGACCAAGCTCGCCGGTGAGGTGAGCTCCGAAAGCGAGGACGAGGTCATTCGCTCGGTCGAAGGGAGTCGGATCAGGTTAGGTGGGCCGTTTCGGGCCCTTTTGCTTCATAAGGCCGAGCAAATGCATTCGCTCCGTCGCGGACTGGCGAGTTCGCTCGAACGCTGCCGCGATTCGGGTTGGGTTCGGGAGTTCGGCGTGTCCGTCTATACGCCGGATGAATTCAAGTTCGCTCTAGGGTTCCCGGAATTGTCCATCATCCAAGTCCCCCTCAATGTCTTTGATCAACGGTGGTTGCAGGACGGACTGCTGGCGGCGGCGGAATCGGCGGGGAAAAGGCTGTTGATCCGGAGCGTGTTCCTCCAGGGTTTGCTTTTGATGGAGCCCGACGAGGCCGAACGGCGTCATCCCCTTGTTGTGGAATGGCTGAAGACGTGGCGAGCGACCTGTACCGCGTTGAATCGCACGCCGGCGGAGGTCGCGGTCGGATTTGTTCGCGCCGTGGCACCAGGCGCGATGTTGATCCTCGGCTGCGAAACCCGCGAACAGGTGAACCTGAACGCCGCTTTGGTCAGGGCCCAGGGGCTGTCAGGCGCCGGGATGGACGCGATGCGGGCCTTTGCCGACGTGCCTGCCGCCATCTACGACCCGAGGCTCTGGGAGACATTCAAATAACGGCGTGGCCGATCCATGATGCGTCGCACATGTGATCGTGGTGGTGGAGTCGAGAGCCTCTTGACGACTGGCAGACGGGGAGGCTTTCAGACTCAGAACTGGAGCGGTTTTCGCGCTTTTCAGCCGCACGGCTATCGGTCTATGATTCCAAATTCCGGCCCAAGTGACCGTCTGAACGACTATATCATGGGGAGTGATCGTTGGCTCTACTTTTGACATCGGAAAAGCGCGTTCTCGTGACCGGCGCTGGAGGGATGTTGGGAGCGGCGACGCTGCAGACCTTGGGGCCGCGGTACCATTGCATCGGGTTGAGCGGGAAGAGCCGACCGGCGGCCTCGATGGCTTCCGATTGGGTCCATACCGATATCAACGATGCGTCCCGATTGAAGACGGCTGTTTATAGAGCGAAGCCAGACGTTATCGTTCATATGGCTTCCAGCGTTGCCGTTAACGATTGTGAAAAGCCGGAGGCTCGCGAGCCGATTCGGCGACTGCATGTCGGAGTGAGCGCGGATCTTGCGGAGGTCGCCCGGGAACTGAGGGCGCAGTTGATATACATCTCCACCGAATCCGTTTTTGACGGGCGGAAAGCGGGATTGTACACGGAAGCAGATCCGGTCAATCCGCTGAACTACTACGCGCGCACGAAGCATGAAGGTGAGCTGGCGGCTTTGCAGCACGAGCGTACGCTGATTTTGAGGACGAATATTTTCGGCTGGCGGACGGACGGAGCGCTCAGTTTCGGCGAGTGGGTCCTGGAAGGTCTTCGAAAGCAAGAGCGTCGTACGATGTTCACGGACGTTTTATTTTCTCCTCTCTCGACGTACTTGGCTGCGGATACGATCGGTCGTTGTATAGAGAGGGAGTTGACGGGGCTTTTTCACGCGGGCGGAGCCGACACCCTAAGTAAGTTTGATTTTGCGATCCGGATGGCGAATCGACTCAAACTGTCGACGGAGTCTTTGATCCCGTGCCGTATCGACTCCGTGCAAATGGGTGCGCCGCGCCCCAAAAACACGGGTATTGATTCCAGCAAATTGGCGGCGGCTCTCGGCCAACCGAGCCCGACCCTTGATCAATCCATCGAAACCTGGCTTAGGCGCGGTATTTGAGTGGGTCGTCCCGGAGCCTGGCTGTTGCCTGCTCGCAGTCTTGCATTAATGATTGCAGCTCTGACGATGTTTCGAGTACCTGATTATGTCGCGCGGCCATTCAATCTGGAGGATGCATGAGGGATTTTTTTGTGTTGTCGGTTTTTGTTTTTCTCATGCCGCTGGATGCCTATTCGTACATTGACCCCGGGTCTGGGAGTTTCCTCCTGCAGACGATATTGGCTGTCGGTCTGGGCGCAGCCTACCTTTTCAAAACCAAGTGGAGCGATCTAAAAATCGTCGTTCGCGGTCTATTATCTTCCAGAAAGCCGACGATGCCGGAGCTGCGTGAGTCGAGCGAGAGCGAGGAGAAATCGAATGCGGGTCGCTGACCGGGCATCTTTTCGCGACCCTGCCGGATTTGTGTATATCGAGGAAGGCGAGATTTATCGGAGTGTCAGTAAGAGTTATTTGACCTCCTATCGCGAATTCATGAGTTCCGGCCTGTTTCAGGATCTTGTCGGCGAAGGCCTGCTGGTTCGGCACACGGAATGCGCAAACTCCCTGGATGACGATTATCCTGTCGTTTTGAAGCCGGAGAAAATCGAGCCGATCACGTATCCGTATGAGTGGTGTTTTTCGCAGCTGAAAGACGCGGCTCTGTTGACGCTCGCGATCCAGAAAAAAGCCATGAGCCGCGGAATGTCCCTGCGTGACGCGTCGGCTTTCAATGTCCAGTTCGTGAGTAACCGCCCGGTATTCATCGATACTTTGTCGTTCGGAGCGTTGGATCCTCGCAAGCCTTGGGGCGCTTATCGACAGTTCTGCCAGCACTTCCTCGCGCCGTTGGCGCTGATGTCGTATGTGTCTCCCGATCTGAATCGGCTTATCCAGTTGTACATCGACGGCGTCCCGCTGCAACTGGCTTCGAGAATGTTGCCGGCCTCCAGCTGGGCCAGATTCGGCTTGTTCTCGCACATTCACATGCATGCGCGGTTGCAACAGTCCGCGCATAAATCGAATTCATGCGGCGTGGGCGGCGAAGTTTCGCTCAATGGCTTATTCGGCATTCTCGACTCCCTGAGGGAAACGATCGAAAAGCTGGAGATCTCCGTATCGAAGACCGAATGGGAAGACTATTACTCGGCGACGAACTACACCTCTGATTCGCTTCTCTCCAAGGAAGAAGGGCTCGTTCAGCTGGTACGCTTGGCTGGCGGTGAACCGCTGACAATTTTGGATTTAGGGTCCAACAACGGCAGGTTCAGTCGGCATGTCGCGCCGTTGGCCACGCGCGTGTTTTCCGTGGACAGGGACCCAAAGGCGGTGGACAGCAACTATCGCGCTTGCATGACAGAGGGCATTCGAAATGTCTTGCCGCTTGTCCTCGATGTCACCAATCTGCCAGGCGGGGTCGGTTGGGATCAGCAGGAGCGCAAGTCCGTTCTGCATCGTCTCAGGCCGGATATCACCGTGTCGTTGGCCCTCATTCACCATCTCGTCATTGGCTCCAACATACCGTTCACAAAAGTCGCCGAGTTTCTCGCGCGGGTCAGTGACGCGCACATCATCGAGTTCGTGCCCAAGAGCGATTCTCAAGTGCAGTTGATGCTCAAAAATAGGGAAGACATATTCGGCGAGTACACATTCGAGCGGTTTATGGGTGTTTTTGGGGCCTATTTTGAGGCGGTCGGCATTCGCGGCATTGTCGGTTCGCAGCGCAAGCTGATTCTTTTCAGAAGGAAAGGACGGAGCCTTCGTGAATTTCATGCGTGATGCGCTTGGCGACCGGGTGCTTCAGGCCTTTTTCCTCGCGTTTATCGGCTTTCTCGTCGCAAATCGGGTGCAATCGAAAAGCGGTCACGAGAGGGGCGCGAACAGACCCCACAGCGGTCCGCGCAGCGTCGGAGAGACGATCGGCGTCGCCTTTGGGCTCTCGTTTCTGGCGTTTCAGGTGCCGCTTTACTCGATCATATCGAAAGACGATCAATCCTTGTTCCTTGGCCAGTGGGACGCGATTGCGTTCGCCATGATGTGGGGGAGCGCGTTCGTCGCGATCCCGTTAGCCTTGGGGCTTGTGATCTATCTTTTGAGGCGCTGGGCCCCGGAGATCGGTCAGGCCTTCATCGTCCTCTTGTTTTTGTATTTCGCCGCGAATCAGGCTTTGTTTGGTAACGAGGCTCTCCCGAGATTCAGTTCGCTTCTCGTATTGTGTTTCTTTGCCGTTGGGTTGTATTTCCGGCCTGTCATATGGGAAGTCACGCGATTTTCCGGCTGGGCGAGTCCGGCCCTGGCCGTCCTCTTTGTCGTTCAGTTGTATCCGTTTTCACGCTCGGATGCTTCCGCTCCATTCGACGTGCGAGACGCGGGCGTCGCCCGCCAAGGGCACGCACAGCAGGAATTCGCTGGCCCGATTTTCTTTCTTACTTTTGAAAAACTGGTGGCGAGCTATTTTTTGGACGAAACGGGCGTCTTCCTGAGGGAAGAATTCCCGAACTTGGGCGAGTTTCTCGATTCGGCGATTCACTTCAGGAACGCGTATGCGAATTCAACAAGCACAGTTTATAGTCTCGCGAGTTATTACACGGGTTCCGTTGTGGTCGACAGGGGGCGGTTGAGGGAGATTGCGGAGATTCCGGGGACTTTGAAGAACATCGTAGGCACTGATTTTTCGACCGTCATTGTTCTGGATGTCTTGTCAAACTACTGCCGGGCGAGCGAGCGGGAGATCTGTATCAAGATCATCGGCTCCAGCTACATCAGTCGGAAAAACCTGGTGGAAGGGTTCCTTAAGACCTATCTGCGAACGAGCGTCTCATCGGCGCTCAACGGCTTGTTTGAGACGACCGACTGGACCTTTAACACCTGGGAGGATTTGTGGGGCCAGGAACTTCTGTCGGATGGCTCCGAAGAGACTCGGGAGCGGCCTATGGTTCATGTCGGGAGGCGGGCCTTCGAGGCGCTCATGAGGGCGACGGAAAAGTACGGCGGCAAGTCGCTCTACATCGCGCATAACTTCATCAGCGACTCTCCTGAAATCGAAACGTGGCTTTCAACCGGGCGAAACCAGGATCAGCAGAAGGAAGCGATGTCCACTGTGCGAGCCAACCTTCGCGAGTTTGATGCCGAGTTCGGGCGTCTTATCCAGCATATCAAGCGATTGGGGCTGTACGAGCGGGCGTTGATTTTCGTCGGTGCGGACACCGGCTACGACGGCCACATTATGCGGAACGCGTCGTCCTTCGGAGCCGAAATTTCCTACAATCGGGAGCTACTGGAGATATTTATGGCGCTCAAGTTGCCCCACCAAGACACGCCTCGTCGGGTGGATGCGCCCGCCCAGGCGGTCGATATCCTGCCAACGATTTTGACCGCGATTGGAGCCCCTTTCCAGCAGGATCAGTTCGAGGGGCGGAACCTGTTGGGTAGCGAAGACGCGGTCGCTCGGCGAGCGATCCGGTTTTTCGTTCCGGAGGACGGAGGCAAGGTTTTCAGGTACTTGCCCGGGGCTGAAAGTCTTGTTGCTGAGGCTCCGTAGCTCGGAGTCGGCCTTTAGAGCCGGAATCCCGCCTTCTGTGCGTCCCGATAGAACATCTGGACCGTATCAAGCGAGTACTGATTCAAATCTTTTTTGTAGAGATTCAGTTTGTCGATGAGATCCGGCGTCGCCGTGATGATGTGGCAGCCGCATTCGTCGGCCTGATAGATGTTGAGGACTTCGCGCGGGCTCGCCCAGAGGACCTTCGAGCTGGGCAGATCGGCGTAGTCTTTTACCGCGTGCTTCATGATCGGCATCGGATCGAGGCCCGTGTCGGCGATGCGGCCGGCGAAAATCGAGACGATGACGTCGTCTTGGGGCTTGAGGATCTCGCGCAGGCCCGTAATCTGTTCCTGCGTCAGCATCGCGGTGACGTTGAGCTTCATGCCCTGGTCCAGTAAGCGGCGAATCAGCTTCAGCGCGGGCTCGCCTTTCGTGTTCGTGATCGGGATCTTCACGTTCACGTTCGCGCCCCACGACTTGATGATCAGCGCCTGGCGCTCCATTTCGTCCCACTCGTCCGAAAACACTTCGAACGAAAACGGGAGGTCTTTCACTTCGCTCAGCACGCCTTTCGCGAACGCCGCATAATCGGTCAGGCCGACTTTCGCCATCAGGGTCGGGTTGGTCGTGAAGCCTTTTACGACGCCTTCGCGGTAAACGCGGAGGATGTCGGCTTTGTTCGCGCCATCGGCATAAATTGCCACGCGGAGCTGGGGAAGAGTCGCCATATTCACCTTTGCAATACGGGTTGTCGGATGGGCGAGAGAGTACGAGGTACCTACGGGACTCGTCAAATCCGTTGCTATGGGTTCGCCTGGGCTCGGGCCTGCCTAACGCGGAGCCAAATCTCACTCGTCCGAGGAGCTTTTGCCCAAGCGGTTTTCAGAGGGTGTCTGTAGGACACGACGGGTCGCGGTTGGAGTTGTCGGCACCCGGCCCCTGATGTAGCCTGCGAGGCCAAATCTCATGGCAGCGATCCCATAAGGGGGCTACGAATGACGTCGTCCAGCTCGGCTCAATACCTCTCGGATTTGTTCCGCCTCGATGGCAAAGTCGTGGTCCTTACCGGAGCGGGGGGGCTGCTCTGCGGAGCCATGGCGCATGGTTTTGGCAGGGCCGGTTGCAAAGTCGGAGTCTTCGATCGCGAGCTGGAAAAAGCTCAAGCCGTAGCAGACGAGATCACCAAAGAAGGCGGCGAAGCCTTCGCGCTTGCGGTCGAGGTGATTCACAAGACCGAGTTCGAAAAGGCGCTTTCCGCCACGATGGAGCGTTGGGGCCGCGTGGACACCTTGGTAAACGGCGCGGGGATCAACGCGCCTACGCCGGTAATGGAAATTTCCGAGGCCGAATGGGACTCGATCATGGCCGTGCACCTCAAGGGTACGCTATTCGGCTGTCAGGTTTTCGGCGCGCACATGCTGAAAGAGGGCCGCGGCTCGATCATCAACATCAGCTCGGCCTCGGCAGGTCCGCCGCTGTCCAAAGCGTTCACGTATTCGGTCGCTAAGGCCGGGATTTATAACCTGACCCAAAATATCGCTCGTGAGTGGGCGCCGAAAGGCGTACGCGTCAACGCGCTGCGTCCTGGTTTTTTCCCCACACAGTGGAGCCGCAAGAACTTCATTACGGCTGATCGCGAGCGGGCAATCCTGGGCCACACCCCTATGGGCCGCTATGGAGAGGCTGATGAGTTAGTGGGTGCGACGCTTTGGCTTGCGTCGGAGGCGGCGACGTTCGTGACCGGCGCCATGATCACCGTCGATGGCGGATTTACCGCCATGACGATTTGACTCCCCCTCGGACGCTTCGTACAAAAGGAACCTCATGCAGCACGTCAACTCGACAAAAACCGCTCTGGTAACCGGCGGCACGCGTGGAATCGGCGCCGATGTGGCGCGAGCGTTTGCGGAGGCGGGCTACACAGTTTTTGTCGGTGCCCGTACTGAAACCCCCGCAGTCAAAGACCTCGGCCCGAATGCCCACTTCGTCAAAATGGACGTCACGAAGCCCGACGACCACAAAGGCTTTGTTCAAGCGGCACTCGATGTCACCGGCCGGGTCGACGTTTACGTCAACAACGCGGGTGTCTCGCAATGGCGCCCGGTCGAAGATATCGACCCCGCTTTTTGGTCGATGATGATCGAAACGAACCTCTCGGGCGTTTTTTGGGGCATGAAGGCCTCCGCCGCCGTAATGAAAGCGGGCGGAGCGATCGTCAACATTTCGAGTCTCGCCGGCAAGCGGGGAAGCGCCAACAACTCCGCGTACTGCGCGGCCAAGTTCGGAGTGAACGGGCTCACCCAGTCGCTTGCGAAAGAACTTGGATCACGTGGGATTCGTGTCAATGCCGTTTGCCCAGTCTACGTCGTAACAGAAACTATCGTCGAAAGCCTGAAGGATCCGCACTCACCTGCGGCCGGCCAAGCCGTTGACGTGTACCTTACCTCGTTCGCGGGCTCACAGGCGGCGCTTAAACGTCTGCCTCGGGGCTCGGAGGTCGGCGCATCTTGCGTTTACCTGGCTTCTGAAGGAGCTTCCGCGATCACTGGCCAGTGTATCAACGTCGACTGCGGAGTACTGCCGCAATGACGACTGAGAAAACGCCGAGAGTCGCAGCTGTCCTTCCCGCGCGAATGGGGTCGTCTCGCTATCCCGGCAAACCGCTCGTCTCAATCCTCGGTCTGCCAATGATCGAGCACGTGCGTCGTCGCGTGGAGAAAATGACCCGCATCCACGACGTAATCGTCGCGACTTGTGACAAAGAAATCCAACAGGTCGTCGAGGCTGCCGGCGGCCGTGTCGCTATGACGTCCGACAAACACGAACGCGCGACCGAGCGGATTGAAGAGGCCGCGCAAAAGCTAGTCGCTGATATCGTGATCAATGTGCAAGGCGACGAGCCGATGGTGCTAGAGGAACCTCTGAATCGCCTGATCGAGCCGTTTTGGGCGGATCCCACGATCCAGTGCACCTGCCTCGTGTATCCGATTCGTGATCACGCGGATCTTACGAATGACAACATCGTGAAAACCGTCTTAAGCCAGTCCGGTAAGATGTTGTACCTTTCGCGCGCCGGGATTCCGGGGCGCAAGGTGAACGAGCAGGTCTCGTATTACAAACAGTCGGGCCTGATGGCGTTCCGCAAGGACACGCTCCACAAGTTCACGAAGCTGAAGATGACTCCGCTGGAAATCCAAGAGTCGATCGATCTCCTGCGTTTGCTCGAAAACGACATCGCGGTTCAAGCGGTTGTATCGGATTCGGAAACCAAGGGTGTCGACGTGCCGTCACAGGTCACCGACGTAGAAGCGGCGATCATGGGCGACCCCGTACAGAAACGGATCCTCGAGAGCATCTCTTCGGGGAACGTGCGCTAATGTCGAAACTCCCGCACAAAGTCGTCGTCGCCTCGCGCACGTTCTCGCGCCATCCGGTCCTGCGTGCCGAGATGCAGGCGCGTTTCGAAAGCGTAACGTTCAACGACGAAGGGCTGCAGCTCGTGGGCGACCAGCTCGTCTGCTTCTTGGCGGGCCACGACGGCGCGATCCTTGCTCTCGAAAAATTGAATTCCGAATGCATCGCGCGCTTGCCGCAGCTCAAGGTCGTCTCGAAGTACGGTGTGGGCTTGGACAACATCGACATCGAGGCGCTCAAGTCCGCGGGCAAAAAGCTCGCCTGGATCGGCGGCGTCAACCGGCGCTCGGTCGCCGAGCTCACGCTCGCGTTCATGCTGGGCGCGCTCCGCAACGTTTTGCTGTCGACCCGCCAGATGGCGCGTGGGGAGTGGAAGAACTTCGGCGGCACTGATCTTTCAGGAAAAACCGTCGGCGTGATCGGTTGCGGCTTCATCGGCTCCGAAGTGCTCGTGCTTTTGAGGGCGTTCGGCTGCCGGGTGCTGGTGAACGACTTGGTAGACGTTTCCGCCAAGGCGCGCACCTGGTCGGCGGAGCTCGCGACCAAAGAGCAAATTTACGCCGAAGCCGATGTCATTACGCTTCATATTCCGTATTCAAAAGAAAACCATCACCTCATTGGCGAAACCGAGCTCGCGAAGATGAAACCGACGGCCGTGCTCATTAACACGAGCCGCGGAGGCATTGTCGACGAGGCGGCGCTCTTGCGGGCGCTGACTTCGGGAAAGCTCGGAGGAGCCGCGATGGATGTTTTCGCGAACGAACCGGCCGGCGATTCGCCGCTGCTCAAGCTGGATAACTTCTTCGGCACGCCCCATGTCGGCGGCAGCTCGCAAGAGGCGATTCTCAACATGGGGCGCGCGGCGATCGAGGGTTTGACGAACGCATTGGTCGAGGAAGGGAAATAGGGAAATGATTCGCACCGCTATCATCGGTTACGGGTACATGGGCGAGATCCGCCGCCGGGTCATCGAGGCCCATCAGGATCTCGAGCTTATCATGGTCTGCGAGACCGACCCGAAGCGTCTTCCTAAAGGGAATTTCGCCGTCACCAGCGATCCGACAGATGTGCTCAAAAATGACGCCGAGCTCGTCTTTGTCTGCACACCGAACAATTTGATTCCGGAGCTCACGGTCGAGTGTCTGAAGCGCGGCAAGCACGTTTTCGCCGAAAAGCCACCGGGCCGGAATCTCGCCGACATCGAAGCGATGCGTGACCAGGAAAAAAAAAGCCCGGGCGTGAAGCTTATGTTCGGCTTTAACCACCGTTATCACCCCGGCATTCAACGCGCGAAACGCTTGATCGAGTCGGGGAAATTCGGTCAGCTGCTTTGGGTGCGCGGCGTTTACGGGAAATCGGGTGGCAAGAATTTTCCGGCTTCTTGGCGCAACAAGCGCGAGGTATCGGGCGGCGGCATCCTGCTCGACCAGGGCATCCACATGCTTGACCTGTTCAACTACTTCTGCGGCGATTTCGAGGACGTGAAGGCGTTCGTGAACAACTCGTTCTGGAACGTCGAAGTCGAGGACAACGCTTTCGTGATCCTCAAAAACAAAAACGGACAAAACGGCATGCTGCACTCGTCGGCGACCCTTTGGAAACACAAGTTCCAAATCGAGATCGGACTCGAGCACGGCTATCTGATTGTCGAGGGCCTGCTGTCGAAAACAGGCAGCTACGGCCGCGAAACGCTTAAAGTAGCGCGCCGCGAGTTCGAAGACGAAACCGACGCGGTCGGAAATCCGTCAGAAGAAATCACTTACTTCGATCGCGACATGTCTTGGGACATCGAAGTGAACAAGATCGCCGAATGTATCGTCAATAACACGCCGGTTTCCGAAAGCAGCTCGGACGACGCTTGGCGCGTGATGCGCATCGTGGATCGCGCTTACAAAAGCGGTCTGGGAGGTCAGTAATGGAATTCTCGACTTTTCACAGCGATCTCGCGGGAACCGACATCAAGCCGAACGCGCTTCTCGGCAAGTACCTGAACATGCTCGAAGCGGACGCCAAGGCGCTCGCCGGCGAAACGATGAAGTCGGTCGATTGCCCAGCCTGCGGATCGTCGCAGAAACAGGCGTACGCTGCGAAAATGAGTTTTGAGTTCGCCAAGTGCGGTTCGTGCGCGACCGTGTACGTGCCGAAGCGGCCTTCGCAGGACCGCTTGTTGAGGTTTTTCAAAGACTCCGCCGCGCGTCGGTTTTGGCTGCAAGACATATGGAAAGAAACGGCGTCCGTGCGCCACGAAAAGATCCTTGAGCCTCTTAAGGACTGGGTCGAGACGTTCCTTGCCGAGACCGGCGTGGTCGGTCGTCCGTTGAGGGTCGTCGAGCTTGACGCCGCGAGCTGGGGATTTTGGGAAACGTTGAAAGAGAACCCGCGGCTGCAAATGCGGTTTGTCGAGCCCATGTTCGATCTATCGCTTCAGCCGTCTTGCGAAGGGGCCGTCGACTTGCTTGACTCCGCGGGTATTTACGACGCCGTTTGCTTGATCGAGGCTCTCGGCCGAGTGGAGAATCCGCTCGCGACTCTGCAATGGGCTTCCCAGCACTTGGCCAAAGGCGGCCTTTGCTTCATTACGACGACTCTTTCGACCGGCTTCGACGTGCTGACCCTTGGTGCGGCGTCGGAAGCGATGCTTCCGCCGGAGCGTTTGAGCTTGCTGTCGATTGAGGGAATGAAAATTTTGGCGGCGAAAGCGGGTCTTGAGGTGGTCGAGCTCAGCACGCCCGGCGTCTTGGATCTTCAAAACGTCCTTCGCGGGCACAGGGCCGGCGCGGAAATTCCGCCATTCGCCAAATACCTCGTCGAAACGCGCGCGCAGGACCCGCGCTTCACTTACGACTTCCAAACCTTCCTGCAGTCGCACGGGTTGAGCTCTCAGGGGCGCGCCGTGCTTCGCAAAGCTTGAAATTGAGTAATAGGAGACCTTTATGAACTACCCGAAGGTTTATCTCGAAAACGTCTGCAAAATCGCGAACACCGTGAACCTAGACCAAGTCGAGAAGATGATGTCGGTATTGATCCAGACCCGTGAAAAGGGCGGCCGCCTTTTTATCCTTGGCGTCGGCGGATCGGCGGCAAACTGCACGCATGCGGTCAACGACTTCCGCAAGATCTGCGGCATCGAAGCCTACGCCCCGGTCGACAACGTGGCCGAGCTCACGGCGCGCACGAACGACGAGGGTTGGCACACGGTATTCTCGGAATGGCTCCGCGTGAGCCGCCTAAATTCGAACGACACGCTGATGATTTTCAGCGTCGGCGGCGGCAACAAAGAAAAGAACGTGAGCGCGAACCTCGTGCACGCGATGGAACTCGCAAAGGAGCGCGACGCGAAGATCCTCGGCATCGTCGGCCGCGATGGCGGATTCACGGCGAAAGTCGCCGACGCTTGCGTGATTATCCCCACGATCTCCCAAGATCAAATCACTCCCCAGGCCGAGGCTTGGCAAGGCGTGATCTGGCACATGCTCGTTTCCGACCCGCGCCTGATGGCGATGTCGAACAAGTGGGAATCGATCGACAAGGGCGCTGTCCAACCGCAGGCCCGCGTTTAATCGAAGGGGAGAGCCAATGAAAACGTCCGAACTGTTCGCCCGCCGCAATGCCTTGAAGAAAAAGCTGCGCAACCGGGCGCCGGTATTCGCCGGTTGGACGTCGCTCGGCGACCCGCAAATCACCGAGGCGTTCACCAACGCGCGCTTCGATTTCATCGGCATTGACATCGAACACGGCACGACTAGCTTCCAGCAGAGCCAACGCATCATTGCGGCGGCTCAAGCCGGCGGCTCGTTGTGTTTGCCGCGCATCGCTTCGCACTCGATGGAGATGATCAAGCGCCTGCTCGACTCGGGCGCCGATGGCATCATCGTCCCGATGGTGGAAAACCCAGAGCAGGTCTCGAAACTAGTCGAGTGGATCAAGTATCCGCCCAAGGGCAAGCGCAGTTTCGGCATCAACCGCGGGCAGAACTACGGATTCGATTTCGATGAATACGTACGCGACTGGAACGATTCGAGTGTCATCATCGCCCAGATTGAGTCTCTCGAGGGCGTCGAGAGCATCGAAAAGATCTTGGCGTGTGACGACATCGATGCCGTAATGGTCGGGCCGTACGACCTTTCCGGTTCGCTCGGCATTCCGGGCGAAATCGAACATCCGAAGCTGAAACAGGCAGCGAGTCGGGTCGTGGGCGCCGCAAAGAAACACGTTCGCGGCTGCGGCAGTCAAATGGTCGACTTCGACCCCGCCTCGATCCGCGCGAAACTCGGCGAAGGGTACAGCTTCATCGTTTTGGCGTCCGATATTTTCCTGTTGTGGCGATGGAGCGAGCGTACCGGCCAGGTGATCCGTGACGTTACCGAAGGGAAATGACCTTAAAGTCTTGATTCTCGATTTCGACGGCGTCGTCATCCTCAGCAACGATATCAAGGATGAGGCGTTTCGCGCGATTTTTTCGCGCCGGTTTCCGACGCGTGTTTCCGATCTGATGTCCTACCACCTGGTTCACAACGCGATTCCGCGGCGTGAGAAGTTCCATCACGTCGTTCATGAGATGCTGCGCGATCCAGGGGGTGAGGTGCTTGTCGAGGACCTCACGCGGGAGTTCGAAAAGTTGACCCGCCAGGCCTTGATCGACTGCGCGTACGGCAACGGCGCACTCGAGTTCCTGGAGTTTTGGACGGGTCGGTTGCCGGTTTATTTGTCTTCGGCGACCCCTCAGGCGGACTTGGATTTGGTGATCGACGGCCGCGGCTTGAGGAAGTACTTCCGCGGCGTCTTCGGGGCGCCAGAGAGGAAAACCAAGGTGATTCGTGGGATCCTCGCGGAACTTCGAATACCGGGAGCCGCATGCCTGTTCGTCGGCGACAGCCCTGAGGATTTGCACGCTGCGAAAGAAGTGAACGTGCCGTTCGCGGGGATCCACGGGAAGTCCGAGTTCAAAACCGAGCCGGTGCCGAATTTTCCCGATTTGGCCGGTCTCGATCGCGCGCTTAGGTAAGTCGGCGCTTTGCGATGCGGCACAAATGAAGGGGCACGTTCGTAAAGAGCGCTGGCCCCAGGTTTAAGTCCAACAGCAGGAGTTTGAGCAGCGGCCCGAGGTGCTTGGGCCGCGAGCAGAGCGCGCGCCAAAGCAGGCGTGCGATCGTCAAGGCCGCGCTAATGCGGATGAAACTCCGGTCGCCCGAAGTCAGGCCCGGCCGGGCCAGGGCTTCTTCGAGCAGTTTGGGAAAAAACTCGCGGAATTCACCGAAGTCTTCGACATCTTTGGTGCGCCAAGGGGCCATCAGTGCACCGGTCGTGACCGGGCCGGGGCGTACGCCGATGCGTCGCTCGACTTCTCCCGCGAGCAGCGTTTCGCCGCGCTGAAGTTGGTCTTCGAAGTGTTTCGACGAAATGCTCGAGGCGTGTCGGCGATAGTACAGGAGAGGGAAGGGAAGGTTGGCGAGCCCGTGCGCGCGAGAGACCCTTAGCCAAAGTTCGTAATCCTCGCAGTGGGCGTATTCAGGGTTGTACGGCGCGACCGTTTCGAAGATGGAGTGTCTGATCATCACGGTCGGGTGATAGAGGCAGCTGATCCGGAGCAACTCCCAACGGATCTGTTCGGTCGTGAGCGGGATCGGCGCGTGCCGGTACCCTTGTGTGTGGTCATTTTCAAAGATGACGATTTCGGACCCGACGACGCCGATTTCGCGATTGGCGTCCAGGAACGCGACCTGCTTTTCCAGCCGCTCGGGAAAGCAAATGTCGTCGGCGTCCATGCGCGCGATGTATTCGCCGCGCGCGAGCTCAAGCCCCCGGTTGAGCGACCGGATCAGGCGGAGGTTTTCGGGGTTCTTTTCGATTCGTAATCGGGGATCAGTGAAGGATCGAAGGAGTTCGGGCGTTCGGTCGGTCGAACCGTCGTCGATCACGAGGAGCTCGAAGTCAGCGAAGGTCTGCGTAAGGACGCTGCCGACCGCCGCTTCAATGAAGCGCTCCCCGTTGTGGACCGGCAAGAGCACAGTTACTTTCGGCGCCGCCATCGATGGGCATTCCCTCAGTGGTTTAATGATCCGATATAATCTCGTTTTAACAGGCGCTTGGCAACTCCAGTGCCGGCCTTTTGCCTCGACAAAACCGAGGAAATCCCCTAGCTTACTGATCTATGGTCAAAGTCCCGCTCAACGCGTCGACGTTCGGGGAAGAAGAAATTCAAGCCGCCATCGATGTGCTTCGCTCGTCGTTCGTAACGATGGGAGCGAAGTGTCTCGAGTTCGAAGCCGCGTTCGCCAAACACATGGGCGTAAGAAACGCCGTTTTCGTGAACTCCGGGTCTTCGGCGAACCTCCTCGCGTTTTTCGCGCTCGCGAACCCCGAGTTCAATTTGAACGGGTTGCGGCGCCTGCAACCAGGTGACGAAATTATCGTTCCCGCGGTGACTTGGTCGACGACGATTTGGCCGATCGTGCAAGCCGGGGGCGTTCCGGTGTTGGTCGATTCGAATCCTGAGACGCTTCAGATGGATCTCGCAGCGGTGGAAAAGGCGCTTTCGCCTAAAACGCGCGCGGTGTGCGCGGTTCATGTTCTCGGCAATGCGGTAGAGAGCGAACCCTTGCGCGAAGTCTGCCGAAAAAACGGACTCGCGTTCATCGAAGACACTTGTGAAGCGCTTGGCACGCGCCGGAACGGAAAGTTCGTCGGTACGTTCGGTGAAATCGGAACGTACAGCTTTTTCTTCTCGCATCACATTACTACTATCGAAGGCGGGATGATCGTCACGGACAATGACGACCTCGCGGAGTTGCTGCGCTGCCTGCGCGCGCACGGCTGGACGCGCCACCTGAAGAACCGCAAAGAGGTCGAGGCGAAGTACCCGGACATCGATCCGCGATTTTTGTTCGTGAATTCGGGCTTCAACGTTCGCCCGACTGAAATCAACGCCGTGTTCGGACTGCATCAGCTGAAAAAGCTCGAGGGTTTCAACCGCCGACGCGTCGAAGTCGCGCAGACCTGGAACGAGGCGTTCGCGCCGTTGATCCGTGCCGGGCATTTTGCTCCGATGCGCTCGACGCCCGGGACGGACTCGACCTGGTTCGGTTATCCGATCGTTTGTAGGGACCGCAAAACTCGCGACGGCTTGCAGTCCCACCTCGAAACGAACGGGATCGAAACGCGTCCGATCATCTGCGGGAATTTGGCGCGGCAACCGGCGTTTAAGATGATCCCACACAGGGTCCAAGGCTCGCTCGCCGGGGCGGACAAAATCATGGATTGCGGCGTTTTTTGGGGATCGCATCCACTCATGAGCGACAACGAGATCTCCCACGTGGTGGACTCAGTTCGCACGCATTTCAAATAAGGCCCGCGAATAGATGTTCGAAACATCGACCTACCAAATCTTGATTCCCTTCCTGGTAGGGTTGGCGGCCGCCGCCACGAGTTGGCATGGACGAACGTTTTGGAACCCAAGTTCGCTGGTAATCGTGTGGTGGGGGTTTTGGCTGTGGATCGCCACGTTCAGCCTAACAGGCGTTTATGCTCCGAGCGAAAAGTGCATATTCACCGTGTTTGTTTTTTTGGTCGGGATCGTTGCGAGTACGTTGCTTGAACGGCGGCCGTCTACGGGCATGCCCATTGTGGGCGCCTTCGATTTGAAGTCGGATTCGTATTACCGGCTTTTGCGGCGTGCGTTTCCATGGATAGGGGTAATGGCCGGGCTTATCGTCGTTCCCGCATTCGCACGAGGGGTATACGGCTTTTTGACCTATGGGCGTGAGCTGCGCGCATATGCTTTTACGGGGCCGGAGCAAGTCAGCTTCATTTTCAAATCCGCGATTCTTGAGTCACTGTACTTCACGGTTTCCGGTCCCTTGCTACTTTTGCTCTTATTGTTCGGCATGGCGGTTTACCTCCGTACGGATCGTATTTGGGAACTCATCATCGCCATCGTATTTAATTTGATGGACGCGATTATGCGATTAGGACGCGTCAACATTTACATGATTTGTCTGTTCCTAATTATAGGCTTCGCGCTGATGGTCGGCCCAAACGGGTTTTTCTCTGGCAAACGGGCGAAAAAGCTCATCTTCGCCGGTGCGATGCTAATTGTTCTAGCAACCGTCATTATCGGGATCGGCGTCGCGCGAAACGATAAAATCGTGCAAGATTCGCGCGACCACTTCGACGTCTTCGTCATCGACTATCACACCATCGGTTTCGCTCTTTTCGACAGCGAGCTAAAAGATCCGGATTCCGAGCTGAACAAGAAGCTGACCTATGGACGATTGGCGGCCGGTGGTCTTGAAACAGTTTTTACTTTCGTCATTCGCCGGTTCGATCGATCCTACAACTCCCCTGCCAATTTAAATACCGTAAGGATGGCCGAGTATAAGGTTGTTGGAGAAAAGCGAGTTGGCGAGGGAGAGCCGGGCCCCAAAAAATTCAACGCGTTCTATACGATCATATACTCGCTCTATAGTGATGGCCGATTCGTGGGACTGATTCTGGGCGGATTGGCTCTCGGATGGGCGATGGCTAGAGCTAACCGGATTTGGAAGGAAGTGGGCAGTTTTGAGGCGCTTGTCTGGATTTTCTTTCTCGTCAGCATCTGTATCTTCGGAATCTTCGTATCGACCCTGGAAATGACGCGGACTTGGTTTGTCGGTGGCGTATTGGGTTTCGCGCATCTGGTATCTGCGGCGCAGAATCGTTCGAGAGAACTTGAGGGGCCAGATTTGCCCGAAGCACCAACAAAGATAGTTTTGTCGAACAAATCAGCGGATGAAATAACCGTTTTCGTGACTGGTGCAACAGGCTTCGTGGGAGGGCGGCTCTGCAGGATCCTGAGCGAAAGGAAAGGTTGGAACGTCATCGGCTCGGGCAGATCCGAACCATCCGCGGAACTGGCGCCCTACCTATCGTCTTTCATTAAAACCGATTTGTCCAAGTCCCCCGTTATGTCCGGGGTCCTTCAAAACGTCGGCGTCGTGATTCATTTGGCGTCGCGCGTTCACAACATGTCTGACTCTGGCCAAGAGTCGCTACGGAAGTATCGCGAAGCCAATGTGATCGCTACGCGGTCACTGGCGAAACAAGCCGCCGCCACTGGAGTGAGGCGGCTCGTCTTCGTCAGTACGATCAAGGTCAACGGTGACAAGACTACGCGACTGCCGTTCACGGGTGCAGATGCGCCAAAACCCATCGATGCCTACTCGCTTTCGAAGCTTGAAGCCGAAAAAGAGCTGATGGTGATCGCCCAGGAAACGGGGCTCGAAGTCGTGATTCTTCGCCCTCCTCTCGTGTACGGACCCGGAGTGCGCGCGAACTTTCTGAGCTTGATGCGATGGGCGGCGAAAGGTCTCCCGCTGCCTCTCGGTTCCGTAAAGAATCGCCGGAGTCTGTTGTACATCGACAACCTCTGCGAGGCGCTGGCGGTAGCGGCCGTGAGCCCGGCCGCGAAAAACAAGATTTTCACCGTCTCCGACGATGGCGCACTTTCGACGATGGATCTCATAGATAAGTTGAGCTCCAGTTTAGGCGCGCCTTCGAGGGTCTGGCCGTTTCCCGTGGCCGCGTTGAAGGGGATGGCCGCGGTTCTCGGATTGCGGCCGAAGATATTGCGGCTTGTGGAGAGTCTCGAAGCCGACAACTCTCAGTTCAAAAGGGAAACCGGATGGCGGCCCGTAAATTCGACGGATGAAGGTTTGCGGGAGACCGCCAAATGGTACCTCGAGCAGCCGAGATGACCATCTCGATCGAACTGATTCTTTTGTGCATGGTGATCGCTTTTTTCGGCGGATGGATCGGAACTCGCGCCGTGCGCGGAATCGCGTTGAAAAGGAACGTCATCGACGTACCGAACGAACGCAGCTCGCACTCGGTTCCGACTCCGCGTGGCGGCGGCCTTGCCGTCATCGGCGTGATGTCTCTCTTGTTGATCGCGCTTATCGCGTTCGGTGGTCTCGGTCCCGTCTGGCTCGCGATTCTCGTTCCCGCACTGGCGGTATCGGCGACTGGATGGTGGGACGACGCCAGCGGCCTGTCGGCCGGCTTCCGGTTACTTGTCCAAATGGGCATGGCCGTCGTGGCGCTCGGTCTTCTCGCATCTCTGGATACGATGGTCAATCCGAGCGGTTTAAGCCTTGGCTTCGTGACTTTGAACAGTTCTGTTCTTGTCTTCCCGTTTCTGCTCTTGTTCGTGGTCTGGCTCACGAATCTCTACAACTTCATGGACGGCATCGACGGGATTTTGGCGACCCAAGGCGCCACAGTCGGCGTTTCCGCTGCCGTTTTGGCTTGGATCGCGAGCGAGCCTGAGTTGGCGTCTTTCTACGCAACGGTGGCGGCGGCGCTTTCGGGCTTCTTGATATTGAATTGGAGCCCGGCCAAAATTTTCATGGGTGATGTGGGCAGCGCATTTCTCGGCTTTATATTTTCGCTAGCGGCTATTTTAGGCGCGGCATTGGGTGATCTTGGGTTCCCGGCCGCGATCGTTTTGCATGCGATGTTCATCGGAGACGCAACTTACACTTTGATCCGGCGCTTGCTTCGAGGGCAAAAGCCGCATCAGGCGCACCGCAGCCACTTTTATCAACACATGACCCGAATGGGTTGGACGCACGCGCGCGTGTCTCTTCTCTTCGGCGCGATCAATTTGCTCGTGTTACTTCCGCTCGCCTGGGCCATGGAAAAGCTATGGATTCCGGGATGGGCGGGGATACTCATGGCGTTCATGCCGCCGCTCGTGCTTTGCGTGCGTTATCGCGCGGGCATTGAGGTCTGAGCCCGAGCAATTTTCACTGCACATGTTTCGTTTTGACCTGAAGGGCCTCCGCGGAGGTCAGTAGCTCCGGGGAAGCTTTTCGTTTCGCCTCTTGCGCGAGGAAGTGCTCGACGGTTTTGCGAATGCCCATATCCATAGTCGCGACCGGGCGCCATCCCAACGAGAAGATCTTCGAAGAGTCGACCTCGCAGTTCTGAACGAAACGACGAAGTTCTTCGCCTTTTCCGACCGCATTGGCGGCGGCCTTCAAGAGGACTTGGGGCATCCAGAAGAATCGGGCCTGGCGGCCCATATATTTGCCGATCATTTTTATCATTGCCGTGGTCAAGACCGGCTCGCCGTCGGAGACCAAGAAAGTGTCGGAGCGAGTCTGCTTGTCCAGGCAGAACGCGATCACGTCGCTCAAATTATCGATGTAGATGAAGCTACGGCGTGTTTTGACGCCGAAAAGCGGAAATGGGAACCGCATGTACGTGGCTTTCACGAGCCGGTGCATGTTCGCGGTTGCGCCGGGTCCATAGACGAGCGGTGGACGGAGAATCGCGTATTTCATATCCGAACGTGCGCAGACTTCGCGGACCGCGTTTTCTGCTTCAAGCTTCGAGATCCCGTAGGGGCCTGCCGGATTCGGCGTCGAGGTCTCGGTGAACGGCACCGAGTCGCTGGACGGTCCGTTGACGCTGATGGAGCTAACGAAGATGAATTTTTTGACGCCCGTTTGGGCTGCTTGCTCGGCCAGGCGGCGCGTGCCTTCGGCGTTGATCAGCCGGTGCATCGCGAGCGCTTCGTCTTTCGTCTTCTCGAAAACGTGGACCCGGGCTGCAAGGTGAACAACGGCATCCGCGCTCATGAGGTGCTCGGTGATATCGGGCTTTTCACCCAGATCAAAATTGACGAAATTTTCGAAAAGGTTCCGGTCGAAGTTACCAGGCCCGGCGCGCCCGGCGCCGATGATTTGGTGACCTTCGGCGGCCATTCGGCGGACGAAATTGCGGCCTACGAACCCGTTTGCTCCGGTCACGAAGATTCTCAAGCGGATACCCCTCAAGCGTTTGCCGGTGGCTGAAAAGCTGGTGCTGAGAATCTAAATTCGTAAAGGCTACGTGAGGCGATGTCATCCGATTTTGTATTGCCTGCGAAATACCGAATTAGCGCGACGCATTATCGGCTGTGATGAGCTGAAGAGTCACGAGTTGTTACGGCGCCAGTTTTCCCAAACGAACGGATACTCGTACGTCGTGTGGTGGGTCGCGCGCAGGGCCGCGCGGATGCGCTCGCGGCGTTCGCTTGCGTTCGGCACGAAGTCGTGAAACTGCACTTGGATATCTCGGATGCGCGGCGCCCAGTCGCTTGCGATCACGTGATCGAGCAGATCGTACTCTGCGCCCTCGATGTTGATTTTCATCAGATCGACGTACGTGATGCCGGCTTCGTCCATGAATTCGGCGAACTTGCGGATTTTGATTTCGACCGTCGGTTCGGAGGCGCCGCCGAAGGGCCAGAACTTGCGCGCGAATTGTGAAGACGCGTTTTCGCTTAAATTGATGTGCGCGGTTTCGTTTGCGTCGCCGAGTCCGCAGGTGAACGTTTCAACTTTCGAGTTGCTCTTGAGCCGTATGCGAATGCCGTCGGCGAAATGCGCGACTGGTTCAAAGACCAAGATGCGGGATTTGTAACGTGCAAAAATTTTTACTCGCGTTGACATGACTCTCTCGGTCGAGAGGTTTTCTGTTTAGTGGATCGCTTCTTCTGCTGTCACCTCCGTTTTCTCGAT
>JAJTYM010000029.1 GCA_021463345.1 Pseudobdellovibrionaceae bacterium | reverse complement strand
CTGACTCCTTCTCCCGTTGTACGGGATCGATGAGCCAGTCGGCTACAATCATGTCAATTCTTCAGGCTGAACGTGCTCGCCCCAACGCCAGCACTCCAGAAGGGACTGAAGGGGCAAATTCATACTGGCTGAAAGTCTTGAAGAAGGCGTTGAATGGCTTTTCAAAATCAATCACGACACAGTCGTCGGAAGTTTTTATGGCTGCACTTTTCTTTAACTCGCGGATCGATTTACTCAGGTGCTGGACGAGGATGCGTGTCGTAAACGGTCGACCCGAGTCGAATGATTTTCCGAGGGCCGGGCAAATACGAAACAAAGTGTTCGAGGCGTTCCTGTCCCAACTCAAAAGAATTTTGGAATTGAACAGCCCTGGTCCGGTCTCTCGAAAAAGTGGTTCATGGGTTTGTTTGAGGATGTAATAGCCCATGTTGGCCATCGCGGACTTTGGCTCGATTCGATCCGGAAGGCCGATCGATATGACGGTCCACTCCTCATCCTTGTCTGCTGAAGACTTCAGGATGGCGATCCCTATCGACAATCCAATCAGCGCAGTGAAGGCAAATAGACGTGCGCGCATAATGGCTGAAATCCGAGTTTCGAAAAAAAGCGACGGGACCGAATATTAAAAAGATGAATTCCAGCTTGAAATCTGGTTTCCGGTCGAGAGGAAAGATCTGAGAAAACGGCATTGTGGATAGATGCTCGATCCTCTTTGGGCAAGCCTTGCCTGATCCAGATCCATCCGATTTGTGTAACAGGGCGGCCGAAGGCGTCTGTGTGCGGGAACTCTGCTTGGAGCCCCACAGCTCTTCCGTCGATCTTATAAACTTTACAAGCTGTCACTGGCATGAGGTCCTGAACCGATTGTGAAAACCATCTTAGGGTAGGTGCATCCCAAACCCTGCTCCAGGGTTTGATAAAATACTCGTGGAAATTCTCTTTATAAAATGTTTGGACTTCATCTGGCAGAGGTGGGGCAAAACAGGTTTTTATGCATCGATTAGATGGCTGGCCAATGTGAGCAAGATTTTTCCCTTCTGCGATGAAGCCAAATTGTATAACCACATTGGTATTCCCTCTCGCTACTAACTTTTCTATGTCAGCAGTAGACGGCTGATCTGGCTGAACTACGGCCCATCGATATGCTGTCTTCCTCGCTAGATCGGAGAGTTCGTTGATCATCTCAATCGAGTATCTAGGTGGCTTGATGTGGACCGTCTCCGCAGAGGACGACATGTTTCTGTTCTCCCTATGTGCCTGTATGCGAATACTCACAGAGTCGACATGGTGATGAAAACTCGGGCAAAAAATCTGGGTGTCCAGATTTTGGGATGCCGGCGATTTCTCCAATTGTTTTTGTTGAAATTCTCAAAAAAAATGGGCTGTTTAAATGTTCAGTCTCTGTTTGGTGTGCTGATGGAAACTTAGGATGATTGAAAAGTAGGTTGGAGCAACATGTTGAGAAGCCGCGGCCAGCTATATACGTCAATGTTCCTAGGTTTGGGCAAACCTTATCAAAAACTGAGGCCTCAAAAGCGGGGTACAGAAACGCTTTTTTATTCTTCTTTGCGCGCCCTACAGCATCAACTTTTTGAAATGCGATTGATAAGTCCAGACCTTCGAGCACGCCCTGTATATTCAATAGATCGAGTGGTTCTCTCAAGCAAACGCTTACGTTGATCTTAATGTTTTGCAGTTTGCAGTAGTTGATGAGACGCATGAGGCACTCGCGTGAAATGCCTCCTCGATGAAACGCATCAAATGAAATCTGAAGATGGGTGATTTTGTTTAATCTAGAAAGTACAGATTCGATTTTTTGATCTGATTTTGAATACCATCCATTTGAGGTCAGCATAATTTCTGTTGCCTCAATGTCTGGATGGGATGAGGATAAATCATTTATGAGATCAATATAGAAGGTGGGCTCGCCCCCTGTGAATTGAAGACGGCGCGGCTGTAGCCGTCGAATCGCTTTTTTTATTTTTTCGATTTCTAAAGCTGTAAGTTGTAATCGTTCGTTAGGGCCTGACGAATTTAGGCAATGCGCGCAAGAAAGATTACACCTAAGGCCTGGCATTATATGAAGTGTATGGGGTCTCGTCCTGGTCATTTTATAGGTTCCGTTGCGAGGAGGAGAGTGGCCTTCTTGGTCGAAGGGCTTCTCGTTCAATAGGCGGTGACGGCGGCGGCGCCCCTAGCAGCCTTTAGGCCGACTCCATTCTCAATTACATGCATGAGAGCATCGATGTTTATATCGTCGAGCTGGTCTATGTAAATTGAAGCATTCTTGGAAGAATACATGCCCAAACCTACTAAATAGAACTTGAGCCTCTCTTTTTTTGTGGCCACTTCCTCAAGATTTCTCTCTTCGAATTGTTCTATAGTTTGGTTTCCTTGCGCAGGAATAGACCCAAGTGCGATCGGGATCAGTGCCCCGAAGACCGATTTTTTAATCATTAGCCCCACCATTTTTTTGTCCTTAAAACCGAGATTCTCAGCGTAAGCAAAATGAGTGCCTGGCCAAAGTGACGCCGGACGTGGTCGTGATGTGTGGGATCGAAGTTTTGTTCGGAGCTTTCGAAAGTTTTTCAGGAGGGTAGGTAAAAGGCTCTTTAGCTACCTCAATATCGTGGGTGCGTTCTGGCCCCAGTCGGTCAGGGCGTGCGGATTTGCAGAGTTGAATTATAGCAATAGCAAGCATCGGATTCCGGGCCTGTTCCAAACGGAGTTCGGCGTGACAAAATCTGCGGCCCTTCCTACTCTTTCTGATTATGCATACCTTTGAAACGCACCGTCAGTGGCCCGCCGTCCAGCGAGTTTGCGCGACTCTCCGAGCGTCCGGTTTTCAAGCATGGCTCGCCGGCGGATGCGTTCGCGACCTGCTCATGGGCCGCGTGCCGAACGATTTCGACGTGGCCACCGATGCGCGCCCGGAGAGCGTTGAGGCGTTGTTCCCGAAAGCGGTCACCGTCGGGCGCGATTTCGGCGTGACCATTCTGCCGTTCGAAGACACGTCACGCGGGGGCTTCCACGTTGAAGTGGCGACGTTTCGCGAGGATGGCCCGTACGTCGACGGGCGAAGGCCGGCCCACGTCACCTTTTCAACGCCCGAACAAGACGCGAAGAGACGGGATTTCACGGTCAACGCGTTGTTTTACGATCTAGAGGCCAACAAGGTGATCGATTACGTCGGTGGAGAGGCTGATATAGCGGCACGGACCCTGCGCGCGGTCGGCGACCCCGATAGGCGCTTCGACGAAGATAAGCTTCGTATCCTACGCGCGGTTCGGTTCGCGGCGCAGTTGGATTTCTCGATCGAACCTCGGACGCTCGAAGCGGTTCGGCGCCGCGCGGGCCAGGTCCGTCTCGTCTCGGCGGAGCGGGTTCGCGCTGAACTCGTGAAACTCTTGAGGTCTACGAACGCGGCCAAAGGCCTCAGGCTTTTGGTGGAAACGGGTCTCTGGGAGGTGGTCCTGCCCGAGCTCTCGGGGCTCCCGGCGGACCACGCAGCTTTCGCCGCCCTCGAACGACGCTCGGCGAGGGGCGCGGAGACGCCGGAGTTGGCGGCGCTGAACCTGGTCTTTGATTTCGTCATCGGTGACTTCGAGCCGCGTTTGGGGCTTGCGCAGGCGCTGCTCAAGCGCCTGCGGTTTTCCAATCAAGAGCTCGCCGCGGTGGTTTGGGTCTTGCGAAGGAAAGATCTCTTCCGCGCGCCGGGCGAGGCCAGGCGTTCAGGCCTCGCCCGGGCGCTCGCGCACCCGTCGTCCCCCGTGGCTGAGGCGTTTTACTCGCGGGATCCCGCGCGCGAGGCCATGGCGGGGCAGGTGATCGAGGATGTCAAAGAAGGCGCGCTCCAAGGCACAGGCCGGCTGCCCGAGCGTCTCGTCAACGGTGAGGATCTGCAAAAACTCGGCATGCCCAAAGGGCCGGAGCTGGGGACGATACTCGAAGACGCTTTTGACCGGCAGTTGGAGGGCGAGCTTCGCACGCGCGCGGAGGCTCTCGAATGGGCGCGCTCCCGGATCGCGAAACACGCCCGCTGAAAGGCCTTCCCGTCGGAAGAGGGGCCCGCTCAGCGCAAGAGCTCTTCGATCATCGGTTCGAGCTCCTTGGGCTCCGTTCGCGGCCCGATGTTGGCGACGACTTTGCCCGCCCGATCGACGAGAAACTTGTGGAAGTTCCATTTGATCTCGCCCGGGTGACCGGAATCGGTCGTCAGGAATCGGTAGAGCGGGTGCGTGTCGGGCCCTTTCACCGAGATCTTAGCGAACATATCGAAGCGAACGCCGTAGTTGGCTTCGCAGAATTCAGCGATTTCCGTTTCGTCGCCGGGCTCCTGCGACATGAAGTCGTTGGCGGGGAACCCGAGGATCATGAAGCCGCGGTCTTTGTATTTGTCGTAGAGATCTTGCAGGCCCTCGTATTGCGGGGTGAGGCCGCATTTGGACGCGACATTGACCAGGAGAAGCGTTTTGCCTTTGTAATCGGCCAGCTGCTTATCGCGGCCACGGATGTCTTTCATCGTGAAGTCGAGAACGGATGTCATGTCTGCCTCCTTGGCGGCCAGTGGGACGCGGGCAGGCGGCCGGAATCGCGGCGGCGCGCAGGCCGGGCTTCTATGTGAAGATGGCCTGCGGTTCCAGCTCGCTGCGGGAGAGATCTGGCGCTCGCCCGTGTATGAAGACGATTTTAAGGAGACTCGGATCTGGTGGCAAATTCTATTTTTGCTCGACCCGAACGCCCCTGCGATCGTGGCAAAGGCGAGCCTGTTCGAGCGCCGAGCCGACGGGAAGCGAAAAGTTCCCCGCGGGAGGTTGAGGCCTCGCGGAAGATTCGGAGGCGTGCGAAAGGAGAGGTCAGTGCCGGGAAGAGGATCGCGCGTTGGGGTTGGAGCCCCGGCCGGAGCCGAGGTGTTGGCCCGTGTGGTCGCGCCAGTCGTAGTCGGGGTTGCCGCGGAAACGGTCGGCCCATTCTTTCCACTTGTTTTCGGGCAGCTGGCTGCGGACCTTCCCGGATTCGTCGAAAATTTGCGGGTCTTTGCCGAACAAGAAATCGCCGATGGACTTGAAAATTCCCATGATTTAGACCTTGTTGAAGGTTCGCGGGCTCTGCACTTCGGTTATGCCGGGAATCGGAAGGGAGATCAAGCATGGGATCGAGGATGGAGAAAGGCTTTGGGCAGTCGGACCCTCAAGTCATCGCGTACGCTCACCGGGTTTTCCGGCCGGAAGACGAGGTTCTTCGTTTCGTCCGCGAGGAATCGCGGCGTAAGGGCTTGCCGGACATCGAGGTCGGCTCTTTCGACGGGTTGCACCTGGAGGTGCTCGTGCGGATGGTTGCGCCGTCACGGGTGATCGAGATCGGCACGCTCGGAGGTTATTCAGGCATCCGCATTTGCCGGGGGCTCGCGCCTGGCGGTCGCCTGCACACGTTCGAGCTCGATCCGCGCCACGCCGAAGTCGCACGAGCCAACTTCGACCGTGCGGGTGTCGGAGACAGGGTCACGATTCACGTGGGGCCGGCTCTGGAGAATCTGGCGAAGGTCGCGCGCGAGGCGCCTTTCGACCTCGTCTTCATCGACGCCGACAAAGGGCGCTATCCGGATTACCTTCGCTGGGCGACGGATCATTTGCGCATGGGCGGGACGGTGATCGCGGACAATACCTTCGGGTGGGGACAGATCGGCCAGGACGGGAGCGGTCCGGCGATCGCGGACGGCCCACTTGCGGGGCTCCGCCGTTTCAATGAGATGGTCGCCGTCGGCGGGCGTTTCGCCGGCACGATCTTGCCTACGGCCGAGGGGCTGACGGTCGCGGTCAAGGTCCGTTAAGAGCACTTCACGTTCACGCAGACATCGATGTAAAGCTCGCCGGTGTCCGTGTCGGACTCGCGGTTATAGCGGGCTTTGTGGAGTTGCCGGCGGCGCTCGAAGCACTGCGTGGCTGCGTCTTCGAAAGCGGCCTCGTTCGAAGGGCCGCGGCCGACGATGGTGCCGATATCGGCTGTTTCCACTTTGCAGGTGGATGTCGAAGCCGCTTGCGCGCTCAATGCCGGGGCGCCCGAGAGCGCGAAGAGCAAAATCGCGGATGGCAGAGACAAGCGCATATTCCCTCCTGGCGACGGTCTTCCGAACCGCCCGTATGACCTTGCTCTGTGCAACGAAGGGGCCTCGTCGGAACTCTTTCGCCAGCCAATGTCTCTGTGTAACATATTGTTTTTAGGAAACTTATCGAGCTATCGCGGCAGACTCGCTCAAAGCCGTGGGTGACGATTCCCGGCACTCGCCGAACTTGAGTCCGCGAGTGTGCATTTCATGGACAGACCCGCGCAGCCCGTTGCATCCTGGGCCGTGCGCCTCAAAGACATGGTTTCCTCGACGATACGGCCGTTTCTCTCGCGCGCGGAGTGGGCGACCAATCTCCCGGAAACCCGCGCGCGCTGCGAATCGTGCATTCAGGCCCGCGGCCCGGCGGCGATCTACAAAGACTCGCTCAAATGCTGCACCTTTTTCCCTTGGTTGCCGAATTTCATGATCGGGGCGATTTTCGAGTCCTCGTTGCCGGGGCGAAGCTGGCTCGAGGAGCGTCTTGCCGCCCGCGCTCCTCAGGCCGTCGCCATACGTGGCGAGACGGGAGGCGAGGCGGGGAGCGGAGCCTCGTCTCTCGCGAAAAGCGAAGCGGTCGCCGTGCCCCTCGGGCTTTTTCCGGCGCTCACGTACCAGCGCCGTTGGCATGCGCGCCAACCTCAAGGATATGGAAACGATGAGACATTGCTTTGCCCTCACTTCGTGCGGGAGGGGGGTGTGTGCGGCATTTGGTCGCAGCGGCCATCGACATGCGTGGCGTTTTTTTGCGAAAGCAGCTACGGGCTGGCGGGGACGGAATTTTGGGCGAAGTTCGAAAAATACGTTTCGGCGCTCGAGCTCGCGCTCGCGCAGGAGGCGCTCCTGAGCTTGGGTCTGACCCTGCCGGAGATCGAGCTTTCCGCGCGTTTCCGGCCTCGTTACGGGGCGCCGGATCCGCACGGGTTCACGGGCGCGAAGCTTCAGGCCGAGGAAGCGCGCGCTTGGGTTGAAATGGGCGGAGATAAAATCGGCTTTTATCGTCAATGCCATGAAATCGTACGTTCGCTCGCCCCTCGGGACGGGGAAGCTTTGATGGGCGAAGACGGCGCCGCGGCCGCCGAGGAACTTTTTGGCGCCCTGCTGCCACGGCTCCTCGCCTGATCCGTTCACGCCGCGCGAGCGGGTGGCGGGGACCTGTCTCGTGTGCTAAGTTGTCGCATTATGACGACGAGTCCTCTCGCGCTGCGTGAACGAAAACTGGCTGAGGAATTTTCCGGTCTGGCGACCTGGGAAGATCGCTACAAGCGCTTGATCGAAAGAGGCAAGGCGCTGGGCGACCTGCCTGAAGCGATGAAGCAGGAAAAATACAAAGTCCGCGGCTGCCAAAGCCAAGTCTGGCTGCACGCCGGTCTCGACGGAACGGGCCGGGTGGTTTTCCAGGCCGACAGCGACGCGATGATCGTCAAGGGGCTCGTCGCGATCCTGCTGGAGGTTTACTCGTGCGCGGCGCCCGCCGAGATCCTCGCGACGCCGCCGCACTTCCTGAAGGAGCTCGGTTTTGAATCGCATCTTTCGCCGAGCCGCGCCAACGGCCTGTTCGCGATGGTGAAGCAGATCATGTATTACGCGCAGGCGTTCAAAGCGCTCGCCGCGCTCAAGAATTGACTCGCTCGAGCCAAGGGGGCCCTGGAGTCCTCACAGTTCGATTGAAACGTGGATCCGGTGCGTATCGTCGTCGTCGTCCAAGGCTTGGATGAACTCGATGACGTCCTTTTTTTGAGCATCATCGAGCTCGGTCTGATTCTTCGCCTTGTAGGAAAGCTCGGACGTTGTGATCGACCAGCCGCGCGCGCGCAAGGTCGTTTCAATGGTCTTCAGATCCTCCAACGCGCCGATGAAGCTGTACGCGCCTTCGCCCGATTTTTCGACCTCGTTGGCCCCAGCCTCGATCGCCTCGGTTTCGGGGTCGTCGACTTTGCCGCCGGGAGGCGTGCCTTCGATCAACGAAACGCGATCGAACATCCAAGAGACGGGCGTCAGTTCCCCGCCGCTTTTCTTGAAAAGGTCGCGAATGTTCGAAGCCGTGCGGTTTTTGTTGTCGGTCTGGCATTCGACGATCACGCCCACCCGGTGCGGGCCGTACCCTTCGTACACCGTTTCCTCGATGGCGGCGGTATCGGCCAAAAGGCCCGCGCCCTTTTTGATCGCGCGCTCGATCGTGTCCTTTGGGCATTGCTCGACGCGGGCGGCGTCGATCGCCATGCGCAACCGGGAGTTGTTGTTGGGATCAGGGCCACCGAGTTTCGCCGCGACTTGGATTTCGCGGGCGAGCTTAGTGAATTTCGCGCCTTTTTTGGCGGCGTTGGCGGCCATGATCGGATTTTTCCAACTTTTTCCCATGTAGGTGAAGCCTACGACGTGGGAGCGTGGGTGGGCAAGATGCAGCTGCTTGACCCGGGGCGTCTTCTGAGGGAACAGATGGGAGAAGCGGGAATAAAAACAAGAGATGGGAAAAGGGTCGTTCATAAAGAGCGGGGCCCTGAATAAGAAAGCCAGAGATGCGTTTTTTCAGCGAGCCCTCCATCGCGGCGAAACTCGCCGCGCTCGACACGGTCCTCGAAAACTTGGTTTCCGGGCGAGCAGCGGAGGTCGAGGCGGTGCCGGAGACGCCGGCGCGCTCGGCGCCGGTCGTGGGCAACCGGCAGTTGCCGCCTAAACCGGGTTTGTCCACCCCGGAGGGGCAAGGGCGCCTGCTTCACGACTTGGCGAACATCGAGCTGCAAGCGATGGAGTTGGCGGTCCGCACGCTCGTCGACTTTCCCGACGCGCCGGCCGGATTCCGTGGGGAACTCGCCGCGATCGCGCGTTCCGAGGGCGAGCATTTGAAGATGTGCGTCGAGACGCTGGATCAGATGGGTTTCGCGTTCGGGCGCTGGCCCGTGCACGCCGGCCTCTGGTGGGCCGTCAAAAGCGATGACGACCTGATCGAGCGGATTCTGAAAGTCCATCGCCATATGGAAGGGTCGGGCCTCGACGCCGGGGAGGCGATCCTCAAGCGTCTGTCAGGCGTCGACAGCCGGGCCGTGCGTGCGGCCGTCGAGCGGATCGTCCGGGAGGAAGTGGCCCACGTCGAGTTCGGCAGCCGCTGGTTCCGCGCCGTCTGCGGGATCGAGCGGAAAGACCCGGGCGAGGAGTTCCGTGCGCGCATGCCGCGCATCGCGCGCGTTTCGCCCCGCAATGAAAAAATCTCGCTTCATTTGCGTCGGGCCGCCGGCTTCGATGACGGAGAGCTCGCCGTCCTTTCCGGCCTCCAGGCGCGGTTTCATCCGAAGGAGGTCGGCCGCGCCGAGTGAGCGCGCCTGGCGGTCGGCGGAGGCCCGCCGATTCGCGGCGGGAACGCCGCGAACGTATTCAGTTAAAATGTTTCGTCGGGGCGCAGAAAGCGCCATTTGCCTTCGGGCAGCGCGCCCAGCCGGACGCGGCCGATGCGCACGCGCTTGAGGCCGATCACCTTCAGCCCGACGGCCTCGCACATGCGCCGGATTTGGCGCTTGCGCCCCTCCTTCAGGACGAAACGGAGCTGGTCCTGGTTGAGCCACTCGACGAAAGCCGGCTTGAGCGGCCGGCCGTCGAGTTCGAGCCCCTGGTTGAGGAGGGCAAGCCCACGATCCGAGAGCGCCCCGTGGACTCGCACGAGGTATTCTTTCTCGATCCCCGAGTCCTCGCCGACCAGGAGCTTGGCGATCGTCCCGTTCTGCGTGAACACGATCAGCCCTTGGCTGTCGATGTCGAGCCGGCCGGCGGGCGCGAGGCCGTCCATGTGAGCGCGGGTGAGCCCGGCGTCTTTCGCGCCGCGCTCCTGGTTGCCGGGAGTGATCAAACGCACGGCGGGTTCATAGCCTTTTTCAGGCTGCCCGGAGACGTAGCCGATCGGTTTATTGAGCAGGATGGTGACTTTGGCTCCCAGGTCCTTCCGCGCCCGGTCGTCGAGTTCGATGACGGCGTCGCGGCCGACTTTGGAGCCGAGTTGATCGACCAGTCGGCCATCCACTTTGACGAGGCCGCGCGCGATCAGTTCGTCGGCCTCGCGCCGCGAGCACAGGCCGCGTTCGGCCATCAGTTTCGAGAGCCGCACGAGGCCGGGTTCATTCGCATCCGGTTTATTCGTCATAATGCAGGACGCCTTCCGAGGAAAAGGGCATTCTATCCGTTCCGCCGGGAAAACTCCATAAGCGAGACTTGCCTGCCGGCCGCGGATCGGGTTTTCATGGCGGTTCCCGCCAACCAGACGATTCGCGAGCCGATTCACGAAAGGAACACCATGAAAGCGTTTCTGACCGCGACCGCCTTGAGCCTCGCCATCCCGGCCCAGGCCGCGTTCGAAAGCCCGACGGGCTTCAGAGCCAAGATCCTCGACAGGAAGGACCGGACGACCGTCCTCTACACTCTCAGCCATGAAGCCAAGGCCGCGGGCGCGTCGCGCACGGCGAAAAACACGTTCCTGGCGCCCGACGGCGCCGAGGTCGTCATTGAAAGCACGAGCTTCGAGGGCGGGCGAGTGACGAGTTATCAGCAGATCCAGAAACAGGTCGGCAGCGACGGAAAGGCGGAAATTCAGGGGGGCCAAGTCGTCTTCACGCTCGTCAAGGACGGCAAGACTTCGACGGCCAAAGAAAAGCTCAGGGACAATTTCGTCGTCGGTCCCTCCCTCATTCCGTATCTCCAGTCTCGCTGGAGCCAGGTTCTCGCCGGCAAAACCACCGATGTCCGCTTCGCCGTGGTCGACCGCAAGGAGACGGTGGGCTTTTCGCTGAAAAAAGAAAAAGACGTCGACTACAAGGGCGCCAAAGCCGTCGTCGTGAAGATGAAGCCGACGAGCCTCCTCATCTCGGCGCTGGTCGATCCGCTGTACTTCACGCTCGACGCGGCGACGGGCCGCGTGCTCGAGCTCGAAGGTCGCGTGCTGCCAAAACGGCGGGACGACGGCAAATGGAAGGATCTCGACGCGGTCACCGTCTACGAATACGCGAACTGAGGATGCGCGCGCGGGCCCGCGACACGCCCGCCGACGGCCATTGGGGTTGGAACGGGTGGCCGGGGTCAGGTATCGGGCGGGCGTTCGAAGTAGTTCTTGCGCGTCTCCTGGATGGCGAGCCGCAGTCGCACGTCCGGCGGCACGTGCGGGCGAAGCCTTTCGAAAAACAGGTGGCAGAGGGCTTCGCCCGAGGTGTTCTGGAAGGCGTCGTTGAGCGAGCGCCCGTCGAACGGGCGCACCAGTTCGCGTTCGACGAGCGCGTCGAGTTCGCCGCGGAACCGACAGAGGCCCGTCTTCGGGTCCACGTCGCTCTCGACCGTGACCTGCACTTTGTAATGATGGCCGTGGAGCCGGTAGCACATCCCGTAGAGCCGCTCGTTTTCGGCCGAACTCGCATCTGGGTTCTCGAGGTTGTGCATCGCGCGTATCGTGTACTGCCGGGTGAAACTCGCTTTCATTCCGAGTACTCCACGTAAAGATCCTCCGTTTCGAAGAGCCGCACTTTGTAGAGCCGCAACGGAGCCGAAGGGAACGCCGCTTTGAGCTTGGGCGCGAGCTCGCGGAAGCAATGTTGCGCGATGATTTCAGTCGTCGGGACGCGGTCCTTGAAGTAGGCGATGTCGAAATTCAAATGGCGATGGTCAAGGGGGTCGGTGACCTCTTTGAGGACCTTGTCGACGTCGATGAGATTGGCGAGCAGGCCGGTCGACGGGTCGATCGGGCCTTCGAGGAAGGCCTCGAGGACGTAGTCGTGGCCATGGCCGTGGGCGGTGAAGCAGCGGCCGAAGATGCGACGGTTGTCCTCATCGCTGAAATTCGGTTGGCGATAGAGGTGTGCGCTGCTGAAGCCAACCCGGCGCGCCATTCGCGCGATCGAGCCGCCATGCTCAAGACCGGATCGGATCATTTCCCACCGCCTTCAAACCAGATTGATCCCGCCGTCGACGCTCAAAACCGCGCCCGTCGTCCAGGAGGACAGGGGCTGGCAGAAGTAGAGGATCCCGGCGGCGACCTCTTCGGGCGTCCCGACGCGGCCGAGGGGTTGCAAAGGACCGAGTTTCTCCAGAGCTTCCCTGGCCTCAGGCGTGGCCCCGGGGCGCCCTCCGCCGTGAAAAGCGTGAATGGGCGTGTCGACGATGCCGGGGCAAACGCAATTCACGCGGATGTTCGATCCAGCCAGTTCCAAAGCCATCGTTTGGGTCAGGTTGATCAAACCCGCTTTGGAGGCCGAGTAAGCGGACGTGTCGGGAACGGGGCGCTGGCCGAGCGTCGACGCCACGTTGACGATCGAGCCGCCGCCGTTTCCGGCCAGGATCGGCGCCATCCGGCGGGTCAAGCGCGCGGGGGCGAGCAAATTGGCCGTCAGTTGCCGTTCCCACGCCTGATCGGACGTTTCCAGGAACGACGCCCGCTCATAGATCCCGGCGCTGTTGACGAGCGCCTTGAGCGAACCCGGCAGATGGGGGGCGAGAGCGCCGCTTTCGAGTTCAGCGGCCAAAGCGGCGACTTCGTCCGCCTTGGTGAGATCGCATGGCGCGACGACGGCGCGCCCCGGATGGGTTTTGGCGACGTCGTCGAGAGGGCCGCGCCTGCGGCCGACGAGGATCACGTCCCAGCCCGAAGCCAGGAACGCCAGCGCCACCGCTCGCCCGATACCGGAGCCGGCGCCTGTCACGAGTGCCGTCGTAATCGCGTCCATACCGGGTCGATCCTACCTCTGGGCGCCGGGAAACGCCACTTGGTTTCACGCCTCTCTCTACGGGAGGCGTCCGTGCGGAGGGCTCTGGGGGATCAGGCGGCTTTGCGGGGCCGGGCCATGCCGAGGACCGAGCGAAAAATCTCGGCTTCGACGAATACCTTGAGCAGGTCGAAGTCGACTTTGCCGGCGTTGGCTTCGGTATGCAGGATGTCAAGGGCCCGTTCGGGCTCGAGCGCGCGTTTGTAAGGGCGGTCCATCGAGGTCAGCGCGTCGTAAATATCGGAAATCGCCATCATGCGGCTTTGCACCGGGATGCTTTCGGCCGTGATGCCGCGCGGGTAGCCGGAGCCGTCGCACTTCTCGTGATGCGCGTGGGCGATGTCGGCGACGCTCGAGAGATCCTCCGTCCAGGCGATCTGGCGGAGAAAGTGATACGTATGGGTCACGTGCGACTCGATTTCACGCCGTTCCTCGGGGTTCAAAGACCCCTTGGGAAGCGAGAGCTTGACCACCTCATCTGGGGTGAGGAGCTCTTGGTTGAGCTCGGCCGAGGCTTTGTTGATCCAACTCATGAGCGTGGCGATGTCGAAATCGCGTTCGACGATCTGCGGCTGGTTGGCGTTGAGGATGCTCATGCGGACCTGGTTGAGTTGTTGCGAGAAGCGGTCGATCTTCTGCGCGACTTTGGCGAGTTTGAAGCGCGCGCCGTCGGGTTTCCGTGCGCCCTCGATCATGTCGACGAGTTCATGGGCCATGTCCTTCCAGGCGATCATCTCTTGCCGCGCGCGCGCGCTTTCCAGGCGGGCGAGGATCGTCTCCATCTCGTGCGGATAGAGCTTTTTTCCCTTGGTCAGGATCGATTCGCGCACCCCGATCTTGCCGAAGTCGTGCAGCAGCGCCGCGTACCTCAGCTCGCGGATCTGCGCGTCGGTGAAGAGCAGCGCTTTGTAGGGGCCCGATTGGGACCGGTGCACGGCGCGCGCGAATTCGACCGTGAGCACGGCGACGCGGTCGGAGTGGCCGCTGGTCGCGGGATCGCGGGCTTCGATCGCGGTGACGGAGGCGCGGATGAAACTCTCGAACAGGTTCTCGATGTCCTCGGTGAGTTTCGCGTTCTCGACGGCGACGCAAGCCTGAGACGCGAAAGCCTGCATGAGCTCGCGGTCCTCGGGCGTGAACGGCTCGGCCTCGCCGGTGGTCTCGCTGAGCTTGTTGACCATCTGCAGGACGCCGCGCACGCGGCCGTTGCTGGCGACCATCGGCACCGTCAGCATGCTGCGGGTGCGGTACTTGGCCTCGCGGTCGAACTCGAGGTTGAATTTGAAAGGCGCGTCCTGCGGCAGGTCGTAGCAGTCGTCGACGAGGAGGGGCCGGCCCGTTAGCGCGACGTGCCCGGCGATGCTCGAGTCGTTCATGTCGAGGATCTTGTTCTGGTGGATCTTGCCGGTCGAGCGATTGGCGCTGCGGTGGAAGCGGAGCACGGTGTGGAACTTGCGGCCGGCGTTGCCGATCGAGTCGATACGGATGTTCTCCGTGAGGTAAATGCTCGCGCCGTCGGCGCGGGTGGTTTCGAGAGCCTTGTCGAGGATGAGATCGAGAACCGGCTGCAGTTCTTTTTCCGTCGAAAGCGCGATGCCGATGTCGACCAGGCTGCGGTAGCGCTCCTCGCGCGTGCGCGCCAGGCGCTTGGCTTTTTTGCGTCTTTGGGAACGTTTGGCGTTCCGGCTGGTCTTCAAAAGGTCTCCTCGGGAGGTCCGTTTCCCCTCTCTTCCCCGGCTATTCGACAAAAAACGCGTCCGCCTCAACTGGCCGACGGGCCTTTCTCAACGGTCGTGGCGACCATTCTCGACCAGGGGCGGGGAGGAAGCGCATCGGGGCGCGCGTCACGGTGAGGCGCGTCGGAGTTCGGCCAGATCGAGTTGATTCATTTCGTTCAACTCCCAGCCTTGAAAGCGGGGGCTGGCCAGCAGGGCGAAGTGGATCCGGCCCAAAGGGATCAACCAATGCCCGTCGACGAGGTTCCGTACGCCTTGCGTGCACAAGCGTCGGCGCTCGGCGTCTGTCGCGGCAGCGGAAAGTTTCGCGATCGTCGCATTGTACGCAGGCAGGTCGAGGCGGGGGAAGTTCTCGGCGCCTCCGGGGGCGAAGGTCTCCAGGGCCGCGAGGCAGGTGGGCCGGTCGAGGCCGACGCCTTTGCGGAAGATCGGCGGCGCGTTCTCGCGCAGCGTCCGCAGGTAGAGGGCCTGCTCGGTCTGGGCGAGATCGATCCGCGCCCCGAGTCGGGCGCGCCACTGCTGCTGCGCCCACTCGGAGCCCTTTTTGACGTCGTCGCCGCCGAGCGCGCTGAACGCCAGGGTGTAGCGTTTGCCGCGCTTCTTCCGGTCGACCCCCGCCCAAGCGGCCTTGGCCGCCGCCACGTCGAACTTCAGGCAAGGAACTTTGTCCATGTAGTCCTCGGGCAGGCTTGGGCAGCCCGGGGTCCCGGGGGAGTCGTAGATCCGTTGCAGCTCCGCGAAGTCGAGCGATAGAGCGAGCGCCTTGCGCATCTGCGGTTGGTCTTTGAGCTCCGGGCCGAACCCGATGTAATCGAAGCGCGCCATGGGGAGTCGCCGAAAGTCCGGGCGCGCCCTGAATTTCGCGATCAACGCCGTCGGCAGCCGGCGAAGGAAGGTGAGCCTCCCCTCCTCATAAAGAGCCAGCGCCGTCGTGTCCTCGTCGACGACGAGGACCTCGACCGGCGGCCGAGTCGCGAACCCGCGCGGATAGCGCGGGTTCGGCGCGAGGCGGATCTTCTTGCCGATGTCCCAACTTTCGATCTTGTAAGGGCCGTTGTACGCCTGGGCGGCCGCGCGCTCGCGCTCGTGGACCGCATCCGCGCGGACGGGGACGAGCAGAGGCGACGCGAGTTTGTGCAGGAAATCGGGATCCGGTTTGATCAGGCGGATTTCCAATTCATGCTTTCCGAGCGCCCTGACGCCGAGGGCGTCGTCGCGCGACTTGCCGGAGAAGGAGTCCATGGCGCCCGCGACGTTCTGCAGGAGCTCGACGCCGAGGTTTTTCGACGTCGGCGCGACCAGGCGGCGGAAGGCGCGCGCATAGTCCTCGGCGACGACGTCTCGGCCGTCGCTCCACCCCGCGCTTGGGTCGAGTTTGCAAACGATTCGCAAAAGAGCGGGCCGCGAACAGGAATGAGCCCCTTCGGGCAGCAACTTCCCGTCCGGCGTCCAGCGGTACAGCCCGCGGTAGAGGTTGTGAAACAGGTAATTCGCGTCGGTCGAACTCAGCTGGGCCGGGTCGAGCGACGATGGTTCGTTTGGAACGTGGAACCGGAAGACGTCGCCGGCGCTCGTCCCCTGGGCGGCGGATCGCGCGTGGGCGGCCGCTGTGCAGAAGGCGCTCAGCAGGAGGGCGAAGGCGTGTCTCATCGCGTTTCCTTGTCGGCGTCGGGATTCACGTCAAACATGCCACGCAAGCAGATGATCTTACAATGGAAAATAAATTCGCGGGAAGGCGCGAAAAATCGCGCGGGCGGGCCTGAAGTCCCCGTTCAGAACGGTCGATAAGAGATGGGCGTATTCGAGGGAGTTTGGGATGCGTATCGGAATGAGACGCTTCAGTCATCTGGTTCTCGCGAGCGCGACGATCGCGATCGCGAGTCTCGTGTTCCAGAATTGCGGGACGTACCAACCGGCGGCCCTGGACGTTTCCAGCGGCGTCGCCGAAGAGCCGTTGTGCTCCGGCAAAACGTGCCTGACCAATCCCGAAGCGATCCTGCTCGCCATCGGCAACGCCGATCCGGAGAGATTGATCCCGAGCGACACAGCGTTCGACGTCGGCGGCTACTGTGATCCGGCCGGTTATCCTGGAAACCGCATTTATTACCAGCTTCAGGGGCCGACGCCATCGCAGCCCCAGGCGGTCAACAACGGATGCGACGAGCTCGGCCGCTTCCGGATCCGCGTGAGCCTTCCCGCCAACTACGATCACGCATCGATCCACTCGCTCGTCGTGCAGCTGCGCGGGATCGAGTCCTCGGGGCGGGAAGTCGAGAATCCGCTCGGTCTCGGCCTCAGGACGATGAACGTCGTCACGAACTTCCCGCTGGCGCAATGACGCCATCGGCCCCCTTCCTGAGCAACTAAAGATTATTTATACGATTCCATCGTGGGCCAGTTGAAAACAAACTGAGTTCATTGATTGATGTTTGACACCAATGTCCTTGTTTATTAAGGCTTTGTCCATGTTGCGAAGTCGTATCGAGCACGGCGGCGCCCTCGGCGAGGGGCGGCGCAAAGTCACCCGCCCCATTTCCGTTCGGGAGCCGATGTACGTGATCCTGCGCTCGACGCGGGCCAAAGGGCGGCTGTCGTTGCGGCGGCCGGAGTTCGCGTCCCGGATTCGTTTGACGGTCGCCAAGCAGGCCGAAAACTGCGGTGTCGAGCTCTTGCAGCTTTCCAACGAAGGCGGCTCGCTGCATTTCCTGATCCGCGTCCCGTCGCGCGCGCGTTACCTGCGATTCATCCGTTCCGTCTGCGGCCTGATCTCGAGAATGGTGACCGGGGCCGAGCGCGGGCCGGCCCAGGAGGAGTCGTCGCGGGCGACCGGCAAACAGAAGGCCGTGAAGAAAAACCGGTTCTGGGACGTCACCCCGTATTCGCGCATCGCCGTCGGGTGCTCCTCGATCGAGGCCGCGCGCAAGGTGGCGAGCGGAGTCCGCGACGCGCCCGGCTCCCGCTGAGCGGGAAAGCGATCACTTGATCGTGATCGGGTCGAAGCGCACGGTGATCGTCGAGCCCGCCGCCGGGACGTGGTCCCCGTGGAAGGTGATGCTGTTGTTGCTCGCGCGGTATTGCCAGCCGTTGCTCGGATCCCTCGGGACGGCCGCGCCGTTGATGAACACCTGGATCGAATCCGGGTTCGGCAGGCGGTTCAAGTGGAACGCCGTTGTCAATTCGATGATCCGGTTGGAGATGCTCGAGAGCGTCTGGGCGAAGTTTCCGCACAGGCTGCCGATGATGCCGTTGGTCGCGTTGGAGAGTTCCTGGTAACGGATGCCGAGGCGGCGGCCGGGGCTTTCCGCATTGAGCTGGTCGAGGCACGCCTGGTCGAGGATCGCGATCGAATTGACGTTGAAATTCCTCTCGCTGGCCGATCCGCCGGACACTTGGTCGAGGAAGTCGACGTAGGATTGGACCGAATGCATGCCCGCGTAGCTGTATTGGCCCGCGCGCGAGGCTTGGGCGTCGTGCGAGAAGTCGTCCTCGTCGCTGACGAGGATCACGCTCAGGAACGCGTCTTCGCGCGGGAAACCGTAAGGCGCGTTGAGCTGGTGGGTGAGCGCCGTTTTGATGCTCTGGAAGGCGCGTTCGTCGCCCGCGCCGCCGATGCCTTGGAGCATGTTGACCAGGAACGTCTGCTTCAGATCAGGCGTGGCCGGATCGATCACGAACGCGCCGGTGTGCCCGGTCGCGTTCGTGCCGTCGCGGAAGCGCGCGATCTCCTGGCCGGGTACGAACAACGCCCGGTATGCGTCGGTCGTGATGACCGCCATGCGGTAATCCATGCCTTTGGAGTTGAACAGGTCGATGAAGCTGTCGAAGTTGTCGGCCACGTTCTGTTGCGAGGAGTCCATGGAACCCGAGTTGTCGATCACCCATAGGATGTCGATCTTGCCGTTGGTCACCGTCGGCGTCTGGTTGAAGTTGTTTTCGTCGGCGAGCAGCGAGAAGCTCGGCGCGCCTTGCGAGCACCCTGCGAGCAGCGCGGCCGTCGTGCATGCGAGAGAAAAAGAACGGAAAAAACCGCGACCCAATCCCATATCAGCTCCTCCGGCTACGTCCCACTGAACCGTTCAACCCTCTGAATAGCGAAAAACAGGCGGGGGGAGTTTCTTCTGGCGGGAGCTTACGTACAGCGAACCATCGGAACACGCCACGCGTGTTCTCAGGATAGGGCTTGAGCCAAAATACCCAAAGCCGCCCGTAAGAGGCGTTGGCGACTCGGGATTCTTCCGCATGTCTCGTTTTAAGACGCGTTATGGGCGCGGAATCACTCGGGACTGAATATTACGTCAACGACGAAGAAATTTCCGCTCGCCAAGACCATCGACGGTTCGGAGAACTTTCGCCCCGCGACGGCTCGGCCGCCGTCGGCTGGCGAGGTCGGATGCTCGGATAGCGTCGATCTTTTCACCGATTCGCGAATGAAGCGGGATCGGAACACTATGACGGTGGACAGGCGCGAGGTTTCCGTGGGTGCGGCGCAGGGTGTTCAAAAAAATCAGCCTTCATTTAGGATCTTAACGGGCTATGGGGCGGCGGCTGTACGGCGGGAGCGGGCCGGGGCGAGTCGATTCGCGCGCGCGGCAAGTCAGTTGCCCTTGTCCACGATCGGCGATATTAGAAAACCTGAATGATCAAAGATCTTTCCGAGCCGCTATTCAACTGGATTCAAGGGGAGCGTCGGGCGCCCGTTGCCGGCTCTTACCTGAGTTGGACCGATCCGCTCAGCGACGAAGCCGCGCCGCGCGTGCCTGATTCTGATTTCATGGACGTCGTGGCGGCGGTTCGAGCGTCGAATCAAGTCGCGCAGGAATGGGCGCGAAAGGACTTCGCTTCCCGCGCGTCGCTCGTGGAGAAGTGGGCCGATCTCATCGTCGCCGACGCCGACGAACTCGCGCGACTCTCGGCTGTTGAGACGGGCCAGCGCATGGCCGACGCGCGCGAGTCCGATATTCTCCGCGCGGCTGAGGCGATGCGAGTGGCGGCGCGCCTGGCGCGCTCCACTGACGTTCATCGTTTACCCGGCGGCCTTTCGGGATTGATCACGACCTGGTCCGAGCCGGTTTTTCACCTGGCTCGCAAACTGGCCCCGGCGATCTTGGGCGGCGGACCGGCGATAGTGAAGCCCTCCAGCCTGGCGGGAAGCGCGATCCTCCGCTTCGTTGAGTGGTCGAAAACGGCGGGATTGCCAGACGGCGTCGTGAACGTCGTCTGCGGCAGCGGAACGTCGGCTGGCGAGGCGCTGATCGCGCATCCCGCGATCGGCAGCATCACGTTCACGGGTTCGTCGGACGTCGGGGGGCGGGTCCGCAGGCTTGCCGCCGAACACGATAAACGCCTGCACTCGGGCTTGGGCGGGCGCAACGCGGTCGTTGTTTACGCCGACACCGACCTCGGCGCGTACATCCCCGTCCTGGCGCGCGTCCTGTTCGACTTCCACCATGAAACCGCGTGGCGTGGCTCCAGGGTTTTTGTGCAAGAAACCGGGTACAAACCGTTTCTAGAGGCTCTCGCGGCCGAGGTCGGGAAGTGGAGATTGGGAGACCCCCTCGATCCCGTGACGGATCTCGGGCCGATGCCGGGACCACGGCGGTACGAATCGTACGCCGCCGCGCGGGCTCAGGCCGAAGCGGAAAAAGGCAAGCCGCTCGTGATGACGGGAACGACGGAGAGAGCGCGGAGAAGCGGTTCCTTCGCCACGCCGTACGCGTCCATGGATCTCACTCTGTGCTCGACGCTTCAGCAGAGGGAGATCCCGGGGCCGTTCGTCTCGCTGTCGACTTTCAAGTATCTCCATGATGCGGCCAAGCACGCCAATAATTCGCCTTTGGGGCAAGCCGCCTACGTGTTCGGCGCGGACCGGGGTAAAACAGTCAAGACCGCCGAGAAGATCGAAGCCGGCCGCGTTTTCGTCAACTCAGGCCCGGTTCGGGACCTCGATCTCGAGGCCGCGCCGCTCAAGGGTTCGGGGTTCGGCGGAGATGGCCCGCGCGCGCTTCTTGATTACTTCTCGCGCCCAACGGCCATTCGCGTCGATGGGGAACGGTAGACCAAACCATTATTGAGGGAGCGCCCTAGGCGACCGGACCGAGCGCGCGCAGGCGCAGGATGGGATGTCCGTGCTCGCGGGACGCCTGCAGCAGGACATCCAGGCGCAGCGACCAGTCGTTATGGCCATCGGGATCGACCAGGATCTGCTCCACGCCCCAGGCGTCGGACCCGGTCTCGCCAGAACGATCCCAGCGCGTGTGCTCGGAGCCGCGGGCGGCGCTCGTCGTGAGGAGCGCGGCATGCTCGGCCGCGAACGCTTCGCCGAGCGCGGCGAAGCGTTCGGCCGTCCAAGGCTCGCCCGCTTCGTCGAGGCCGCCCGGGGCGACGATTTCGACAGCTGTTTCGAAGTCGCTGGCCGCGAGCGCTCGAACCAGGCGGAAGACCTCGTTTCGCGTTTGGATCGTGAGCGTTTTCTCGTCCAGACGTCCGTCCCGGAACGCGTCGGCGTCGGGTGGGGGAGGGGACCTCTTCCCCTCGGCCTTCCGTTTTTCGAAGGCGAGCGGGTCGCGCATCCTCTCCCATTCGTCCAGGAGGCTGGAATCGATACGCCGGACCATCGAGCCGAAATAGGCCGTGATCGCGTCGATCTCCTCGTTTTTGAACGGCTCGGGCACGGTCTGCAAGAGCGCTTTGTAGACGTCCGAAAGGTAACGCAAGAGAAGGCCTTCGGCGCGCTGGAGCTCGTACTCCCGGACGTACTCCTCGAACGACATGTAGAGCTCGTACATCTCGCGCGCGATCGATTTCGGGCGGATGTTCTCCCGCCCGATCCAAGGGTGCTTTTCCGAGAAACGGTTGAAGGTCTCGTAGATGAATTCGCGCTTCGGCTTCGGATACTCGACGTTTTCCAGCTCCGCCATGCGTTCGTCGTATTCGACGCCCGCTTCCTTGAGCTCGCGCAGGCGCTCCCCCCTCGCCCGGTCGAGCTGCTTGCGCAGGATCAGGTCCGGGTTCTCCAGGATCGCCTCGATCAACGTCAGGACGTCGAGCGCGTAATCGGGCGCGTAGGGATCCAGATGCGCCAGCGTGTCGATGAGATAGAGCGACAAGCTCTGGTTGAGCGAGAACTCCGCTTGCAGATCCACGTTCACGCGCACGCCGCTCTTGCGCCCGTCGCCACCGGTCCATTCGACGAGCCGGCGGTCGAGGAGCGAACGGAACAACGTGAACGCGAGTTCCCGGTGCCGGGCCTTGTGCGCGGGCTTCTCGTGCGAGTCGCGGATCAGGTTCTTCATCGCCCGGCAGCCGCTCCCGTCGGGGCGCCCGAGCACATGCAACAACATCCCGTGCGAGATCTGGAAGCGCGAGACGAGGGGCTCGGGCTTCCCTTGAATGAGTTTCTCGAACGTTTCGCGGTTCCAAGGGACGTAGCCGCGGGCGGGCGGCTGTTTTTTGACGATCTTGCGCAGTTTCTTCGGATCCCCGGCGGCCTTCTGCTCCAAGCGCAGGTTCTCGATGACGTGCTCGGGCGCCTGAGCCGCCACCCGGCCGCGCGTATCGAAGCCGCGGCGCCCGGCGCGACCGCTGATCTGCAGGAAATCCCGCACGCTCAAGATCGCCGTTTTCTCGCCGTCGTACTTGCAGAGTTTCGTGAACAGCACCGTGCGGATCGGGATGTTGACGCCCACCCCCAGAGTGTCGGTGCCGCAGATGATTTTGAGCAGGCCTTTCTGCGCGAGTTTTTCGACCAAGATCCGGTAGCGGGGCAGCAGGCCCGCGTGGTGCAGCCCGATCCCGTGCTTGAGCAGGCGCGCGAAGTCTTTCCCGTAAGGGCTTTGAAACTTCACGCCTTCAAGCTCGGATAGGATCTCTTTCTTGAGTTCTTTGTCGGAAAAATCCGTGCTGAGAAGGCTCCACGCGGTCTCGGCGGCTTCCCGCTGCGTGAAGTTGACGACGTAGACCGGCGCTTGGGCGGTGGCGAGCAGATCTTGGATCGTCTCGTGGAGAGGGGTTTCGCGGTATTCCCAGTCGAGGGGCACGGGACGTTCCCGGCCGTGGACGAGGACGCTCTCCCGCCCGTTGAGCCTCGACATCGACTCCAGGAACGGGTCCATGTCGGCGAGCGTGGCGCTCATCAGGAGGAAACGCGAACCGCTCAGCGTGAGCAGCGGGATCTGCCAGGCGACGCCGCGGCTTTTGTCGCTGTAATAATGGAACTCGTCGGCGATGACGTCCTTGAACGCGACGGCCGCGCCCTCGGCGAGCGCCATGTTGGCGAGGACCTCGGCGGTGCAGCAGACGATCGGCGCATCGCGGTTGACGCTGGCGTCGCCGGTGACGAGGCCCACGTTGGCGGCGCCGAAGTCATGGCACAGCGCGAGGAATTTCTCGTTCACCAGGGCTTTGATCGGGCTCGTGTAGACCGAGCGCCGGCCCGAGGCCAGCGCCGCGAAGTGGAGCCCGAGCGCGACGAGCGACTTGCCGGATCCGGTCGGCGTGTTCAAGATGACGTTGCGCCCGGCGAAAAGCTCGAGGAGAGCCTCTTCTTGCGCCGGGTAGAGTTCGAGTCCGCGCGCGCTGACGCCTTCGAGGAACGCTCCCAAAACGGCATCGGGATCGTTGGCGCCGGATTTGGGTAGTCGATCGCAGAAGGTCGTCGTCACAAATGCGACCTTAGCGTCGTTAGGCAGGACTGTCACGCTTCAGGACCATGGTCTTGTTTGTCCCGGCCCCGGGTTCAGCCTCCGTGAGCCGGCTGTTATGACTGATGCCCATGATGACATCCAGAATCTTCAGACGCGTATTCGTGTTGGCATTCCTTCTTTCCCCCGCCCTCATCGGTTGCGGGGCTCCCGGCGGCGACTCCTCGTCGAGCGCCGTCGCTCCCATCGGGCTCGATGCCGAGCCGCTGTTCATCGATGCGTCTTCGGAAGGGCGCCTGATGGAGGCCGGCGGCGAAGCCGGCTCCGACCATGCTGACGATCGGCCCATGAGCCGGCGCCAGCGTTACGTGCGGGTGAACTTCCGCCCTTTGGAAAGACTCGCGGCCTCGGCCGGTGTCGGCGCCGTGGCACCTGCTCCCGGAAGGTTGGCGATGAACGTGTTCGAAGATGAAAGCCTCATGATCACGACCGAAACCGTGGAAAAATTCGCGGACGGCAATTTCGCGATCAATGCCAAGATCGAGGGCGATGCCGACAGCGCGGCGACGCTCGTCGTCGACAAGGACGTCCTGGTCGCCAACGTTCGACGCGGCGAAAGCGCCGAAAGCTATGAAGTCCGCCACACGGGTCAAGGCCTTCATTTGGTCGAGATCCGCGAGGATGACGCTGATGAGCAATGCCCGTCGGAGCCCAGTCCCGAGCCGGCCGATGATCTCGACGTCGGGCAGGGCGTGGATGGAGCTCTCGCCAGCCCCGAGTTGGACGTCCTCGTCGCGTACACCCCTAAAGCGCGCTCCAAAATGGGCGGCACAAGCGGTATCCGCGCGACGATTCAAATGGGGGTCGCCGACACCAACGCGGCCCTGCGGGACAGCGGCTCGGGCCTGCGCGTTCGCCTGGTCGGCATGATGGAGGTTCGCCAGAACGAGACGGGGAATTGGTCGAGCGACCTGGCATATCTCCGCAAAAAAACCGATGGCCGCTGGAACGAAGTGCACGCCGAACGCGCGCGATTGGGAGCCGATCAGGTCACAATGGTCGCGACTTATCCGAATTCGGGCTCGACGCAAGGGATCGGCTACATCAAGGCCGGGGCGTCGACCGCTTTCGCGGTCGTGCGCGCAACGTCGTTCGGTTCGTACACGTTCAGTCACGAGCTTGGCCATAACCTCGGACTCAACCATTCCGACGGGTACGTGAATTCGGCTGGCCGTTTCCGGACCATCATCGCCTATGGCTCGTACCCGCGCATCCGTCGCTATTCGAACCCTTCGGTCGATTACAAAGGGTACCGCACCGGCACGGCCGCGAAGAACGAGGCCTCGATCATCAATGCCAACTCGCTTCGCGCCTCGAGTCTGGTGCCCAAACGGGCCACAGTGGGGCTTTAGTCGAGAGATCGCGTCCGGCCGCGCCGCAGCTGACGCGGCGCCATGCCGGGTGCGTGGGCAGCCCTTGCCAGTTCCATTTTCTTATTTAACGATCGTCTCCGGCAGCCATGAAGTCCGGAGGCGGGGAATGAATCGGCGAGATTTTCTACAGCGCACCCTCGGCCTCATGGCCGTCCAAGACGCCGTTTACGATTTCAATGTTCATGATTTCAGCGCGCCTGGCCCCGACGGCGCGCCCGCTCATCGCCCCGGTCTGCCCATCCACCAGGCTTTCGCTGACGCGACGTCCACGCTTCTCACCGTCGTGCGCGAGACAGGTCGATCGTTGGCGTATAGGGCCGAGGATTCAGAGGGTCGCCCGTTGCCGGTGAAGGTCTACACGCACAGCCGAAACGATTCCAAATGGGGCGTGGATTTGCTGATGATCGATGGCCTCGCGTTGAACGCGGATCACCGGCTTTTCGTCGCATCGGAAAAAGGCGAGCCGATTGATCGCCGCGTTTTCCGCGCACTCGATCTCAAAAATCCGGACGCGCGGGTCTGCGTCATTTCTTGTACCAGCGATGCGAACCACCGCCGCCAGTCCCGAATGTGGGATTCGCTCAAAGCCGTGGCCCCGGACGTGGTTTTCTGCATCGGCGATGCGGTTTATATCGAAGAGACGATCGGTGAAATCATCATTCCCGAAGAAAGCCCGCCAGAGAAAATCTGGCGCCGGTTCGTGGAAACCCGCCAGGCTCTCGATTTTTTTCGTTTCGAACGCCTGATCCCGATGATGGCGATCTGGGATGATCACGATTTCGGTCACAACGGCAGTGGGGAGTCCTTCCGCTATAAATTCGACTCGAAACTATGTTTTGAGACTTTTTTCCCTCGACCGAGGAATTCCGAGCGATTTGAACCTGGGCCTGGCCTGGCGTTCCGCTGGGACGCGTTCGGGACCCGTTTCATTTTCCTCGACGGGCGCTTTTTTCGCCGGAACGCATCGCTTGGAGCCTCGGGCACTCACTGGGGCGTGATGCAAAAGGGTTGGCTACAGACGCAGATGGCCGCCAGTCCTCATCCGATTTGGCTGCTCAACGGTTGCCAGTTCCTCGGCGACTGGATTTTCAATGACTCCGTCATCCGCAACCACCCCGAGGACCTCAAGTGGCTTTTTGAGCGCATGCGCGGGAGCGGGCCGCCGGTGACGCTGTTTTCCGGTGACGTGCACTACAGCGAAATCGTGCAATTGCCGCCGGCGGACGTTGGCGGCGCATTTTACGAAATCACGTCGAGTTCCATGCACACGGTCCCGGGCGCTCCGTTCCTCAACAACAGGACCAAACGCCTAGCTGTCACCAGGGACAATAATTTCGTCGTCGTTCACACGGTCGAGGCGACCGGAGGCCGCGCGGTGATGGATGTGGTCTCGTACGGAGACAATCAGCGCGAGCTCTTCAATGTCCGCCTCACGGCCGAGAGGGCGCCAGCAGAAGCGAGTGGGTCATCACGCCTGTGAGCCTGTTCGCCCTTGGTCCTGTCTCATCGGCAAAAACAGGCTCAATGAGTTACATAATATAACTTATCAGACAGAAAGACGCCGTCCTCTCAAACAAGGCCGAGCGCGGAGCTGGTGTTTGACACCAAGCCAACCGCGCCTCAAAACGACCCGCATCACTGCATCACTGCATCACTGTCCGCAGAGACTCGTACGAGCGTTCAAGGTCGGCCATTTGGTCACGAAACTCGACCTTGTAGACGTCCCAATCGGGATTTTGGATTTTTCCGGTGTCTTGCAGGCGGCTCTCGGCCGCTTTGTACTTGGCTTCGATGTTTTTCACCAGTTCCCGGTACTCACGCCGTTTTTTCACGGGCTCTTCACTGACGTCGTTGCGAACCATCTCAATGCGGGCATCGAGGCTCTCAAGTCGGTCCGCCATATCGCCCTTGAATGCCGCGCGCTGATCGTACGGATACCGGGTCAGGTTCAAATTCGAAACCGACGCGTCGACGCCAAGGATGGGATTGTCGCGCAGGGGAGCGATCGTCGGATCCGTGAACACCGTCGTGCGGCTCCCCGCCTGGGCATGATCGCGCGGTACGCCGGTGATCGACGTCGACCCCGTATGGTCCGGGTATTTGCTTTGCGGTTCGAGGGCCTTTGCCGGATTGTACAGATCTTTCAGGCGCTCGGCGTCGAGGGCGGCTGACGCGTTTGGGTCGGTCGCTCGCGCCGATGGCGACGCGGGTGCAGTCACGACTGACGTGGTCGACCCGCTCATAGCGCGCTCCTCATCGATCATCTCCGTGTCGCTGTCATCGTCGATGGCGCCGACGTCACTGGTCGCGCTCGGCTGCCGATACGGATCGGAAATCGCCGTATTGCTGTCCGATACACCGATCGGCCGCGGTTCGAGTGCCGCTGCGTGGTCGGAGTGATCTTGCCGCCCCGGCTCGGTCGTCATCGCCCCGACCGTTGTCCGTGGAGCCGTTCGCGCTCCGTCGTCGCCCATGGGCGTGGTCGCCGCGGATTTCCGGTCGGCGGCTTTTCCGGTTCCCCCCGAGTTGGCTCGCGGTGTTTTCTCGCGTTTTGTTTCGCGCGCTACTCCCGTCGCCGCGGTCGCACCCCCCGTTTTTGTTTCTGTGGTCGTGGAGGCGGTCCCGGGCGCCGAAGCCGCCTCCGAGCTCGCCGTCGCGTCGGAGCCGGTGCCGGACGGGATTCCGGTGGGCGTCGTCGTATCGGTCGCGTTCGTGCCCGCGCTCTCCTGGACGCCCTCCCGTTGGCTCGCATTCCTGTCGCAACCCGTGAGGGCTAGCCCCGCGAGAAGCACCGAAGCGCCCCACGCGGCACGTCGTGTGGTATGTTTCATGGCAGGATCTCCTTGTTGAATCTCGAATGACTTGAAAAACGCCAGCGGATGATGTCCTTGGCGACGAAAAGGGCTTGCTCTCGGCTGTATTCGTTGAGTGCGACGAGACGACTGACGATACGGTCCATGGCCCCGCGCGCAGATGGCGGAAAATCGGGGAGACGGCATGCCGTCTCCCCGCGCGAACCGGCCTGGTCATGCGAAGAATCCCGCATGGGTCTCCCCGTTCCGATGGCGGCGCCAGTGGCGATCGATTAGTGACGATCGAGGCTTTGGCTGAATTCATCGACCTCGCGTTCGGCTTGTTCCTGCGTATAACCGTAAGTCTTCTGCAGGCGGCCCATGAGTTCGTCTTTCTTGCCGGACATCTGGCCGATGTCGTCATCGGTGAGTTTGTTCCACTTCTGCTTGATCTGCCCTTTGTACTCTTTCCATTTGCCTTCGACTTGATCCCAATTCATGGCTTTCCTCCTGTTGTGGTTGTGGGTTGCCTTGAGTGGTTGGTTGACGTTGGAGCGCGATCGCCGAACGTGCGCGATCAGGTCCTTGAGGCGCGTGATCCGGACACGCAGCGAATCCGGGTTTGCGCCCGCCAGAAGCTCGGCCGGAAAATTCAAGCGTGTCATCCGACTCCTTTCGGCGGGTCGCGACGGAACCTCAGGCCGAAAGTTAACCGGCGCGCGGGCGATGAAGGTCGCCTGCGCATAAAAATGATTTGGAGAATTCACGACATGGGGCGCTCGGTCCCGCTTGCCGGCTTGCGGATCAGCCCGGCTTCGCCATGGAGTTCGCGTCCAACTTCTCGGACCGGAGCGCGCGCGCGAATTTCTGGAATCCGCCCGCCTGCGCTTCCAAGAGGGCGGACAAGCGCGGATCCTGAAGCTCGCCGTCTTTGAGACCGGTGAAGATGTCGGTGAGGAAAACCCGGATCGGGAAGATATAGGCGTTGCGATAGCCGAAGACGCCTTGCAAGTGCTCGACGGGCCTCAAACCCCCGAACCGCCCGCCTAAGCCGACGAGCGCGATCGGCCGCGACTCGAACGTGAGAGGGTATTTCCAGAAATCGATGAAGTACTTCAGCGCCCCGGGCATCGATCCGTTGTACTCAGGACAGACCACGATCAACCCGTCGGCCGAGTTGACCTTGTCGATGGCGGACCGCATTTTCGGCGGCAGATTCTCGCTTCCATACTCGCTCCCCGTCACGTTCCCGAGTTCCACGTCACAAAGGTCGATGATCTCGACGCGCTCGCCGAGCGTCGCCCAGATGCCTTGAATGATGCGGCTGACGGCAAGGGTTCTTGAACCGGGCCGGTTGGTTCCTGAGATGATGTATTTCATGTCAGCTCTTCGCGGCGGAACCTAAATTCACCGCCCTGCGCTTGACGCGCTCGAAATCGCTCGAGCTGACCGTGGTTTTGCCGGCGGCCCTGGTTTCAGTCGCCATTTGGTTCATCTGCACGACGCGTTCGCGGCTCGGCGGATGCGTGCTCAGGGCGTCAGCGAAGGATTGCAAAACCCCGCCGCCGCCTTTGTCGCGCGCCTCCTCCATCTTGAGGAGCTTGGCGTAGAAATGGCCGACGTGGTCTTTTGAGTATCCTGCGCGCACCGCGGTCTTGAAGCCGATGCGATCGGCTTCCATCTCGTCTTCGCGCGAATTGGCCATGAACTTGTATTTCTGGATCAAAAGACCGCCTCCGGCTCCAGCCGCCGCCCCGGCCGTCGCGGCCGTTCGCAGGCATTTTTGGTCTTTCGGCGGACAGATGAGCCTGCCGATGCCGTAGCCCGCGGCGCCTCCGAGAACGCCGCCGCCCAAGATGTACATCAGGCCTCTGTTCTGTTCTTTTTTCGCTTTGTCGATGCGTTCGGCCGCGTGGCGGGCCTTGATGTGCCCGATTTCGTGCCCGATGACGCCGGCGAGTTCGGCTTCCGTTTCGGCCATCGCCAGCAGGGGCGTGGTCACGAAAACCGTTCCTGCGGGAAGGGCGAACGCGTTGACGTAATTCACGTCCACGACGGTGAAACTGTAATTGTATGGATTGCCGGCCAGTCCATTGGTGGCGACCAAACGGTCGCCGAGATTCGAGACGTAGGATTGGATCTCCCGGTCCTTGAGCGGCGGATAGTCCTTGGACATCTGGCCAAGGGCTTCCCGGGTCATCTTGCGCTCGTCGTCGGGCGTGATGTCGATTTGTTGATCGGCGTTGTCGCCTTCGCGGAAGCGGGTTTTATCGGTGCTCGCGCACGCGGCCATGAGCAAGGGCGCGGCCAGTAAAAACGCCCGACGGCCGACGGTCGTGGCGTTGAGCTCTTTTAGCGCGTCGTCGAGTTCCCGGAGAGCGGAATTGGAGTTCATTCGAAATTCCAGCGGCGAAAACCGCGCTTTTCAGCCTCGATGAGCTTGGTGAATGGGATCACGTAGGCGTTCACCATCCCCGTGGGTTGGCCGCAGACTTGGATATGCATGAGGCCGTCCGGTTTCTTTTCCCGGGATTGGACCGGGATCCCCGACAATTCGCGCTCCATATCGGCGACGGGAACGGCTTTGCCTTGGCCACACTGCAAACTGCCGTCGTACTTGTAGACGGTGACCGTTTCGCCTTGGATGCCCCCTCCCTGAGGCACGGATGACGGAGCGGGCGCCGCGGTTTTTTTCGCACGCGACGCTTTGGGGCCCGGCCCGACCGAAGAGGGGGCCGGAGCCGCGGGCGGGGACGGATGGGCTTGCGCATTGGCCTCGGCGTTGGCCACTTGCCGGCAACTTCCGGTCGCGCAAGAAGAGAGAAGCGGCGCCGTGAACGCGAGGAACGAAGCGAAAACGAGGGTCTGATGCATCACGGGCCTTCCGTTTGCCAAGGCAGGCGATCGGTCTGACCGCGGAATTGGAGCTTCATAGCGAACAGGTTCGCGTTGGCGGAAATGAAGTAGATCTCGTTGGACGCCTCGGCCGCCAACGGAGCGGCGAGAATCCCGCGCCCCGGCTCGAAACGCGCCAGCCAACTGCCGGTGCGCGAGTCGGTCACTTGAAGCGCGCCTTCGGATTCCCCGTAAACCAGGTACCCACCCATCAGCACGGGTTGCGTCGCGATCCCGCGCGCGACGTTGCGGGACCAAATCTTTCGACCCGTTCCCTTGTCGAGCGCGTGCAACGCGCCCGTCGTCGTCGAGTAATAAAGGGCGTCTTTCCCGAGCGTGACCGGGGCGTAACCACCCTCGTTGAACTCCCAAGCGACGTCGCCGTTCTCTTTGTTCACGGCGTACAGAGCGCCGTCGTAGCTGGAAACGTAAATCAAACCGCCGTCGACGATCGGAGTCGCGTCGATGTCGTTGAAGCGCAGGCTGCGCGAGAGTTTCTTTTCCCATTGCGGAGCGCCCGTCTGTTTGCCGAGCGCGACTAAAAAGCCGTCGCTGAACCCGACATAGACGAGATTTTGATCGATCGTCGGGCGCGTGGTCGAGCGAATGGACAATTGCGAATTGGTCTGACGGTTGTAGAGCCAAAGCTGTTTCCCGCTCGACGCGTCGAGAGCGAAGACCATGTCGGCCCCGCTTTGGAAATAGACCACGTTCCCTTCGACCGTCGGTGGGGCGAGCGTTTCCGCGCGCACCGGGAAGGTCCACAGGACTTTGCCATTCTCAGCGTTGACTGCGTAGAACTGGCCGTCGCTGGCGCCGAAAAACAGGCGGCCCTCGGAAATTTGGGCGCCGCCCTCGACACCGTTTTCAATGTTCAAACGCCACGCTTGCGCGCCGGTCTTGCGGTCGAACGCGACGATCCCGTCGATGGCGTTGCCCTGTATGATGAGATCGCCGAAAAAGACCGGAGTCATGCGATGCGTACGGCGGAAGAGCAAGAATTCCTTGTCAAGCGTGCTGCGCACCCATTGGCGGTCGAGCACGAGCGAGCGATTCGCCGTTCCGACCCCATCGACGGCCGATCGGAGGCTGGCGCAGCCGATCGAGATCGACGCCGCGGCCGAGAGGATCCAGATCGCGGTTGACCGCCGGTGCATGCCTCAACCCGCTTTCGCCGCTGGAGCCACGGCCGTTTTCATCTCGAGCGCCCTCAGGAATGCCTTGGCCATCTGGCCCGCGCTCGTCTCTGAGTGGGTTTCCGTGAGCCTGCGATACGTTTCGATCGCTTTCGCGTGCTGCTGGAGGGTTTCCTGGCAAACTCCCGATTTTAAAAGAGCTTCCGGGTGCAGAAACGAATTCTTCGGGCTGTCGACGACCTTCTGCCAAGAGTCGACGGCCTGGGCGCAATCCCCTTTGGCCGCGAGCGCGCTGCCGCGGACCATGTTCGCGACGCCGAAAAGCAGAGTCGATTCACTCTGGTGCGTGACGACTTTGTCGAGCGCCGCGACCGCTTTCTCGGGTTGTTTGTAGTCCAGGTAGATTTCCGCCAGCCAGACCGCGGCCTGCGTCCCGGCCGCCGTCTTCGCCTGCCTCGCGACGACTTCTTCCAATCCGCTGATGACTTTGCCATAGTCTTGCTCCAGGTCGCCGGTAGCGGCCTGCGGCTTATCCGCCTCCCCGCTTTTTTCGTCTTTGGACGCGGGGACCAGGGCTTCGAATCTGGCGCGATCAAAACCATCCTTGATCTTGAAGTACTCGGCTTCGGCTTTGTAGAGGTCCTCGGCCGCGGCCTTTTCCGCGCGGCCTTGCACGAAATCCCAAACCAGGTAACCCAAAGCCGCCACGATCAACGCGCTGATCAGCACGGCGACGACCGCTCCGTTCTTCTCGATCGTCATCCAGGATTTTTCCATCGTCTGGACGAAGACATCAGGGCGTTTCAGATCGCTTTTATCGATTGTGACGTCGGCTTTGGACAAGTTCGGGTCTCCTGCTCGGGCCAGATTCAATAACCTATTGATATCCCGAGCATCGTTGTTCACGGTGGACCCTTTGTCAACCGGCCGCGGCGTCGCCTCGTCGATGCGCGGAGAGGGCCCATAGGTTGAAATCAGCGATTCTTGACTTCCTTGAGCGTCGCGTACGGCCGCGAAGACAACCCCAGATGGGTTTGCTTGAGCTTGCCGATGACCTTGACGCGCTCCTCGGCCAACTGATCGGCGGCGACGTGCGTGGAGACTCCGTCCCGTTTCGCGATCGCGAAAACTTGCAGCATATTGTCGTAAACCTGCGTCGTCTTGTCGAGCGCGCGGTCGGGCGAATAGCCCTCGAGTTCGACGAAAACATTCATCAGCCCGCCGGCGTTGGCGACATAGTCGGGCGCGTAGAGGATATCCATCTCGCGGAGCATATTGCCGTGGCGGGGCTCAGCGAGCTGGTTGTTGGCGCCTCCCGCGACGATTTTGCACCTGAGTTTGCCGATGCTGTCGTCATTGATGACGGCGCCTAGCGCGCACGGCGCGAACACGTCGCATTCAGTGCCGACGATTTCGTCCGGCGCGACCGCTTTGGCGTGGAACTGCTCGGCTGCGCGCTTCATTTTATCGGTGTCGATATCGGTGATCGTGACGATCGCGTTTTCCTTGGAAAGATGCTCGACCAGGTGATAGCCGACGTTGCCGAGGCCCTGAACCGCGACGCGGACGCCCTTGAGGCTGTCTCCGCCGAGCTTTTCTTTGACCGCAGCTTTGATCGCCATCAAAACGCCATGCGCCGTATACGGACTCGGGTCGCCGGAACCGCCGAACGCCTTCGGGATCCCGGTCACCCAGGGCGTTTCCATGAAAACGTATTCCATATCCCTGACGCTCGTGCCGACGTCTTCAGCCGTGATGTAGCGGCCGTTGAGGGAATTGACGTAGCGGCCGAACGCGCGGAAAAGCCCCTCGGTTTTCATTGTTTTGGGGTCGCCCATGATGACGGCTTTGCCGCCGCCCAAGTTCAAACCCGCGGCGGCGGCTTTATAAGTCATGCCGCGCGACAGTCGAAGGACATCGATGAGGGCTTCCTCTTCGGTTTTGTAGTTCCACATACGCGTGCCGCCGAGGGCGGGCCCGAGAGCCGTGTTGTGGATGGCGATGATGGCTTTCAGCCCGATGTCTTTATCGTGGCAAAAAACCACCTGTTCGTGGTCGCCGTGTTTCGAGAGAAGTTCAAAGGTACCCATGCTGTGCGTCTCCGGCGGTGTGATCCGCAATGCGTCAAAAGATCCCTAAAATAAACCGGGGGAAGAATAAAAACTCCACCCCTACCCGGCAAGCGAAAATATCGCGATCGTTGACGCTTCCACCCGACGGGGCTCGGAAGCGGATCTCCGGATCAATAGGAGCCGATCGGCATCGTCGTCATTTCAGAAGTCAAAATGCTCGCGCTGTCAGTGATCAACAGCCGGCCGCTGCTATCCGTCGTCTCAAGGCCCAGGACTTTGACGTAGATCACCGCCGCGCTCTGGGAAAGGCTCAGATTCGCTCCCGTCCCCAGTCCCACTTGGCATTTCGGGTCTGAATAATAGGTCACGATCGATCCCGCGGCGAACCCGGCATCGCTCAGCGTGAGACCGCGGGAAGTCGGGAGAGGCAAAGCGTTCCCCGAGCTGTCACTTCGGAAAACCGCGAAACCATGGCAGATATTGCGTTGAAATTGAGGGCGGCCGAGGAAGCGCAAATGTGATTCGGGGCCGCTGGAAGAGCTGTCCGCGGCTAGGGTTACGTTGTTCATGGCGCTCAAGCCGGAGCTGAAAGCGGTGATGGTTTCGGTAGCGGCGGCCGCGGCTTTCACGAAGACGAGCTTGGTCGATTCACCTGGGTTGAAATTGACGACGTGCGATCCATGCGACCCCGTTACGGCGCAGGTTTGGTCGCTCCCATAAAAGTAGAGCGAGGATGGGGAGCCCGAAGCCGTGAGCGTGACCGTCACAAGCGATGTCGCCGGGATCACCGGGGCGCTCAAGGGCGACCTTGAGTCGGTCAATTGCACCAACAAAGGCTGGCAGGAACCGGCCGCAACCAATGAGGGAGGGCCGCTCAAACTCACCCCGGTCAGCGAGAAAATAGTGCTTCCCGCCCATTGAGAATCCAACAGTGTGCTCATCACCCCAGTCTCGACGTTCCATCCTCCCGAGTACATGTCTCCTGTTACTCCCGTCAGGGTGAGTGTTCTCGCCCCCGCGGACCACAAACTGTCCGATTGAACCACGTAGCTTGCCGGGCTCACGCGAAAGCCGATGCTTGAAAGATCCGGCGGCAGGAACGATGTCGTATCGGTCAGGGAACTCAGCCTCGTGCTGGCGCGCAAATGAAGGTTGAGTGGTTCGCCTTCCAAACGTGAATAGTGCGTCCCAACGAACCCAACGCCCTCCTGCCAGATTTGCGGCTCCAGACCGATACGGATTCGGCCTGCGACCGCCGGACCGGCGGTGCGACTCACGGTCGTCGCGATCGGGTTCGCTCCTGTCCCCGTCAGGTTCGTTGGAGTGATGGTCAGCGTGACGGCTCCCGTCGCTTCTGGGGCGACATAGATGCCCATCATCCCGCGGGATTTATACGGCCCGATGAGGACGGACATGGAGCTGGACCCGCTATACGAGCAACCCGGCGAGGTGTACAGCAGCGCATTGCTGGCCTGGACTTGCACGATCAGGTCGTCGTTCATGATATCGTTCGGCAAGATCACGGCCTCCGCGTTCGATGCCCCGCGCAGGACGACCGATACCGGATAGCATCCCTCGGCGGAAACCGCCGGAGGAAGGTCGGCGAGATCGACCCGAGCCGGCGGTTCCGGGATTTCGACATTGATCGGCTTGGGGACGATGGTGATCCCGCTCGCCGCCGAATCGCTCGTGGTCGGTGAAGAGTTCAGCGCTCCGCCACCGGGGCCGACGTAACGGAATGACCCCCAACTGAACGCCGTGGAGGGACCAAAGGCCATGCTGCTGCTCGTTCCGCCGCCGCAGTCGTTCGATAGCGGAAAGAATTCGAAGCCCTCGCGGTAGTCGAAGACGGCCGACGTCGACAGGTGGGCGATCCGCGAGCTGTCGTCGCGCGACGACAGCGTGTAAGGATAGCAGAAGAATTTTTTGAGCGCCGACGGGGCGTCCATGGTCAGTTTGGTCGCGCTCGTGGAGGCCGCCACCGATGCGTGAAACGTCGCGGGCAGCAGCCAAGTGGCGAATTCCTGCTGAACGGTCACGTCGAACGCCCCCGAGCTGGCGGGCGTCTTCAAGTAGACGTAGGCGGCGTTGTCGTTGTTCAAGCCGTAGAAAGACACTTGGTCCCCGCCACTGCCGCAGGAGGGATCGGAATGAAGGTTCTCGTCACCGCCCTCGGGCACGTGAGCCTTGATGGTCAAGCTCCAGTTATTGAGCGGCAGCGACGGATTGCCCGCGGCGTCCATCGCCGAGACCCGGAGCGGATAACACGTATTGGCCGGAACCTGCGCGCGTGCCGCGGGCGTGGTCTCGGCGAACGGGCCTGCGCCGGGCACGACCGCCAAGCGGATCGCCGTGGGCACGGCGGGACCGGTTCCGTACGACCGGAAGTCGACCCCGGCCCTTGGGATCAGCTGGACGCGGCCGTTCGCATCGGTGACGTAGGGGCAAACGACGGCCTGGAATTTTCCGGCGTTGAATTCCGCGATGTTCGCCGCGGTGGCCGGGATCGTGGTCGAAACGCTGGTCGCCCCCGCAGAGGCGCTTTCATCCTTTAAAAACGCGAACGGCCGGGAGAGCTGGGCGAGTTCGTCGCACTTGATTTCCCCGCTGCGCCCGTAGTCGGCGTCGTTGTCGCTCAGCGACGACTGACCGAAACGGTAGAACACCCGCGTGCCACGCACGCCGCCTGGGGCGGTGACGCCTGGCACGTATTTCCAATTGAGGACCACGTTCAGATCCGAAGCGACGCCGAGGATTTCTTGTTTGTAGCCGTGGCCGCCGTTCGGCTGCAGGGCGAACGGGCCTCGAAAGCCCAGGAGGCCCTCCTGGCGCGTGACCTGCGTTTCGTCGAGTTTGGCGTAGGTGATGAATTCATCGACCGCGGCTCCGCAAGAAGTCGTGCCGCCGGCTTGGACGCCCGCGTCGGTGGCGCCGAGCGCGGCATTGCCGACCCAACGAAGCTTTGAGTTGTCCGCGGCGGAAGCGCTTGCGTAGGAATCGTTGAGCGTCGCCGGCGTGTTCGAGAAGCAGACCGATTTGCCCGTCGCCCCGGGGCCGAAGAAGCCGACGATGCTCGTTTGCGCCAAATTTGGTTTGCGAGGCCCGACCGGAGTCCCGGCCGACCACTGATCGTGATACCAGTAGGGAGGGATGTAAATCTTCGCTTGTTGCGCGCCTGTGGGCGTGACGTTCGTGGTGCTGAAGTTTTCAAAGAGAGACTCGCCGGTGGGAATGAATCGGTACGTGAAGCCCGCCGTCGGCAAAGCGAAGAACCGAAACCAGCCGGCATACATGTATTCGGTTTCGATCACCATCGGCGCGCGCCCGTTCGGCGGAGCGAAACGGATTTCGACCGGCCCCGTCGGACCGACACCGTCCGCACGCAAGTAGCGCCCGGAAACGCTGCCTTGCGCGTTCACGCCGCCGATGGAGTTGACCGCGACGCTCACCCCTTGCCCGTCGGAGGTGATCGCGGTCAGCGCGTCTCCGTAATGGAATTCCATGGCGCCGGCTGATTCGAAAACGACGAGGACTTGAATGAGGCGATTGGGGCCGCGCGGAACCGTGAGACTGATCGATGTGGGCGGCGTCGCCGGCGCCCCGGAATCATGATTGTCCCACTTCCACACGGCCGGCGCGTTCATTCCGGCTCCGTTGATGTTCACGATGATGACGGAAATGTTCTCGTGGGCGGCGAGTGTTTGCGGCCCCGAACCAGATTTGGGGTGGGTGGCCGCCGACGACCAATCCGGAAGGGCGAGCGTGACAGTCGCGGTTTCCTGCTTTTTTGCACACGCCAAGAGCGTGAAAAGAACGAAGAATCCGATGACTCGAATCGTCCAACCCATAAACGTACCACCTTCGACTGTTGACGGTCTCCTCTACATCGGCGTCGAGATGCGGGTGATTGAGCGAAAAAACCAGGCGGGACGATCCCATGATGTCGCGTGCCGGGATGAAACGTCTCAAGTCGATCGAGGCACATGGAAAAATGGCGGCCGCGGCCTATAACGAGGCGAGCAAATACGTCAGGCCGCCGCCGGCCAGGATCCCGAGTGAAAATCCCAAAAAAACTCCCGTTCGAAACGAGGGTCCGTGGATTTCACGCGCGTGTGTTTGGATCTGGAATTGCTCACGCCACTCCCCGAGTTCGCGCTTCAAGGATTCAAGCTCGGCCGAAGTCGACTTCCAGGCTGCGTCTTGAAGTTGAGATTCCTGTGACCGCGGCGCTGCCGAGAGCCAAAAGCTCACGTCGAGAGCCGGGTATTTATCGTTGAGAGCGAGATACCACTGCAAGGCTCGATAAATATGAGGCGGAGCTTTGCCGTCGGCACGAGTCCAGCGCGTCCATGCGCTTGGGTCCACCAGAAGAAGCTGGCAAATCTTGCGCTGCGAAAGCCCCAGTTGCTCGCGGACGTCCTCAAGGCCACCGATTTTACGTCGCAGAATCTCTACCTCGGCTTCGTATCGAATACGAATCGAGCTCTTTGATCTGGGGGAAGGGACTGATCGCGTGTTCACGTGCTCTTCAGAAGTAGGGATGTCTTTCTGCATGTCCATACGACCTTCCGCTTTCGGAGAAGCGCCTCGGAATCGTTGTGTTTAGCATCGCTTTTGATGCTAAACACAATAAAAGGCGTTGTGAAATACAATATAGACAATAATGCGCAGCAATAAAGACTGACTTAAGCATCGAAATTCTTTGGTCAATTTGAATTTCTTCTTTCGAGAGCTCCCCCTGTTTTATTTGCCGCACCTGGACTCACACTTATAGTTATAAGTGTGAGTATTAAGTATTTGAAATTAAATGACTTTATTAATGAAGAAGCGAGGGCGCCCAAGGCGCCAAGAGTCGAAAGGGGGTACCTTCACCTAGGGGGATTGCAGAAAAACAGCTTTATGGAGTTCGAAAATTTCCACTCGCGCCGTATATGCGCAGCGCCATAAACCACGACTAAGGTCGACCTGCAAATCCACACTTGCCGAACTCTTGTGAGCTTGATTTCTATTTATGTTCGATACTTGTTGTCGAAAGGTACCCGGGGATTGGCTTCACAACGCTACCAGCTGAACAAGAACAAATATCTTCTCGACCCAGAAGTCGAAAAACTCGAAACATTGATTGCCTCCAGCCGAACGGACTCCCTTCGTGATTCCCTCATTCTAGAGCTGGCGCTGCGCACGGGATCTCGCGCCAAAGAACTTTTGGCGATCCGCAAAACCGATCTGAATCCTTACGATGAAACTGTCTTCATTCGCGGCATGAAAGGCAGCAATGACCGCGAACTCCCCCTGCCGCCGGAGTTGTTTGCGCGCCTCAGTCGTTTCGCTGACAGTCGCAAGGGGGATCTGGTTTTTGAAATCGGCTACCATCGTTTGAGGCAGATCTGGGATTGGTATCGTCCCGCCCCAAAGAAATTCCACTGCCTGCGGCATACTTTTGCGATCCGCCTTTACCGAAAGACCAAAGACCTCCGGTTGGTCCAGGTCGCTCTCGGGCACCGCAATATCACCAATACGATGATTTACGCCGACTACATCTACTCGCAGCAGGAGCTCAAGAAACTCATCCTTTAGATAGAGGACGGTCTCCCCGCTTTGCCGCGCCATGAAATCCAATTCCCGTTGGCGCAAAGCAGGATGCAAAACAGCGGACCTCGGATCAAGATCGAATCACCGGTGCCGCGCTGGAAGCTCGCTGTCGCGAGCCGTGCATTCGAGAAAGGGAGCCGCCTGATGACAACCCCGCCTGACGCAGAAATCGCCCAAGCCCTCAAGGATTATAAGCGCATCGTCATCTTGGGTCTGAGTCCCGAACCCAGTCGCCCGAGCTACGAAGTCGGCCATTACCTGATTGCTCGCGGTTATGACGTCGTCGGGGTTCGGCCCGGAGGCCACGGGCCCGTGCTCGACAAGCCCGTCTACGAGAGGCTCGCGGATGTCCCTGGTCCGCTTGAAATCATCGACGTCTTCCGTCGATCCGACGCTATCGCAGGCGTCGTCGACGAGGTGCTGGCCGAAATGGACCGCCGCATGCCGGCGGATCGACCGAAGCTCTTGTGGCTTCAGGAAGGCGTGACGGATCCGAAGGCGGAAGCTCGAGCCCGACAGCGCGGGCTTCTGGTCGTTTCCAATCGGTGCATTTTGAAGGAACACGCGCGGCTTTTGAGAGAAACGCGCGTTTCTGAATAGGAATCTTCTCCGGCATCTCGGCGGATCATCCGCCGCCGTCGAGAACTTTCGACGGATGGCGGTTCAGCTCCTTGGAAACCGATGCGTTCACGTCTTTGATTTCCTGATCGACGTTGACTTTGATGTCATCGTCGGCCGCGTTTGAGTTGCGGAATCTCAGGCTTTCCTCGCCACGACTGGTTGCGACATTGGCGGAGCCGAACTCATCCCCGACTTCGATTTTGATGCGGCGGACTTCTTTGCCACGACGTTTTTCTTTGAGGCCGATGTCGTTTTTTTTGTAATGACGCTGAACTTGGTCGCGGTCCTTGAAGGAGTCGCTGAGGGCTCCGTCAAGAAGCGAACGGTCGCGAGCGAGCGCTGGGGCCGTGAACGCCAGGATCATCAATGCCATCGTGATTTTTTTCATGACTCGTCCCTTTCGTGCCCTAACACGGTTTTGTCCCTAAGCGCATCCGATCGCCCCAGCCAGTATCATGGGCGCCGGATGCGCTTAGGGATTGCGAAAAAGATGCCTCCCAAGCCATCGATCGTTTGCACTTGATGATGGTTTCCAAACCATCGTTCTGACGACCGCCTAATGATTTGACAGCGTCCGGGGGTCCTAAAGGGACTCCAGTATGAACTTTATTTCCGATCCGCCCCAGGCCTCTTTCTGGCCGTAAATTACATGTAAATATTCGTTTTTGTTAAATAATTAACAAATTATGAAGTGGCGTCTAAGGCCCCAAAGAGGGCCTCGAGCGACTTTTCTGTTTCCAGCTGGCCATCGCCCTTAAAAGAACCCTTGTTCGGGCAGTTCCCAGTTGATTTTCTTGAAATTTGTAATAGATTTTGCGCTTCTTTTTCAACCGGTTGCCGTCTGCCGACGAGGTGCGCGCGCGCTTCCTCCGAGGGACCCTGGCTCCGGCAACGACGTATAGGTAGGGACTTATGCCGACTCCTAAGAAACGCCTCACTCGCTCTCGCCGCGGCAAGCGCCGTTCTCACGATTTCCTCGTCGCACGCACTGTCGTGAATTGCCCGAACTGCAATGCGCTCATGCTTCCGCACCATGTCTGTGCGTCCTGCGGTTACTACAAAGGCGAAGAAGTCGTCACCGCAAAGGCCTGAAGAGCGTCATGTTCACTGATTCGGCGTCCTCCCGGTCATTTTCGCGGCGGACGCCGTTTTTCATTGGGTGGCGCGAGTGCCGCCCAATACCGAAAAGGCCGCGGAGCCCGAGGGCCATGCAATGACAGATCACAACACAGAGCGAACGCACGGGGCTGCCGAACCGGGTCGCATCCCCGACAGCGGCAAAGGCGTCGGCTTGTATAAATCCCGAATCATCGGGACGGGATCCCACCTGCCCGAGAAACTTCTCACCAATGCCGACCTCGAAAAAATGGTCGATACCAGCGACGCCTGGATCACTGAACGCACCGGCATCCGCTACCGCCATCTCGCCGCCGAAGGTCAGGCGACCAGTGACTTGGCGTTTGTCGCCGCTACGCGCGCATTGGAAGCGGCGGGCCTCGAAGCCGCGGATCTCGATATGATCCTCTTCTGCACCGTCACGCCCGACCAGCCCATGCCTTCGGCCGCGTGCATGCTGCAGAAAAAACTCGGCGCGCGCCAAGTGATGTCTTTCGACCTTTCGGCCGCGTGCTCGGGTTTCGTTTACGGCCTCACGGTCGCCAACCAGTTCATCCGCACGGGCATGAGCAAGAACATCCTCGTCGTCGGCGCCGAAATCCTGCACCGCCTGGTGAATTACAAGGATCGCGAGACCTGCATCCTCTTCGGCGATGGCGCCGGAGCCGTGATTCTCTCTCGCGCCGAACCGGGGCAGAGTTCGGGGATCCTCGCCGAACATATGTTCGCCGACGGCAATCTCGGCGACCTCATCATGCTGCCGGCAGGCGGCTCGGCGATCCCGTTCAGCCAACGGGTGCTCGATGAAAACCTGCAGTATGTGCGCATGAAAGGCCGCGAGATCTTCAAGAACGCGGTTCGCACGATGGTGCAAGGCTGCCAGGACGCGATCGGCACGGCGGGGCTCGACATCGGGGAGATCGACTGGCTCATTCCGCATCAAGCGAACATCCGCATTCTCGAGGCGGTCGCGAAGTACCTCGGTATCCCGAATGAAAAAGTCGTCGTCAATATCGGCGACACCGGCAACACTTCGGCGGCGACTTTGCCCATCGCTCTCGACGAGGCCGTGCGCGACGGACGCATCCGGCGCGGGCAGAACGTCCTGCTCACGGCGTTCGGGGCTGGACTCACCAGCGGCAGCGTGATGCTGAGGTACTGAAGCCATGTGGGGGGCGCTATTTCCCGGACAAGGGAGCCAATCCGTCGGAATGGGCAAGTTCTTGTTCGAGAACTTCAAAAGCGCGCGCGAACATTTCGAGGAAGCGTCCGACGTGCTCGGGCAGGACTTCAAAAAACTTTGCTTCGAAGGACCCGAAGACGCTCTCGCGTTGACCGAAAACACGCAGCCCGCCCTGCTTCTGGCCTCGACGGCGGCGTTTACGGTCGCGCATGGAATGACGGGACTGTCGATCGTTGCCGGGGCTGGGCACTCGGTCGGCGAGTACGCGGCTCTGGTCGCGTCCGGCGCGTTGCGCTTCGCCGATGGGTTGCGCGCGGTGCGCCTCCGTGGCCAGGCTATGCAACGCGCGGTTCCGGTCGGTCAGGGCGGAATGTGCGCGGTGCTCGGACTGACGGACGAACAGGCGGCAAAGCTCTGTACTTGGGTTGAATCGGAATCGGGTGAGCGCCCGTTGCAGCCGGCGAATTTCAATGCGCCTGGTCAAGTCGTCATAAGTGGCTCGGCCAAGGCGCTCGCATGGCTGCGAGCCAATTTCAATGTCGACGTTATTTTCGCACCTGATCCGCCCGCAAAGGCGCGCCTGATCCCGCTCAACGTCTCAGCGCCGTTCCACGGCTCGCTCATGCAGCCAGCCGAAGAGGAAATGCGGGTGACGCTCGCGGGCCTTCCGTTTTCCGAGGCACAATGGCCGATCGTGCAAAACTTCAGCGCGACCGAATCGACAAACCCCGAGCGTTTGCGCCAGGAATTGGTCATGCAGATCTCGGGTGCCGTGAAATGGACCCAATGCATACGCCGCCTCCATACTCTTGGTGCGCGTCGCGCGGTGGAATTCGGTCCAGGCAAGGTCCTCTCAGGGTTGGCGAAAAAAATTGACTCAGGTTCGGTCGCAACATTGAATATCAACTCTCTGGAAGACTTGAAGAACTTCGAAAAGGCGTGGAAAGAGGGCGTCTGACGTGAACGATTCGCAAGGCTATTCGCAAGACCAGATGACGCCGCGATTTATTGGCCGCGCCGTCCTGGTGACGGGTTCGAGCCGAGGCATCGGTGCCGGGATCGCGCGTCGTTTGGCGAGTGAAGGCGCGCGTGTCGCGATCACTTACGCCTCCAATCCTGATGCGGCGCAAAAAATCGTCACTTCCCTTCCCGGTTCCGGCCACATCAGCCTGCATCTCCAGGTCGGCGACGAAACATCGGTCGAAAAGGCGTTTTCCAAGGTCCTTGAAGAATTCGGGCGGCTCGACTTCCTGGTCAATAACGCCGGAATCACCAAGGACCAGCTTCTTCTCCGAATGAAAGCCGACGATTTTGATCGCGTGACCGAAGCCAACTTGCGCGGCGTCTTCCTCTGCACGCGGGCCGCGGCCAAAATCATGCTGAAGGCCCGATTCGGCTCCATCGTGAACATCACGAGCGTCGTCGGCCAGACCGGTAATCCCGGCCAATCCAATTATGCCGCCAGCAAAGGCGGTGTCGAAGCTTTCACGAAATCAGTGGCGCTTGAGCTCGCTTCGCGGCAAGTCCGCGCCAATTGCGTGGCGCCCGGGTTCATCGTCACCGAGATGACGGATGTCCTCAGCGATCAGCAAAGGCGGTCGATACTCGATCGTATCCCGCTGAAGGCGCTGGGGGACGTCTCCGACGTCGCGGCGGCCGTGAGTTTTCTGCTCAGCTCCGATGCGAAATATGTGACCGGCCACACGTTGAGTGTGAACGGCGGACTTTACATGTAACTGACCCGCAATAGCGGTGGAGGAAAAGATGGTTGCGACCATTCAACCGAAAGTGAAGGAAGTGATCGTTGAGCAGCTCGGCGTGGATCCGGAGCGCGTGAAGCTTGAAGCGTCGTTCATCGATGACCTCGGCGCCGACAGCCTCGACATCGTCGAACTCGTGATGGCGATGGAAGAGGAATTCGGCATTGAAATCCCGGACGAGGACGCCGAAAAGCTCAAAACGGTCCAAGACGTTTGCAATTACCTGGCGGCGAAGGGCAAGGTTTAATCCACCGGGTCCGCGCGCCGGCCCAGGCCCGTGAGCCGGCGCCATGAGTCGATCTCATGGATTGGAATGGGTCGACGCGAAGGTTCGATTCGCCTTTGTTCGCCGGGTTCGATTCGTTTGGAATCGTCGCCCGGAGCCGTCACCTGGAATTCGCGTTCGGGCTTCGCTCGGACCGATCTCCTTCGGAGAACCCTATGTCGCAAGACGCGAGAGCCCTCTTCGCCCGTCCCGCCCTCGAGCAACGCCGCGTTGTCGTGACCGGAATCGGTCTCGTGTCCCCTCTCGGTCTCAACGCCGAGGAAAGCTGGCAGAACTGCATCGGCGGCGTTTCCGGCATCGACATGATCACGCTTTTCGATGCCAGCGGCTATGACGTGCGTTTCGCCGGAGAGGTCAAGAATTTCGACCCGAGCCTGTACATCGAAAAAAAAGAACAGAAGAAAATGGACCGTTTCGTCCAGTTCAGCGTGGCTGCGGCCGATATGGCGCTGAAGGATTCCGGTCTCGAACTCACCGAGGCCCTCCGCGGGCGGACGGGCGCGATCGTCGGCGTCGGCATCGGCGGCCTCCCGGGGATCGAAACGCAGCATCGGACGCTGCTGGAGCGCGGCCCAGCGCGTGTCACGCCGTTTTTCATCCCTATGGTCATTGCCAATATGGCCGCGGGCCAGATCAGCATCAAGCACGGTCTCAAAGGACCGAATTTCTCGGTCACCTCGGCTTGCGCCACGGGCGCGCATTCGATCGGCGAAGCGACCAGGTACATTCGCGACGGCCAGATGGACGTGATGGTGGCCGGCGGCGCGGAAGCGGCGGTCTGCCCTCTCGCGATCGGCGGTTTCAACGCCATGAAGGCCCTCTCGACCCGCAACGATCAACCGAAGATGGCCAGCCGCCCTTGGGACAAGGATCGCGACGGCTTCATCCTCGGTGAAGCCGGCGCGGTTTTGGTCCTCGAAGCATACGAGCACGCGGCGAAACGCGGCGCCCGGATTTACGGCGAGGTCTCCGGCTACGGCGTCTCGAGCGACGCGTATCACATGACCAGCCCAGCTCCGGGCGGCGCGGGCGCCGCCGAGGCGATGCGCCGCGCGCTTGCGGACGCCCGCTTGAACGGCGAGCAGGTTCAGTACGTCAACGCGCACGGCACGAGCACCCCCCAGGGCGATGAACTCGAGTCGAACGCGATCAAGGCGGTTTTCGGCGACCATGCCAAACGCCTTTGGGTCAGCTCGACGAAAAGCATGACGGGGCATACGCTCGGAGCCGCCGGCGCGCTCGAAAGCGCGTTCGCCCTCCTCGCTCTCAAAGAGAACATCGCGCCGCCGACGATCAATCTTGAAAACCCCAGCGAAGGCTGTGACCTTGATTACGTGCCGGTCGCCGCGCGCGACGGCGATTTCAATCACGTGCTGAACAACAGCTTCGGTTTCGGCGGGACCAACGCCAGCCTCGTCTTTTCCAAAGTCTGATCGTAAAAGGGCGAGGCCCTCCGTTTTGCCGCTGTGGTTTGACGCAGCCATCAACAAACGGGCGACGTCCGCCTTTTTGCGGGTCCGAAGTATCCACTGAAGCGATTTTATCGTAAGCTTTCGCGCAAACCCGGGAGGCTCCGATGACCATTTTGATCGCGTCCGACCACGCCGGTTTCCATCGCAAGGGGGAGCTCAAAGCGCGATTTCCTCAGGTCGAGTGGAAAGACCTCGGCACCGATTCCGAGGTCAGCGTCGACTACCCGGACTACGCCGACCGTGTCGCCCGCGAAATCCAAGACGACCCGTCCAGGCTCGGGGTTTTGATTTGCGGATCGGGGCAAGGCATGGCGATGCGCGCGAACCGCTACCCGCGCGTGCGCGCGGCGCTGGCGTGGAACAGCGACGTGGCAAGGCTCTCCCGGCGGCACAACGACGCCAATGTGCTTTGCCTCGGGTCCAGGGTGACGGATCTCGAAGCCTGCGCGGCCGCGCTCCAAGCCTTCCTTGAGACGGAATTCGAGGGCGGTCGTCACGACGGTCGCGTTCGGAAGCTCGGCGGACCTTGGGAAAACTGCTGACCCCGCAGCCCCTCAGTGAGGGGCCGCGCCCACCGCGCGATCGTCATCGACGCTACGATTCCGAAGGAGTGACCATGTATCTCGAGAAGACCGACCCAGAACTGGCTCAATGGCTCGCGAAGGAGACCGATCGTCAACGCTTCGGCCTCGAAATGATCGCGTCGGAGAACTACGCGTCCCGGGCGGTGATGGAAGCCCAAGGCTCGATCCTCACCAACAAGTACGCTGAAGGCTATCCCGGGAAGCGTTATTACGGCGGTTGCGAGTTCGTCGACCACATCGAGCAGCTCGCCATCGATCGGGCCAAAGCGCTCTTCGGTTGCGAGCACGCCAACGTTCAGCCGCATTCGGGCTCCCAGGCCAATATGGCCGTTTACCTCGCGGTCTTGCAGCCCGGTGAAACGATTCTCGGCATGGATCTCTCGCACGGGGGCCACTTGACCCATGGGAGCCCCGTGAATTTCAGCGGACTCCTTTTCCGAGCGGCGTCCTACGGGCTGGACGCCGACACGCACCGAATCAACTACGAAACGGTCCTGCGAGCGGCCAAAGAGCACCGACCGAAGATGATCATCGCCGGCTACAGCGCTTACCCCCGCGCGCTCGACTTCAAGGCTTTCCGTGAAATCGCCGATGAAGTCGGCGCGGTCCTACTCGTGGATATGGCGCATTTCGCTGGCCTGGTCGCCGGCGGACAGCACGAGTCCCCGGTCCCCCATGCGCACTACACGACCAGCACGACGCATAAGACGCTGCGTGGGCCGCGCGGCGGGATCATCCTGTCGTCCGAGGAAAATGCCAAAAAGGTCAATTCCAAGATTTTTCCCGGCATTCAAGGCGGGCCGCTCGAGCACGTGATCGCGGCCAAAGCCGTGGCTTTCGGCGAAGCGCTGAAGCCCGATTTCAGGGACTACGCCCGTCAGGTCGTCGCCAACGCCCGCGCATTGGCTGAGACGATGCTCGCCGAAGGCTTCGAGCTCGTCACCGGAGGAACCGACAACCACTTGATCCTCGTCGACCTCTCCCGGCGCGAGATCACGGGCAAAGACGCCGAGATCGCGCTCGATCATGCGGGCATCACGGTGAACAAAAACACGGTACCCAACGAAAAACGCTCGCCCTTCGTCACGAGCGGCGTGCGCATCGGCACCCCGGCCCTCACGACGCGCGGGATGCGGGAGGCCGAGATGAAACAGGTCGGCCTCTGGATCGCCGAAGCCCTGCGTCGCCACACCGACCAAGCCACTTTGGCGCGGGTGCGCGCGGGCGTGCGCGAGCTTTGCCAACGCTTCCCGATCTACGGATGACGATGGTGACGCGTTCGAAGTATCGACCGCACGCTTCCGCCGTGCTCGTGTTTTTCTCCGCTTGGGTCGTGCTCGGCGCGGCCTGCGCGACGTTTCACGGGCCGGGCGATTTCCAGACCGGGGAGGCTTACGACCCGAGGGAAGACGAAATGCCGGCGCCTGAAGCTACGTGGCGAGGCGAGCGCAAGATGCAGGCATCGAGCGAGGACATCGCCTTTGATTGGCCGGTCGATGACGCCAGGCTCACGCAGCCATTCCGTTTAGGGAAAAAGCGCTCGCATTGGGGCATCGACTTGGGCGCTCCGCGGGGGACACCGATCCTTTCGGCGGAGAAAGGGTACGTGATCTATACGGGCCGGGGCTTTCGGGGATACGGTAACTTGGTCGTCATCGAGCACAGCCCCGCATGGGCGACGCTTTACGCCCATCTCGACAAGATCCAAGTCGAGGATGGTCAATTCGTGCGACGCGGGCATGTGATCGGAACGATGGGACGCACGGGCCGCGCCAGCGGGGTGCACCTGCATTTCGAGCTCCGCCACAATCGTCAGCCGGTGAACCCGCAGGCGTACTTGCCGCCCAGCTCCTGACTTCGGACGGGCGCTCGCGCCCGCTCGCTCAGTGCCGCCGGCTTTTGGCGAGCGCTTTGCCTCGAAGCTTTTCGTAGTCACCGGCGCTGATTTCCTCGTGGTTGAGGAAGTTCCGTTCCGTGGCGAGTTTGAGATCGGTCAATTCCCGTTCCTGGAGCCATTCAATCGCGCGCCGCCCGACCCGTGCGGATCGCGTGACCGTCTCTTCGGTCACGGATGACGTTCCTCGGAATTTCGTTTTGGTCTTGCGCTGCCATCGTACGTTGATCGGTTCTTCCCCCTCAAGCGTGAGGCGGCCGGAATAGATCTCGAACGCCGCATGCACGAGATCGGATTGGATTTGACCCGAGCGGGACTCGATTGTGCCCTCGTATTTGAATGCAGCCACCGGCAGCAATTCCATGGCGTCCTGCGCCAAGGCTGAGTAATCGGCTGTAACGGTCATCATCGTCTGTTGGGTGTTGTGGATGGTGCGCCGCTCAACCACGGCCCTTTCATGAAAACGAATGGGGCAGTCGGGCCTGGATACGCTGGGGCCGATGGCCAAGGTATTGACTCGCGTCGTTTGGTCCTCTTCGGCCATGAAGGTCGAAAGCCTGTCTGGCGCGCGCCGAACCACGCAGAGCTTTTCGAGTTCGGTGGCGATCGCCCTGGCATCTTCGTTCACCGAGACGTCCGCGGAGGTCGTGGCCATTTGGTCCAGCGCTCCGCGCAGGTTCGCCCACGGCAGAAAGACGGCCAGCGCCGCGACCTTCTCTTCGGACGTGAGTCGGGTCAAATCACTGTCATCGCCATCCGTTTCAATGCCACAACCAGCGCTCATCACGACTGCGATCAAACCTGATAGAAAACGCAGGCGTTTGCTCATGAGGCCCCCATCCCGACTTCGAGCGCCTTCTGCTCGCCTTTCAGCGTAATCGGCTCATTCGATGCGGACAAGGCCTTCCGCCAGTCGCAGCGAGGACCAGACCTAAGTCTGCCACTCGACCCGCGGTGATTTCTCCCTGGCCAGGATCGGGCCAACGCACTAGATTCGACCGCCATGGTGGAAAGCCGATGGCTCGGACGAATCAGTTACGAGGATGGTTTGCGCGCGCAAGACGAAGCGTGCGCCGCGGTTGAAACGCGCGCGACCGTGCCGATCATCCTCGGATTGGAGCACACCGCGACGATCACCTTGGGAAAACGGGGGAACGTCGAATCGGACTTGCCGGTGGGGATCCAGGCCTTGGAAAAGCGTGGCTTCGAGATCGCGCGCGCCGACCGCGGCGGACAGGCGACCCTGCACTCTCCAGGGCAGTTGGTGATCTACCCCATCGTGCCGCTGAGGCCATATCAGTTGGGCGCGCGGGCGTATGTCGAAATCCTGGAAGCGTCGACCAGGTCTTTTCTCGCGGATCTCGGCGTCACGGCCACCCGTAAGGCTGATGAGCCGGGACTTTATACGGCGGCGGGGAAGCTCGCCTTTTTCGGCATCCGCATCCGCAACGGAATCACGCGGCACGGTCTATCGATCAACGTCTCGAATGACCTCGGCCTTTTCGCCTGGATTCGCTCCTGTGGCCGCCCATTGGAGACCTTCGATCGTCTCCAGGCTCACGGCTGCCCAGGACCATTGAACGAGCTTTTCTCTCTTTGGGTCCGGCAGTTCAGCGCCCACCTTCAGGGATCTTCCGCCGGGGCCCTTGACTCTTCCCCCGCGACCATTTAGATTTTCGGTCTCTTTCGTCTTCGAATTGGTCGCTTGGCGCAGTTGGTAGCGCGTTTCCTTGACATGGAAGAGGTCGCAGGTTCAAGTCCTGCAGCGACCACCATTTTCGTTCGAAGACAACCTCTGAGAGGCGCCTTCCCGTCTTGTGCGAAGGGCGGCGGTCAAAGCATGGAACCCCTGCTTTTCCCACTGGGCCGCTATGCCGCCAGCGATCAGCTAAACTCAAAATCTTTCAAGACGACAATGAAAAAAATAAGCGGGTTCTACGCTGACTTGAGCCATCTTTAGAGATTGGCTTCTGCGTTCGCCATCACTGTCTTATTCGGAAACGTCCGGCTTCTGTCCGGTCACACGCTCAAAGAGTTCCGCAAAAGAGTAAAGTCCTGACGGGCAAAGGACTTCGTCTTTCCACATGCGGCCGCACCATCGATCAATGCGAGTACGGAATGCCGTCGATGATGGAATGGCCCCCAATTCGACAGGACAGAGATCCTGTAGTAAGGGGACGTCATGGAGTTACGCAGAAATGCCCGTGGGCACCGGGTCGTCACGATGTCG
>JAJTYM010000028.1 GCA_021463345.1 Pseudobdellovibrionaceae bacterium | reverse complement strand
TGGCGGAACGCAAGCCGCCGCCCGCGCCGGCGACCGCACCGATCGCCAGGAGCCATGCGATCCAACTCCGCCGCGTCCGGCGCCCCAGCCAGACGCAGAAGGAGACCGCCAACAAGGTCGAAGACCCGATCAACCAACCTTGCGGCCCTGTTTGCGAGCCGAGCACCCAGAGCAGCCAGAGGACCGTGGCGAAGAGCGGGAACGCGAAGAATTGCTTGAGCGTTTCCATCCAAGGGCCCGATCTCGGCAGCCGCCGGGCCAGCGTCGCGTTCATCGTCAGGAGCAGATACGGCAAGGCGAGGCCTGAGCCGAGCGCCATGAAAATGGCCATGGCCTCGGGGCCGGGGAGCGCGGCCGTCGCGCCGAGCGCCGCTCCCATGAAGGGTCCCGTGCAAGGCGCGGCGATGAAAACCGAAAGCACGCCCGTGCCGAAGGCCGAGCGCCAGTTCATTTTCCCCGCCGAACTCATCACGGCGGCCCCCGTTTCGAACACGCCGAGGAAATTCAGTGCCATCAGCCAGAAAAGAAGAACGAGAGAGAGCACGACGAGCGGCGATTGCAGTTGGAAGCCCCAGCCGACGGCCGCCCCGGCGCTTCGCAACGCCAGGACCGCGGCGCCGAGGGCGGTGAACGCGGTCACGACCCCGGCGGAGTAGAGCCACCCGTCCCGCCGTCGCCCCGCCGGGTCGGAGATTTTGAGCAACGAGAGCGCTTTCATGGAAATCACCGGGAAAACGCAAGGCATGAAGTTCAGCAGGGCGCCGCCGACAAGGGCCGATAGAATCAAAATCCAGTAGGGGCCGCCGCCGGCTGGGCCCCCGCCGCCCGTCGGTGGAGCGGGAAACTCGTAAGCCTGCCCGTCGGCGACGAGGAGGAAGCCGACCCGTTCCGGCCGCGCGACCCCTTTGGCCGTTTGAAACGTCGCGATCCGCCGCCCGTCGGCGTGTTTGACGGCCGGTCGCGCGGGCGACACGAAGTCGCCGTCCAAAGGGAAAAGCTCGATCTCCGCGTTTGCCGGCCCTTCGATCGCGACGTCCAGCTCCCCGTCGCGTCCTCCGTCGATGCGGAGCGTGTGGCTGGAGTCGGTCCCGCTGACGGGCAGGCGCGCGGCGTACGCCGCGATCTCCGCGGCGACCGGGGTCGCGAACACGGCCTCGGCGCCCTCGGCCGGGCGTTCGAGGCGCAAGGTCCCGAAGCCGGGAATGCATTCCTCCCGGCAGACGAGCCACTCGAGCTTGGCTTCGATGGCGACTCCGGAAGCGTTCTCGGTTTTCACGCGGAACAAGTAGGAGGTTGCGCCCTCGTAGCCGAGGTTCGTGAGATGCGCCACGGGGAGGCGCTTCGGGTAGGGCCAGAGGATGTCACCGACTTGAGCGGTTTCGGATTTGAACTGAAACTTGGGCGCCGCTCCCGAGTCGCCTGGATTCTTCCAGTAGACGTGCCAGTGCTCGTCGGGGGTGAAACGGATGCCCATCAGCGTTTCGCCTGTCGATGCGAAAGCATCCGGCGCCAACCAGTCGATTCGGATGTGCGGGCCTTCGATCGAGCTCGCCTTTGGCGGCGCTCGCGGGGCTGCTGGGCTTGCTGGCGGAGCTTCTGACAAAGCCTCTGAGGAGTTCTCTGAGGAGTTCTCTGAGGAAAACGCTGACGCAGTCGGGAAAGCGAGCGCGGCGAGGCAGATGAAAATAAGGAGAGCGGGCTCGAACCGACCCATTTGACGAAAACTTTAAGAGTTGAGAGTCGATGAGACAAGGCCGGGCGCGTGATTTTGGGGTTGTCTTCGGCCAGGATCGCCGAGATCGCGCATCGGACCGCATGGGCGTCGTTTGACAAGATGAAAGCCGGCCCTGTAGCCTGCTCTCATCCTATGGATGACGACCCCGACGGTGCCAATAGTCATTTATCGATTCCCCCGTTCATAGCCCGTGCCTTCGGCGGTGCCGCGCTCCTGGTGGCGCTCCTGTTCGCTTTTGGCGCGAATTTCGACTTGCCATCGCCTCTTTGTTCGATCGAATCCCGATTGGAAGCGAAGGCCGCCGCCCATTCACTGAGCGATGGGTACCATGCCGTGCGCGTCCTGAACCCCTCTCTCTACAAACGCCAGGACGGCATTCGACCCTTTGACGCCGCGTTTTCCGACGTGGCGGCTTTGGTCTATCGGATTGAAAGATGGCGCTCCGCTTTGGCGGAATACAGGCGGTCCATCACCACTCATCCGCCTCGTTACATCCGCCACAGGGTCTTGCTCATTTAGGAACCGTTCGGTCGGAAGCCGCCCGGTGTCTCCTGGCGGTGGGCTTCGTTTTAAATTCCGCTTCAGAAACGACTTTGAACGCTTCGCGCCGCCGGCGCGGAGAGATGGAATATGGAAGAAATAATTATAATCGCAACATGTTTATTTTTGAACGCCCTTTTCGCGGCCTATGAAATGGCCTTCGTCTCCGTGTCCAGGCCCGAGCTTCGCAGCGCGGCCAGGCGCGGGAACATGGCGGCCCAGCGATTGAGCTCCTTGCGGGAGAGCCCCGAGCGGACGCTTTCCATCATCCAGGTCGGCATCACGCTGGTGGGGGCCGTCGCCGCCGCCGTCGGCGGTTCGGGGGCCGCGGAGAACATCGAGCCGTTTTTCGTGCAGCTCGGGTTCCGTGAGCTGAGCGCCGAGATCATCGCGGTGCTGCTCGTGGTCACGCCGATCACTTATTTGAGCGTCGTTGTCGGAGAGCTGGTCCCCAAGACCCTCGCGCTGCGCACTCCGTTGAGGATCGTTCTCGCCGGCGCGCCCGCCCTGTTCATCGCGGATCGGGTGTTGTCTCCGATCGTCGGCGTGTTGGAGTGGTCGACGAAGCGGATCCTGAAGGCCTTTTTCAAGAGGTCCAGGCCGTCCGGCGCGCCCGCGCAAACGACGATCGAGCTGGATGAATTCTCCCCCGTGCACCAGACGCTGATGCTGAACATGGCCGGCATAGAGAAGAAGAAGATCAACGACATCCTGCTACCCTGGTCCCAGGTCAACTTCGTGAAGAGCACGGACTCCATCGAGCAGATCACCCAAGTGGTGCTGAGCTCCGGCCATACGAGGCTGCCGGTCACGGAAAACGGCCATGTCGTCGGGATCCTCCACACGAAGGAGTTCGTCGCTTTGAAGGAATCCGGCGAGCGGAACTGGCAGTCCATCGTTCGACCCGCTTTGAAGGTGCGGCCGACGGATTCGGCGCTGGGGGTCCTCGGGGTCATGCAGGAGAGGCGGAACCACATGACGGTCGTGTTCTCCAGCGCGGGCGAGCGCCTCGGGATCGTCACGATGGAGGACATCCTGGAAGAGGTCGTCGGGGACATCTTCGACGAAGACGACGACGGCCGGGTCAGGAAGGTTTACGCGGCGAAGGTCAGGTCGCGGGTCGTTCCGAAGGAGGAATAGCCGCTTTTGGCCAGCCCCCCTCCCACAAGCCTCCGCAGGACGTTTGGACCGTCTAGGATTTGGTCAGCTGAGTTTTCATCTATGGTAATGTGGACCGGTGCCCGAATGCGGAATCTGCGCGGGCCTCGCTTTGCGGGCCCGCGACCTCGCGGGCTGCCGGGCGCGCATTTGAAAACGAAAGGTGGGTCAAGACCATGTCTCGTAAGGCTTTGTTCCTCGTTCCGGTTCTGCTTTTTGCGCAAACACTCGCTCGCGCGGAGGCCCCATCGAGCGAGGAGACGGGCATCGATCAGGCGCGCGCGATGATCACGCGTTCGAAACGCGGCTTTGATGCGAAACGCGAGGAGCTCGGGCTCATAAAGAGTTCGGATCCTAAGAAGCGGACCGAGAAGCAAAACCTGCAGGCGAAGGGTCTGGAGGAGGCGCTCGCGAAAGCGGAGATTGAGTTCACGGTTGGGCTGGATAAGGTCGGCCGCAGCGCGATAGGTCGGCTCGGGGTGCTTTTGATCAACCCTGAGCATTGCGATGCCGACGGCTCCCGATGCACGTTTAGAATCCCTTTGGACAAGGCCGGGATCGCGCTCGCGCAGATCGAGAGAAGTTCGCTCAGGCGCTCTTGGGCGAAGAGCTCGAGATCGGAGGCGTCGGATTCCGAAGAGCGCAGAGAGGGGAATAAAATCGTCGAGAGTTCCCCGCAAGCCAGTTACAGCGTCGCCGGCGAAACGTTCGCGAAGCGCTCGGATTGCGAGCGGAGGGCGGACGCCGCGCTGGTCAAGCAGGTCGGCGCGAGCGGCTGCTTTCTGGTGCGATCATTGGATGAGCCCATGGAAACGGTGATCCGCGACGGGGAGATCGTGAGCCACTTCGCGTCTCGAGAGGAGGCGAAGGCGTACCGGTCCCGGGGATGCGTCGACAAACCGGGGATCAAGCGCGCCCACTGCAAAGTCGAAGTGACCGAACGCGCCTCCGCTTCAGGAGGGCGGCCCGGCGGCGGAGCGGCGGTTCGATAGGGCATCCGACTGAGCGTATTCGTGCGAGCCGCTCCTGGCCTTGAATGCCCTCCGCCTGATCCGGCTCAAACACGTTCTGGGGCCGAGGCTCCGGGACCTTGGCGGGTTCGGGCGAGGGTTCGGCGTCAAAGCGGTTCGAACTTGGCAGTGAAGTGGCGTAAGTACCTGCTCTGGCGGGTGATCCGGTACCCCTTGAATTCCGAAAGCATCGGCGTCAAGGACGACATTTTCTCGAGAAGGTAATCGATATGGCTTTGAGTGTAGACGCGCCTTGGGAGGGCGAGTCGAACGAGCTCTTTCGGGGCCGGGGTTTCATGGCCTGTTTCGTGATCGCGGCGCCCGAGCATCACTGAACCGACTTCGACCGCGCGCAAACCCATGCGCCGGTAAAGTTCCACGCACAAAGATTGGCCCGGGTACTGGAGCGCCGGGATGTGCGGGAGGCTCTTGCCGGCGTCTATGTAAACGGCGTGCCCGCCGAAAGGCTTCACGACGCGGAATCCGCAAGCCTCGATTCCCGACCCGAAGTATTCGACGCTGCGGACGCGGTAGCGGAGATAGGATTCGTCGAGCACTTCCTCTAGGCCGACGGCGAGAGCCTCCATGTCGCGGCCCGCGAGGCCGCCGTAGGTGGGGAACCCTTCGGTCAAGACCATGAGATGACGGATCGTTTCGGCGAGCCCGCCGTCGCGGACCGCGATGAAGCCGCCGGTGTTCACGAGAGCGTCCTTTTTCGCGCTCATGACGACCGCGTCGGCGTATGAGAAAAGTTTCGCCGCTATGTCTTTCACGCTCGTTTTCTCGAGCCCGGGTTCGCGTTGTTGGATGAAAAAGCAGTTCTCGGCGAAGCGCGCGGCGTCGATGACGAGGGGCACGCCATGGCGTTCGAGCAGCGCCTTCGCCGCCGCGACGTTCGCCATCGAGACCGGCTGGCCGCCGACGGAGTTGTTCGTGACCGTCATCACGAAAAACGGCGGCTTGCCGTCCTTCAGGACTTTCTCGAGTTTCACGAGGTCGACGTTCCCCTTGAAGGGAAACGGCGACGAGGAGTCCTCGTTTTCATCGCAGGGCAGGTCCAGAGCCGAAGCCCCGGCGGCTTCGATGTTGGCGCGCGTGGTGTCGAAGTGCGTGTTGCCCGGCACGACGTGGCCCGGTTTCACGAGGGCCTTCGCGAGGAGAGCCTCGGCTGAGCGGCCCTGGTGGGTCGGGATCGCGTGTTCGATTCCGGTGAGGCCGCGCACGGCTTCTTCAAAGCGGAAAAAGCTCTTCGCTCCGGCGTACGATTCGTCGCCGGTCATCATCGCCGACCATTGGCGGGCCGACATCGCGCTTGTTCCGCTGTCCGTGAGGAAATCGAAGGTGACCGCGGCGGCGGGAAGGGCGAAGAGGTTGAACGCCGCGCGACGGATCGCGAGCTCCCGCTCCTCGCGCGAGGGCAGGGGCAAGGGTTCAACCGTTTTCACCCGGAAAGGCTCGAAGATCGTGAGGGCTTCGGGATCGAAATCGGCGTGCATGACGATGGGTTTCCTATGGGAGCGGGCGGGGTTGTTCAGGGAGTCGCCTCGCGTGAGAACATAACGGAATTAATAGTTCAAAAAAACGACCAAATTTAGATCGACTTGGTCTATCGTACGGATCATCTTGCTGGGGGCATGAAGTGGTGACCATCGATCAATTGCGGGCCCTCGAGGCGCTTGAGCAGGAGAAAAGCTTCCATCGCGCCGCCGTGGCCCTCCGAAAAAGCTACGGGGCGCTCAACCATTTGATCCGGACCCTCGAAGAAGGCCTCGAGTTGAAGCTCGTCGACCGCAGCGGCTATCGATCGCGCCTCACGGCCGAGGGCCGCGCGGTCTTGATGCACGGGGCGAAGGTCCAGCGGGGATACGAAGACTTCCTCGGCTTCTGCCGCACGCTGAAGTCGGGCTGGGAGCCACGCGTTCAGATCGTGGCCGACGGGGTTTTCAATCAGAGGGCCATCGTCTCGTCGATTCGCGCCCTGCGCGAAACCGGTGTTTCGACGCAAGTCGAAGCGTTCGAGTCGCACCTCGAGGAGGTCGAAGACGAGTTCTTCCGCCGAAACGCCGATCTCATGATCCTGCTGTCGCCGATCCGGAACGGGGGGCTCCCATCGGTCGCGCTCAAGCCCGTGCGGATCGCTTTGGTCTGCGCGAGAACCCACCCGCTCGCGGGCGGATCGAAATGGGGCGTCGATGAGCTGCGCGCTCGCGACTTCGTCGCGATCCGGGGTTCGAAGGGCGTGCTGGGTTTGAGCACCTCGGAACTCGAGAGGCGCCCGATGTTCACCGTTGGCGATTTCCACGCCAAGCGTGAATTCATCGCCGCGGGCCTCGCGTTCGGCTGGCTCCCGGAGGAGATGATCGCCAAAGAGCTGCGCAGCGGCGCATTCAAGAAAATACCGAGCGAGATCGCGAACGCCCACACCCTGCGCCCGCGTCTTTACCACCGGCCCCGAGAGTCGCTCGGCAAAGCGGCGTTGAAACTGATCGATCTCCTGAAGGCGAGCGTGGGCTGAGTCTAGGGCGCCTTGCCCACCGTAGAGGGGGTTCAACCCCCAGTTTCAGGGTTTCAGGTACATTCGCACGAGCTCTTCCGTGGCGGGCTTGAGGCCCAGCGCTCTCGCCGCCGCGATGGCTTGTTCGACGGGCATCTTCTCCTCGCGCGCCAGGCGCACGGCGAGAAAGGCGGCCGCGCGGCTGCCCGTGGAGCACGTGAGCAGCACGGGCTTGCCCTTTTCGGCGTCGGCGAGGACGCGATTGACGGCGTCGACCGCTTCGTTCGTCACCGGGTCCGACTTGGGCATCGGCGCGGCGTAGTATCTGATCCCCATTTTCGCCGCGACGGCCGCTTCCCCGCATTCGCCTTTTTCCTCGAAACCACGGAGATCGATCACGGTGGCCCCGCCTTTGGCCTTGAAATCCTTGAGCATGCCCGTCGTGAGCGCCGGTCCCACGTAGAAGTTCCCGTGCTTCTTGAGCTCTGGCGTTGGTCCGTCGTCCGCGGACGCGGGTGGGAAGCCGAAGCACAGGGCGAGCAGCGGGACGAGAAGACGCGCCGCCATGTCAGTGTTTCCCCGGAGCGAGTTTCACGCCCTTGCGCTCGGACGCGATGTAGGCCTGCAGGGCGATCATCTCTTTGGAGTCGGCGGAGAGGTTCTTGCCCTCAAGGGGATTGCGAATGCACCAGTTGACCATTTCCCACAGAGCGGCCACGCGGCCGATCTGTTTTTGGAACTTGGGGTAGGTTTCCGGGTGCGTGTTCGCCGCGTTCGGATGGCATTGGGCGCAGGCGACGCCGTTGGTGCCGAGCTTGATCGGCGCGTCGTTCACCCAAAGCGCGCGTCCGAGCTTGGCGGCGTCGTCGAAGTCCTTCTGCCAGCGTTCCATGTCCTTTTTGGTGAATTCGTCGGCGAGAGCCGCGGGCATCGCGAGCAGGGCTGCGAAGGCGGCGGCGATTGCGTATTTCATCTTCATGGCTCCTTTTCGTCAGTAGTGATCCTGCGGCGGGATCCGCTTCGTTTTTTCCTGGTACGCGATGTCGCCCGGTTTGCCGGTTTTCGCGTTGAACGCCACCGTCCGGGTCGTGTTGTTGGGAAGCTGGTAGGTGAGGTCCACGCGACCCGTTTTCACGTTCATGAACTGCCAGCCGGTGGCGTCGCGCTCGAAGAACGGGTCGGCGCGATTCATCGGCACCGTCAGCACCGGGAGATGGCTTTCGGCCAGGGCGTAGGACTGCGGATACGGCCAGGGCCAGGCGGTCGCCATCACGGAGTGGAACGAGATGTTGCCGATCTGGTTGTACTGGATCTGGTGCACGTGCCCGTAGATCACGCTGACGCGCTGGAAAGGCTTGAGGATCGCCTGGACCTGCTCGGCGTCGTCGGTCCAGAAATTCCAGCCTTTGAAGATCTTCTGCAGGGGGGAGTGCGAGAAGACGACGATCGGCGTGGATTTCGGCACCTTCGCCAGGTCGTTCTTGAGCCACTCCCGTTGTTTTTCGCCGACCATGAACGGCGAGCCGTTCGGGTTGTCGAGGCCCGACATCTCGGCCATGCGGCGCTCGGCCGTGGGCCAGCGCTCGTAGGTCCAGTGGTGGTGGGTGAGGACGCTGTTGAGGACGATGAAATGCACGCCCTTGTGGTCGAAACTATGCCACTGAGGACCGAAGAGTTTCTCCCAATAGGCCCCGAGGTCCAGGTAGTAGTCGTGCTCGCCCATCACGTAGTGGGTTTTGTACTTGAGCGCGGACATGATCTCGGCCCCATGGTCGAGTTCCGCTTTCGTCCCGAGTTGCGCGAGATCGCCGCCGTAGACGACGAAGTCGGGCTTCGGCACGAGGAGGTTCGCCTCGGCCACGGCGCGCTTCAGGCCCATGTCCCAGTTGCGCACGAACTGGTTCCCCTTGATGTGCTGGATGTGGGAATCCGAGATGTAGGCGAACGTGAAGTCGTCGCCGCTCTTGGCGAAGGACAGGCGCACCAGCGACATGGGAAGCGTCGCCACCCCCAGCAGCGCCGCGTTCTTCAGAAAATCGCGTCTCGAGTTTCGGCTCATCGCTTGCTCCCTTATTTCTTGAGGTGTTTCCCACTGGTGAGGGTTTTCATGAACGCGACCAGGTTTTTCTTTTCAGCCGTCGTGAGGTTGAGGGGCCGGATGCCGCCGCTCAGGTACGGGTTGATGGGTTCCTTGTCGCTGCTCGCGCCGCCGCGATTGTAGTGCTCGACGACCTCGTCGAGGGTTTTCAGGGAACCGTCGTGCATGTAGGGAGCCGTGAGGTCGATGTTTCGGAGGGTCGATGTCTTGAAGCCCCCCATGTCCGTCATCTCGAGCGTCACCGCGAACCGGCCCAAGTCCGACGCGAGCGGGTTCTTGAGGACTTTTTCGTCGACTTCCTCGCGGTTGTATTTCGCCCGCAGGAATTCCTGGGCCATTTGGGCGAGGTCTTTTCCCGGGATGCGATTGATGCCGACGCCGATGTTGTGGAATTTGTGGTCGGTGAACAGCGCCGACGTGTGCTCGACGGCGTGGCACGAGACGCAGCGGCCGTTGCCGATGAAGACCTGGAAGCCCTTGATCTCGTTCGCGGTGAGAGTCGGCTCGCCTTTGTAGTACCAGCGGTCGAAGCGGCTGTCGCCGTCGATCAGGGTGCGCTCGAACGCCGCGATCGCCCGCGTGACCTCGGTCATCGAGATTTTCCCCTGGTCGATGCCGTTGAAGGCTTTTTTGAAGGCTTCGACGTACGCCGGATCGTTGCGGATCGTCTCGATGATCGGGGCGTGGTCCTTCAGTCCCATCTCGACGGAGTTGACGAACGGGTGGAGGGACTGGTTCTCGAGCGTCGGTGAGCGGCCGTCCCAGAACTGGGTCAGGTTGAACGCCGAGTTCAGCACCGTCGGGGAGTTGCGCGTCCCGGTCAGGTCGTTGATGCCTTTGGAGGTCTTCAGCGGGCTGTCGGTGAAAGCCTTCGCCGGGCTGTGGCATGTCGCGCAAGAGATTTTGCCCGTCGAGCTGAAACGCGTGTCGTTGAACAAGCGCTCGCCCAGGACGACTTTCTCCTTCGTGATGGGATTGTCGCTCGGGACGTCCAGAGCCGGCAGCCCCAACAACCCGTCGTCTCGCGCGCCGGCGAAATTGAACGAGAGCGCGACGGCGGCCGCCGCGAACCAGACCTTCGGATACGTGATCACGATGCCCCCTTTGAGCCGGCCCCTTTCCGTGGGAACCGTTGATCAAGATGATAATTGCGTCCGTTTTTTGGAATCAATCCAAAAACCGTCGGGGCCCCGACGCGTCTTCCGGACGCCCGATGCCGTCGCGGCGAAAGGTCTCCGCCGAAGGGATGCCCGAGCGGCCGTCCCCGACTTCGCGCCCGCTGAAACGGACGCCCCGCGCGGGTCACTTGTATTGGCCGGGGTAGGCCGCGTTCTCGAGCTCCATGGCCGTGACGTTCTCGCCTTTTTCGTTCTTGGCGATGCAGGCGCTCACGATTTTTTCGTTTTGATGATGGCAGTGGCGGTACTTTTCCAGTTTCCCGTGATCGGCTTTCGATTTGCCGGCGCAGCCGGCCAAGGCGATGAGGACGGGCAACAAGGCGAGCGGGGTTTTCAGCATGGCTTTGCCTCCGGAGGGTGTGGAGATCAAACGTTAGATTCGTTTGGGCGCTGAAGCAACTGCACGCCGCCGAGGAGATCGCGATCCGGCGAGCCGGGGTCTTTGTCGCTTCGGCGCCGTCATGATTTTCAGCGGGTGACCGACGGCCGCGGGCGGAACGGCGGCGTACGACGCAGGGCGCCTGCGGGGGCGTCCGTTCACACTTTGCTTGACTCGTTTTGCGGACCTAGGTCGAATCAGTCTCAAACCGCAACTCAGGAGCTCAGAAGATGAAACGTCTAGTTTCAATTTGCCTCGTTTCCATGCTTGCTACACCCGCGTTCGCCTCCAAGTCCCGCGTCAATTCCTTGCAGGGCCGGCTCGGCCTGATCGACAACCAGACGTTGTTCGTTCAGCCCGCGTACATCCATCAAGTGGCTCCGAACGCGAACTTCGAATTCGGCTCGTCGGCGGTCGCCGGCAATCCGAAAGCCGAAGGCGGCTTCGTTTCCGGGAAAGACGGGACGCGCTTCGGCGCTTACCTCGGCCACGTCAGCCCCTTCCAGACGACGTTCCGTTCGACCGGCACGTTCCAGAACATGGACAACCCGGTCGACGTGTTCTTCGGCTCGGGCAATTGGGGCGCGAACTTCGCGGTCTCCAATTCAGAAGACAAAACCACCAACGCCAAACAGACGACCGTCATCGCCCGGGGCGGCATGATCAGCGGTCAGAACGAGTTCGCGGTTTCGGCCGACCTCTACGGCACGGCGGAAAAGACCACGGCCGGAGTCACCGACGAGTTCAAATCGGAAGTGCCGGCGCTCGAGCTCCGGTATCTCAACCGCCAAGAGTCGATGCTTTGGGCCGTGAACCTCGCCTACGGCTCGGGTGAGAACAAGATCGCCAACGTCAGCTCCGACACGAGCGTCACGTCCGTCGCGGCCGCGTTCAACCGCTTCCTGTCGGAAGAGGTTTATTGGGGCGCCGGCGTCGAGTTCTCGGAACTCGAGTCGGGCGGCAAGAAGCTCCGCGTGACCACGTTGCCCGTGTTCCTCGGCCTTGAGCGCGACATGACCGCTTGGCTCGCCGCTCGCGCGTCGATCCAACAGAACTTCCTCCTCGGCTCGACGAAAAACGACATCGCGGGCACGTCTGAGACGAAGAACCTCAATGACACGCGCGTCGCCGCGGGTCTCGGGTTCAAGCACAACAATTTCACGATCGACGGCACGCTCGCGGCGACCACGACCGGCAAGTTCAACGGCAACGATTTCCTCACGCAAGCTTCGTTGACGTACAACTTCTGACCGGTCTTCAAACTAAGGAGCGACCGTGAAAAAACGATTCAGAACCATCGCGTTCATCGCATGCGCCGGCCTCGGTCTGGCCTCGTGCGGTGGAGAGAGCGAGCTTTCGGAAGCCGGCGGGAGCATCGATCAAGCGACACTCACGATGTTGTTGACCACGACTGCGTTCTCGGACTTGACGTCCTCGATCGTGCCGTCGGGTACCGGCTCGATCTCGCTTCCGGTGCCGGGCCTTCCGTCCGGGGTCGGCAGCCTCGGGCTCGGGAAGCTCGGAACCATGGCGGGGCAGGCCGATTTCGGCACGTGCACGGTGACGAGCGGCGCGAAGACCGACGGCGTCGACGGCGACGGGGTTCCCGCGTCCTATCGCGAGGAGTTCAACTGCTTCGGCATCAACGGCACGAGCGATCTGACGGGATTCATGCAGATGACCGACTATGACGACACCAAGCACGGGGTCGCGGGCGGCTATCTCTTCGAATTCGACATCACGTACAACGACCGGTTCGGCCATGAGAACAACTTCGGCGTCTGGCGGGGAACTTGGGGCGTGACGACGAGCGCGACGCAGATCTCGATGACGAGCACGTACTCGAGCGAAGCCGGCAGCATCCCGACGGCGGATCCGGACAATGCGGAGCGGTGGAAAGTGCAGAACAACCACTCCACCGTCTACACGCCGACCGATATGGCCTCGCCTTGGCAAGCGGGTGCTATGACGTTCTCGGGTTATTCGCGTTTCTCGGGCCGGCTCTATAGCCAGGCCCAGGCCACGGTGTACCCGCTCGATGTGACGTTCCGGGTCGAGTCGTCGAACCTGACCTATGACAGGACCGCTTGCCCGGGCAGCTTCTTCAAAGATGGGAGCTTCACGTTCAGCGACGGTGCCGGCAACCGGTTCACTTACACGTACGTGAATTGCGTCCAGTCGCGCGCGTTCAACGGCTCGGCGATCTGATCCGTTCACGAAAGTTTTTCGGCCAAGGGCGGATCCCCCTCGGGGGATCGCCTCTCAAGGCGTCGTCATCCCGCCATGCGGGGTGACGTCGTTGAGGGTTTTCTGAGCGAGGGCGTTGAGGAACGCTTCGAGGGCTTCCGCCAGCCCCTTCTTCAGAAGGCAGCCTTTGAGGAAAGCGCAGTCGCATGCCCGGCCGGAAAAGCACTCGGCGAGGAAAAACGATTCTTCCGTCGCCAAGATGATCTCCTTGAGGCTCGCTTTCCCCGTTTCCGCTTTGATCAGCAGTCCCCCGGCCCGGCCGCGGACGGTTTCAATGAAATTCAGCCTGGCGAGTTGGTTTGAGATCTTGATCAGATTGTTCCTCGAAACGCTGAGCCTGCTCGAGAGCTCGTTCAGGGTGACGAGCCTTTTCTCCTGATTCAGGTACATCAAAACCCGAAGAACGTAGTCGGTGCGATCGGTCAGGTGCATCCGAATTCCTTCAACACGAGGGCTTGGATTGTGGCCCCGGTTTGAAAATCTTCATGAAAAACGACCAGCACCAGCTGGCGATCGCCAAAAACCAGAAAGCGACCGCGAGGTGAAGGTAGCCGGTTCCGCCCGACATGCCGTAGAGGACCCTCGCGACGATCGTCAGCGCGAGGCAAGCCACCATCCACCATAGGGCCGGCGATTTCATTTCAAGGTCTATGGGGTAAGACCCGTGGGCGAGGGTGACCCGCGTCGCCACGGAAAACGTGAGCAGGCAGAAAACGCCGATGAAGATGACGTGCAACCACATGATGAACAGCGGCGGTTGCAGCCAAGCCAGGAAAAAACCGATCGGCAGCGCCGCTGCGACCGCGCGCACCCCGTGCTTGAGCGCGGAGGGGCGGGCCGAGGGGCGTTGCACCTTCCAGATGAAAAAGAGATAGACCGATGAAATGAGCGCGAGGCCGAGGTAGCCGATGGAATGGCCTCGCCCGCTGATGACGAGGCAGGCCGTTGCCGCCGCACCCAGGCCGTGAAACAGCCGCTTCCGCCGTTCGGAGCTTTTCTCCTCGAAGTCCGAAGGAAGCCCAGAGAGGAACGAGAAGAAGCGCGTCCCGATGCCGAGGACGAGGAGCAGGATCGCGCCGAGGTGATAGAGATGGATCCCCATCCGGGAGTCGCCCATGAAGTGGGAGCAGGACCCCGCAAGGGCGAGCAGCATCGCCATCCCGACGTGCGAGAAAAAAACGGGGACGGGTTTCGCCGTCTTGAGGATTCTCCGCCCGCCGTAGAAGGCGAGGAAGAGGACCAAGACCATCTGCAAGCCGTAAAAAAGCCGGCCGTCGATGGCCCAAGAGGCCAGGCTCAGGCCCAAGACCGAGGCCATGGCGAAGAAAAACTCCGCCGCGTTGGCGCTGGCCGTGCCCGTCATGCGCGGAATGGCCGTCATCAGGAAGCCCACGATGAAGCTCCACAGGAACCCGCCCACGATCAGTTTGGAGTGGATGAACAAGGCCGGCGTGGAACCGGTCAAGCCTTGCGCGGACCAAACGCCGACGGCGAGGAGCGCGTTCAGGACCCCGAAGGGGAAAAAGATTTGGTAAGGTGCCAGGCGTCGCAGGATTGCGCTCCTTCCACGACCCTTGATTCGTCGTCACGCGCGTCGCCGCCCATATCTGTCGGTCGTGTTGACAGGCGGCTTCTAAATGTTGCATATGAAATACAACATTTCAAGAGCGGGTTCGATCTTCTTTTCCGTTCGGCATCGGCCGTTTCGCGGAACCCGAGAAGATCGTTGAAAGGCGGACCTTGAGCGCGAAAGACATTCCACCGGATGAAGAGAGCGTGGTCGTGAACCGGATCGCTTTCGCGCATGGCGAGATCTTCCGCGTCGTGGATGATTTTTACACGCGCATCCAGAACGATCCCGTTTTGCAGATCCCTTTTCGTTCCGTGGGGGACTGGCCGGAGCATATCGAGCGGCTCACGCATTTCTGGTGGGTGCGTTTCGGGGGGCGGCCCTACCTGTTCAATCACTACAATCCGGTGATGAAGCATTTTTTCGCTGGATTCAACCGCGAGCTTCTCGCCCGTTGGCTGGCGATTTTCCACGACACTTTGAAGACCCACCTGCAGCCGGAGCAGGCGGAGCTCTGGGCGCTGGTCTCCTCTCGCATGGGGGAGAGCCTGGCCCTCAGGAACGAGCTCTATGGCCAAGAGCACGGATCGTGACGATGAGGCGCGCCGGCCTTCAGCTGCGCCTCGGCGGCCGTTGATTACATACCGATCGGCGTGTAGCGTAAAAGGGCGGCATGGAGGTGAATGCGTGCTGATGAAGGCGTCGCTCGGGGTTTTCGCGGTCCTGGTTTCGTTCCTCGCCTACGTGTCAACGCGCGAGGGGAAATTCCGCTACGAACGGAGCGGGGTGATCGCGGCGTCGCCGGAAGACATCTACCCCTATCTTTTCGACTTGAGAAAAGGCGCGGAGTGGTCGCCGTACGAGAAGGCGGACCCCACGATGAAAAAAACGTTCAGCGGCCCCGAAGCGCAAGTCGGTTCGGTCCTGGAGTTCGACAGCGACAAGGGGGCGGGCGCCGGCCGTCTGGAGGTCTTGAAGGCGGTGCCCAACGAACTGGTCGAAATCAAACTGACGATGACCAAGCCGATCCGCGCCGACAACGTCGTCGAGTACCGCCTCACGCCGGAGGCCGACGGCACCCGGTTCACTTGGTCCATGGCCGGCGACGGGGGCTTCATCGGTAAGCTCATGAACGTTTTCATCGATTGCGAGGAGATGGTCGCCGGCCAGTTCTCCGAAGGCATCGACAACCTCAAGGCGTTGATTGAAGCAAAGAAGTGAGATCTGGGGCCGGCGAAGCGGGATCCCGGAGGCGCGGCCGTCCGCGAGCGCCCCTTCGCGCTCTTGCGCGAGACTTTTCAGCATCGTTTTTATAAAACTATCATTATCAATTTATCGATTTGAGCGATGAATGCAGGGCGATGATACTGGCCGTGCACTTACGCGGGAGCGTTGTCGATGGACATGGTTCTTTTTCCCTTCTCGGAATTCTGGTGGTTTTACGTTCTTTTCATCGTTTTCGTACTGGCCGTGTTGGCCCTGGACCTGGGTGTTTTCCACAAGCACGCGCACGAAGTGACGTTCCGGGAAGCGTCCGTGTGGACGGCGGTTTGGATCGGGCTCGCCTTGGTCTTCAACTTCCTGTTCTACAAATACGCGTTGTGGACGTTTTCCACCGATCCCAGGTACGCGTCGATCCCGGGGTTCGATCCGGAGAGCCAGGCCAAGACGAGCGCGCTGGAGTTCCTCACGGGTTTCGTCATCGAGAAATCCCTCGCCGTCGACAACATCTTCATCTTCGCCGTCGTCTTCGCCTATTTCGCGATTCCGCGCGTGTACCAGCACCGCGTCCTGTTCTGGGGGATCCTCGGCGCGCTCTTGTTCCGCGGGCTGTTCATCGCGATGGGGGCCGTGCTCATGCGGTACGAATGGGTCGTTATGTTCTTCGGAGGCTTGTTGATCCTCACCGGCATCAAGATGTTCTTCGCCGGCACGGAGGAAACGGACCTCGAGAAGAACTTCCTGATCCGCTGGATGCGGAAGCTGTTCCGCATCCATCCTCGGATCGAAGGGCAGCATTTCTTCATCCGCAAGAACGGCCTGCTGTACGTCACGCCCTTGTTCGTCGCGCTGGTCTTCCTCGAGCTGAGCGACATCATCTTCGCCGTCGATTCGGTGCCGGCGATTTTCGCTCTCACCAAGGAGCCGTTGATCGTCTTCACTTCGAACATCTTCGCGATCCTGGGGCTGCGTTCGATGTACTTCATGCTGTCGGGAGTGATGCACAAGTTCGTTTACATCAAGTACGGGCTCGCGGCCGTCCTGATCTTCGTCGGCTCGAAAATGACGTACCTGAACCACGCGTTCGGCGGGAAGTTCCCGATCACCTGGTCGCTGGCGGTCATCTCGGCATTGATCGGCTCGTCGATCGCCGCGTCCTACGTCGTCGACAGGATCAAAAGGAAAGCCGCCGAGAGGGCCTGAGGAGCGCGCGAGCCTTGGCCCGCGCGTCTCGAATTGGGACCCGCGGGTTCCCGGCTTGGTCCGCTTCCGCCCCGGTGCTATTCTGAAGGCGTTGAAAGGACGACGCCTTGCACTTCACCATCCGCGTGTTCTTTGCCAGTCTCGCGCTCTTCGTCGTTGTGATAGGCGCCGGCCAGGCGTGTTCTCAGTTCGACGTGGGGTCGGAGTCGGGGAGCTCGACCGGGGGGGCGCTCGCTTACCAACCCGTGTGCTCGACGCCGTCCGGCGTTTCCGGCAGCCCGAAATCGATCGAAGAAGCGGTCGAGCTGATCAACGCGCTCCCCAAGCCGGTTTCGGTCCCTTGCTTCCTCGACAGCCTCGATCGGCCGTTGAAGGTTTCGCTCTCCAACAACCCCAACAGCGCGCAGCCGGCCTCCGGCACCCGCAGTCCGCGCGTTTTCATTTTCAGCGAGCCGTTGATCATCTCCGTCGTTCCCGAGGGTTTCGGCGGCAACGTGGTCGAGTTCAGCGTCCTCACGGCCCCGGACATGTCGGTGAAGGGTGAGTTGCCGTTCCCGGTGAGCGCCGATGTCCCGCCGGAGGCGCCGTATACGGAAATCCTCCTGGGCAGCGGCACGATCTGCGCGACTTGCCATCGCAACGAAACGCGGGCGTTCAACATCCCGTTCGCGAACGCGTTCGTCAGCCAGGCGCTGCGCCCGCGCCCGGATACCGTGGTGAGCGTCGAATCGCTCCGGGAACAGGCCGTGATCTGCGATGCCGTCGCTGAGCCGCAGCGTTGCGCGGTCTTGAGATCTTTGTTCGGTGGCGGGGGCGCCAAAGCGCACGACTTCCCGTCGTCGATGCCGACGGCGTTCTGACGGACCGTGGCCGCGTGAAAGGGGACCGCGGCTTTCCGCTCGGGCTTCAGGAGACCAGTTTTTTCCGGATCTGGACGTAGGAGATCCCGCACAGGACGAGGCTTTGCAGGACGAGGATCCCCCCGCTCACGGCGAACGCGAGCGGGATGTCTTTCTGCCAGAAAATCGCCTGCGCCAGCCGCACTCCATGGATGAGCGGGAAGAGCTCGGCCACCGCTCTCACGATGGGATTCATCTGCCCGATCGGGAAAAAAATGCCGCTCAGGAAATACAGCGGCGCGATGATGAACGAATAAACCGATTGGAACTGGTTTATGTTCCGCACGAAAGCCGTCGCGAGCAGGCCCATGGCCGCGCAGGGGAGCGCGACGAGGAACCCGACGAAACCGATGAGAGGGATCAGAAACGGGTTCCTCATCATTCCGCACAGGGCGAGCACGACGGCGACTCCGACCGCCATGACGGCGCCCTTCAGGCCCGTCCAGATGTACTCGCCGAAGATCACCTCACGCACGCCGATCGGCGTGGTGAGCATGGCCTTGAACACGTTCTCGTACGTCATGCGCACGTAGAAGCCGTAACTGCTTTCGAAAAACGACGTGAACAGGGCGGTCGCGACCGTGAGCCCGGGAGCGAGGTAGCTCATGTACGTCATGCCATCGACGTCGGTCAGGTAGGCGCCGAGCCCGAGGCCGAGGGAAATCATGATCAAAGCGGGGTCGGCGACCGTGGGGGAGATGTTGGCGACCAGGTCTTTCTTGTAGACCATCCAGTTGCGCCGGGTGATGTGCAGGCTCAAAAGAAGCGACTCAAGCATCGGCCGACAGCTCCTTGCCGGTGAGTTGCAGGAAAACGTCCTCCAGGTTCGAGGGGCGGATCTGCAGAGGGGCCAGGCCGTGTTCGGTGTAGAAGCGCGTGAGCTCAGCCAGGTCCGCGACGCGCGCGTAGACCCCCGATGTGTCCTCGTGCAGGTGCAGGTCCCCGCGCCCTTCGGCGAGCGCGCGGACTTTGCCGCCATCGGCCGCGCCGAAAATGCCGACGAACCCGGGCGCGTGTTTTTCGATCAGGCCGCGCGGGGTTCCCTCGGCGACGACCTTGCCGCCGTTGAAGACGACCAGCCGGTCGCAAAGCACCTCGGCTTCGTGCATGTAATGGGTGGTCAGCACGATCGTGGTTCCGGCCTGGCGCAACTCTTTCACTTTGCCCCAGAGCAGATGGCGCACCGCCGGGTCGAGGCCCGTCGTCGGCTCGTCGAGGATCAGGAGCTCGGGCCGGCCGAGCAGGGCTCGGACGAAGACGAGTCGGCGTTTCATGCCGCCCGAGAGCGTCCGGATGGGCGCGTCCTTTTTGTGGGCGAGGTTCATGTACCCCAGCAGCTCGTCGATCCGCGCCTTGCGTTCGCCGGTCGGCAGGCCGATGAAGGCGGCGTAGATCATCATGTTCTCGTGAACGGTGAGGCTGTCGTCGAGAGCGTTGTCCTGCGTGACCACGCCGAGCCGGCGCTTGATCTCACGGCTTTGCGTTCCCGGGTCGAAGCCGAAAACGGTGATGTCGCCCGCCGTCCTTTGCACGATCCCGTAGGTCATGCCGATGAACGTCGACTTGCCGGCGCCGTTGGGGCCGAGCAAGCCGAAGCATTCGCCCGGGCGGATCTCGAGATCGACGCCATCGACCGCTCTGAAGTCGCCGAAGGCTTTGACGAGGGATTTCGCTGTGATCATCCCCTTCATTGATCGGGCAAACGGGACGCGAGTCAAGCTCGGAGCCGGTCCGGTCCCGAGGGGACCTCCGATCCTCACCGCAACCAGGCCTTCAGGTTTTCCGCATAGGCCGCTTTCTCGTCTTCGGCGACGAGGTCGATGGCGGTCCGCGCGCTCTCCTGGGCGCCGAACGGATCGTTGGCGGCGCCGAGCGCGATTGCGAGGTTGTGCCAGGCGGCCGCGTTTCGAGGGTGCGCGCGTGTCGCCGCGCGGAGGTGCGTGACGGCGGCGGCCAGATCCTTTTTCTTGAACGCGACGTTGGCGGCTCCGACATGGGCCCCGAGGCTTTCGGTCCACCGCTGCAGGATCTTCCGGTAGGACAGCAGCGCCTCGTCGGGAAAGCCCGATTGCTCGAGCGCAGCGGCCGCTTTGACGTGCGCGAGCTCGCCCGGCGTCGCGGCCAGTTTGCCGGGAGGAAGGATCACGAGCCCCCAGTACCGGCCCAGCTCCCAAGAACGCTCGAAATCGCGCAGGTCTTCGCGCTTGCCCGCGTGGGGCCCCGAGTGCAGCACGAGTTCGGCTTTTTGCAGGTCGTAGCCGAAAACGATCGCGTAGTGCCAGCGCGGCAGCCAGCTCAACGCGAGATTCTCGAAGACGATGACCGGGTGGCCGGCCGCGACCTCCGTCAGTAGCGCGTCGACGCCTTCGATGGGGAGCGCGAGCATGCCGTTGCGTCGCCCCGCCGTGATCATGTCGATCTGGAAGCTGCCTTTCGCGCCGGGAGTGAAGACTTGGCTCGCGACTTCGTCCACGCTCGCGCGCTTGCCGGCCCAGTTCATGGCCATCGTCAGCGTCGCCGGTCCGCAGTGGCCGGCGGATTGCTCGACGAACGGCACGCCCTCGATGACGTGCTCCGGCGGCAGCGTATGCGGCTTTTTGAGGAACGCCTCGGTTTGCCGCGCGCTCGTCGCGCAGCCGACGAGTGCAAGGGCAGCGAACGCGGAGAGGGCCGCCTTCATCGCGGGCTTACATCTTGCGGATCAGGAAAATGATGAGGACAACGATGAGCACGGTGACCAGGATGTCGCCGCCGGCCTGGGCCTGCTCGACCTGCCCGGCGAGCGCGCGGAGCTCGGCTTCCGACAAGCGAGCCAGGCGAGACGCCGCTTCTTCCGGCGAGACGCCGCGCTCGACCAGGAGTTTTTCGACTTCGGCCGAGCGGATGTAGCTCTCGACGCGCTTTTGCGCTTCCGCGCGATCGAGCCGCTCGGCGACGACGGCGGTGGGGATCATGCCCTGGTGCGCGACCGCGAAAGCGGGCATGTGGACCATCAACGCGGACAAGGCCAGGGAAAGCAGAAAACGAAACGGCCGATTGGATACCATGCGACGAGTCCTTTCCGGTCGGGGTCAGAAGGGACAGTTTATCCTCAACAGCGGATCCGCGCAATTTCGCTCGCGCACCGCGCGTCGCGCTCGAACGCATCTTGTCACCGACTGGAAGTTGGTCGAGAACATGGAGCATGGAGTTCGGGAAAGCGCCGGCCGAGGAGCTGAGTGACATCGACTGGGCGTTGCCTTCGGACGACCCGGTTTCGGTCGATTATCTGCGCATGCGGGCGAACGCGGTTCCGACCCGCTATTTCATCGGCGCGCCGGCGTGGGGGCATAAAGAGTGGGTCGGATCGATCTATCCTCCCGGCACGAAGGCGTCCGAGTTCCTCCATCATTACGCCCGCGTGTTCAGCACCCTGGAGTTCAATTCGACCCACTACCGGATCCCCAGTGCCGAACAGACGCGCAAGTGGCGCGCGCAGGTGCCGGACGGGTTCGTGTTCTGCCCGAAGGTCGCAAAAGACATCTCGCACGTTCGCGGCGGGTTGGCGGACCGGAGCTCCCTCGGCGCCTGGTGGTCGTTTCTCGAGGCGCTCGGCCCGTCCCGCGGCCCGAGTTTCCTGCAGTTCCCGCCCGGTTTCGGCTATTCGGACAAGGCCTTGCTTTTCAAGTTCCTGCAGTCTTGGCCGGGGGATTTCGAACTCGCCTTGGAGTTTCGCCATCCGAGCTGGTTCGACGGTCCGCGCGTCCTCCCGTCTCTCGTGGCGTACCTGCAGGGGAGATCCATCGGGCTCGTGATCACCGATGTCGCCGGGCGGAGGGACGTCTCGCACTCCTCGATCAGCGCGCCCTTCACGATGGTGCGTTTCGTCGGCAACGACTTGCACGCATCGGACTTCGCGCGCGCGCGGGACTGGGACGGGAGGCTGCGGAGGTGGGAAGGGCAAGGGCTTGAGCGCGTTTTTTTCTTCGTCCATCAGCCTGCCGACGTTCACCTCCCCGAAATGGCCGCGGCGACCATCCAGCTGTTCAATTCCGGTCGGCGGGAGCCTGTCCTGGCCCCGCTCCCCGCGGTTCCGATGGAGCTCAAGTTCGAATCCTTGCGTTGAGCCGCCGCCGCCCCGCGGCCGTCAAGTGTCGGTGATCCGCGTTTTCGGTTCTTTTTCAATTGCTTTTCATCGTGAGCGAACCGTTTTCAATAACGCGGGCGTCGTTGAGTTTACGCGTGCGCGTCCGTTAAGACGGAGTCGAGGAAAAGGAGCCCCCATGCTCATCCCGTTCCCGCGCGGGGCCTGGCGCGGAATTTTGAAGCGAGTGATGAGCGGCGGTGCTGAACGCGCGTGGTTCGCGGCGTTGGCTTCGATCTCGCTTCACGCCGTTGTTCTGGCGATCGCGCTGTCGAGCCCGTTCGTTTTGACGGCGGGCATGGGGTCGCCCCGGTCGCGGCCGCTGGAAGTGGAGCTCGCGTCGCCGGCGGCGACGAAGCGCGTTCGGTCGAGCGGGGGTGTGAGCCGCCCGATGGCTCGAAAACCCACCGCACCGAGCGGTGCCGAGCCGCTTGCGGCGACGCTGGAGCCGGCGCGGGAATCGGTGGAGGACGCGTCGCGCGCCGCCAACGCCGGGGAAGCCCCGACGGCAGGTGTCGAATTGGGCGGCACGGCCGGCATGGGCGCGCGCCAGGCCGAGTATTTCTCCCTCATTTTGGAACGGCTCAACCGCCTGAAATCCTACCCGCCCGAGGCCAAACGGCGCCGGGAACAGGGGTCGGTCGAAGTGGTTTTCGGGATAGGCAAAGACGGGACGGTGGGCGAGCCGCGTTTGGTACGCCCGTCGCCGTTCGCGGACCTGAACCGGGCGGCCTTGCTAGCGGTCGTGAGGCTGGGGAGGGTTCCCGCCGTGCCCGACGAGGTCGGGGCGGGCGGGGTGTCCGTGCGGGTCCCTTTCGTTTTCGAGCTCCATTGAGCCGCGTGGATCCGCGCGCTGCCGGATCCGCACGAAGGCTCGTTCAGCTTTCCTTCGGGACTTTGCTTTCGTCGACGGTGACTTCGACTTCCACGCGGCGGTTCTGGCTGCGGCCTTCGGTCGTCGCGTTGTCGGCGATGGGATTGCTCGGCCCCATGCCGACGGTGGAGATCGTGTTGGCCGGCAAACCTGCGGCCACGAGCTGGCTGCGCACGGCCTCGGCTCGTTTTTGCGAAAGCGTCTGGTTGGTCGCGGCCGAGCCCGTGCTGTCGGTGTAGCCTTTGATCGTCAGGACGTTCTCGGGGTATTTCTTCATGATCGCGGCCATTTGATTGAGGTTTTCCCTGGCCTGCGGTTTCAGGTCGGCTTTGCCGGTGTCGAAGAGGATGTCGCTCTTGAGTTTCGTGACGAGACCTTCCTCAGTGCGTTTGGTTTCCGCGATTTTTTCGAGCTCCTTGGCTTGTTTGTCGAGTCGGTTGCCGACCACGCCGCCGAGCCCGGCGCCGAGCGCCGCGCCGATGAGCGCGCCTTTTCCCCTGTTGCCGGACTGGTGACCGATGACCGCGCCGAGAGCGCCGCCCGCCGCCGCGCCGATGCCGGCGCCCATGGCGGTGCGTTTGCTGTCGGACGCGCAACCCAAAGTGTTCGTCATGAGACCGATGCACATAGCGATGATGGCCGAACGCCGCATTCTCAACCTCCGAATTTATGAAGTCGTTCCTAAAAGGCCGCCACCGGGTCCGCGCCGCGGGCATCGGCCCTCCGATCGATCGACGGCGGGAGAGCGGCGGAGGGTCGGCGTTTTAGGAACGACTTCGATAGATAAAAAGGGTAGCGGCACCAGATTGAAAGTCAACGCGGCGAGGGTCCAGAGCCGCCGCCGATTTGGTGAAACGAGCCGTTCCGCGAGGTGGGCGGCGTGGCGTTCCCTTGGGCGTCGCGGCCGTCAGCGCGCGAGCTGGAACCAGAGCGCCTTCGACTTCGAGCCGTTGATCAGCGCCCGCCAGCCTTGTTTCCCGAAGCGGTACTTGCGAGTCGTGACCTTGCGGATCGGCACCCGCAAGTCGAGAGCCGCGGATTCGCGCGGCCCGATCCTGGTTCTCACGCCCTTGAAGACCTTCGGGGCGTGTCGGCCGTTGGCTTTGAGGAACAGAAGCTCGTGATCCACAAGGATGTCCACAGACCGCGGCGACGGGTTGCGGAACGTGATCCTGACTTTGAGCTCGCCGCCGAGCTTCACCTCGGGCGTGAGTATTTTCAAGCGGAGTCCCGCGAGCTTGACCGGCCTCACTCCGTGCAGTCGCAATGCGCCCGGGTGCCCTTGTTTGACCAGGGTGCGGGTCGCGTGCCGGATGATCCAGGCCACCGATGCGGCTGGGGTCGCCTCGCTCCAGGCCGAAAGTTTCTGGACGACCCAGTCGCCGTGGCTCTTGCTGTGATCGTTGATGTGGTTGGCGACCGATTTTTGCACGTATTTGGCGGGATCGCTCTTCAGCTTTTCCAGCAAATGCCAGGTCAAGCCGGGGTCCTTGACGAAATCGGGGAGGCGCCGCCCCCACGGCAGCAACGGCCTCGTCCCTTCCGAAACGAGACGGCGCACATGTTCGTTCGGGTCCTCGGCCCAGGCGTTCAGGTACGCCAGCGCGCGTTCCAGATCGTGTATCAGGAAAGGCCGGATGGCGAACTCGGCCGTAAAAACCTGCGTCATCCGATGCAGAGCCCTCATGGCGACGTCATAAGACCCCAGGCCTTGTTCCATGACGAAGTGCGTGAGCGGCCAGACGTCGAATCCGCGGAGGCCGGTTTTGTCGGATTCCCCGCTTTTGAGCGCGTTGACCAGGATTGGAATGGCTTCCGACGGATCGCCGGGCAACCCGCGCGCGAGACGGTCGGCCAGGAGAGCGACGCGTTGTTTGAGCTCCAAAGGCTCGAATTCGTTTTTTAGGCCGCGCAAAAAAACAGCTGAGTCGAAGCCCCCGTGGGATCGAACGATCGCTTTCGCGATGCGAGAGGCCGTTTGCGGATTGAACATGTTCTTGAAAGGTTCCCCGGGCATGCGGGAACATTTACCTCCCCTTCGGGCGGCAGTCACGGAACTGCTCAAGGAATGAAACATCGACGAGACATCGGCGAGGTGCTTCGAGTCGGATCGGGTGTTATTCGTTTGCGCGAGCCGTGACGAAGCGCCCGGCGACGGGGCTCGAAGGAGGGTTCATGGCGTTTCGCGGCTGGATGGTGGTTTCGGCTTTCTCACTCGTGTCCTCGGCCGCGTTGACGGCGGCCTCCGCGCGGGCGGGCTCCGGGAAGGCGTACGTTTCCGAAGGGATGAAATACGAGGTCGAAGTCCTCCTCGAGGCGGATGGCGTCCTCTGGGGCTTCGATTTCCTGCCCGACGGGAACATCGTCGCGAGCCGGCGCGCCGGCGACATGTTTGTCTTCGACGTGCGGACGGGCGAGCGCGCGCGGATCGACGGCGTTCCCGCGGTCGCGGCGGTCGGGCAGGGCGGCCTGCTGGACGTGCGCGTCCATCCCGACTTCAAGAGAAATCACTGGATCTACTTCACCTATTCCGAACGCGTGGGCGACAAGATGACGACCGCTCTCGGTCGCGGGGCGCTCAGGGGACGGCGCCTCGAGGGCGTCAAAAAACTTTTCTCCGGGCACGCGCCCGGTTCGCGCTCGATCCATTTCGGCTCGCGCGTGGAGTTCTCCGGCCCCTACGTTTTCGTCTCCGTGGGCGATCGCGACGAGCGGGCCGGCGCGCAGGATCTCGGATACCACAATGGCAAGGTGATGCGCCTCAATGCCGATGGTTCGCCCGCCGAGGGCAATCCTTTCGTCGGCGCGGACGGCGCCCGTCCGGAGATTTGGACCTACGGGCATCGAAACCCGCAAGGGCTCGCGCGGCATCCGGCGACCGGTGAAATCTGGGAGGCGGAAATGGGACCGCTCGGCGGCGACGAGGTGAACGTCCTGAAAAAGGGCGCCAATTACGGCTGGCCCGTGGTCACTTACGGCCGCGAGTATTCGGGCGAGAGGATCGGCGCCGCCGAGAAAGCCGGGATGGCGCAACCGGTGGTTCATTGGACTCCCAGCATATCGCCGTCCGCCATCGCGTTCTACGACGGCGATGTTTTCCCGAAATGGAAAGGCGATCTCTTCGTCGGCGCTTTGAGCGGCGCGCATCTGCGCCGGCTGACGATCGATGGGGGGAAAGTCGTGGCACAGGAGGAAATGCTCAAGGACAGGGGCGAGCGCTTCCGCAACGTGCGCCAGGGGCCCGACGGCGCGCTTTACTATTCGACGGACGCGGGTCGGCTTTCGCGCTTGGTTCCGGTCGGGAGCGCGCGCTCCGGGCGTTTCACAGCGCCCGGCGAGCGCCGAGGCCGGGGGACGAAGTGAGTCCCGTCAGTCGGCGATCGTGAGCTTTTCGAGCGTCGTGACGAGTCCGTCGCGGCGCTCGAGCATGTCGCGCATCTCCTCCTCGCTCATGAACTCTGAGAACTTCCCGAGGTCGTCCAGCGTCAGCGCCTTGAGAGCGTCGAGCGTGCGCCGCGGCCCCGCCGGCGTTTGGAAAAACTACCCGGTCCGGCCGAATTGGGGCGCATGCCGCGCCGACCGGGAGCGCCTTAGAGGTCGGATTTCAACTGGACCAGGTCGAGGTTCGCGTCCACCGCCCAAACGTCCAAGTCGGGATCGTCGTCCAGGTTGCCGATGGCCAGGGCTTTGAAACCGACCGCTGGATCGGGGCACTCGAGGCTCGCTGAGGTTTCGATTTGCGCTTCGATCAACGCGCGTTCGGCCACGGTCAAAGTGCGCGGGCGCAGATCGTTGGAGGCGATGCCGCGGGAGAGGATCTCCAAGGAGCTCGTCACGGCCATGGGGCTCGAGTACTTCGCCGTGCACGAGGCGGGGAAGGCGATCACGTATCGCACCGGCGGATCCGGCCTGAAGCCGATGACGTTGAAATCGTACTCGAAACGGCCTTTGCGGCGTTGGTGGTCGAACTGCTTCCGCGCCAGCTCGCGCAGGCTGTTGCGGGCTTCGACCTGGCTGCGCAGGGCCTGTGGCGGGATCGCTCCGTCGTCGGCCGGGAAAAGGATCAAAATGCCCGCCATCCACATGATGAACGCGCCGAGCACGACGATCGCCGAGCGGCGGCGTATCGAGCTCGAAGGTTCCTGCCGGATGTCCGTGGGGTCCCGCACTCGTCCTCCCGATGCAGGACTTTTCGGTAAGGGCTTGGGGATAGTTAACGGCCGAGGCGTCTCAAAGTGGGATCACCGGGGGTCTTTTCGCTTGCTCGCGTGTTCCTCGGAGGCTATTCCTGCCCGGGCCATGGCTTATGCAAATCTTCCTTTCGCCGACCTGCTTTCGATGCCCGCGGACCAACGCGATTCGGATTGGGAAGCGATGATGCTCAAGAGTTTCCCGCTTCAGAGCCTCTCCGTCCCGAATCCCGATCCAAAACCGGGGCCCGACGGTTGGCCGTACCTTTTCGTCGAAACCGGGCCCGACGCGGATGAGCCGGCTCCCAAGGTTCTCGATTGGCTTTCGACCCGCGGCATCGGGCTCGCGCTCAATCCCGGGAAAGAGGCGCCCGACTTCGTCCTGACCTACGGGATGGTTTGGAATTACCGGCTGCGCGGGGCTTTCCTGAGCCCGGCGCCCGAGCGCAAGAACGGGGAATTCCGCCTGCAGCCGGGCTCGCAGGTGCTTACCGGAGCCCCGAGCGAAACCTTCCTCCCCAAATATGCGCGCGCCGTGATCAAGCGGTTTTTCCTCGATCAGGGCGTGTACGCACCGAAGATCCTGATGATCGGCGAGGATGAAAAAAACTTCGATCTCTGCTTTTCGCTCGAATCCCTGGGGCAGCCGCCGGCGGGCGAGCACATGGGAATCGCCGAAGCGCTCTCCTGGTTCCTGCCGGCGCATTACTCGGTGGCGATCGTCAGCGAGAACGCGGTCCCTGGGTTCGAACTTCTGTAAAGACCGGGTCTCGCTCCATCGCGGGAAGGCGGGCGCTCATCCGCGAGCCGGCTCGCGCGGATCGTCAGGCGCGCTCGAACCCGCCCGGGCGGGGCAGGAGGTCGAGCAGGCATTCTCGCCAGTACTCCGGCGCGTCCTGCGAATAATCGATGCCGATTTCGAAGACGTCTTTGCCGAGCCGCGAGGTTCTTTTGATGGTTCCGGAGATCTCCAAGCCCATGTCGGCGAGAGTGAGCATCACGCGGTCGCCTTCCAGGGCCTTGAGCGAAAGCGTTTCGCGGAACTGCCTGGGCACGAGGTCCTTGCGGCGCACGCGCAGGCAGAACCCGGTCTTGCTGGCTTCGACGATTTGCCCCGAGCGTGACAGCATCGTCAGGTGATCCAGGGACGTGAACGCGGTCACCTCGATCGGTTCCAGCTCCGTGCGCGGAGCCGCTCTTTTTTGCGCGCTCATAGAATCACCGTCCGACCCGTCCATCGGGTTCGCTCCCATTGACAAGCCTATCGGCACTCCAGGACGCGAGTTGAGAACGGTCGATGAAAAAACACGCCAAATGCGGGTGGTGCTCGATGACGGCTCCGTAACCAGCGGGATCAGTTCCGGAATCAAGGGGAGTCGCGCGGAATAAAAAAATTTTCGACGTGAGCCCCGTCCATTCTTGAATCGCTATTTGCGTCGACGTTTTCGGCTGGTGACCAAGAAACTGACACTTGAAGGTTGCTTCCTTGGCCACCCATAGGTGCGCGGGCGACGGGGCCGGGGCGTCGCCCGCGCCGCGGACGCGTTCCGCGATCGCTTGGGTGACCCGACCGGTTTCCTCGATGTCGAAGCCGACCCTCGAGGGAAGCGGCACGATCGCGACGCCGCCGTACTCGCGGTCGTGGGAGATCGAGATCGAGAACTCCGCGTGTCGAGGGACCTGGGAGAGATCGCGCATCCGCGCGCTTTCGGAGGGAAAGCGCGCGGCGAGCGCACCGCGGATGCGTTCGCGGAAGCCGGGCCGGGCCGCGGAAAAGGAATCGCTGAAAATAAACTCGAGCTCGGGGATCGCGAGCGCGTCCGCGGCGGCGTCGCGGATCGTTTCGCCCAGGCGCGCGACGTTCACTCCTGGAACGTCTCGGGCCAGATCACGCGCTCGCCGCGCGTGATCGCCATCATGCGGTCGAGCGAGACCTTGGCTTTCCGCAGCAGGGCCGGCTCGATCTCGACGGCCGGTTTCATGCCGAGGAGGGCGTCGCGGATCTTCTCGAGGCTGTTCATTTTCATGTACGGGCATTCGTTGCACGCGCAGGAGCCTTCGGCCGGCGCCTGGATGAGCTTGGCGTCGGGCCGCGCTTTCCGCATTTGATGGAAGATGCCGTGCTCGGTGGCGACGATGAACTCGCTGACGGCTTTGTTTTCCCGCACTTCCTGGAGCAAGCGCGACGTCGACCCGACCACGTCGGCGTGCCGGAGGATCGCCTCGTTGCATTCGGGGTGCGCGATCACGCGCGCGTCCGGGTGCTCGAGTTTGAGCTCGTGGAGCCTGCGCGACGAGAACAGCACGTGCACCTCGCAGGCGCCGGGCCACAACGTCATCGGTCGATCGAGTTTCTTGGAGAGATAGCGGCCCAGATTGCGATCGGGGCCGAAGAGGATCTCGCGGTCCCTCGGGATCGCGCCCACGATCTTCTCGGCGTTGCTCGAGGTCACGCAGACGTCGGTGATCGACTTCACCGCCGCGCTCGAGTTCACGTACGTCACGGTGATGGCCTCGGGCCGCTCCCGGCGCCAGGCGAGGTATTCGTCGTAGGGCGAATGGTCGACGAGCGAGCAGCCGGCGTTCGCGTCGGGGACGAGGACGGTCTTCGACGGCGACAGGATCTTCACGCTTTCGGCCATGAAGACGACTCCGGCGAGGAGCACGACGGGGTGTCTCGCCTTTTCGCCCTCTTGGGCGAGGAAGAGGCTGTCACCCACGGCGTCGGCGACGTCCTGGATGTCCCCGTCCTCGTAATAGTGCGCCAGGACGAGCGCATCGCGTTTCTTCTTGAGCTCGGCGATTTCTGCCAACAGCGTTTGGGCCGACATATTTGCCCCGATTCCACCTTCCGGACCCGTGGTTCAGCGGACTTCGCTCAGCCAGCCCATCCGGTCCTCGATGCGGCCGTAGTTAAGGTCCATGAAATGCGTGTAAAGCCGGCTCGAGAGCGGACCAACGCCGCCGTCGCCGATCTTGTAGGATCCGTCGTCGGCGCCGAGTTCGTTGACCGGCGAGATCTGCGCCGCCGTACCGGTGCCGAAGACCTCCTTGAGTTCGCCTCTTCCGTGCGCCTCGAGCACGTCCCTGAGCGCGACCGGTCGCTCCTCGACTTTCACGTCCCAGGAGCGCAGCAGGCCGATCGTCGAATCACGCATCACGCCCGGCAGGATGGTGCCGGAAAGCGCGGGAGTCACGACCGCGTCGCCGATGACGAAAAACACGTTCATCGTGCCGACTTCTTCCACGAACTCGTGCCGGCCGGCGTCGGTCCAGAGGACTTGGGCGTAGCCGCGTTTTTTCGCGGCGACCGAGGCCTTGAGGCTCGCGGCGTAGTTGCCGCCGGTTTTCGCCGCGCCGATCCCTCCCGGCGCCGCGCGCGAGTATTCGCGCTCGATCCAGATTTTGACCGAGGCGAGGCCGTCGCCGTAATAGGAGCCGACCGGGGAAGCGATCACGTAGAACAGGTATTCATCCGCCGGTCGCACGCCGAGGAACGATTCCGTGCCGATCAGCGTGGGGCGGAGATAAAGGGCCGTGCCGTCTTGGGTCGGCACCCAATCGCGGTCGGTGCGGATCAGGTGCCGCACGCCTTCCATGAAAAGGTCGAGATCGGGCGCTCGCATGCAGAGCCGGTCGGCGCTGGCTTCCAGGCGTTTCCAATTCATCTCGGGGCGGAACAGGCGTATTTTGCCGTCGACCCCATGGAAAGCCTTGAGGCCTTCGAAGATCGTCTGGCCGTAGTGCAGGACCGCCGCGCCCGGGTCGAGTTCCAGTGGCCGGTAGGGAACGATGCGCGGGGAGTGCCAACCGAGGTCCGAAGAGCAGTCGGCCGTGAACATATGGTCCGAGAAAAAACGACCGAAGCCGTAGTCTTCCGCCTTGGGCTTCGCTTTCGGCGAGCCCGTTCGTTCAGTGACGATGCTCATCTTCTTGTCTTCCCTCATGCGGCCTCCATTTACCACTTTTTGCGCGTGGTCGGGCAGACAATTCAGGGTGCGGCGGGAAAATCGGGATCTGGGGGGCGAGGAACGGGATTTTAAACTTCGCCGCCCTTGAGGACGGTGACGATCGCTTTGCTGACCGTGCGCAGGCTTTCCATGACGCCGCGGCCGATGGCGGCGTTCCCTTCGAAATCCGGGGCGTTGTACTTGTTGAGCGCCGCCCGGAGCTCGGCGAGCGAGGCGATGTTGGGAAGGTCGCGCTTGTTGTACTGGATGACCAGGGGGACGTCTTTGATGTCGTAACCTTGCACCTCGAGGTTGCGCTCGAGGTTCTTCAGCGCTTCGATGTTCTCGTCCATCCGCTCCAACTGGCTGTCAGCGACGAAAATCACGCCGTCGAGCCCCTTGAGGATCAAGCGGCGGCTGGAGTCGTAAACGACCTGGCCGGGGACGGTGTAGAGGTGGAAACGGGTGCGCAGGCCGCGGATCTCACCGACTTCGAACGGCAGGAAATCGAAAAACAGGGTGCGTTCGGGACTGGCGGGGAAATCGAAGAGTTCGCTCGTGCCGTCACCGACGTGTTTCTTGACGGCGTTCTGGTAGACCCACTGCATATTGGTCGTTTTACCCCCCAGGGAGGGGCCGTAGTACACCACTTTGCAGTGGATCTCCTTGGCCTCCTGGTTGATAAACGCCATGGCTTAAAGCTCCACCCGGTTTTCGAGAGCGCGTCCCAGAGTTCTGTCGTCCACGTAGTCTATATCACTGCCGATGGGAACGCCACTCGCAATTCGGGTGGCCTTGAGGTCCTTCTGGGCCAAGCGTTGCGCGAGGTAGAGGACGGTCGTGTCGCCCTCGAGGTCCGGATCGAGAGCGAGGATCACCTCGTTGATCTTCGGTTCGCCGCCGGCTAAACCCGCGTCGATCCGTTCCAGCAATTCGCGGATTTTCAGGTCCTGGGGAGCGACGTTGTCGAGCGGAGAAATCGCGCCGTGAAGCACGTGGTACCGACCGCGGAACGCGCCGGAGCTCTCGACTCTGGCGATGTCCGAAGGTTCCTCGACGACGCAAAGAAGATCGTCCCTGCGGCCCGTGTCCGTGCAGTACCGGCAGAGGTCCTCAGCGTCGGTATAGGAGAAGCATCGTCGGCACAAATGAACCGAGGCCGCCACCTGATGCAGCGCGGCCTGAAGTTGGCCGGAATACTCCGGCGTACGGAGAATGAAGTACGCCAAACGCTGGGCCGTCTTCGGACCCACGCCGGGCAAGCGGTTGAGCTCGTGAACCAGTTTTTCGAGAGAACCGATCTTCAACATCGGCCTGACCTCCGTGTCCCTTCACTCGCCCGAGCGGCGTCGCGCGCTCAGAACATCCCCGGGAAGTTGAATCCACCGGTGACCTTCTCCATTTCGGCGGCTTGCGTGTCGCGCGCCTTTTTGAGCGCGTCGTTGGCGGCGGCGATGATCATGTCCTGGAGCATCTCGGTATCGCCCGCTTTGACCACGTCCTCGTTGATCTTGAGACCCGTGACGGTGTGTTCGCCTTTGACCGTGACGGTCACGGCGCCGCCGCCGGCGGTGCCTTCATACGAGCGTTCCGCGAGATCTTCCTGGACTTTTTTGATCTTGAGCTGGAGTTGATTCGCTTGGCGCATCAGATTCTGCATGCCGCCCGGGCCGTTTCTGCCTTTCATGGTCTCTCCTTGATCGATTTGATCTGCGTCTTGAAGACGTCCTGGGCCGAGCGCACCAAAGGGTGCTTCTCAACGGCTTGCTCCAGGGATTGCTTTTTCTCTTGTTCTTTCTTGTCGGCCGCGGCTTTCGGCGTGACGGCCTCGGCCTTTGAGTCGACCAGGCGCACTTCGATTTTGTGACGTTTGCCCCAGAACGTCTCGAGGAACTGTTCGATGCGGCGGACGTTCTCGGGGTCTTTGAGCTTGTCGAAGAGAAACCCCATCTTCTTCGGCACGCCGACGACGAGGTCGTCGCCTTTCGTTTCGGCGAGATGCGTGTTCTCGAGCATCGCGCCGAGGAGACCGTTGGATCCCTTCACCCGCGCGACGAACTGGAACCAGGGATCGGATGTCTTGCCGACGTCGGGCTTGTCGGCCGGCGACGACGCTCGCGCGATCGGTTGAGTCGTGGGAGCGGGTCCGTCAGCCGCGGGCCGTTCGGCCTTTCGGGGCTCGGGGGCTTGCACGGCCGTTCCGCTTCGGGGCGCGGCCGTCGGCTCGGCGGCGAGCGGACGGGTCCCGGTCGAGTGCAGGAGGTGCGAGAGGTGCACGAGGCGGGGAGCCGCGGCCATCCGCAGGAGCATCATCTCGAGCACGACGCGCGGGTCCTGCGAGCGCAGGAGGTCGTTTGCGCCTTTGAGGGCCATGTCGAAAAGAAAGTGGAGGTCTTCGTCGTTGAGCGGCGCGGCCATTTCCCCCAAGGCCTGGATCTCGGCGTCGGGCAGGTCGACCACGCGTGCGGCGTCGGCTTTGCACAGGCGTACCATCAGGGCGTTGCGCAACTCCTCGAGCAGGTCTTGAGCGAAAACCTTCGGGTCGTAGCCGGCGCGGAAGATCTTCTCGATCACGTCGAGGATTTTTCCCGGGTCTCGGTTGACGAGCGCCTCGAGCGTCGCGAGCAGGAGCGAGCGGTCGGTGAGGCCGAGCACGTCGACGACCTTGGCGAGCGTGACCGAGCCTTCGCAGTAAGTGATCACCTGGTCGAGCAGGCTCTGGCTGTCGCGCATGGAGCCGTCGGCCTGGCGCGCGATCATCCACAGAGCCTCGGGTTCGGCTTGAACGCCGTCGGAGGCGCAGATGCGCCCGAGTTGGTCGGCGATCTGGCGCAGGGGGATGCGGCGGAAGTCGAAGCGTTGGCAGCGAGAGAGGATCGTATTGGGGATTTTCTGAGCTTCCGTCGTCGCCATGACGAACACGACGTGCGCGGGCGGTTCCTCGAGCGTCTTCAAAAGCGCGTTGAACGCGCTCGTCGAGAGCATGTGGACTTCGTCGATGATGTAGACCTTGTAGCGGCCGCTCGAAGGCATGTACCCCACGGTGTCGCGCAGCTCGCGCACGGCATCGACGCCGTTGTTGCTGGCGCCGTCGATCTCGATCACGTCGAGGCTGCGGCCTTGCGCGATGTCCTCGCAAGAGGGGCACGCGTTGCAAGGCGAGAAATCGCTGGCGTTCGGGCAGCGGAGGCTCTTGGCCAGGATGCGCGCCGACGACGTTTTGCCCGTGCCGCGCGGGCCGGTGAACAAAAGCGCTTGCGGCAGCCGGCCGTTTTTCAAGGCGTTGAGCAGAGTGACGGAGATGTGGTCCTGGCCAACCAGTTCTTCGAACGATCTTGGACGCCATTTTCGAGCGATCACTTGGTAGGACAAGGTCTCTCCTGAAACGGATCCACGGCTGTTGGGACAAGATGAGCGCGCGTTATGGTGACCGGGCACCCCGTATCACATAGAGCCTCGGGGACCGTTGCTTCCTTCCGGACCTGGCGGGGTTCATCCAAGGCTCTATTGTACGGGACCCGGCCGTAAACGCCGTAACGTACAAGAGGCGAAGATGTGGAGCAAGGAAAGGACGTAACATAATGCATCAATCAGGTTCTCGCGAACTACAGGGAGTTCGCGATCCGACTGAGGATCTCAACCTCTTCAAGCCAATAGTTGTACGTGTTGAAGTCGGGGAAAACGCGCTTGAAGAACGGGTCTTCCCAACGCTGGGCGATCCAGCCCGCGTAGCTGATCACGCGCAGCCCCCGCAACGGCTCGAAAAGATGCCAGTCGTCGGGGATCTCCCGCAGTTCCTCGTAGCCGAGGCAGATCTGCTCTTGTTCGTCGCCCGCCGCGTCCTCTTGGAGTTTGCCGCTCAACAACATCCAGAAATCCTGCACGGTGGGGCCGTTGCAGAAGTCGTCGAAGTCGACGAAGAAAAACTCCTTGCCGGTGTGGAGGAGATTCCCTTTGTGGCAATCGCCGTGGATGCGGATGAACGCCGCCTTGTCGAGATTGTCTTCGAGGTATTCGAGAACCCCGGCCGCGGCGTTTTCGTAGCGGCGCCAGAGCTCGGGATAGACCCAACGCTCGAGGCGCTCGAGCACGTTCCAGCCGTACGTTTCCGGGCCGAGGGAGGGGCGATGGAGTGCGCGCCTTTTCGCACCGACGTTGTGGATGCGCGCGAGCGTTCGGCCCACCTGCCGGAGCTCGTCGCCGATGAATTCCTGCGGATTGCGCCCGAGCACGCGCGGGAACAGCGTCATCAGGTATCCGCCGTGCTCGAGGACCGTGCCGCCGTTCCTGAGCGGCAAAGGCGCCACGGCCGGGATCCCCTCGCGTTGCAGGTCGGCGAGGAATTCGTGCTCGTCGCGCAACGCTTCCCGGCTCCAGCGCCGGGGTCGATAGAACTTCGCGATCACGCGATCGGACGGGTCGGGAGCGTTGCGCCGCACTTCGAGCTTGAGGTCGAAGACGCGGTTCTCGTAGGAGTTGAGCTGCCAGCACTCGCCCGTCGGATTGAAGCCGGCCTCTTCGAGGGCGTTGAAGATCACGTCCGGTTGGAGGGCGTCGAAGTCGGAAGCCATGGCCTGACAACCTAGCGAAAGGCGTTGCCAAGGGCACGGGAAAAATCGAAACTCGTCGTTGATGTTCCGCCAGTTGCGAAAAGCGATGGGACCGAGCCGATCGCCCCGGCCGCGCCCCGCTGCCAATGAAACCGAGATCTTCCGTTTCCAAGGCGAAATCGTCGAAGTGCGCCGCCGCCCGCACAAGCGATCGATCGGCGTGACCCTGCAGGTGAACGGGCGGATCAAAGTCAGCGCGCCGAACTCGGCGAATCTGGCGAAAATTGAGAGCTTCCTTGAAATCCACGCCGAATGGATCCGCGAGCACCTCGGTCGTTACGAAGAATTGCGGACCCGGTATCCACGCAAGCGTTTCTGCGACGGCGAGAGCTTCATGTTCCTTGGGGAGTCGCTCGCGCTTCGTCTCCGCGCGATCGACTCCCGCCGCCCCGTGGCTCGCCGCGCGGGACCCGATCTCGTCTGCGAATTGCCTCGCCCAATCCTTGAGGCGTCCCCGCCCTCAACGCGGAACGAAGGGGTGTCGCGCGCGATCGCGGCGTTCTACGAGCGCGAGGGTCGCCGGGTTTTGGCGGAACGGGTAGGGGTGTTCGCCGCGAGGATGTCGCTCTTCCCCAAGGCTTTGAGTTTCCGTTCGCAGAAGACGCGCTGGGGGAGCTGCTCGTCGGATGGCCGGCTCAGCCTGAACTGGCGATTGATCGTGGCGCCGGTCGACGTGATCGATTACGTCGTCGTCCATGAGCTCGCGCACCTGCGTTTCTACAATCATTCGCGCTCGTTCTGGGACCTGGTGGCGACGCAATGTCCGGCGTACCGCGAAAAGCGTGACTGGCTGAAGGCTCATCAATACGAGGCCGACTTCCTGGCGCGTGTCAGCGAGTTGCACTCGCCGCCCAGCGGGCGCCCGAAGTGAGGCCCGCCGCCGCTCGATCGAGGTTCGCGGGTGACGAGTTTCGGCTCCCGGCAATCAATTGACCGCGTCTCCGGCCATTGAACGTATTCCCTGGTTGGCATGATTTTGCATGTCGGGACTACCGGGTTTCGCCCGCGACGGATACGTATGAGCAAGCGCATCGCGGTCTCCGGTCGGTTGGCGACCCCGCCCTAAAGGTTTTCCCACACGGTGTTCCGCCCGATCGGCGGCGCCGAGGGCGTGGGTCGGGCGATTTACGGGCGATTGAGGAATTCAGTCAAAGAATCAATGGAACGTTTAGACAAGGAGCAGGACCATGAATAAATTCGCGAAATCGGTTTGCGCGCTCGCACTCGCGGCGACCGCGTTGGGCGCGGCGCCCGCGCGCGCGCAGAATGCGGACGTCGTCGGTACGTTCTTGGGTACGATTTTCGGCGGCGTCATCGGCAGCCAAATCGGCGGGGCCGGCGCTACGATCGTCGGAGCGGCGGCCGGCGGCCTCATCGGCCAGCAGATCGGCAAGGACGTGCAGGAAGCCGATCGCCGCGCGGCGAGAGAGGCGTATTACCGCTCGTTCGAGCGGCCGGTCGGTGAACGCATCGAGTGGTCGGGCTCTCATTACGGGAGCACGTCGGGCGCGGGCGGCAGAGTGTGGACGACGCGCGAATACACCCATGAAGGCATGGTTTGCCGCGAGACGGTCTCGGAGGTCTGGTTTAACAATGGCCGTTCGGAACGGGTGACGAGCACTTTCTGCCGGGACCGTTACGGCAACTGGCGCCAGTGGGAAGAACGGACGACCGGCCGTCCTTCGCCGATGCCGGCGCCCCCGCCTCCGGAGTATCGCTCGGGGGCTCTGGCGTGCGCCTACAACGGCTGGAACTTCCAACCCTACAGGGCCAATAACCGCTCGCCGATCGGCGTGCCCGGCAACGGCTTTCAAACGATGCGGGATTGCGGGCTCGCGATCGAAGCTTCGAACAACGGTTCGGTCTGTTCTTGGGACGGAGGCCAGTTCGTGGCTTACGATATCTATTCCAACAGGCCTCGTTACGCCTTCGGCGGCGACTTCTACGCTTGCACGGACTACACGCGCGGCGGTTACCCCATCATCCGTTGAGCCGCGTACGGACGGGGCCGGGACCCACTTGCGGCCCCGGTCCTCGATTCCCATCCCGAATTTTCATTTCATGCGGGCGCTCGCCAAGCGGTGAGCGTCGCCGCCTGGCCCAGGGCCCGGGACTTCCGCGCGCGTTCGGGAAGAGGGATCGTAAAACGGCAGGGGTGCCGGCCGACGTCTCTGGTCCCCGTCGTCACTGTCGAAAAACAAGACGGGAAATTCCTTCAAAACGGATATAACGCGGATTCACTTCGCCAGGGCCGCGGCGCTCGCGGGCATCCGGCTTGCTCAGGGAAGGGTTTGGAAAACCATGTCCTGAGGGCAAGGAGCTTTTATGGCCATCGACCCGCGCGTGAAGAAGATCATGTTCGCCTGGCTGGCGGTCTCCGTTTGTCTGCTGGCGGTCGCCTGCGGCTCCAAGAGAAAAAACATTCAGCCCCCTGTCGAGGCGCCTCGCACGCCGCCGGCCTCTCCCGCGGAACCGTCTTCGGCCGAGCCGCTCGCCAGCGCGCCGACGGAAAAAAGCGAGCTCGACGCGGATTCCGGCCGCGCGGCGCAGACACCGGAGGGTTCTCCGCCCCAAGAGGGCGGCGCCGAATGGGAGCGAGCTGAAAAGCTCGCCCGAGCCGACGAATCGACGCGCGTGCGCGTTGAAACCTACGATCCCTCGGATTTCACGAGGCTCGAGCAAGGGCGCATCGGCGCTCCGTCGTCGGCCGGCGGCGAGCTCGCTTTCACCGGCGCCGCTGAGGACAACCTCGTCGCGCTCCTCAAGGACCGCATGGACGGATTGGCCGATGAAGCGGCCCGCGCGCGCAACCTGCAGTTCGCCAAGGAGGTCGGACTCACGTCGGTCGACATCAACTGGTCGTCCCGCACGTTTCGAGTGGCCGCGCTCCTCGAGCGTTACGGCAAGCGCGAGCACTACTTCTTCGACGGCTCCCTCGGCGGCGATCTGATGGGAGCTTTCGGCAACGCGGGCGAATGGCCGAACATCGAAGGCGATCTCGTTTGCATGGATCTGAACGGGGGCTGCCGCAACATGCGCATCAGGCTCGTCGACAAGCAGGACCCGAACGCGGAGCGCACCGCCTACGTCGTCACGCGCGACACGCCGGCATGGATGTACACCAAGGCGAAGCACCCAGACGCGAGCGGCAACCAGGAGTTCCGCCGCCTGGCCTACGTCTTCTTCAACACCATCGCCCGTTCGGGTGACGTGAACACGGTGAATTTCCTCAATCTGACGACATCCGAGACGATCAACGGTTCGTCGACGTTCGTGGCGACCATGAAAATCCGGGTTCCCGACAACCGCTTCCCCGCGGGCGGGGAACAGGTCCTCATGTGGACCGGTCCGCTCGTCGCGCTGCGGGGCACGTCCGTCGCCGATGTCGCGGTTTCCAACGCGGTGACAGTGACCCGGCGGGGCGGGGTCACCGTGCCGCTCGATCACGACAACGGCCACATCAGCGATTCGATCAGGAGGACGCGCCTGATTGAAAACGACGGCAAGGGCAAGATCCAGCTCGCGATCACGGTCCGGGCGAACGCGCCCGGAGCGCAGGAAGAGACGATCTTGCTCACTATCACCGGCCATCGCAACCAGGTGAAGTACAAGGACCTCTGATGGGCTCGATGGATGGGCTCGACGGCCGGACCTAGGTCCTGGTCATCCCGGCGACGGAACACCGGGCCGTCGCGCGGATTGTAAGCCCGTAGAAGGAGTTGCCAATCTCCCAACTCGATGAAAGCATGATCGCTTCACCACGGGAGATTGCAACATGACTTTCGCTTCGGCCGCCGAGGCCGTGAATCCGGTCCATCCAGCGCCCCAGGCGCGGCCCGCGCCCGGGCCGGTCCTTGCGGAATACACCGACTTTCGTCAGTACCTGAAAGACGTCTACGAGCACAAACGCGCGACCGAGAGCACGGGCTTGCGTTCCTATTCGTACTCGACGTTCTCGGCCGCGGCCGACATCAAGTCGCCGAACTACCTGAAGCTGATCATCGAAGGCCGCCGCAACCTCAGCGAGGACATGACGGTCCGGTTCGCGAAAGCCCTTCGCCTGGGTCGCGATGAAATCTCCGAGTTCAAGGCGTTGGTCCGCTACGGGCAAGCGACGCAGCCGATCGAGCGCAATCATTTCCTCAAGGAGCTGGCCGATCTTCGCGCCCGCCGCGAGTTGGACCGAGGGCGGATCGACCAGCGCTCGTGGGACAAGGTCCCGAGCTGGATCGGTTGGGTGCTTTACGCGATGGCCGACCAGAGGGGGGTCGAGTTCGACGCCGAACAGTTGCTGCGCCTGTTCCGCCTCAAGGCTTCGACCGATGACATCCGCGATTCCATGCGCAAACTGTTCGAAAGCGGCGAGCTCATCAGAAATGAGGCCAGCGGCGAGGTCACCAAGCCGCGCGAGATGATCGAGGCGCCGCAGGATTTGCCCGTGGCGCTGATCCGCAAGCTGCAGGCCGAGCTGATTTACCTGGGGATCGAGTCCTTGTTCAACGATTCGCCGAAGGACCGCGAATTCGGTGCACTCACCATGGCTCTGACGCAAGAGGAATTCGAACAGGTGCGTTTCGACGTCCGCCAGCTGCGCAAGCGCCTGCACAAGGACGTTTCGGTCAAACGGAAATCTTCAAAGGGGGACCGGGTCTATCAGCTGAACATCCAGCTGTTCCCAGTGACGGAGCGGGCGAAACGCCATGAAGATCCCGGCGAGAGCTGAGGAACCATGTGCTGGGTTCCCGAGCGGGGGAAGAGGCAACTCTCGCCGAGATTTCAGGCTTCAGCCAACGTGCAACGACCGCCAACGTACCGCACGGGTCCATAGAGCAAGCGGGGTGCCATCATCCTAACAATCTAGTTGGTTATGAGACCGCGCCGGTGCCTGAACTTGTCATTGGCGCCGGAATCGGCGCCGTGCTTTGTCAGTTCCCGCCGCCGTGCCAGGTCGATCTCGTGGGGGGCCGGTATGAAGAGCTTTGTTTCCGAATCCGACACCGCCGTCGCGGCGGCCGACGGAGCAACCGCGCCCCCTCGTCGCATCGAAGCCGTGGATTTCGCGCGCGGTCTCGCCGTCACGTTGATGATCTTGAGCCATGGCGTGAAGGGGCTTTTGTCGTTCGAACGGATCCCCGATTGGGGCCTCGTACCGGTCCACCTCGTCACGAAATTCTCATCATCCCTGTTCATGCTCGTGTTCGGCGTTTCGCTCGCGGTGGCGATCCTCCCGCGGGTCGGGACGCCTTCGTGGCCGGAAACCCGCACGCGGCTTTTTTTGCGGGGGTTGGTGATTTTGTTTTGGTACAAGACCCTCACGATCGTCGAGATGATGCATCTTCATTCGCGCCAGGACGTCCTCAACGCCTTGATGTATCGGGTGTTCCCGGTCTACGTCGAGATACTCGGCTTCTACGCGCTCGCGCTCTTATGGGTGCCGTTGACGCTCCCGGCATGGGGGCATTTGAAATCCTGGATGAAGCCCTTCGTTCCCATCGGATTCGGGCTGCTCGCGTGGGAGCTCTCGCGGAGTTTTCACTTTTGGGGCAATGAGACCCTCCAGGCCCTTCTGGTCGAGCACCCGAAGCATTACACGTGGGGCCAGTTGGCGCGGGCGCCGCTTGTTTTTTCCGGGCTCATCCTGGGTGAGGCGCTCGCACGGTCGTATTGGGGCGTTCGCTCGCGAAGCCGCTTTTCAGCGGCGCTGCTGGTTTCGGGGGCGGGGTTCTTGGCTTTCTTTTTTTGGGAGGTGCGGGCCGGCCTGTACGAGGCGCTGACGGCGGTGGCGAAGAACGAGGGGAAGCACCCTCCTGAGCTCGGCTTCATGCTCTTCAGCGTCGGTGGGGCGCTCATCCTGCTGGGTCTCGCGCTCCAGGGAGGCGATCGCCTCGCCCGCCTCGTTCGGCCCGTCACAAGCATCGGCCGCAACGCGCTCCAAGCCTTCATTTTCCACATCTTCGTGCTATTCGTGTTCTACAGGTACCTGTTCGATCACTGGCAGAACGTTTCCTACGGGCGCGCGCTGGCTTTGGCGGCTCTCTTGATACTGATGACGGCGGTATGGATAAGTTTGATTCGTTTCGTGCAAAAGCGATCTTAGCCGCCGTGTTCTCGACGGCTTCCCTGTGCCTGTTGTTGGCGGCGGTGTCGCGTTTCATCGTTCGCAAGGCGCCTCCGCTCGCCGTCGCCAAGCCCTCTTGGGCCGAGGCGTTGCGCGATCAGCTGGCGAAACTCGAAAGCCGCTACCCCGGTAAATTCGGCGTCTACGTCAAAGTGTTCGGGGACGGGGAGAGTTTATCGGTTCGCGCCGGCGAGCCTTGGTACATCGCCTCAGGAGTGAAGGTGCCCATCGCCCTGGAGGTGTTCCGCCGAATCGACTCCGGGGAGATGCGCCTCGACGATATGATCGAGCTCGGCGACGACGACTTTGTCGACGGCGCGGGGGAAACGAATTCCCGCGTGCCAGGGTCTCTTGTCGCCGTGGAATACCTCCTCGAGCAGATGCTGATCCACAGCGACAATACGGCCAGCGATCTCCTGATTCGCCGGGTCGGCTTGGAGAACCTGAACGCGAGCGTGCGGGCCTGGACGGGCGGAGCGTTCGCTCCGATCACGCGGCTGGCCGATGTCCGTCGTTTCGCTTTCGGGGAGTTGAGTCCGAACGCGTTCGCGCTCGCCAACCGTGATTTTCGCGCTTTGAAAGCCATCGCCGACGAGAGCGCAAAAATCGCGGAATTCGTCCGGCTCGCGCGCGTGGACGGCGCGCGCTTGAAGCGCCGGACGCTCGACGACGCCTATAACGCGTATTACTCGACCCGGCTCAATTCGGCTTCCCTCGAGGCTTACGGAGCTTTGCTTGAAGACGCGTTCTCCGGCCGGATCTTGAGTCCTGAATCGACGGCGCGGCTGGTTTCCATCCTCGAACGGGTTGAGACGGGACGAGAGAGGATCCGCGCCGGCCTAGGCGGGGATGTGGTCTACGCGCACAAGACGGGAACGCAGCGCGCGCGCATCTGCGACTTCGGCGTCGCTTGGCGCGAGGCTTCGCCCGAGCGCAAGGTCATCATCAACGCGTGCACGCGGGATATTCCATCGCTGTCCGTCGCCGAGGCGATCCTCATGGGCGTTGGACGCGCCGTGGAGTCCTCTGGGGTGTTGGACCCAGTCCGCACGCACGCGCATTCGCGCTTTTGATCTGGGCCGGGTTCATGCTATATTGGCGAATTCCTACCGCCTTATGGGGGCGTACTGGCTTCGACGTGGGTGTTGAAGTGCAAGGAGCATGTCGGGGCGCCCGAGGTCCTCGTAAAAACGGGCAAACTGTAGTCGGCAACGATTACGCTCTCGCTGCTTAATTGACAGCGCATCGACTGGCTAGGTGATCTCGCTAGCCATGTTCGGTGTCACTTTAGAGATCTCGGCGCGCGGTTGTTTTCTCCAGGGCCGCGCGGTTAAACCTGCTGGGGGAGGGGCGAGCGCGAGTTTGTCGCTGGACGCGCGATCGTCATCCTTAAAACAACGACTAAACATGTAGCGCCTTGCCACGGATCGCTTGCGGACGGGGGTTCAACTCCCCCCGCCTCCACCAAATTACGAACCCCTATTTTCGATTTGAGACATAGGGGCTTCGTTTCCTCTTAAAATCAATCCAATCAATACTTAACTAATAAAATCATATATTTACCTGACTATTTAGGTCGGGTATTCACCTGCCGATAAGGGCTTGGGTGGGGTTCTTGACTAAAATCATCGACTACTTTTTAATGTCGGCCTGACATTGAAATTGTAGGTTCATTGTGATTTTACTAAATATGTAGCTAAATAATGTGGATTTTTAGATGAAAAATAAGACGAAAAAATCAAGACAAGGGCGAAGTGCGAAGAAGGTTTATTCACCCAAAGGCCAAATCCTTAAAAAATTGCGAAATGAAAGAGATCTCTCGATGAAACAGGTCGCGGATCTCGTTGGGTGTTCGGACACCTTCATAAGTTTTTTAGAAAATGGTCGAGCCGAGATCCCGAAGACCGAAGTCTTCGACAAGATCCTAAAAGTGTATGAGGTAAGTCAAAGGGCGTTCGACGAGCGAGTTCGCCGACACGAAAGAGAAGAAGGTGATGACGAGTTCATCGCTAAAGCCTTCAAGATCTTAACGCTCGAACAAAAACACCTGATTAAAACGCTGATTAAACAGTATCTCGAAACACCAAAACCAAAGGCTTGAACTTAATAAAAGTGAAATAAATGCCGATAGATATGACAGAGGTCTTCGTGGGTAAAAAGCAATCAAAAGATTTATTAGAAGATGGAATATACAAAACCGAAGAAGCCGATGTCTATGATGTTCGGGTATGGCGACGGATCAAAGGAAAGCAACTTCAAAGACGAAGAACCGTTCGCGGTATAATGACCGCCCGAAAAGTTCGCCAACAACTTCGCGACGACCTGATGAAAGAAGAGCTGAAAAAGCTGAATGGAGATATTCTTTTCCGCGACGCTTTGGAGCAATATCTCAACTATTTAGAGGGTCGCGTAGCGAATGAGCTAATCACCCGAACAACATTCGAGAACCGACGAAACTATCTCAATAGATATTGTGATGTTCTTCTCAACGATCATATCACCGAGATCAATCGAGGAAAAATCGAAAAAATTGTTCGCGGAGAATATCATCCTGAAGTTAAAGAACTCGCTGTCGCTACACAAAAAGACATTTTGAAGGCCATTCGAGGGGCTTTCGAGTATCACCTTATGGAATATGGTCGAATTAAAATAAATCCCGCGACTGGGATTTACTTTAAGAATGACGGTCGAAAAAAATATCCATCGGTTATGACAATAGATGAAGCCGAAAAATTATTGGCCTATGTTAAAGAGAAAAATGAATACTGGTTCCAAGTTTATTTAATCGCTATTCAAACGGGACTTCGTTCGGGGGAACTCTACGCCCTACGCTGGCAGGATATAAGTCTCGAAACCAATCAAATCACCGTAAGAAAATCCTACGAGTTTAAGACTGGGAACCTTAAATCGCCGAAAAATGGTGAGGAGCGAATGGTCCCAATCAATTCGACAATAAAAGTTCTTCTCGGAGAAATGAAATTAAAGTCGACGGGTGAGTTCGTTTTTGAGCGTAAATCTCGATGGGCGAAAGGTCTTCAAGCGAATATCTTAAAACGCTTCCAACGAGAGGTAGGGGTTAAACAAACGAAGTTCCATTCTCTTCGAGCGTTTTTTATTACTCACCTTCTACGAAGTGGAGAAAGTGCGGTCAAAGTTCAAGAGATCGTCGCCCACTCCGACTATCGGACCACCGCTTTTTATGTGGCGATGGCAGGAACTGAACTTCAAAACGCGACCGAGGGGATCGCCGATATTGGTCGAAGTCTGGTTTATAACGCTGACGATCTTGAGAAGCAGAGACGAAAAAAACTCCTTGATAAAAAAATCGGTTAATCACCACCGAAGGTAAGGAGAGGGATGACTTTCAAAACATAATAAGACAGACTTCAGGGGTAGGGAAAATTATATGACGAACTTTTTATTTTTAATGATCTTAACTTTTTTAGTGGGCTGTGCGAGCTTGCCAACATCTAAAAATTCATCAGGCGTCTTTTCTAAATCAAAAATTATTAGAAACGAAGCATGTTATGAAACTCCTCACATGAAGGTATTTCAAGTTATGGATTATGGTATTTTAGCCCACTTATGCCCTACGGATTATCCAAGTTATTTTGATAATGTTTTTGACGCTTGTGCCTTGAAAGGTGATGTGGTCTTTATGCCCGTAAAGAAATCCCAGAATGATTTTGTTGATGACCAGAAAATAACTCTTCCAGATGAGCTATGTTTTGTTCCAGATGGAGTTTTTAAATACTCTACGGTAAAAGATAGAGAAAAAACCGTCCGTAAAATTACAATTATTGAAGCCGTCGTTCCTAATCCAGAACTGAAAAAAGAAACGGAAAAATAATTTTAAACACCGTTTTTATTTTTTAATTGTTCGTGGATCTTCTCAAGAAGTTCAACCGTGCGGTTTATCTTCCAATACCAACAGATCAATTCTCTACCAATGAGAAAAAATAAGAACAAAACTCCCAAAATAACTAAAGCACCAAAAACATTTCCATCCATAAAGACCTCTATAACTTTTCGTTTCTACATCGGCATAAACGAAGACCAACTTCACCCATCTTTGGTCTTGTTTCCTTAAAAACCAAAACCCACGGGATCAAATGATCGGCGTGGGTTCGTGGTTCGGTCTCGGTCGTAAAGATTAAACGATCACATATCCATTCTTCTCGCCGTAGGCGACGAGGATACGCTGTTTATATTCACGACGGAACCTAATTCGATTTTCTTGAAAACGACCTTCTCCGAAAATTGGATCTTCAAATAAGGCCGTATTATCTCGGAGGTATTTAACACAAGCCTGATAAAGCTCGTGGAGCCTCGGCCAATAGGCGTAATAGAGATCATCCCTCTCGTGTAGAATGATAAGATCGAGGCAGTCGAGGGCTTCTTTTGCGGTCTTGGGATTACTTTCCGAAATAAACATCGCTTCGTAATACGCCAACTCGAACTCGATGAAATCGCGTTCAACTTTCGGACGGACCTCCTCAAGAAAAAGCCAACTCAATTTCGTAAAGATGGGGCGTAGTCGCAACATTTTACGCCTCCTCGTTCAATGCTTGGATCGCCTTGGGATCTTTAATTTCTTTTAGTCCCGTGTAGAAAACTTGGTTCTGGTAAGTGGTGATCCTTACCATCAATAAGTGAGGCCCTTTACCAAGAGGCTGATCGAACTTTAATTTCGCCGTTTCTGGTAAAAGAATATCTTTTCCATCATCGCCGACGACTTTTTTCGTATTAGTAAAGAAAACCTGATACACAACTTTACCGCTTTCGGGATTGACGCTCTTCTTACTCATTAGAACATCGACCAACATAAATACCTTCATAACTTTCTCCTTGTTATTGAGGCCCATTATTAGGCCCACTCTTTATATGGAAAGTGATCTCGCCAAAAAAAAGATGAAATCCTCACCCTACGGGTGGCACCTAATAGAATAGGTGCCACCAACCCCCACCTACGGCTCCTCCCTTGACGGTCGGACCGTAGGCGTAGGGCTGGTAGGTAGGTCTTGGGCTGATGGGATTTCTCCGCTTTCTCGCAGGAACTCCACTTGTTCGCCGACAATCTGGGAAAGTTCTTCGGTGGTTTTACCCTTGATGATCCCGAAGCGAATAAAATCTCGAACCATATCTCGGATCTTTACCTCCTGATGGTCATCATAAATCCGCTCGACTTCTTTCTTCTTCATTCGCTCGAAAGTTTTAGGATCAAGATCGCAGAAGATACGACGGAACCTTTCTTCATCGTTCCCCGATTTCGTTTTAATCCGATGATATTGGCCCCAATGTTTAAGGATCGCCTCGCAAAAATCTTTCTCAGAAGAAGGGGAATTGATAATTCCTTGAACGGCGATGAGGGCTTGAGAACTTTTAAGGCGAAGCTCGATCCGCGTGATTGGCTCGTCTTCATCGGATAATTTATTGAAAAATGATTTCTTAATCGCGTGAGTGTTCGACTGGGATAGTTCCAAAGCCTTATTATAAATTGTCAGGCTCCAACGCTGACGACGGATAGTAAAACCCGAATAGACCATTTCCTCTTTTTTATTTTTTTCTTGGTGTTCGGAGTAGTTGAAAGCGAAGTTCCAATCATATCGCTTGGACTTCGGGTTTGGGAACGCAGTTTCTAAATCTACGCCAAACAAATCAATGGCAACATCTACGCGAGACAATTTCCACTCGGTTCCTTGGATAGTTTTAACTACACTGATAATCCTTAAAAACTCCTTGAAAGGCTCGGCTACTCCTCCTGTGAAGAATAATCCTTGGAGTTCTACCTTAGCGGAGCCTTCATCGCTCGCAGAAATCCGAAAGCCTCGATCCAAAAATTGCTCGAAAAAATAACCCCCACCATATCCCCCATAAGATTTTTCTCCTTCGTTTATTCCGATCTTATCTCGTAAAATTTTTAAGAGTTCCGCACCACGCTGATCCGCTCGCAAACTAAAAAGCGTGATCCAATCGCAATGACAAATCTCAAGTCTTGATTTTCGATTTCTTTTTTTCATTCCCCTTATATGGAACCCGATCTTCTATTTTTCTTGATCCCTCCTGATCGCTCCTCCGTCTCCGAAAAAGTAGTTCTTCATGCTTAACGAGAACATACGCCAATGAATTGTCATAGTTCTGTCCGCACTCGTTTAATGTGCTTATTTATTTCTTGGACTGTGGAGCTGTTTTATCGTTCGACCTACCTCAAAAGTTTATGAAGGTAGGGTCTCTCAACAAAAAAACAGAGGAGGTTTATATGAAAAAGAAGATCGAACAAAAACAAGGCGAATATCAAAATGAACTCGCAATCATTCGTCCCGAACGAGTGAGATTATCCAAGCGAGGCGATACGGTTATGGTTTTCTTAAACCGTTCCACTGTGATGATGTTTTCCAAAAAGTTTCTAATCGCGGTAATGGATCAAAAGTTTAAGCGAGGGGCGTAAGCCCTTCGCCTCTCTTGGAAGGAGTTTAATATGAACTATCAAGAATTGATCGAAAAAATATCCGAGATCAGTTTTCGTGTTTCGCTCTTGATTGCTTTCGTCGGATTGGCGAAGGTCTTTATGATAAATTATTTTCTCTTGAAGATCACTCAAGCGAAAAAATCCGAGATCAAGTTCTCGAAGAACGGGAAGACAGCTTCATTCTCGAACTTCGAGGATCAACCAGAAAAGGTCATAAACATTTATCGAACAATAGACGCCGATGAGGACGATTTAGCGTCCTAACAGAGGGGCGATGGCCCCTTGTTCTATTAAAAATAATTGATCGCTTTAGTCAGTTGATCTCTGGGCGATGTCGTGGCAATGTCAGGACGAGCTTTGATCTTGTAAGTGATTGATTTCTCATCTGTTTTAGGGGAGGTAGGAACCTCCACCACTCTTGACGGGGGTCATTTGGCCCCCGACCTTTTTCAAATACTTAACTCTATTTTTTAATAATTCTCCAATGATTTTAATAATTTGTATTACAAAAATATCCGTCTAATCCATTACACCAAAACCCCGCTCCATTTTAATATGAGGCCCAAACGAAGACCGCCGGGCCTCGTTGGTTTCAATTTTTCACGATTTACTAAATATGTAGTAAAATTTCTGGAAATTTGCTAGTATCCTCTTATGAGTAAGCGATCCTCAATGGTCATCCCCACAAAAGAGGGACGGCTCCTAAAAAAACTACGAACCGATAAAGAATTGTCCATGCACAAATTGGCGGTGCAGGTGGGTGTGACCGATAGTTATATCGCCCAAATGGAAACAGGGCGGGCGAACCCGCCCAAGGGTGAAATCCTCTACCGTATGCTAATGGCCCTTGGGACGAATGAAAAAGCCTTTAAAGAAAGAGTCCGCAATTTTAAAGAGGAAAGAACCGATGCGGAAGTGATCGGTGAATTATTAAAACGAATGAAAGACGACGATATTAAAATGTTCCGTCAAATGATGGAGGCTAAGCTCGCTATCGGAAAATAACCCTTACAGGTATCTGTTAGAAATTTAATTACAGGTTTTCTTTAACTCGGTCAAACTTTGAAGGTTCCATTTATAGCCAAGGTCTTTACAGTCAGCCTCATTCACAAGATCAGAGCGACCCATCCCGCATCTATAACAGCTCAAGGCTAAATTGCCACTGGACGAATTTTCAAAACTTGCAGGAAAAACAATTCCCGTTAATTCTCGCTCTGAACCCACAGGGTATTTCCAAAAAGATTTACCGTCATAACTTTCCAAATAATTATTAAAAATAGTTTTTAACTCTTTTGTAGAATAACTTTTTTTATCGCTAATTTTATCAATGGGTATAACCATCACTTTTTTAGTTTCATCGGCAAAGCCATTTGAGCAAAAAATGAAAATTATAAACTGGATAGCAAATCGTCGCATGTCGCATCCTCAGTGTTTTGAATGTTAAGCAATTTGTCGGAGTAGGTTTCAAAATCTAACCGCATTGGCTCCTTACCCTGTGTATAGATGAATTTAACCCCACGACTAAAATCGCCATTTTTATGTTCACCTACATTATGGGCTTCAGTTATTCTTTTAGGTCGCTTGATGGATGAAAGCCTTATAAGAGCATCGTCTTTGGGGTATAAAAGAAAACCACCTTGATTTTTGTCTTTGATTTCCACAGTCCAACTGTAAAAATAGCCAATCGAATTTTGATTTTTAAAACTGATTTTACAAATTGGTTGATGAGTAAATGAATTATAGAGTTTAGTTCCAAACCCCCAAGAGGTGGCGAGCAAAATACCAAGGGGGAATCCAATGATCTGCTTGAATACAAATGAAGATGCGGGTTCTCCATTCATTAGGTTTTTAAAGTAATTCATCAGTTTTTTGAAACAAGCCCTCATAAATTAAACCGCCTTGAGCTTGCCCCGTTTTTTCTTTTCATCTTCAAACAACACCACTGATGTTCCTGCGATGTCTTCTTTTTTAAGTTCCCCGATGTAGTGCTGGGTGGTTTTGAGGTCAAGATGTCCAAGAATTTTTTGAACCTTTAAAATGGGGGTATTTTTTAACAGCAAGTTCATCGTGTAGGAGGCTCTGAGCGAGTGAAAATTTGGCCAGATTTCTTCTTTTTCAATCACCGTCTGCATGATCCCGTTTTTATCTTCTTTTTTTACTTGGCGGGTGATGGTTTTAGGTGTGTAGCCCGCATCGATCAATGCCTTTTTCACGGCCTTGGCTGGGCCGTGGCCTTTTTCCCATTGATTATGACGGGAAAAAATATAAATAGGCTCGGCGGATATGTTTTGCTTTTTGTGTTTTAATAAAAAGTTTTTTAATTCAGGAGCGGAAATATCCACTATGCGGGTGTGTCCCGATTTTGGTGTTTTCTCGGATTTCATTTTCCGGGCTTGTCCGTCGTTTAGTTGAAACTCGTCGATCGAGTGGCGGGTTGAACATCGTTTAGGCGACCTCGGTCTCGAGGTCAATCTCTCCATTCTGTTT
>JAJTYM010000027.1 GCA_021463345.1 Pseudobdellovibrionaceae bacterium | reverse complement strand
CGTAGTAACAAGATTCTCAACCGAGAGAGTCCGTGGCTCAACTCTTCACACTGAGCTGGTCCAGGTCCTGTAAACGCAATTCAAAATTTCGGCAGTTTAACCGGGGGCCATTCCACTCTTTATTGGCGCGCCTTCATCGAGCGCCGCGGCTAACTGCTCATCGCTTTTCACTCCCTCGGCGCCGGAGATTCGCCGTTTAGTTCCCGCTCCCACTATCGAAGCCCCCACCGTCCATACGGGAAACTACTTAAGCCTTATTCCACCTCTTTACACACCCGCTCTGATCCCAGGAAAACTGACCAACGTGCGCACGCTGGTTGACTACCGCCCTTCTAAGGAGCCTCTGATATTGAACATCAAAGCTGTGAGCACGATTGAGAATGAGCCCGGCTCATCTCTAGCCACTCGCTATTTTGAAACAACTGCTCTGCTCGGAGCGCGCTACTTCAAAGCCACTCAGATCACGCCAACGCAAATGGAAATCAAGGAAGTGCGTATCCAGGAGACACCCTTTCCACAAACCAATTTACACCCCCTTGCGGAACCCGCGCGCACGGCCCCGTCCTTTTTAATTTTTTCGACGTCCGCCCTTGCACTGGCTCGCGCTCAACAAAAGGCATCAGGCACTTTGAACCCGCTTATTCGAGAAGAAACAGCGAAAAAACCCGATGTCGACCCGGGACTGATCTCCGCGAATGAGGTCATGTTAACGAATTTAAAAAAAGGGACGCCTCTCGATGCCGCGACGATTGAAAACATCAACTACTTGGCCTCAGGAAATCTGCTGGGGACCGGAGTGATTCGTGGATACGATAAAAACCGGGGTATGACGTACCAAGGGGAAGGCCGCTTTCTCGTGAATCTGAAGCAGGCCGAAGTGAGTCATGGAAAACAGTTCTCTTACATTCCCGCGCAACACGTTCCACCTCGTATCGAACGATGGATAGACGAAGTGAATGCGATGAATACGCAAACGCCGCTACTGAAAATCGCGACGGCTTTGCAGGAGTTCATTGTGATCCATCCGTTCATCGACGGAAACGGGCGCACAAGCCGCGTATTGCTTGATTATATGTTATTGAAATCAGGGTTTCCCGCGATTCCCCACAAGTCGTGGAGAACAGGAAGCGTCATGCATAAGACGCCGGTGGAAATTCATAACACCCTTGTTGAGTCTTACAAAAACCTAACGGCGCCGCGCTAATGGAAAAAGAAACCGCCGCCCGATCACTGAAATGGATCGCCTCTCTTGAGAGATGGCTCTGGCCGGTTTTAAAGACCGTGTTCCGGATCGAGGTTTCCGGGGAACATCATCTGAGACCAGGTCCGGCCCTGATCATCGCCAACCACAATTCCGGGGCGCTGGTCGAAAGTCATTCGCTTCTTTTCCTTTGTTTTCAAAAGGGGCTCACCGTTTTCGGCCTGAATCACAAGGCCCTGTTTAAAATCCCCCTGGTCTCGCGTTATTTCCGTAAAATCGGAGCGGTGACGGCTTCAAGAGAGGCCGCGGCCCAGGTCCTCCGCGAAAACGCCTCGCTGTTGATTTTCCCCGGAGGGAATCGGCAGGCGCTGCGTCCCCTATCCCAATCTCACGTCAATTCTTTCGAATGGGCGAAGGGATGGGCGGCGCTCGCCGTGACTCATCAGGCGCCGGTGGTTCCGGTGAAGTTCACAGGCACCCACGGGATCAATCCGATCCTTTTTTCCTCCCGGCTTTTGGCGAAGATCCTGGTCCTCCCATGGGCTTTCGGCGTCAGTCATTTCCCCTTAAGCCTCGCGCAAGCCCTGTTGTCGTTGGCCGTCGGCATGGGGGTGATGGGCCTGGGAGCTCCTCTGTGGAGCGGGTTGTTGGCCGGGTACCTCGTGTTTTGTTTTCCCCCTTGGTGCCGGTGATCCCCGCCAAAGTCCGCATCAAGGTTTACCCGCCCTTTCGGTTCGGCGTGGATTTTTCGACCTCGGAGGACTTGTCCCGGCTCATGAACGAATTGATGGATCGCCAGGACGTGCCAGCCGGGGAAAAGAGGAAGTACCGTCTGAACGGCCTTGAAAGATTCATGCTGGCCAATGAGCATGAGCGGGTCGCCTACAACAGTCAGTTTGTTTTCGAGTTCACCCATCCGGTTTCCCGGGAAAAATTGCTCGAAACCACGGAACGCTGGATTTCCGTCTTCCCGCCCGTCCGGTCGGTGATTGAGCGCCGGCTTTTCTGGGATCAAAGGTTTGTTTACCGAAGGGCCTGGTTCTCGTCCCGGGAGATCTTTCACTTCGAGGATCGAATTTCCCAAGAGGCGATAGACCGTTTTTGCGGACGGCATTTCGATCTCGCTTTTGAACCGGCGGTCCGGTTCCTTTTGCAGCAGGAAGGGGACCGGGCGCGATTGATTTTCAATTGCCATCATTCTTTGTTTGACGGGGCCGGGCAGGCCTACGCCTTCGAGATCTGGAGCAAGATCTACAACGGATCGGACGTCCAGGGGGAAGTGGACGTCAAAGCCTTCCGTTACCGGTTCGTCCGCCATCAAATGGGTTGGAAGAAATCACTGGCTCTTCTGTGGCGGAACTTCAGCCTGAAGCCGCCCAGAAAAATGCCGAAGCTGGGGACCTTGAATGATTTTCCGGATCAGGGGGAGGATCGGCTGGTCTCTTCCGTGACCTTGGATGTTTCCGGGGAGCCGTATCAGGACCTGCGAAGCCAGTTTCTCGTGAAGGCCGCGGAAGTCGTGGACCGGGTCCTGGCGGAAAAAGGGAACCGCGAAGATCCGTTCATCATCTACGCGCCGGCGGGTCTTCGTTGGGTCATGAAGGCCCATTCGACTTTTCAAAACGCCGTGGTCAGCCAGACCCTCTTTTTCGGCCGGAACCTTCCGCGCGACGAGATCAAACGTCGAGTGGAACAAAAATCCAAAGGGGACATCTTCTTGGAGAATGCCCGGTTTCTTTTCGGCACATTACCGCTGTCTTACCTGACTCCCAGCCGGAAGCTGGAGAAGAAACTCAGGCCCTTTGATCAAGCGGAAAGCCCCATCACCTGCACGATGCTGGCGGTCCATGCGCCGATCCCGAGAGCCTTTCCTGTTCCAAAAGATTGGCGGGATCTCCGGATTTCCGCGCGAGGAACTTTGATGCGCTCACCCTGCATCGGCCTGATCCTGACCGGCCAGAGGGGTCGGGAAACCCTCACGATCGAGTATCTCCCCTCCCTGGTGTCAAAGGCCACCGTCGAGCTTGTCATGCGGCGGTTGTCGACCATACCGACCCCGCCTTGATACAATAAAATAAATTTATCTCCTGGCGCGATTTCAAATCGCTCCCCCCTAGCCCCGCCAAAGCCGGAGATTCTGAGCGCCCAGAATAATGCCGAAACGCATCGCTCACCCGAGCGTAATGACCACGAGGCCCCCGGATCGACCCAACCGGCCTGAAAACCCATGCCGGCCATTGATCACCGGGGCAAGAGCGCCCGGTCTCAAAAAACCGCGCGTCAGGGGCTCGGGCGGCTCCAGACCGCCGTCAGGAAGCTCGCGTAACTCCATGTCAGGTCGCGGGCCGAGGTCATATAGCCGTTGTCGCGGCGGATCTGCTCGTCGAGCGAGCCGTCGGGGTGGCTATGGACCCGGATTCGGCGGAGGAACTCGTCGCCGCGCTCTTTGAGGCCTTTCACAATCGCCCCGTGCGCCGCGGAACCGCGTGCGAGCTGCATGCGACCCGACTTCGGGAAGACGCCAGCGAGCTCCGGCCGCGACCCGATCGCCGAACGCAAGTAATCGACCTGGCGGGGCGAGAGCGCGGCCGGGGGCCGTTTCGCCAGCGTCGTCGCCAGGCGGTAATTGAGCTCGGCGTAGGCCGCGATCGTCAACACCCAAGGGTTGCCGCCGTAGTAACGGTCCTCGGGATAGCGGCCGATCGCCGTCGCCGGCAGACCGCGGCGGTTGATGGGGTACTCCCGGTGAAACGCCGCCTCGAGCTGGCCCGCGGTCGCGAGCACGCGCTCGTCGAGCGCCGAAAACGGGCCGTCTTCCCAGCCGCCGTGGATCGCAGCGAGAACGGTCGCCACATCGAGCCCGCTCTCTTTGTACTCCGCGCCGCCGTCGCGATCGAGCGTCTGCACGATGCGGCCGCGGCGCGCGTCCCAATGATCGTCCATCGCGCGGCGGATCTCGCGCGCCTGAGCCAGGTAAAAACCCGCAGCCGCGCCGTCGCCGAGCGCGCGCGCCAGGTCCGAACCTTCTTCCAGCGCCGCCCTCTGCATCGCGCGCGTGTAGAAGTGGCGCCCGCTGACTTCCTCCCACAGATCGAACCCGCGCTCGCGCCAATGGTGCGCGACGTACTCGAGATCGGCCTTGATCACGGTCTTGGCCGGGATCTCGGCTTTGTACAGCTTGCTCGTCACGTAAGGGCGCTGGTTCTCGCGCAGGAGCTGTTTCGCCCAACGGGTCAACGAAAGCGCCCGCAAGGCGGGGCCATCGTTTTGCGGGCGACCCCAGGGCCCGTTGAACGCGCGGCCGTCCACATGGAATTTCGGCTCACCGAGCCCGGTGAGGGTCGGCGTCTGCTGCAACTGCCGGGAGAAACCCGCGTAGTCCGACAGGATCTTCCCAAGCCGTTGCTTGTCGGCGCCGCGCGCCTGGCTGTACATGGTCACGACCGGGTCCATCACCAGACCCGCGTCACGCACCCAGTGGAAATAATAATCGGGATCCTGACGGGAGGGCGACGCGATCACCGCGCCCGCGGCTCCGTCGCGCGGAGAGATGTTGGCGAGCAGTTTACGGACCGAAACGTCCTCCTGCTTGCGGAGATAATCCTCGAAAGGCAGATCCCCCGTCTTCGCGCCCGCGACCGAGGCGAAGAGCGCGAGGCTGACCGCGAGCTTGACGGCGGTCGACTTGATCAGGATCGAAGAAACGAACTTCGCTGCGATCACGGGTCCCTCCCGGAGAAGCGTCAACAGACATGGGCCGACGTCATCGGTCGCCCGATCCACGATTGCTTTCAAGGACTTAACTAAATCATCCGGGAGATGCAAAGAGATTCGGCGCCATCCATCAAGCGCGCGCGTCGAGCTCCAAACTCCGCCATAGATACCAGCTCGCGACGCTGCGGAACGGGCGCCATTTGTCACCGAGCCCACGAACGTCACCGACCTTGGGCGTTTCTTTCATCCCGTACAACCGCCCCAGCGCGGCGCGGACCGCGTAATCGTCGACCGGCCAGACGTCGGGCCTCTTCAAACGGAAAATCAGCAGCATCTCCACCGTCCACCGCCCGACCCCTCGGATCGGCGTGAGACGCGCGATGATCTCTTCGTCGCTCATGCGGCGCAGGCTCCGCAAATCGGGCACGGCCCCATCGACCGTTTTTTGCGCGAGATCGCGGATCGACAACCATTTGTTCCTGGAAACCCCGGTGGCGCGGAACGTCCCCTCCTCGGCGGCCAGAACCCGCCGCGGAGTCGGGATCTCCCCGCCGAACCGGTCCTTCACCCGCCCGAAAATCGTCGCGGCCGCGCGGCCGTTGAGCTGTTGGTAAAGAATCGAACGGAAAAGGCCCTCATAGGGAGATCCCTCGAGCGCGCGTTCCGGGCGGAACGGGCCGACCTCGTGGATCACGGCCGCGAGTTTCGGGCAACGCGCGGAAACCTCGGCGACGGCATCCACTCCGCGCGGGAACGAAAGCGGACCGGGCTCGCGGTAGCCCTCCATCCGCAAAAGCGCCTGCTTCGATTCCAGCCCTCCCGGAGCGGAGAAGCCGCCGATCCTCGCTCCGGACGCCAGGACGCGATGGCAGGGAACGATGATCGGGATCGGGTTCCGCGCCATCGCTTGCCCGATCGCGCGGGCCGCGCCGGGCGTCCCGAGCAGGCTCGCCAACTCGCCGTACGACCGTGTCCGACCGCGCGGGATGGCTCGCGCCGCTTCGTACACCCGGCGATGAAAACCGGGCGCGCCGGACAAATCAAGGGCGATCGCATCGAGGGAAACGGTCTCGCCCGCGAGATAACGTCCGAGCTTCGCGGCGGCGGACCGAACCTTCGCGGGAGCGGCCGGCAAATCGATGATGCGGGCCGTGGGCCAGGTTTTCCGCAAATGCGCCGCCACGCTCGCCTTGGACACTTCCGGAAACGTCAAGCCGACGAGTCCCGCCTCGCTCCATGCAAGCCCCAGGTAAACGTCGCCGAAGGCGCGTGAACGCGCGCGGATCAAGGTCGAACGCAAACCGGTGACGGGGGTCAGTGGGCGTGATCGCATCGCTTGCAATAACGCCAGTTCAACGCATGACCCGTCAAGAGCAGCGCGCTCCCGGCGATCGTCATGAGCGTGTGCGGCACGGAACTTTGAATCGTCTCGTGCAAGGCGAGCGCCGCGTAGAGCAGCGCGACGCCGGCGAAACCGAGAGCCAGGACGCGAGCGCGGCGGTGGTGCGAGTAACCGCGAAGGAACGCCAGGAGGGCCACCGGCAACACGATCGACGCCATGACCCAGTGGAACCCCTCGGAGCCGTCCAGGTAAGCGGCGCCGACGGCCGGCAAAAGCAGGAAAAGCAACGGCGTCGCCAGGCAATGGATCATGCAGAGCGAGCTCAGGCCGATCCCGATCTTGTCCCAATTCCAGCGGCGAAAGGCGTGCAGGGCCGGGTTTGCGACGGACATGGTTTTAAACCTAGGTTTCATCGATTTTCGTTTCAATACGCGCGGTCGAGCGAAGGGTTATCTCAGGCCATGGCTCAAATGACAAGCCGGGCGCGGCGTCCTGGTAAGGGCTACCCGCCCGCTTTTTCCTTCCTCGAGGCGTAATCGCCGCGGATCCAGTTGCGGATATGTTTAAGCTGGGCGTCGGTCACTCCGAAAAAGCTGAAAAAACAATGGTAAAGGCCGGTGTCGGGATCCTTGGAACTGTACAGGCAACGCCCGAGGATCCCCTCTCCCCGCTCCAGGAAAGCCGGGCTGAAAAACCGGAGGAAGGTCTGTTCGCGGAGCGGGGTTTCGTGCCGGACTTGCAGGCCGAACTCGGAGAGCTCCTCCATGAGAACCTCCTTGGCGATCCGGCCCGGCTGATCGGCTTTACGGTACGCGAGGTCGACCGAATCGGTCGTCGCGACCAATCCCTTGGCCAGCAGCGAAGCCTTGGCGAGCACCATTTTGCGGTCGAGGGGCTTGAAGAGGAAGTCCTGCACGTTCTTCAGGCGGAAATCCCCGGGCCGCAGGCGGGAGCGCTCGTCGCCGAGGACGGTCACGGTCAGCGACTCGCGGCTTTCGATCAAGCGCGCCTTGCGCAGGACCTCGGCCAAACCGTCCAGGGCCGGCCCCGGGACGTCGCCGAGCAGGCTGCCGTCGATGTAGATCGAATCGATGGCGTCCAACCCGCCATCGGCGCCCGGGCCGCGCGTCTGGGCGTACTCCTCTTCCGACAACTCCCGCAGCGTCAGCCGCAGGATCGTCACCCCGTCGGATTCGCCGCCGCGCTCGATTTTCCCATGGACGCGCAACCGGACGCGGCCGATGCCATCGCCGCCGTCGGCGGACGCGACGACCTGGCCCATCTGGCCCGAACGGACGTAAGCCACGAACTCCCCGATCACCTCGTGCTCCGCGGCGTCGAAGAGCGAGAGCCACGCCGAGCCGCGCTCAAGAAGCTCCTCGGCCGCGACGCCGAGGAGCTTGGCCCCGGTTTTCGGGTCGGGATCGAGCCCGACCAACTCCAGCGTGGCGGCGTCGATGAGGAAAGCGATTTCGGAACCACCCGCCAAGGTCAGGCGCGCGGACGGCTTGTCTTCGGGCGGGTCGCCGCCTTCGGCCGCCGCCGGGCCGCCGGAGCCGTGACTTGGACCGCGGCCAGGGCCGTGGTCGGGATCGTGGTCGGGGCCGCGCGACGCTGGCGCGCCGACGCCGGGCATGCGTCGAGCGCAGAATTTCAGGAACGAGCTGTAGCTGGGGAAACTCTTGACCACGACGTTGGAAAAATTCGATCTCAGGCAATCCGCGATGAGCTCGCGCGAATCCGCGTTCATGTCGATGACGACGGCGGTTTTCCGCGGGACCCCGAACGACGGAAGCGCGGGTGGCTTGCTCTGGCCCGATTTATCCGGGCGGATGAACTTGCGAACATGGCCGAGCTGCGCGCTCGTGATCCCGTGGAACGTCAGATGGCAAAGGTACATCCCCGGTTCCGCCGGATGGCGCTCGGCGCGGTGCACGCGACCGATGAGGCCCGCGGCCGCCCCCTCGCCGAACAAGCGGCTGTAAACGCGCGCGTAGACGCCGACCGCGAGCGGAGCGGGATTGCGGATCACGAAGCCGAATTCCGAGACCGACTCCACCCAGCTGTCCTTGCCCATCTCAATCGTCATTTCCGTGCGCTGCTTGAAAAGGAACGACGCGCGCACCGACCGCCCTTCGATGAGGTGGAGCTCGGCTTTTTGCAGGAACAGGGATTTGTCGAGGGGTTTCAACAAGAGATCGTCGACGGACTCATGGCGGAATTTGTCGGCGTCGAAGTCGCTCTCGCCGTAGCCGATGAGGATGACGCGCGTGGGGGATTCCTCCTTCGAAAACTCGAAACGCGTGAGCAGTTCCCGCGTCTCCGCGATCCATTCGAGGGGCGCGCGCGACAGCGATTCGAGATCGAGGATGAGAAGGCTGATGGCGAAGTGCCGCTGGGATTTTTCGCCGAGGGCGTCGAGGTCGATGACTTTTCCCGAGCCGGCCGCGAGCCCCGCGGCCCCGGGTCCCTCGGACGACGGCGCGGACGCTCCCTCTTCGGGCTCGCCTTCGGTGCAATACTTTTCCCGAAACTCGTCGGGATCCCCGATCGTCTCCACGAGCGTCTCTTCCGGCAACTCCTGGAGCCACGTCTGGATCTCTCGAACGGATTTCGCGTCCCCCGAAAGGAGCACGATCTTCTTCATTTCCCGCCCCGGCTCGCCTGCTCTCCGTTACCCCCAAAGTGTAACCTCCCGCCCCATGTTCAGCAACGAGGGCCGACGTAGGTCGGTCGAGGGACCCGCGGCCGCCCGGATCGCTTCACCGGAAGACCCCCGTCTCTCAAAGGGTCGCGCCGAGCCCCGGGTTTCCCAGGGACTCGTCCAACAACGCGGCCGGCGGCGATTCAAGGAGAATCTGAAAAGCCCTGATCGCCGCCACCGCATCGGCGGCCAACAGCGCGGTGTGATCGTAAGCGACCCCGAACCTGACCAGGGTCCGGCGACCGTCCGTGAAAACGGCGCAGGCCGCGATCGTCAACGCCGTCGGGCCGAAAGCCGTCGGCGCCATGTCCGCGCCGAACGTGGATTTAGAGAAAACCGTGCTGACCGAAATGCCGCCGCCGCCTTTTTTGGCGTACATCTTCGGGCTCCGATAGGCGAAGAATTCCAAAGCCCGCAGAATCCCCCGGTTCCAGGCGTTATTTGCCCTTCCGGCGACAAAAGACGCCACGGGATACGAAGACAAGGGGCGGGACTGGAGGGACCGCAGTTCCTCCAGCAGACCGGCGACCGACTTCTTTTCGGCGTCGCGAACGACCGCCGCGGAAAGATGATCCCTCCCGCCCTCTCTAACCAGCACCGGAACGTTGACCCGGGATTCGGAAAACTCCAGCACTCGCGGGCCGAACAAGGTTGAAAAGACCATGCGATGCGACCGCGGGTGCGTGGCGCGGATCATCGCCGCGGCTTTGACGGCGATGGCGGTCAGGGGGATGCGGTCGGCTCCCCCATAAAAACTGGCCAGCCGACCGAGATCGACGGTCAGGGTTCCGGGGAGGAAGAAATGCCTTTTCCGCAGCCCGAGGAGCTGTTTCCTAAGGAACCATTCCTCAAGGCTGAGTCGCCGTATGACCATGTTGAGATCCTTTGCCGTTCAATCGCTTGCACCAGGCGCAAAACCGACTCATCGCCGGGAACCGTCGTGCCGACCTGGAAACGCATATGCGGGTAGGCCTTCACATCGTCATCTTTCAACCAGGCCAGCAAGAGCAGAGACAGGAGCGTGCGCCCGATTTTCCCGAGGACGCCGGTTCCGCGCGGATGGGCCAAGAAAATCTTGGCGCGGCTGATCCCATTTTCCAATGGGGTGGCCGCCCAGAGAACGCAAAGCTTCGGAAGCTCGGGGCCGCGGCCGAACAAGCGGGCGCCGGCGCCGTATTCCAAAGCCACGATATTCCCGCCGGAAAAAGTGGCGTGATATTCGATCGTATCGCCCAACAGGAATCGAGCCGCGAGATCCCGCAGGCCGCGGCGCGGGATTTTCCCCCGCACCCGCCAGACGTCGCGATCATCGCCAATGCCTTCGACCCGATAATCAAAATCCAGGTTCAAGGCGTGAACGGACGCGAAATGCTGGAGGTCGATGGCGCTCGCCATCAGCGCGTGGTGATGGACAAAGAGCGTCGTCTCTCCAAACAGATGTCCTTCCGCTTGCGGCAAACCGGCCGGGTCCGGAACCGGACCGGGCGCCTCCTTCCCCGCGTAAACCCAGATATGCCCGAACTTCTCCGCGACGGGATAAGAGTTCAACCGCGCGTTCGGGACCTTGCCTTCGAGGCATGGAACCTTTTGGAGCCCGCCGCCGGCGTCATACTCCCAGCGGTGGAAATAACAGCGCAACCGCTCGCCGCAGACCGACCCATTGCCGAGGTCGGCCCCCATGTGAGCGCAAAAAGCGTCGACCGCCGCCAATTTCCCGGACTCCGTTCGAAAGACCGCAACGCGCTGAGAGCCCAATGTGGCCGAACGAACCTCCCGCTTCTTGAGTCCGCGAGAGCGAAACAAGGGGTACCAAGACTCCGTGAGAACGCCGGCGCGATTGAACACGCGCCGCTCGCGCGGGGGCTGCGATGAATGATTCAACCCGCGGGAGACCCCGTCCTTCGGCTGCTTCTTCCAATGATTCCGCGACCTAAATAAATTCAGCATGCTCACGACCTTCGTCCGAACATTCGAGTGCAAGACCGCCCACGAAATCAACCGATTATTTTGTTGTTTTCCTTCCGGAGGCGCCTCTAGGCTGTTCGTGTGGAGGTCCCATGAAATTGACGCCAATCGTCGCCTTGTTCGTCGTCTTTGCTTCGTCCGCTTCCGCCGCGCCCAAAAAAACCGATACTGATTTCTTGGCGGACGTCCCGAAGATCGACGCCGACTTCAAGGAATCGCCGCTTTTCAATCCCCCGGCCTCCAAAGAACGCCGCAAACCCGCGGGCGAGCTCACGGAAGCCCAGATGTCCGCCGACATGAAGGCTCTTCGCGATCGCCTCGCGCAGGTGAAAACCGTCGACGAGTTCGAATCCCTGATCGTCACCTCGAAAGCCCGCATGAACGACATGAGCGACGACGCGAAGTTCGTCGTGAGCCAGGCCGCGGCGATCCTCCCCCTGCGCGGAATCGTCTGGCGCCTGCGCCCCTTGTTTGAAAATTCCCGTGGTTTTCTTGGAACGAAAACCACCCACGTTGCCGCCGTCCAGCTTGTTCGCGAGGTTTCCGCGACTCTGAATGGCGCGTTCCCCTCGAACGCCTCCACGATGATTCTGCAGTTCGCCTTGGAGCCTTCGGAAAAGATGAGCCCGAAGCAGCAATTCCGCGACGTGGCCGGCTTCCAAAGGTTTTTGACCGCTGAAGTCGTGCCCGCTCACCACCAGGCCCTGCAGACCATCGAATCCATCATCAAACGCAATCCCAGCGCGACCTTTGTTTTTGACAATAAAATGGCGTTCGGCAAAGGCAGCTTCGATGACGGCATTCAGCGCTTCGTCGGGTTCAGCGCCCCGGAAATGCACCTGGCCGCGGCCGCGCATGCCGCCGTCATCAATGAGACCTTGGTCTTCTGCTCCTACAACCAAAGCGCCTTGATCGAGGCCCTTGGCAAGCTAGGCGCCCAGATGGGCCTTGATTCCGTCATGGGCGGCACGTTCTCGCCGACGGCCGGATGGGGAATCACGGATCAGGAGCGGGTTCGTGTCATCAAATCCTTGGGAACCTCCAAGAATTTCCTCGCTCGCCGCGAAGGCGCCCAGGGAGCGATGAAGTCGGCCCATGGCGCGCTGGTCCGTTCCATGCGCCACTTGAAAGCGGCGCACATGCTGCTCCAGCAGCGTCCCGTCGGCCGTTCCTTCGCGGTGGATCCGTTCTTCCTGGTGAAACCTCGCGGCGCCCTGACCGCAGCCAACGTCGAAACAGCCGTCGCCGCGGTGTCGGGCCCCGTGGACGTGCGCGATCCCATCACGGGCGAGGTCGTCCGCATCGACGTGCCGAAGTTCTATTCATCCCCGCCGACGACACTCACCAGTTTGATGGCGACGGATTTCGTCCTTGACCAGCCGACTGAGCTGACAAAAAAGAACAGCGCCGGGGAAAAACTGGTCTTCCGCAACTATTCTTACGGGCGAGCCAAGGCCTGGGCCAATGGCAGCTGGAAAACCTTCGTGCCGAGCGCCGACGGCAAGGACCCGGACTACATGTTGACGGTTCGCCGCGTGGTGGCCCGCAACCCGGGCGCGGCCGCGGTTTTCGGTCTGCCGGCGGTCTTTGTTCACTGAGCGAAAGACGGAGTCCCGACCGAGAACCCGGTTCCATGTGAACCGGGTTTTTTATTGACGCGCCTCCGATGGGTTCCGGCGGCGCTCGCGCCGCTCGATCAGGCCTTGCAAGACGTTCAGATCGCCGAAGAAGGTGACGGCGAACCCCAGCAGGAAGAGCGCTCCAAGCCATTTCACGGGAACCAGCGTCTGGAATAAGAACATCGAGCTGAGCGCCATCAGCATGAGCGTCATTACCAATGAAGCCTCGCTTCGGTCGTGCATCTTGTCCTGAAAGGTTTTTCCCTCGGAAAAAAGAAACTGAATGGCGTTGTCTCCCGTCAGCCCCACGATCACCGCGAAGAAAACGCAGGTGACCACGTTCACGGGAATGCCGAGAAGCGCGATCAAGGTCACCATCGCCAGAGGCCCGACCAGAATGGAAACCAAGATGGGGCCGTAAAGACCCGGCTCCTTCAACCATGTCAAAGCCAGGAGCAAAATCACCACGCTCACCAGGCTCTCCACGAACCCCGACGTCAAGGTGGATCCCAGCCGCCGGTTGTATTCGGCGTACACCAAGCTCTGGCCCGCCAGAAAACAATCCCGGCAAACTTCTGAGATCCTGCGGTCAATGTCCTGAACCGAGTCGGAGTCGTAGGACTTCAGCAGGAGCAGGTGTCTTTTCGTTCCGTCTCGAGATCGCCAGGACCGCAGGGCGCCGACGGCGTTCGCCTCGCGCGACACCATCTCCCGGCGTTCGTGGCTCAACCGCGACGTCATGGACGACAGCATGTCTTCTCCGGTGACCAACCTCGCCGTTCCGGGCCAGGCTCGAAGCGTCCGAGTCACGTCGCGTTCCTGTTCCGCGCTCACGCCGGCGGGAATCATCACGAAGGCGGTTCCCTCCCAGCCCTCATCGAGGCTTTGCTTTTCCAAAGCCACACGAAACGGATGCCCCTTCGGAAAATTCCTCAAAGGCTCATCCCGGAAGTTCAGGAAATAAAAAGACGGCACGCCCAGAGCCATGGCCGCCAGGGCCGCCGCCAACCAGATCGGCGATGGTTTCGCATGCCGCAGGAAATCGAAAAGGCGCGGTTTCCAGGCGCGCTTTTCATCCACCAAAGGGAAATCCCATTTCCTCCAGGCGCACAACGCGGGCAGGATCGCGAAGGTCGCCAACCACTCCAGAAAAACCCCGACCGCAGCCCAGGTCCCGAAGGCCCGGATGCTGGCCAGATCCGAAGAGTTCAAGGCGATGAAACCGATGATCGTGGTCAGGGCCGTCAGAGAGCTTGGCACCGCCATGGCCGCGAACGACTCCCGCAATCCGCGTGGCGACCGAAAGGCGATGAACAGATAATCCGACAAACACGCGATCAACAGCATTAAAATCAGGCTGTTGGTCAGGAAGTCTATGCTCGCCCCCAGCGCCGCCATGAGGCCGACCAAGGTGACGATCGCAAACCCAGCGATTCCCAAGTAGACCAGGACTCCTCGCAAGGACCCGATCAGGAGCCACAGCAATAGGGCGATCCCGACAACAGAGCCGGCGGCGATCGCCGCGTCCCGTTTAAAGGCCTGGTAAAATGCATAGCGGAAGCCGAATACGCCGAGCACGTCTGTCCGCTCGATCCCCAGGGCTTGACCCATCTCCGCTTGGATCCGGTCCAGCTCGCGGGACATGGCCGTCACGCTCGATTCGCCTTCCGCAAAAGTCACGGCGACGCGGAACTGCCTGTCATCGGCCGGCAAAAGCAGCTCTCCAGGCCCGCCCAGGAAGGCTTGGCGGTCAACGATCACCTTGTCCGTCCCCGCCAAAGCGCAGGGGGAGGCGAGAATCGGCGGATACGTCAGACGCCCCGGCTCGCTCAAAACTCGCCGCACGTCCCACAGAGTTTCCGTTCTGAAGGGAGCCGGGGACGTTTCCTGAAGGCGGCGCAGGATCCCGAAGGCCCGGCAAATCTCACCGGCCGTCGGCTCGTCCTTCAATTGGAAGCTGAGGTCGGCCCGATGGGAATCCGAGAAAGCGTTCTTCATCGAGCGCAGGTTGCGAACGGCCGCGAAGTTCTCGTCGTTGGATTCGTAAAGGTCAAACTGCAGATGGGTTTTCGGCAGCATGAACAGCGCCGCGGAAACGACCGCGAGCGCCGCCAGCAGGATCAACCGTGGCCAGCGCCAGGCGAACGAAGGGATGACCTCCAACCCGCTCATGGCTCGAAGGATGGCGGCTTTGAAGCGATTCGATTTCACAAAGTGAGTCTATCTGAAAAGGCCGAACAAAGGCGATGCTGACGCGGCGCCAATCCTGGACATTAAAAACCCTCCCTCACTATACTTTAAAAATGAGCTACGACAAGCGCCTGACGAAGTTCGCCCGGCCGGATTTCTTGCCGGAGGGTTGGTACTGGCTGCTCGCTTCCAAAGAAGTGAAGCGCGGAAAACCCTTGCCGGCTCGATTCGCCGGGCGCGACTTCGTCGTCTTCCGCGGCGAGGACAATCGCGTTCGCGCCCTGGATGCCCATTGCCCTCACATGGGGGCTCATCTCTGCGACGGCGCTGTCGAAGGGAACGGCATTCGCTGCCCTTTCCATCGGTGGAAATTCGACGAGAACGGCCGGTGCGTCGACATTCCCGTGCAGACCGAAACCCGGCACGTTGCTCCGTTGAACAGCTACCCGTGCGAAGAAGCCTACGGGCTGATCTGGCTGTGGACCGGCGATGCGGGAGACGCGGAGCCTTTGCCGGTGATTCCCGAGCTGCGCGGCCGGCGGACCGACTGGGCCCACGGCAACGCCTTCACGAAGAACTGCCATCCCAACGTCGTCATGATCAACGCCATCGACGCCCATCACTTTCGGTCCGTGCATCGGCTCATCGTGGATCTCAACATGAAACCGACGGCGCTCGGCCCGCGCTGCATCGAGTTCGACAATCGCACGCCGATGCCAAGGACCAACCCCTTCCTGCGCTTCGCCTCCCGCTTTTACGCCGATGCGCTCACCTACCGCATGACCTATTGGTGGGGACACACCGGAAGCGTCACCGTCGGACCGGACTTCCTGCATTTTCACATCATCTTCGCGCTGCGGCCTTCGGAAGACGGCCGGACAGAAGGTCGAACCATCTTGGTCACCCCGAAGCGAAAATTCGGGGCGATCTTCAATCCGATTCTGTTGTGGGCCTCCAAAATCGTCGGCAACTATTTCGCCAAAGGCGACACCTTGATCTTCTCGCGCATCAAATTCAATCTCCGAACGCCGGTCAAAGCCGATCGGCCGATTCTCGAATTCATCGGGCATTACGAAAAACAGAAGCCCGCCAGTTTCGGCCGGGGACGCCAGGAGGAGTCGAAATGGGTTTCGCACGATCTTCCCGTGATCTGACCGATTGGGATCTCTTTGTCATGCGCCATCGGAGCCTGCCGAACGTCGCGGTTCACTTCGTCAGCTTCCTTCTGTTCTGGCTGAGCCCGGTTCTCGCCCTGGCCGTCAACCCGCTTTGGTGGGTCGGGTTCTTCAGCTCAGGCCTCGTCGGCGCTTTTGGCCATTACGTGTTCAAAGACGGGCGCGTCGACGCCCGCGAAGCCACGTCCAGCCTGCAAGTGGTTCGTTTTTCATCCCTGATGGCGTTTTCTTTCCTGCGCGGCCGCTGGCCGGCGGAGATCCGCCTCGTCGAATCGCGCTTCGCCGACCACGAGGCGGGCCGCATCGGCGCCGACGCCCGTCCCTCGACGCATCCCAAACCGGAGGCCCACACGTGATCACCGAGCTTTCGCAGAACCAGCCCGAAACCCTGTCCAACGATCCCAAAACGATGAAGCGGATCGAAATAGCCCTCAAGAAATCCAAAGAACTCGACCAAACGGCGATGATGGACCTGTATTCCCAGGCTTTCCGTTTCGCCGATTGCGACAAGCAATACTGGAACCCGGAAGCTTTTTCCCTGCTGTTCGAAACCCCGCTGTGGCACCAGGCGACTCAGGCGCAGAAAGTGAAACTGAACCAGCTTTTTTGGGTCGCCTACTATTCTCAGATCATTTCGGCTGAAATCGCGACCATTTTCTTCAATCAGACTTCGGCGGCGGCCCTCTACGCGATCGAGGATTTCCGGCCCGTATGCGACACCCTGGATCTGGAGTCCGCTCAGGAGCGCGCCCACATCCACGTTTTCAAGCACGTTTCCGAGCAGATCGAACTCGAGCTTTTCGGAGAGCGCCTCTTCACTTATCCCATGCGCACCCCTTTCGTGAAAACCATGCTCTATTCCGACCTGAGCAAGGTGCGCCAGTGGATCCGGACGCAGCAGCTGCGCGCGTTCACAGTCTTGTCCTCGAGCAGCGCCTTTTTGGGTTGCCAGTACTTCACCGTTCGCGGGCTCCGGACCCTGAACGGGAAAATCGTTCAGCACCAGCTGTCCAAGTTCTATACGGGCCATCCCTCGCAGGAAAACGCGCCGATCCCTTCCAGGATTTCCTATTCGCACTTCCTGGACGAGTCCTTCCACTTCAACACGTCGACGATCGTGTCCCACGACGCGCTTCGATCGGTTCCGAAGCCGAGCAAGTTCGAATCGCTCGTCGGCAACATGACGATTTGGGGATGCCAGAAAGATCACTACCACTTCTCGACGGCGATCAACGGGATTTTCTGGCACGACCCCGCCTTGTTCCCGACGATCTTGCGCCTTTTGCGGTCCCGCATCTTCGGCATGAGCAAGACCGAGGCTCTGGACATGATGTGGGCGTGCTTCTGCGAAGAGTCGGAAGGGATGCACGCCTCGGCGCGAACCCACCGCCAATCCGTCGACAGCTACAAAGCTTACCTGTCCGATTTCGATCACCTGAACGCCGCCAACAAGGAAATGCGCCTGATGTCTTCCAATTCCCTGGAAAAACACCTGGCGACCAATCGCAAGGCCTTCCGGAAATTCCGCCGGACGGCGGAGGCGGCTTCGTGAACGAGCTTGAGCGCATCCTCGAATTCGAAGTGCGTTTCGCGGACTCGGACAAACCTCCCCTGCGCCTAGCGGCCGAGACGAATCTGTCGGAGGCTCTGGATGTCCACAACTCCCCGATCCTCTTCGGATGCCGCACTGGCATCTGCGGAACCTGCGCCGTGGAAGTCGTCGCGGAACACGGCGAGCCTTTGCACCCCAGAACGGCCGACGAGGACGAATACCTGTCGGCCATGGCGCCCGACCGCCCGAAATGCCGCCTGGCCTGCCAGATCCGCCTCAACACCAACCTGACCATCCGCAAAGTCGAGATCTGAAATGGATCGCCGGGATTTCTGGTACATTGTGGCCGAGTCCCGCGATTTAAAGCCAAGTCGCGTCCTGGCACGGCGGGTGGACGACGAGTGGCTCGCCGTCTTCCGCGGAATCGACGGCGCCCCCGCCGCCCTGCAGGACCGGTGCCTGCATCGCTCTTCGCAACTCTCCAGGGGCCGCGTGATCAAAGGCGAGCTGCAGTGCCCGTACCACGGATGGACGTACGACGTGAAAGGCGGAGTCTCCGCGATCCCTTCGGAAGGCCCGAAAGTCCGAAGCGTCAAAAAGTGCGCGGCCTCGTACCCGGTGATCGAGCAAGAAGGTTATGTTTACGTGCGTTTGAACGCCGCCTCATCCGCGGACTGGAAGCCGTTTTCCATGCCTTGCCACGGGAAAAAGGGCTATTCCACCATCCGGCTGCAAAACCTGTTTCGCAACAACGTCACCAACTGCGTGGAAAACTTCGTGGATATCCCGCACACGGGCTTCGTCCATCCCAGGATTTTCCGGGATGTTTCCCATGAGCGCGTTTCCGCCGTGGTGGAACGCCGGAAGGCCTCGGTCAAAGTCAATTATGACGGGGAAAAGAAGAACTTCGGTCTCTTCACCTGGTTTTTGAACCCCAGGGGCCTGCCGGTCCGCCATACCGATGAGTTTTTCGCTCCGAACGTCACCAGCGTGAATTATTGGTTCGGCGACAAGCATTTCATCATCACCTCGCAATCCGTCCCCCAAGACGATGAGACCTGCCTGGTTTATACCGACCTGACTTACAATTACGGTTGGTGGAATCACGTCAGCAAGGGCGTCATCCGCCGCCAAGCCCAGGCGATCATCGACCAGGACATCGAAATCCTCGACAATCAGATGAGGACGATCAAAAAGTACGGCGCGCATTTCCAGAGCTCCCCGGCCGATGTGATTCACGCCTACATCGAATCGATACAGGCCGAGCTCGCGGCCGGCCGGGATCCCCGCGAGCTGCCCGACCGCGAAACGAGGATCGAGTTTTGGATCTGAGTCTGGCGCTTCTCTTTTTCTGCTTTCTGGTCCTGGCCGCTAGCACTTGGCGGCAGTGGACGGATCCGGAGAAACGAAACCGCGAGAGCTGGTGGATCGACGGCGCGGGACTCCTGATCCAAGGCCTGGGAGTCCCTTTGCTGCGGGTGGGCGTGTCGGCGGTGATTTTGCGGAGCCTGTGGCCGGCCGCCGCGGGGCAAGTCGAAATCCCGGGAGCGACGGCGTTTTTGCTGAGCTTCACCCTGATCGATTACCTGTACTACTGGAATCATCGCGGTCTCCACAACGCCGGCCTGTGGCCCCTGCATCGAGTCCATCATACGACGGAGTCCCTCGATTTGTGGGCGAGCTCCCGCAACTCCGTCTGGACCCCCCTGCTCTTGGTTTACCTTTGGTCGCAAACCGCGATCGTTTTCCTTTTGAAAGACCCTTCCTGGTTCCTGTGGGGCGTGGCGGCCTCCAATGCCCTGGATTTATGGCGGCATTCCAGCGTGAGAACACCGGCCTTCGTTCGAAAGACCTTGGGGGCGTTTTTGATCCTGCCAGAAGATCACGAGTGGCATCACAGCCGCGACCGGCATGGCGTGAACTTCGGGGCCAATCTCAACCTATGGGATCGCTGGCACGGCAGTTTTCACCGCCCGCCCGGGCGCGCTGAAGCTTTGGGGGTGATCACGAAGGGTTCCTTGAGCGACCGGCTGTGGCGGCCGTGGAGGCTCCGGTGACCTGGGGCGGCCGGATCGTTTCGTTGTTTCCGGCGCTCTGGCTGCTCGCCGTTCTGGCCTCAAGCGCGCGGCTGGTGCGGCAATCGGACCTCGCCTCCTTCGGGATTCTGTTCTTTGCGATTTATGGCGCGCCCTTGGTCTGCCACCGAACCCATGCTTTGTTCTTTCCCCTGCGCGACGGCGCCTATGACCTTTCGGAACCAAGGTATTCGCCTTGGTGGGCGTCGCACATGTTCCAGTATCCTTTCATCGCCTTGCCCTTTCTCGAAAGTGCCCTGCATTTCATTCCGGGTGGGTTCTCGTGGTGGCTCCGCCTATGGGGGTCGAAAATCGGATCGAATGTCCACTGGACCCCGCGCGTGGAAATCGTGGATCGCGGCTCCATAGAGGTGGGGAATTCCTGCGTGTTTGGCCACCTGTCCGGGGTCAGTTCGCATATGATCGTTTTTCAAGAAGGCCGGCCGATTTTGGTCCTGAAGCGCGTTCGCTTCGGCGACGGCTGCCTGCTGGGCGCGGCTTCGCATTATGGGCCGGGCGCCGAGATCGCGCCGGGAACGCAGACAAGGGCCAAGAGTTCCCACCTGGCTCGCGAGGTTTCGCTGTGAGCTTTCTTTTTCAGGCGACATCCCTGGGGTTGCGGGCGTTGGCGGGGCCCGCGCGCCGCCGGTTCGAAGAGTCCCTTGAGGATCCCACGTCCGCTCAGAAGAGGACCCTCGAGAGAATCCTGCGGCTCTCGAGACACCCTTGGCCCGAACGCCCGACAACCTGGCGGGATTGGAACACGGTCGGCCCTCTCACCCACCAACGGGCGCTTTTTTCCGAAAACACCTCGGGCTCCGGCGCGGCTCGCAAAAGCATCCCCTACAACCTGGATCTGCTGCGCTCCTTTCGGCGGATGTTTCTCGTTTGGGCGGACGATCTCTTGCGGAACTCGCCCCGTCCCTTGCGCACGGGAAAAACGTTCATATCCATTTCGCCGCGCCCCGGGGAAAACTCCGGCTTGGAGGATGACACCGGGTATTTAGGCCCCGTCTTAGGACCGCTGATGAGCCGTTTTCTCGCGGTGGATCCCCGGTTGCAATCTCACACCCGTTCCGAAACCTTCTTTCGGGCGGTGGGGCGCCAACTGCTGGCCGCCGAAGACCTGGAGCTGTGTTCCATCTGGAGTCCGACCTATTTTTTGGCCCTTTTGGATTTCATCCAGAGCCATCGCGGCGAATTTTCCGAAAGCCCATCGCGGCCGGAACTGCGGCGCCTCCTCGGCTCGTCGGAAGTTCCATGGCGACGGGTCTGGCCCGAGCTGCGAATCATTTCCTGCTGGGATTCCGGCATGGCCGCCCGTGGCGCGCGAAAACTCAAAGAACTTTTCCCCGCGTCTTTGATCCAAGGCAAAGGCCTGCTCGCGACGGAAGCCCCGATGACGGTCCCTTTGATCCGGTCCGAGCATCCCTTGCCGCTGTGGAATGAGGTGTATTTCGAATTTTTGGATGCGAGGGAGAACTTGGTCGACCTCACCGCTCTTCGGGAAGGCGGCACCTATGAGCTGGCGATTTCCACGCCTGGGGGGCTTTTGCGGTATCGCCTGGGTGACCGCATTCAGGTGAGCGGATTCCATCAACGCTCTCCGCAGTTCGCATTTGTCGGCCGGGCGGGCGGCGTCTCCGACCTCGTTGGTGAAAAACTGGACGCGGGCCTGGTGCAGTCCCTTTTGGGCCCGCTCATCGAGGGTCCCTATGTCTTGTTGCCGAAAAGACAAGGCTATGAGCTTTTGATCTCCAGCCCCGACTCTCTGAGCGGCGAGCGAGCGGATCAGGCCCTGCAACAAGCTCATCACTATCGCCTCGCCAGGGATCTGCGCCAGCTCGACAGGCTCGAGGTGACCGCGATCCCGAACCTGGAGCGCGTTTGGCTTGAAGCCCAGGAATCCCTGGGACTGCGGGCCGGGGATTTCAAATGGTCGGCGCTGGTTCCGGATCCAGAGCGTGCCCGGCGTCTGCGGGCGGCCGTGGATGCGCGGCTGAAAACATCTTCCACATCTCCGTCTCCGTCGGGGCTTGGAACTCCCGGTCGGCAAGTTTGAGGAAATCGAGGTCGCCCTCAAAGGCCTTCTCCAAGAGGGTTTTCAAGCGCTTCAGGTTTCGCGCCGTCTTTTCCCGCGCTCGCAGCTCCGCCAGGAAGCCCACGCCCTCTCGGAGACCCCAAGCCGCGCCGGCCTGAGCCGCCGTCTCCATCAACGACCACGGGCCGACCCGGACCATTTCCAGCAACCGGTCGATGAAAGGCCGGATCGCCTCGCGGTTCAACTGCTTCCGTTCGGGACGCAAAAGCAACAGGCCCCCGGCGTGATGCCGGGCCTCATCCCGCAAAATGCGCTGAAAGACGCCCCGTAACCCCTCGTCCCGGACAAACCAAAGCAAATCGGCGTAATGCTGCAGGCCCCAGCCCTCAAGAAGGACCTGGATCAACAGCAGGCTGGAAACCCGGTCGGTCTGATCCACGATCCGCAGAATGAGCGCCTCGAAAGGCCCCGGCTCCGCCGCCGGCCACAACGGATCAAACCAGGGGGACAGAGCATGAAAGTGCGCGCACTCCTCTTCGGCCATCAAACAGAAGAACGATTGCTCCTCGAGGCTTCTCGCGCGCAGGCTCATGCGCGCCCCGTAGGCCATGCCGGCTTTTTCGATATGAAAGGCTTCCCGCAACGGCACCTGTTGCCAGGTTTTCAGAAAATGATCCTGCGCCGGCTCCGCCAATCCCCGCCACCAAGCGGTCTTTTCGAGCCCGTGCATTTCAGGCCCCCACCAGGGAGCCGTGACGGGCTTTCCCGCCCCGGAAACGCCGTGAGTCTTCAGGGCTTTCTTGAGAAGAACGCGCAGGTCGTCGGTCACGCGCCGGCCTCGCGGCTAAAACCGCTTTTCGTCATCCGAAACAAAACGGCCTGAAAAAGATCCTTTGGCAGCCAGGACTTCAAGAACGACATCATCCTCGCGTCTCTGCCCACCGGCACGCGCAGCGGGGCTTTGCTCTCATGAGCCAGGCTCACGATGGCCGCGGCCACTCCGGCCGCGCTCGGCCCCCGCGGACGGGATGTCAGCCTTTTTTGAAAACTCCGGAGGCCCTGGTCTTGGGCCGCGCTCAACCCTTGATCCGAAGGCACGACGGACCACAAGGCGTTGCTCAGGAAACCCGTCCGATGACCCCCGGGCTGAACGATATGCACCGAAACGCCGTGGGGCCGAAGTTCATGGGCAAGGGCCTCGGACCAGCCTTCGATGGCGAATTTGCTGGCGGAATAGACCCCGGCCAACGGGAAGCCGGCGAAGCCGAACACCGAGGAAAGGTTGACGATCTTGCCGCCCGATTCCCGCAAGGCCGGGATCATCTCGCGGGTCAGAGCCAAAGCGCCGAAAAAGTTCACGTCAAAAACCCGTCTGGCCGCCTCTTCGTCGGTGAATTCGCAAGCGCCGAAATGGCCGAGCCCGGCGTTATTCACCAAAACGTCCACGCGACCCGCTTGACGCGCGATCCGGGACCTTTGCTCGGCGTTGGCCACGTCCAGGTCGCGCTCGATCAAACGATCGCCGTACAAAGCCCGTTCGGCCGCGAAAACTTCGGGGCGCCGGGACAGGTTCCGGCCCGTCGCGATGACCGTGTCGCCTTTCGCGAGGAACTGGCGGACGCAGTCCAAACCGAAGCCCGACGTCGTGCCCGTCACCAGAACGCGCTTCATCGGAACATCCCTTTCAAGAATTTTTTAACCATATAGCGGGCGGGCATTTCCAAAGTCATCTCGGCCACGCAGCAAAGCTCGGTTCCCGCCTTCCAATCCGGGTTTCTTTCCGCGAAAAAGGCGATCCTCCGGTTTAAGAGATCCTTTGGCGAGATATCGGCTACGTCGTCTTTCAAATGGCAGGAGGCCCCTTGGAATTTCATCAGGCCGGTGGCGGCGTCATAGCTCCCGGCGAAACGACTGCCGTAAAAATCATCCATGACGCCTTGGATATCGGCGGGAATCCTTCTCTCAAAGCGGGGGTAATGGGTGAGGAAGTTATTCGCCATCAGCAGGTAGGTCTTATAGCCTTTGGAGATCAGAAACCAGTAAAGCGGCGTCAATGGCGATTTTATTTTCTGCACCCACAAGTATTTCAGAAAGGCGGCGCCCAGGGCCGGGGACCCCCAATAGGCTTTCGAAAGAACGGTGTCGCCGCTGTAGATCCCGCGCACGGAGCGACGGCCCTTGCGGAACTCCACTTTCAGCAAGGTCGAAAAGCCCTCGATGGTTTTCGCTTTCGCGTCCGAAAGCAGGATCGCGTCGTCTTTCGCCAGGAGATCCCGTTTGAATCGCTCGTAGTCGTGATTTTCGTAATATTCGCAGAAGAGGGCGTGCATCCGCATGATCTCAAACTCGCTGAGAGTTTCCACCGAACGCACGCGGGCCACCAGGCGCGCCACGCGCGTTTTTCCGGGAACCGAAATCGCCGGGATGGAAACGTTCGACATCGGCGAGATGCCGACCTCATTGGCCATGGTTTCTGGCGGAATCAGAACCTCCACGGAGCTGGCTCAAGCTTGTTGACGTATTGGATATAGCGAGCCACCGGCCGGTCGATCGGCAGCAAATTCGCCGCGAAGAAGCGCATGTTGTCGTAGACTTCCCCATCCTCCGACTGCAGCGCATGGAAGCCCAAGCGGGTCAGGTTGATGCAGACGAGATTCGCGAGCCAGCCCAACGGCCCACGGCGGCGGCGGGTCACGTAGATCGGCTGCACCAGGGTTTTCCCGAAGCCCAGAGGCCGATATGCGAAAATCATATGAAGCGGGGGCAAAGGCAGGCGGCCCAGCAAACGGGTGTTTTTCATCAATGTCAAAAAGCCGTTGTTCGCGTGATCGTACCGCATCGAGTACCCGTACTCCGGGCCCAGCAGCCGATGCACCCATTTGCCAAACGTGGTCGATCCGTCGGCCCCGCCGGCGAGGGAAATATCGATCAATTTGCGCTGATCGTCCTCGGTGATGCCGATCGACATTTCGACATCCAAGCCATGCACTGTTTTCAGGTGCTGGGGATCGATCCCGTTGATCATCGTCACGTGATGATGGCAACTGCGCGAGTAAGCCTTGCCGAAACGGACGAGTAGATCCTTTCCGGCGACCTCATCGAAACCCGCGAGCGGGCGCGGCGGCCGCCGGGCGGGATAAACCCAAATGGCATCGAATTTTTCCTCGACGGGGTAAGAGCGCGTTCGCGCCCGCGGTGGAATTTCTTTTTGGCAGGGAATGTCGACGCACTTCCCGTCGACATCGTATTTCCAATGATGGAAAAAGCACCGAAGCCGGTCGTTGACGACTTTGCCTTTCCCCAAGTGGGTTCCCATGTGAGGGCAATAGGCGTCCAGGCATGACAACCGGCCGCGGGAATCGCGCCACAAAACAAGTTCCTGCCCGCACAAATTGACGGCGCGAGCCTGCCCCTTTCTGACTTCGGACGACCGGCCGGCAAAATACCAACCCACCGCCACGACCTCCCAATTATTGAAAACCGGATTCTGACGGACCGGCTGGGTCATCTGGTTGCGAAGGACCGGGGACTCGATTTCCACCCGGTTATGTTAGGGAAAGGGCGGAAAATGAGCAATCATGATGCCCTGGGCAATCTCACAAACGCCGAATCCCCTCTCGAGGTTTCCGGTGGCAAACCCCTTCAGCAGCGTGATCGCTCTTGCAAAAGCCACTGGGAACTTCTAAGGCGGCCAACCAGGGGCGCGGTCTGTTTTCATTAAAAAAAACCCTGGGGAGGGATCTCCCCAGGGTGGGCTTAAGAGTAGTCGTCTGTGGGCTACTACTCGTTGGAGAAAAAAATCCACGCGCCGCTCAAACCCGACTGAGCTGAATCCGTTCAACGCGACCAGCGTCCGTTCACCATCCGCGTTCCGGCGTCGCCCTCCCCGGTTCGTTCCGGCCCTGAGCCGGCGCGGCCGCCGGTTCAGGCCAGAAGGCGCAGAGCCATCGCGGGCTGCTGATTCGCCTGGGCCAGAACGCCGATCGCCGCCTGCTGGAGGATGTTCGCCGACGCGATCTCCGAACTTTCCCTGGCGATATCCGCGTCGCGGATCCGGCTGCCCGCGGCGGAGAGGTTCTCGTATTGGATGTCCAGGTTCGAGACCGTCGTCTGCATTCGGCTCTGGACGGCGCCGAAGTCGGCGCGCATCTTGCCGAGCGTGATGAGGGCCTCGTCGACCTGGCCCAAGGTGTCGCGCGCGCCGCCCTTGTCGGCGACCGACATTCCGTCGATGCCGAGGGCGCTGTTGGTCGCGTCAGCGGACACGGAATAGCGGATCACGTTGTCGTCGTCGCCGAACGGGCCGACGTGGAACTCGAGTTCCTCGCCGGATCCGTCGAGCAATTGCTTGTTGCCGAACCGGGTCGTCTTCGCGATCCGCTCGGACTCCATCAGGAGCTGCTGCACCTCTTGATCGAGGAACTCGCGCTCGGTATCGCCGACGTTGTCGCTGGCCGCTTGCACCCCGAGCTCGCGCATCCGGATGAGGATGTTGTTGATCTCGTTCAAACCGCCCTCGGAGACCTGCACCAGCGAGATCGCGTTGAACGCGTTCTGCCTCGCCATGGCCAAGCCGCGCGTTTGACCTTTGATGTTCTCGGAGATCGCGAGTCCGGCGGCGTCATCGGCCGCGTTCACGATCCTGGAACCGGAAGAAATCGCCGCCATGCCATGCTCGGCGCGTTTCTGCTGGGTCGACAACTGTCGTTGCGCGTTGATCGACCCCACGTTCGTAGCGATTCTCAAGCCCATAACACTTTCCTCCCCACAGGCGACCTGAACTCCGCAGGCCATCTCACGCACACCCGCGCGTTGCCCCCACGCGGGAAAATGCTTCGTCCATGCGACGGTTTATAGAACAAATTTTGTTTTATTGGGGCGGCCTTGCGCCCGGCGGTCGTGGTGACTGACACGTCCGCCGGACGCGGGCTCATCTAGGAGGGGAAGTGACAGTGACTGCTGAAACGTCCCTCAGAGATTGTCCCAACGTGTTCAGGTCACTTCTCGGCCTTGGTCCAGGGAACTTAAGCCGAAGGTCCAGTTACAGCAAAGGATGCAGCGCGTCTTGTGCCTGCAATCACGGTGACAAATCGCAGAAAAATTTATTTTCGGAAACCAGTCGAAGGTCCAGTGAATGGGGGCCGGATATGGAGCGCCCATCCCAAAGCCGGACGGCCCTAGGCCAGGAGTTTGAGGGCCCGCGCCGGGTCCGCGTTCGCCTGCGCCAGCACGGCGATGCCGAACTCCTTCTGCACCTGTCCCTGCGCGAGCTCGCTCACTTCGTACGCCATGTCGGCGTCGCGGATGCGCGAGCGGGCCGCGGCGACGTTCTCGTGCTGCATCTCCAAGTTGTTGCCCGCGATTTCAAGACGGCTCTGGATGGCTCCGAAGTTCGCCCGCGTCGCCGCGATCCTCGTGAACGCGTCGTCGATGTCCGTCAACGCTTCGCGGGCGTCGTCGCGGTCCTCGATGGACAAATCGTCGATCCGCAGGTTCGAAGACGTCGTGTCGGCGTCGAGAGTGTATCGAACGACGTCGTCGTCGCCGTTCAAGGCGCCGAGGTGGAATTCAAACTCCTCGGTCTCCCCCATGAGGAGTTTCTTGTCCCCGTAGGTCGTCGTGCGGGCGATGCGGTCGAATTCGTCCAGCAGCTGCCGGAACTCGGCATCGAGGAACTCCCTTTCCTCGTCCCCCACGGTATCGCTCGCCGATTGCATCGAAAGCTCGCGCAAACGAATCAGGATATTGCTTTGCTCGTTCAACCCGCCTTCGGCGACTTGAATCAGGCCCCTGGCGCTTTCGGCGTTGTTTCGGGCTTGCCGCAGCGATTTTTCTTGGCCGCGGAGGTTCTCCGAGATCGCGAAGCCGGCGGCGTCGTCGCCGGCTTGGACGATGCGCGAGCCCGACGCGAGCGCCTGCATGGCGTGCCCGGCTCGCTTTTCAGCCCGGTTGAGCTGGCGTTGCGCGTGTATGGACGATACGTTCGTCCCGATCCGAATCGGCATCGGACAACCCCCTCGTTCTTTCGAGAGCCCCGGCCAAGCCACCGCCGGTGTCCCGAAGAGAAGTCGCCCACAGACATTAAAAACACAGGCGTTGAGCCAGAATCGTGAACGTTCCAACCTGGTCAGAGGCAAGGAGACGTCCCAGCAGTCCTCATTCTTTTCGGAGCAAAGCGTCATAACTAAAGTGATATTTACCGCTTCGCGTAAAGATATTGAAATAATTTATTATTTATTAATTTCGAACACAGATGGCTCGCCTCTGTATCCATTTTGACCGAACGCCAACTCCGCTGGAGCCCGGAAAGGATCAGCGGTTGGAACCGCGGAAAATCGAGAAGATTTCGCGGTGAATCTGCAGCGCGATCGCGACGAGCCGATTTTCGCGCTCGGCGCCCAAGTTGCGGCACTGCACGCCGACCTTCACGACCCCCTGATGATCCGGCGGCCAGACATGGCGGATGACGGCCTCGATCTCGATCGGCTCATGGCCGGCCGCGAGCAATGTTCCCCTCAAGGCGTCGCCTGGTTTGAGTTCCGGGACCGTGCCCTTGGCCGCGAGCAGCCCCAAACCCCCGCCGCTCAGATCAGCCAAAGAGAAAACGACCTTCCTCCCGCCGAGATCCGGGACCGTGAAGGCGATCGACATCGACTCGGGCACCGGCGCGCGAAAGTTGTCCCTCCTCTGCATGCGGTAGAGGCTCTCCGCGATCGGCAGGACGAAAAGTTCGCCGGTCGCCGGCTCGATCGCGCCGCGCGCGAAATACTGGCCCTCGGCCAAACCGAAGGCGATCGTCAACTGTTCGCCCGCCGCCGGCAACCGCGCCACGGGCGATTTGAGGAGCAGGAACAATCGGCCGCGATCGACGCGGTCGAGTTCGAAGGAGAACTGCGCGCGATCCGCGGCGAGGGCGGAGATGACCAGCGGTTTCGACGCCATGGCCTCGAAGATCCGTTGCCGGTCCTTTTCGAGCGTCACCGCTTCAAGGTTCGATTGGGAGGGGTCATCGATCGCCATAGCGCCCTCAAAGATACCAGGGTCGCGCGCCGGGCGCACGGCCATCAAACGACCAGGTCGAGGAACCGGCCGGCCGTCTCCAGGCTCCCCGCCGTCGCGCGGGCGCGAACGTAGCCGCGCAAGCCGCGCTCAAAGGCGCTCATGTAAATGAATCGAGACGAGCCCGGAGCCGGCCCGCCTCCGGGCGGATCGCGAAGGTCCTCCGGAGCGGCCGGATGCCCGTGTCGGCCGCCCCGCTCCCCATCGCCCTCTTTGGGTTTTTCGCGGAGCAGGGAGGACAGGCGGCGGAGCCCCGCTTTCGTTTCCTCGCTGAGCGCGTCGCCCACCGCTCTTCCCGTGGACGTCGCGCCGACGGCGCGGCGCCGTTCCGCGGTCAGCGAAAGCACGCGCGCCGAGTCTCCCCCCGGGTCTTCCGGCGTTTCATGAACGACTTGCGGCGACAGCGCGGATACGCGCACGACCCCTCCCCCACGACCTTGGTCTTATCGGGGGATGGTTCCGTTTTATTGAATCGACGCGCGAAACGCCCTGTTCGCGCGACGTCCCGGCTCAGATTGAGAGGCTCCGGGCATAGCGCTTCCCGGAGATCATGGCGACATTCAGAAGAGTTTGGCGAAATCCGCGGGCGTGAGAACGGAAGACGCGCGTTTTTCGATTTCACGCTCGGCCTCCTCTCGCAGGAGGGCCCTGGCTTCGGCTTGCAAACGCGCGGGATCGAGCCGGCGTTGCGGCCACCCACCGGCGACGCGGGCCGCTTCGAACAGCTCAACAAGCTCGGCGACCCCGGCTCCCGTGGCCGCGGCGGTGGGATGCACCCGGAGCCCCGCCGACTTTCCGGAACCGTCGAGGCGAATGGAGGCTTCGAGCTCGCGCTGGAAACCCGCGGCGCCCGGCCGATCGGCCTTGTTGACGACGAACAGATCGGCGATCTCGAGGAGGCCCGCCTTCATGCCCTGGATCGAATCGCCGCTTTCGGGCACCAGCACGACCGCGACGAGGTCGGCGACGTTCATGATCTCGAGTTCGGTCTGCCCGACGCCGACCGTTTCGATCAGGACGACGTCGAACGCCGCGAGGTCGAACGCGCGCACCATCAGATACGCGCTCGCGCTCAGCCCCCCGAGGCTGCCTCGCGAGCCGAGGCTGCGGATGAAAACCGAAGGATCGTTGAAATGATCCACGTAACGGATGCGGTCGCCGAGCACCGCGCCTTTGGAGAACGGGCTCGACGGATCGACCGCGATCACTCCGACGCGCAGGTTTCTCGCCCGCAGACCGGCCAGCAAACGGCTGATCAGCGTGGATTTGCCGGCGCCCGGCGGTCCCGTGACGCCGATGCGGAACGCCTGGCCCGACGGCTGCAGAAGGTCCGGGTGGCCTTTCAAAACCGAAGGGCCTTCGCGCTCCAGCACGGTCAAAAGCCGCGCCAGGGCCGGGATTTCCTTGTCTCGTGCGCGACGGATCAGGTCGCCTGTTTGGTCACTCATCTCGTGCCGCCCATGATAGCGGCCAAAGCATTGAAAGAACACCGGTTTGTCCCGGTTCCCCGAAGCGCCGTCGCGAACTTTGACGAGCGTCAGGCAGTGACCCTTTTGCGCCTCTGATTTCTTTAGTTTTATCAGCATCTTACAGATGCCCCACGAGGCCCGTTTCCTGCCTTTGCACAGATCCGAGAGGGACCCATGGCAGGTCCCCGACAGAGGAGGACCCCATGGAACGGAACAACTTTTGGATCTTCTTGGGCATCCTGATGGCGTTCGGCATCGCGATGGGGACCATGAGGGACGCCGGCACGGACACGCGCAAGATCAAACGCATGACCACGCGCTATCAGGACATCGAGGACGCGGGAATGATCGCGGGCGAAGACGCGCGAGCGGGCCGCATCGAAGGCGCGCTCCGCCCATCCGTCGGCGACTCGGGCGCGCGCGCCGCCGGCCTCGCTCCGGCCGTCCTCGCGGCCGTGCCCGGCGCCGCAAAAGCCGCCATCGCCCAAGCGGCCGCAAAAACGAAAAAAGAAGATAAACAAAAAAAAGACGACAAGAAAAAGAAGAAGAAAAAGAAAAAAAAGAAGACCATCGACGGAACGCCCGCGGACCCCGCGACGCCTGACGAAGACGAGGAAGACGCCGGCCCGACGACGTCGGGTTTCGAAAACGGCTCCGCCTCCGGGATGACCGGGGCACCAGCCGCCCCGAAGCGCGACAACGACATCCCTCAGACCCAACGCGACTGGGAAACCCTCGTGCTGAACGAGCCCGACTTCAAAGCGGTCGAAAAACTCGTGAAGTTCTACCAATCGAGCATGGTTTCGGCGGAGATCTTCTACAACGTCGTCCGCCAGATGGTGGATGACAAGCGCCCGAAGATGCGCCAGCTCGGCCTGGTCGCCCTCGGCGCCACGCCTTCGTCGCAAAGTTTCATCGAGCTCGCGCTCTTCCTGCAAAGCGAGCGCGGCGGCGTGAACGCCCTGAAGACGCAAGCGCAGAGCTACATGCAGCGCTACACCGAGCTCGCGTACGTCCGCTTCCTCGCGGGCGCGATGCAGGCCTCGGGCTCGCCGTACGCCAACATGGAGGCGATCCGCGTGTTTCACCTCGCGATCGACCGCCACCTGAAAGACGCGCAAACGCGCAACCCGGCCGAAATGGGCGAAGGGGATCCGTCGGCCCAGATCGCCGCGGGCGAGCCGGCGCCCGACGACGCGACGGCGGTGAAAAAGAAAGCGCTCGACGTGACGTCGTATTTCCGCCCGTTCGTTCCGATCCTCGAGCGCCTTCAAGCGGATTACGACAACCGTGATTTGAAAGCGGCGGCGCAATCGGCCTTGGGCGCGCTCCACGGCCTGCTCCCGGCGACCGCTCCGACCGACCAGCCGACCGCCCTGCAGGAAAATCCGGGCTCGACAACCCCGCCCCCCGCGACGATGCGCGGCGGCCGCTGACCCCGAGCGATTCCGCCAAAAGGTGACACGCACCTTTTGGCGGAATCGCTGGTCGGTTCGAGCAGGCGTCGGCCTCAAAACCAAGATCAGTTATCCCTCGACACCCGCCCTGAGCGCCTCGATAATGGGCGACATGCGCTCCTGGTCCCGCTTTCTCTCGATCTTGTCGGCCTTCTGCGCGGCGCTTTTCATTCCGCGCGCGGCGCCCGCGAAAGTCGATATCCCCACGGGGCTCGATCGCGGGGACCGCCGGGAAATCGTTCGCATCCTCGGTCTGGCGTCGGGCGGCAAGATCCTGAGCGACCCTTATCCGCTCGGCGGGTACCAAGGCCTCGAGGTCGGCGTCTCGGTGGAAAACCTTCCGGTCGAGGATCTGGGCCGCCTCGGCAATTCCCTCGCGACGCCGCAGAAAGACGTCGCTTACCCGAAACTCGCCATCGGCAAAGGCCTCTACGACAACATCGATCTTTTCGTGCATTTCATCCCGTACAGCGAGAAGACCGAGATCTCGCAATACGGCGGCACGCTCCGTTGGGGCGCCTATCAGGCGAAATTCCTGCCCCTGAGCCTCTCGCTCCTTGCGCATTTCAACAACGCGAACTTCTCCAACCTTCTCCTCACCCGTACGATCGGCGCCGACGTCATCGGCGGCATCAACGTCGACACGGTCGCGCTTTTCGTCGGCGGCGGGCCCGTGCAAAGCCGCGGGCGTTTCGCCGGAGGCGCGCAGGGAATCACGGACTCGGGCTTCCTCGAATCCGAAACGGCCAAAGGCTTTCACACGGTGATCGGCGCGAACGTGCAGATCTCGCGCGCGTTCCTGACGGCCCAGATCGACCGCTACGTGACAACGGTCTACAGCGCCAAGCTCGGCCTGCGTTTCTGACGGGCGCCCCTCGAGGGTCAAACCCTCTTGAGGATCGCGGTCGTCGAATGGCCGGGGACGAACTGCAACGCCTTCACCGCGCCGCCGTAGCTCTGCACGAACTCCGCGCCCGCGATGCTTTCGACCCTGTAGTCGCCGCCTTTGACGAGGACGTCGGGCCGAACGCGGCGAATGAGTTCCTCAGGCGTGTCCTCTCCGAACAACGCGACCGCGTCGACGCACCCGAGCGCCGCCATGATCTCGGCGCGCGCGTCCTGGTCCTGCACGGGGCGCGATGGCCCTTTGAGCTTCCGCACGCTTTCATCGGTATTGAGCCCGACGACGAGGATATCGCCGAGCGATCTGGCTTCCCGCAGGTAACGGACATGACCGAGGTGCAGGATATCGAAACACCCGTTGGTGAACACGACCTTGCGTCCGGAACGGCGCGACCCGAGGTCGCGCTCCAGCTCATCCCACGAACGAAAGACCCGTCCCATGGCTCACATCGGTCGGCGGTACAACTGCGGCCCGCCGAGCAGAGCGAGGAGATCCCGGCCGAACAGTTTGCTCAGCACCGGCAGCGTCACGATCCCCGTCGCGAGAACGAGGATCATCCGCCAGATCACGCGCGGCGGGTACGTCGCCTTTTTCCGCTCCTCTTCGGAGCCCATCTGCAGGTCGAACGCCCATTCGCCGACCGTCGCCCCGAAAAAGCAACGCGACGCGAGCACGTACAAATGCATCACGGCGAAGAAAAGCGCCCCTAAGTGGAAGATCGTCGAGAAATCGGTCTTCGCGTGCGAAAGCATCGCGACCAGATCGATCCGAGTGATCACCAGGATGACGACCAGGAAGATCGTCGTCACGCCGGCGATCGCCATGAGATCGAGAACCGCGGCCGAGAAGCTCGTCGAAACCTTCTTGAGCTCGCTCGAAGCGACGGCGAGAGCCTTCTTCTCGACACCCTGGAACTTCTCCGCCTGCGCCTTCCCATCCTGGATCTGTTGGGCGCGCATGGCGACTTCGTCGATCTTCTTGCCGGGCCTTAAAGGCGACTTGAGCGTCGGCGCCGGAGGCTGGCCGGCGCGCGCCGAGACGGGCGACGTCGCCCCCGCGCTTGCGAGCGTCGCCGGCGTCCCCGGTCTCGGGGCGGTGATCGTCATGGGCTTTTCCGGCGCTTTTTCCGATGGCTTCTCCGCCACCGTTTTTTCGGCGGGCGCCTTGTAATCGGCGCGCCCGAGCGGTTGAAAGATCTGCGGGCGCGCGTCCTCCGCCGACCGCAGCGACGGCGTGCCCTGCGAAGTCACCGGTGACGGGGCTTCGCCCGCGCGCTTGCGGGGTTTCAGGAACGGGTAATGGATCGCCGGCTGATCGTCGCCCTCGGTCCCGGGCGCGCTCCTGTCATCGGCCGCGACGGGAACGTCCTCGAGGAAATCGAGCGACGGCGGCAACGCCGCGATGAGATCGGAGATCGACTTGCTCGCCGCGCGAGGGGCCGTCAGGTCCAGATCGTCATCGGCCACCGGCCGGGCCGCGGAACCGGCAGCTGAGTTCAAAACCGAACTCATGCCCGCCATCATGCTCTTCGGCGGCGGCTCGGGCACGACTCGGCCCACCTTGTCTTCGCTGATGTTGGCGAGTTGGATGTCTTGTTTCAGTTTTCCGGCTTTTTTGTGAAAACCCAGGCCTTCGGTCAGAGGCTTAAACTCGAACTCTTCGAAAGGATCCATCCCCACCCCGTTCGCCGCGCCCGCCGCCGGCGTTCCTCGCGCATGCCCGCCCTCGGCTTTCGTACGACGCTCGCCTTCGGCTTTTTTGGCGCGATGCTGATCGCCGGCGCCTCTAGCGCAGCTGATCAAAGTGATACTTTAGAATGCTGACGAGAGTGACGCAAGCCGTTTCCACCCTCAGAACTTGCGAACCGAGAGTGACCGGATGAAGTCCAAACTCCCGGAACAACTCGACTTCCTTGAATGAAAATCCACCTTCGGCGCCGATAAACACCTGACACTCAGCGATCGCGATGTCCGCTCCCGCTCCCACTTCCAACGCCTTCAACCCGTCCTTGGCCGAGAGCCGGCCCTCGCCCTCGTATGCGAACAGACCCCTCACGCCCGGGTTCCGGTTAAGGGCTTCGAGCGCCTCCTTGAGCGGCATCGCCTGTTCGACGCTCATCCAGTCGCCGCGGCCGGATTGTTGGGTGGCGCTTTGCACGATCTTCTCCCAGCGCGGCCGTTTTTTCCCCAGCACCTCGTCCTTGGCGCGAATGAAGCTGAATTCCGAAAAAACGGGCTGGATGCGGGCCACCCCGAGCTCCACGGCCTTTTCGATCACCGCTTCGAACACCGCGAAGCGCGGAATGGCCATGACGAGCGCGATATCGGGCTTCGGTCGAGGCGCGATCGCCCGTTCCTCGAGGATGCGCGCCCGCGATTCGTGTTTCGTTTCGGAGACGATCTCGACGAGGAGCGCCCGACCTTCGTGCAGGATTTCGAACTTCGCGCCCTTGCCCATCCGGCAGACGTCCCGGACGTGATGCAGGATCTCGTCCTTGAGGGAGACCTCGGTCCCTTCGATCGCGTTTTTCGGAACCCAATAACGTCGCATCGGCGGCCCGTTCACCGTATCAGGAACGACGACCACTCGCCCATGGTCATCCGACGGCGGTTGCGTTCGGGCCGGCCGGCGAGGAAGCCCTCCAGGAACGGGCCTTCGCGTTCGGTGAGAATGCCGGACAACACGAGCGCGCCGCCGGGCTTCAAGACGCGGAACAGGTCTTCGCGCAACGCGAGCAGAGCGCCGTCGATGATGTTGGCGACCACCAGATCGAACGCGCCGTTCAACGACGCCGGCAACTCGTGGAGCTGCGTTTCCGGGACTTCGACGGCATCGGCGGAGTTGAGCGCGACGTTCTCACGCGCCACGCGACGCGCCTCGGGGTCGATGTCGAGCGCCATGACCCGGCCGGCGCCGAGCTTGCGCGCCACGAGCGCGAGCACGCCGGTCCCGGTACCGACATCGAGCGCGAACGGCGCGGCGCCGGATTCCGCCGCGATCCGCGGCCAGGCGCTCACGATCAACCGAGCGGCCAGGCGCGTGGTCTCGTGCGTGCCGGTTCCGAACGCCATGCCGGGATCCACAAATAAAACCTGTTTCGCTTCGGGCGGCGCCTCCCGCCAGCTCGGCACGATCCAGAAAGGATCCACGAACAGGAAAGGTTCGAACCCCTTTTTCCAGTTCTCCATCCAATCCTGGTTCGCCTCGACGGCGACGCTCACGTCGGCTTCCGGGAACCGGCTCCTGAGCTGCAGCAGGAACTCTTCGCCTGGATGGGACGCGAAGTACACGTTCATGTCGAACCTCCCGGTCTCGACGACCGTCGGGTCGAACGTGATCTCGGGCTGCGTGAAAGCCAGGTCTTCGGCCACGCCTTGCGCGCCGTGATCGAAACAGAACTCCGTGAACGGCTCCTCATGCGAGCGGCGGAGGCCGCGCGCGAGGAGCCGGCAGTACGAATCAGGTACGGATGTCGTCATCGCCGGGCACCATACCAGGTACCGGCGCGGGACGAGAAGGACTTTCAACGGTCACCGGCGACGGCGAGGGGACGCCGTCCGCGGTAGGTTTTTCAACACTTTTTCGGGGAACCGGCTCGGCGGGCGGAACCGAAGGCGCGATCTCCACCGGGACCGCTCCGCTCCCGGCGGGCGGGGCGGAAACGGCGGCATTCCCGGACCCCTGCGAGGACAACCCGCGCTTTTTCCCTGGCTTGCGTTCTTTCGGCGCGTCCATCGAAGCCGTCGCCAGATCGAGGACGTCGCCGATCATAATCGCCTCGAATTCGAGGACCGGCCGGTCCTCGGCGCCGAACTCGGCGGCCAAGCGCGCGACGCTCAGGTCGCGTTCGACGTGGATGATCTGCACTTTGGCGACTTCCACCGAGAGCGTGCCCTGGGCTTTGTTCCCGATCGGATCGTGCACGGGCGTCTTGCGCACGACCGAGACGTACATCCCTTTTTTAAGCCCGGCTTCGGGACCGGCGCTCACGTAGTAATCGTGATGAACCGGCTCGCTCGGATCGAGCGGCAGAGACTTGCGCGCGTCGAAGATCGTGACGGCGTCAGCGCGCGCGGCAGGCGCGGCGGCGAGTGAAAACGCGAGAGCGAGGAACAGGCTCGCCAATGGGCGGGCCGTCCAGGACCCGATCCTTCGCGACATGAGAGTATCCCTTCCGTGGCGGGCATACCATCCTGGCCTCCCTGACTCGAACAACGTGCCGTACTGGCACTGTCTTCCCTTTCGGATCGGGGACGGGCGAACTTGAGACGCGCACGGGCCGGATTCGCGAACCGACTCCCGGTTCGATCGAAAAGCGCGCGACGCGAGACACGCCGCTCTCGACGCTCCTGAAACCCGTTCCCAAGGATTTTGATAAGGATCTCGGTTTCGGAACTCTTACTCGGAAACTTCCGGAGGGCGGTTCGTCCCGCGCACGGGCAAATGAACGGCCGAGCGACCCGTCGCCTGGCTCTTGATCGGGATTTGCGGGTTCTGCACAACCCGCTGTTGGAGTTTCGCGAAGATCGGCTCACGGATCGCCAGGTTATTGTCCTGGAGCACGCATTGACGGGCCATTTTCCGGGCGACGTTGATGATGATCGGCGCCTTCATATTGGCCGTCATCTGCGTTGGATCGTCGGGAATCGTGATGATGGTGTACGCTCTAAACCCTTCGGCCGATCCCAAGCCGATCGCTTCGAGATCATGCTTGGTCAACGCGACCTGGTGGCCTGGCGAGAAGAGTTCTGGCTCGAGCACGGGAAACGCGATCGTCGGGGTTTCGCATGATTGGAGCCAGGCGAAGATTTCGTCGTTCGGATCGTCGAGCAGCACAAAGCGACGCAAATCGTTGAAGCCGAGGATTCCTTCCGGAAATTCCAGAATATTCTCCGCCTGCAGCTGGACGGGTCCAAACCTCGACGTCTGAATCTCCATGCTTCTTCCCCCTCATGCCGAGGATGCCGATAATGCTGAGACACTTCAAGCCATTAAATCGGGTCATTGAATCGGGCGGCGAAAGCGATGAACGCGCGTGTTTCCTCTCGCCGGCGACCCCTTCAACTGTAGGAAGGTCGGGGTGAACCGATCAAGACAAATTCCAACGGAGGCACAACGACGCGACGAGGCACGAAGTCGCCGAAAAGCGCGATCGACTTCAGGACTTGAGGAGCTTCGCGACAGCGCGGGTGCTTTGCGCGTCGGTTTTCGATGATTCGGTGTTCTGGCTCTGGATGGCCAGATAAACTTCCTCACGGTGGATCTTGGTGTCTTTCGGGGCCTCGATGCCCAGACGGACCTGCTTCCCCTTGATCTGGACAACGCGGATTTTGATGTGGTCGTCGATCGCGATGGATTCGCCGAGTTTACGGGTGAGGACCAACATTGCTACTTCTCCTTCAACATCCTGGTCAAAGTTCGAGTCAAAGCGCGAACGTCGCACCCTTCGTCCCAAGAGAGTCCCCAAAAGGACTACCTACAAGAGACTCCGATGATCGCGGTGACCGGCCGCGGGACCAGTCACGGCGACTGGGGCCACATCGGTTGGTCACGACGACCCGCCTCGGTACGGAGCACCCTGTTCCTTAAGGGCGCGCCCGCGTTCGGCGGTCCGTGTTCTTTCCCCGATCGCCTCGAACCGGCGTTTCGAGCCGGCGCCTCGAAGGCCTCGGGGGCCGCGATCACCTCTACGGCCGAAAAAGAACGGAACTGTAGCTATTATTTCTACCTGAGGAAGTCAAGCAGACTCGGTTGGATCAGTTTCCCGGATGTGGCGAGCGACGCCTTGAGAGTACTCTCAGTTTTGTTTATATCGCTGACCAACTCGAACGTGTCCGCGTCCTCGAGGTTCGAGGCCATCGTCTTGGCGTCGACTTGGCCTTTCTGGATGCCTTCAAGCGTCGAATTCAAGGTCATCACCCGAGAGCCCAATTTCGAACGGACGAGCACGACCTGCGCCAAGGCCTCGTCGACCGTGTCGATCGCGTCCTGGATCGTGCCCTTGTCGTTGGTGCGCAAACCCGCCTCGAGATCCTGCAGAACGCGAAAGACGTTGATGCCCCCCGTCCTCCAGGTCGACGTGTTGTTGCTAGGCGCCCCGCCCCCCTCCGCGCCGTCGACCGACGCGGGACCGCGCAGACCCACGCGCCGCTCGTCGACGGTTCTCGCCCGGCCCATGTCCGGGACCTCGATCTTGCCGCCCGGCGCGAGCGGCCGCGCCGACGGCGCTTCCCTGGAAGGCGCGTTGACGTCGATGCCGAGGAAAACCTGGCTCCCCGGGACGTTCATCGCCACCGAGGCTTTTTTGTCGATCGTGATCCTCATCTCGCCGTCGTCGCCCGAATAGTTCCCCCGCGGGTCGAACGGCGCGAACGTCGTCTTGAACCCGCCGAACAGGAAACGATCGCCGAGCTTGCGGTTGCCGATCTGCACGGCCTGGCTCAGGAGCTGTTCGACTTCGGTCGCCGTCACCTCGCGCGAACGTTGGTTGGCGCTCGCGTCGTTGGCCTGGCTGATGGCGAGCTCTTTGGCCCGGATGAGGGCGTCGGCGAGCTCGCCGAGCGACTGCTCGGAGTATTCGAGGAACGACTTCGCCGCGTTGATGTTCTTGATGAACTGCCGGCCGCCGGCGATGTCCGTGCGCGCCGCGAGCACGCGCGTGGCGGCGACAGGGTCATCCGACGGTTTGTTGACCCTCTTCTGGGTCGCCGCCTGGTTCTGAAGCTCCGCCATCTCCGAGCGATTTTTGGAGAGGTTGTGCTTCACTTGGTCGTAATTCATCTTATCGGCGATTCTCATACTCTGCCCCGGGGCATCGGCGCCTCATCCCCATCAATACCGTTTCAGGTTCAAGACCGTGTCGAACATCTCGTCGGCGGTGCGGATCAGACGCGCCGACGCGTCGAACGACTTCTGGAATTCGATCATCTTCGTCGTTTCCTCGTCGAGGCTGACTCCGCTGATGCTCTCCCGGATGTTCTGGAGCTGCTTGACGACGTCGCCCTGGCTCTCGTGCGCGACGTTCGTCCGGCGCGTGACCACGCCGACCTGGCCGACGACGCCGTTGTAGAAGTCGTCGAACGTGCTCTGTCCGTCGTTCATCATCTTCGAGCTTTGCAACTGCGCGATCACGTTGGCGATGCGGTTGTCGCCCGGGGCGAACGGCTGCGCGGCCGCCGCGATGCGGTTCGGATCCTCGAGGACGCCGCGGTCCAGGCGCAGGTTTTCGGCCGCGCCCTTGACGGTCATCGGCTGCTCGAAGAACCGCCCGCCCGAGCCGTTGTGAGCGTCGAAACCGAGCCCATGCGCCTCGTTCACCGCCGACGCCAGCGTGAACGCCATGTCGTCCATCCTGGAAACCAGCTCCGTGATGACCTGGTCGCGGACCTCGAGCAAACCGCCCAGAGCCCCCCCCGAGAACTGGTCCGTGACCTTCACCGGGGCCGCGCTGTCGCTGGGGAGGTAGAAAAGGTCGACGCTGCCCTCGCCCTTCTTCTCGTTGCCGGGAGTCCCCTGCGCCGCGAGCCTCTTCGCGTCGTAGCCCGTGACGAGCAAGGCGCTCTGCCCGGCCGAGATCGTCACCATCCCGTCGTCGCCCTCGGCCCAGCGGACGTTCACTTTCTCGCCGAGTTTCTTGATGAGCAGGTCGCGGCGGTCGCGCTCGTCGTTGGCGGGCGCCCCGGCGCCCCGCATCTCGACCATCTGGATCTTCTCGTTCAAGCGCGCGATCTCCTCGGCGTACGCGTTGATCTCCTCGACGTGCGTGATGACCTGCTGATCGATGTCCTTGCGGATCTCGCCGAGCTGCGCGCTGACGCGGCTGAAATCCTTGGCGACGAAGTCGGCCGTCTCGCGGACGAGCGTGCGCGTCGCCAGGCTTTCGGGATTGTTGCCGAGTTCGCGGAAAGCGTTGAAGAACTCGGCGATGAACTGGTTCAGCCCCTTGTCCGACTGCTCGTTGTAGACCTGCTCGACCCTCATCATCGCGTCGGCCTTGCCCCCCAGGTAACCGAGGCTCGACTGCTCCCTGCCGATCTGCTTCTCGAGGTATTCGTTGTTGGTCCGCGTGACGGCGGCGCTCCTCGCGCCCGTACCGATGCGCAGCCGCCCGCTGGAAACGGGCTCGTTCGTCTGGATCTCGACGCGCTGGCGCGAGTACCCCTCGGTGCTCTTGTTGGCGATGTTGTGCCCGACGGTCTGCAGCGCCGTCTGACTGTTCATCATCGAGCGCTTGCCCACGTCGAGCATCGAACTGATTTTGGACATCCTGTCCGCCTCTTGTCGCCGCTCCCCGGCCCCCCGGCTCCGCGGCGTTCCTCAAACTTCTTTACGGACCAAGGCGCCGCTTTCGTTCGGCGCCGAGGCCATCTGGCCCTTGCGGGCGTACGTCGGCTTCTCCTGGAGCGTGTCGCGGATCGCCTCCATGGCTCCCGTGATCGAAGAGAGGGCCGACTTCACCAGTTCCTCGTTCTGCTTGTTCACCTCGGACACGCGCTTCACCAGCAGGTCGAGGACCGAATGCAGGTTGCGCAGGCGCTGCGCGCGCTCGAGGTCCACCCTCGTGGCGATGTCGAGCAGGCGCGGCGCCTCGACGTCGCCGCCCACCGCCTGCGCGAGATCGCGCGCGAGCTTCAGCCGCGCGTTCTCGAGGCTGCGGATGCGGACGAGCATCGCGTCCTTGGCTTTGTTGTTCTCGTTGAGGTCGTCGAGCTTCGCCGAAACGAGGATGTCCTTCTCCTTGCGGACGATCTCCAGAAGGGAGCGGTACACCTTCACGAGGTGATCGAGGTTCTCAACGAGGGCTTGGTAGAGTTCTTGCGTTTTCGGGTCCATCTTCCTTGATCCTCATGACGTCACGTCTCCGGTTTCGCTCCCGGGGGGCGCCGCCTTGCGCCCTCCGTGCCGCGCGAACGGCGCGCTTACGAATTCGTCAGCAAATGCTCGTCGACGAGCCGATCGGCGACGGCTTCCGCGTCGACCTTGTACTTGCCTTCGTCGATCATTTTCTGCAGGCGCGCGACTTTCGCTTCGTCGACTTCGTCCGTCTTCGACATCGCGAGTTCCTTTGCCTTCTTGATGTCCTGCGCGCGCTGGCTCAACTCCACTTTCGCGGAGCCCGCGGGGGAAAAAGCCTCGGCCCGACCTTCCTTCTTCGAATTCACCACGCCGTCGGTCGTCGCTTTGCTGAGCCTCGCCGCTTCCGCCGAAGACGCCGGGTTGGCGTTTTTGCCAGAGACTTTCATATGTTCCCTCCATGGACCGCTGTTCCAGTGTACCATATCGAGACGGTTTCATAGGCACATTTTCAATCGTCCCAGAAGCTCCAGGCGCGGATCAACGGCCAAAATCCGGACCGGAATTTTTTGCCGGATCGATCGACGGTTCGACGATTGAACCCGCTGCGGGTGCGCCAGGAGCGGGACTGAGGTTCCAGAAGAAACTCTTGGCGTCGGGGCTCAACGTGCCGACCGCGTCTCCCTTCGCGATGCGCGAGCCCGGCGGCAAGCCCGCCGCGACGCCGTCGAATATCAGCGCTGAACGCACGCCCTCGGCGCCGTGCTCGAGCAGGACGGTCGCTTTGCCATCGACCTTGGTCGTGGCCAGGACCTTCGCGTCGAACGGGGCCAGGACCTTCGCCGGCCCGCCCGCCGGATCCGGCTTGAGCTCGACGCGGAACGCGGATTGTTTCCTGAGGGCCGTCTCGGCCGTGCCGGGGACGGGCCCGCGAAGCACGCGGGAAACGTCGCGGTCCGAAAGCGGGATCGGCCCGCCGCGTTCGCGCGAGCGCCCGGACTGGGACAGGATTTTCGACATGATTTCGTCGTGAATGAGATCGGCGAGCCCGAGCCCGCCCCCGTCGCCCCACGCCTCGACGTATTCCTCGTCGAGCTGGCCGCGGTAGATCTCTTCGGCCATGTTGGGTTTGGTCAACTCGCCGAAGCTGACGGTCCCGCGCATGGCTCTGACCATCTCCCGCAGGAACTGCTTCTCGTACATTCGCGCGGCGTTCAACACGCGCGGGTCTTTCGGCGCCGGATCGGGTCCGTCTCCGGGTTTGCCCTTGAGTTCACCGCTGAATCCGCCGTCGCGTTTGCCGGCGGCTCTCCCCGCGGGCGATTCCACCGGCGACGGCGCGTCCCGGTTCACCGCTCCGACCCGCCCGATCTTCCCAATCGCCACATCCGCCCCCGCAGCTTCCGTGCTTCGCCTTCGAGGAGCCTTCTCGAGGGCCGCGTCCCAACGAGAACGAGGCGTGCGAAAAAAAAAGGGGAGTTGAGTCAGATCTCAGCGCGCGTCCTGCGCTTTTTCTTTCAGCTCAAAGTCGTCTGCCAATCCTTGGCCGGTGCGAACTTTGTTTTCCTGTTTCCTGCTCGAAACATTCGGCTCTTGAACCATCCCTGGCCACAGATCCCCGACTCATCCTCCCCCGGGCGACCGAACACGTCCATGTGTCCGGTCAAATCGTCGCGCACACTTTCATTCTATCCAGATTCCACTGGTTCCAAAATGGGAAATCACAAAATCTCCAGCTCGCCCTGCAGAGCTCCCGCGGCTTTGATGTTCTGGAGAATCGTGATCAGGTCTTTTGGAGAGACGCCGAGCGTGTTCAGCGCCTTCACCAAGTCCCCGACGCTCGTGCCCGTGTCGAGGACCGCGACCTTGTCGCCTCCCTGGTCTTTACTTTTCCCTTTCGCCGTGCCGTCCACCCGCACGGAGAGATCACCGTGGGAAACGGCCACCCGGTTGATCCTCACGGAATCGCCGATCACGACGGTGCCGGTCTTCTCGTTGACGATCACCTTCGCGCGCGCGTCCGGCGTGACCTCGAGCGACTCGATCGCGGCGAGCAGCTCCACGCCCCGGCCCTCGTAAGAAAACGGCACGACGACGTCGACGGTCCCCGCGTCCTTGGCCGTGGCGTATTTTCCGGCGAGGTCCAAGTTGACCCGCTTGGCGAGCCGCGCGGCCGTCGTGAAATCCGGGTTGTGCAAAGTCAGGCGGAACATCTTCCTCTGCGTGAAATCCTCGGCGACGTCGCGCTCGATGATCGCGCCGTTGGGCATGCGGCCCGCGGTCGCGTGGGCTTCGGCGCCGCCTCCGACGAGGATCGCGCCCTGCGCGACCGCGTAGATCTGCTGATCGGCCGCGCGCAGGGGCGTCTGGACGAGCGTGCCGCCCATCAGACTGCCGGCGTCGCCGATCGCGTTGACGGTGATGTCGATCTTGTTGCCCGCGCGCGCGAACGGCGGCAAGTTCGCGGTGACGAGCACGGCCGCGACGTTCTTGCTGGCGACGTCCTTTTCGTCGAGTTTCATGCCGAACTTGTCGAGCATGCGCGCGACGGACTTGTTGGTGAACTCGTTCTTGCTGTCGCCCGTGCCTTTGAGACCGACGACGATGCCGTACCCGACGAGTTGGTTGTCGCGCACGCCGCGCACGTTGGCGATGTCCTTCACGCGCGCCGCCTGCGCGCTTATCGCGGCGGCGATCGCCATCACGAAGACCTGCAAGAGAATGAAAGCCCTCCACGAAGTCATAGCGCCACGCCCCTCTTCGCGCTCACGATGTCGAACTGCGGATCGAGGAGCTTTTCGGCATCGATCCCCTCGTCGTTGAAATCCTCTGGCCGCACGATCCCGGTCACGATGACCCGGTACTCCCGCTTGCCGATCATGAAGTCCTGCGAACCCTTCACCCGATAGCTCCCGTCGCGCAGCACCTCGACGATCCTCGTCGGCACCGTCTGCACGTTGAAAGGCGCGTCGGGCCGCGACGGGGCCGGCTGTCCGGAGGGCGGGCTCGGGACCCCGGCCGCCTGCGGCTGGCCCGCCTGGCTCTGCGCGCCCGCTACGGACGCGCCGGCCGGCGGCTGGTCGCCGACGGGCGGCTTGGCCGACGCCGGCCCTCGAAGGGCCGGGGCGGAGTCCGGCTTTTCGAGCCGCTCCAGGAGTTTGGCGATCACGCGCGTCTTGGTTTGCAGCTGCGACTTGGGCGCGCCTTCCACGCGCACGGTGAGGATGTCGCCGACCAAACGCATGCGGTTCTGCGCGAAGAGGTAGGCCCCTTGCCCCTCCATCACCCAAAGGCTGCCCGCGCCCGCTGCGACGTCGGCTTCGTCCTCGAAGCGGTCGCGGTTCATGCGGCGGTACTTGCGCTCGACCCCGTAGCGAACGCTGTCGGTCTCCGAAAAGCGCGGCGTCGAGATCTTGGGAACCGCCGGGTCGTCGACCTCCCCGCCGTTGAGAAACGCCTTGAACTTCTTGCCGAAGCTCGCGCAGCCGCTCGACAACGACGCGCCCAGGGCGATGGCGAGCGCGAAGAGGACGAATTGGAATCGTGACGAGCGGACCGTCCGTTCGATCATTCACCGCACCTCGATCAGGCCCTTTTCTCTCAGAAGGCCGGAAAGCGTTTTTTGCGTTCTCTGGATTTTCACCCGGACCGTATCGCCGACGTGACCGCCGCTCTGCGCGACGCCGTCGGCGGAAACCTGCCAGCCTTCGCCGCCGGCGACGATCTTCACCGCGTCCCCGGCCCGCAACGCGGGCTCGCGCCGCAACATCGCGCGGCCCACGAAGGACTCCGCCGCGATGGCGCGCGCGGCGACCGCGCCGCTCAGTTCCGTTTCGGAAGGGAACGAATCGCTCGCGTACGTCACGTCCTTGCGCTGGAACTCGACGTCGTTCGCCGCGATCCGTTCGCCGATCCCGATCGCGCGTTTGGCGACCGGAACCGTGCGGTACACGCTCAATTGCCCGGACACCCAGAACGTGCGCCGGCCCCCGGGGCCGTCGATCTCGATCGGGGCCGAGAACGAGCCTTTCGGCAGCTCCGGCCGCAAACGCAGCTTCCAAGAGGCGCTCGAGGGAAACTTCGGCCCCAGCACGGGCATGGCGAGCCGCCGGATGTCGACTTCACAGGCCGGGCAGACCGCTCCGAGCTGCGTGCGGATCTCGTTCTCGACGTCCCTGGCCTCGAGGCGGAAAGCCTTGCGCGAGACGACGACGCGCGCCGGGATCGTCAGTTGTATGCGGTCCACGCGCTTCTCCTGCAGACGCGGCAGGTGCGCTCGGAAGACCCGCGAAAGCCCTTCGCTGGTGAACGTGCGCGTCTCGCCCCCGGCGGGCGCCTCTCCCAGTCGGACCGACTGGAGCTCGCCCACTTCGTCCTCGGCGAACCCGCTGAACTCGGCGATGTCGCCGATCGTGATCTCGCGCTCCATCTCGAGTTCCGCGCTGCTCTTCACTTGAATGGACGCGACGGTCGACGCCTGCGCCCCGAGCGGCGCAAAACCAACGGTCGAGAGAAGGAGAAGGGGCGCGACCCGCATCAAGAATCACCTCAGGTTGTTCATGTACTGCAGCATCTGGTCCGACGCCTGGATCACTTTCGAGTTCGTTTCGTAGGCGCGCTGGGCCGTGATCATGTTCACCATCTCGTCGACGATGTTCACGTTGCTCGACTCGAGCTCGCCCTGCGCGATCGCCCCGAAGTTCGCCTGGCCGGGCGCGCCCTGCTGAGGCAAGCCGCTCGCGCCGGTGGGGGCGAAGACGTTCTTGCCCAAGGCTTTCAAACCGGCCGGGTTGACGAAATTGACGAGTTCGATCTGACCCACGTTCTGCGGCTGTATCGCGCCCGCGACGGCGACGCTCACCTGGCCCGTCGGCGAGATCTCGATCCCCGCCGCATTCGGCGGAATCGTGATCTCGGGCTGGAGGGCGTTGCCGTTGCGGTCGACGACCCGGCCGTCGGGGCCTTTTTTGAAACTGCCGTCGCGCGTGTACCCGACTTGGCCGTCGGGCAACTGCACGGGGAAGAAACCAGGGCCCTCGATCGCGAGGTCGAGCGGGTTTTTGGTCGACTTGATCGATCCGATCTCGAAGTCCTTCTGCACGGCCCCCGTCCGCACGCCCAGGCCGGTCTGCACGCCGGTGGGCGAAACGGCGTTGAGACCGCTCGCCGCCCCGGGCTCCTTCGACGTCTGGTACATGAGATCCTCGAACTCAGCCCGGGATTTCTTGAAACCCGTCGTGGACACGTTCGCCAGGTTGTTGGCGATCACGTCCATGTTGGTCTGCTGCGCCTGCATCCCGGTCGCCGCCGTATTGAGTGATTTCAGCACTGGATCGCCTCCTCCCGCTCAGTGTCCACGCTCAGGGCTCACGGGCAAAACGCCGGTCAGCCGAGCTTCGGCACGTCGTTGACCGCCTTCTGCGTCATCGAGTCGTACGCCTGGATCGCCTTCTGCGTGCTTTCGAATACGCGCGTCGCCGCGATCATGTCCGTCATCTCCTGGATGACGTTGACGTTGCTGCCCTCGAGGAATCCCTGATGAACCTTCGCCTCCCGGGAGACGGCGAGTTCGGGGTTCAGCCCGTCCTTGAATGCGAACATGTTGTTGCCGGTCTTCGCCAACGCGTCGGGATTGCCCGCCACGAGCACGGACAATCGGCCGAGGTTCTCGCCGCCCGCGAAAACCTCTCCCGCGTGCGAGATCGTCACCTGCCCCTGGCCCGAGACCCTGATCACGCGTGCCGCGGGATCCTGGCCCAGCCCGCCGTCGCGAAGGACCGGATAGCCTTGTTTGGTGACGAGCTCGCCGTCGCCGTCGATGGTGAGGCTGCCCGAACGGGTCAGGCGCGGACCGGCCGGGGTGAGCACCTCGAGGAAGCCTTCTCCCTCGAGCGCGACGTCGAGCGGGTTTCCCGTCGCGCGCAGCATGCCCTGGGAAAAATCCGTGAACGTCCCGGCGGCGTCGACGTAACTCTTGTCGCCGCCCTGCATGTCGTAAAAACTTTCGATGGACGCGGGGATGCGCGGCACTTCGACGGCGTTGGGCGCTTTTTCGTAGGACGCGAGGTATTCCTGGAACACCTGGCCGTCGCGCTTGAATCCGGGCGTGTTCACGTTCGCGAGGTTGTTGGCGACCGTATCGAGCTTCTGCGATTGCGCGATCGCGCCGCTGACCGCCGTGAAGATGCCTTTGCTCATACCCGCCCTTCGTCGGCCCGTGGATGGGACCCTCGGTCGATGACACAGCAACTCCGGTGCCACGGCGCCCGGAACGCGACCTTGGCAGAGTTCCCGCGCGCGGCGGCTCCCAGGACTCGCGTTCATCCGCGCGGGAGCCGAAACGGATCCCGGCGGATCGCGACGCGCCCGGGACCTCGGTCGGGCCCGCCTCAACGCTTCCGTCCACGTCCCCGTCAACGCTCTGACACGACGTCAAGATCCCGTGACCGCGCGCCTTCCCGCCGACGGGAACGGGCCCCGCGCGAGCGCGGCGCCTCGACCTTTCCCAAGGTTTTCTCGACGGGATTTCAGGTTTGCCGCTACGATACGGGGATATGAAATCACCCGCGTGTTCCTTGACGTTGCTTTTGGTCGCGTCCCTCACCGGATGCGCCTCGGCGCAAAAACCATCCGCGGTGAAACCCGCAGCGGACTCCACGACGGACGCCGCCGGCCCCGAACGACGGGCCGGGACCGCCGCCGCGAAGGTCGAACGCAGGGGCGGGCCGCGAGCGCGCGCCTTCTCCCCCGACAGAATCCAAGGCAAAACCCAGGGCAAGATACAGAACGAGATCCGTTCCGAGCTCGAGGCTCTTCGAGCCGGCGCGCAAGCGGCGCAGGCGTCCACGGCCGTGCCGCCGATGAAACAGGTCGAAACGGCGAACGCGGACGCCACCGCGGTTGAAGTTGCCGCGGGGGCGAGCCCGGCCGCGGGGAATGAAACGGGGCCTGGGCCGGCCGGCGAGAAAACCCTCGTTCCACGCCCCGGACCGCACGCGACCGCGGCGGAGGCGCCGAAACCACGCGTCCCCGTGCTCGTGAACCCGGAGTTCCAGACCGGCGGGATCGCGACCGACCCCGACGCGGAAACGACGGTGATCGAATCGACGCCCCTCAAACGACTGAAAACGTTCGACACGCGCGCCGTACGGATCGCGACGGCCCCGAACACGCCGCTCATCTTCGAGCTCCCGGTGACCTACAACGACCGCGTGAAATCGTGGGTCGAGTTCTTCCAAACCGAGGGGCGGCAGTCGTTCCGCAAGTGGTTGGAGCGCTCCAACCGTTACCTGCCGTACATCCAGACCGAACTCGAAGCGTCGGGCATGCCTCAAGACCTGATCTACGTCGCGATGATCGAAAGCGGCTTCAGCCCCGGCGCGACCAGCCCCGCGCAAGCGGTCGGGATGTGGCAGTTCATCCGAGCCACCGCCAACCGCTACGGGATGCGCACGAATTGGTGGCTCGATGAACGGCGCGACGTCCACAAGAGCACCAAAGCCGCCGTCGCCTACATGCGGGACCTCTATAAAATGTTCGGCAGCTGGTACCTCGTCGCAGCGAGCTACAATATGGGCGAGGGCGGAGTGAAGCGCCTGATCAAAAAACACGGCAGCAACGACTTCTGGGAACTCGCGGACAAGGGCGCCCTCCCCGAAGAGACCAAAAACTACGTCCCCAAAATCCTCGCGGCCATGCTGATCGCCAAAGCGCCGGGCCTCTACGGGTTTCGCGATCTGCAATACCACCTGCCCCTTTCCTACGAGTACTCGGACGTGCCGGGCGGGACGAAGCTGATGAATCTCGCGGCCTACCTGGGCGTGAGCGGAAAATATTTGCAGGAACTCAACCCCGAACTTATAAGGGGCTACGTCCCGCCCGAGGTCCGCGGTCACCGGATCCGCATCCCGAAAGGCGCGACGGCCATCGTCTCGCAATACGTGCAGATGCTCGACACCGGGGCCCGAGACGCGAACCTGAACTGAGTGAATCCGGACTGATCGAATCCGAACTGAGCGGACCCGTGGCGAAAAAAAACCTCATCGTGCAGAAATACGGCGGAAGCTCCCTCGCCGGGCCCGAGCACATCCGGGCCGCCGCGGACCGCATCGCCGCTCTCCACCGGCGAGGCGAGAACGTCCTCGTCGTCGTCAGCGCCATGGGAAAAACGACCGACCAGCTCGTCGAGCTCGCGCATCGGGTGAGCTCGGCTCCCAACCGGCGCGAACTCGACATGCTGCTCACCACCGGCGAACGCGTCAGCATGGCGCTCATGAGCATGGCGCTCAATGACCGGGGCATCGAAGCCATCAGTTTCACCGGAAGCCAAGCGGGCGTGCTGACCGACGACTCGCACTCCAACGCCCGGATCATCGACGTCAGGCCCGTGCGCGTGAACACCGAGATCGCCAGGAACAAAGTCGTTGTGCTGGCTGGCTTCCAAGGCGTCTCGCCGGTGACGAAGGAAGTCACGACGCTCGGTCGCGGCGGTTCCGACACGACGGCCGTCGCGCTCGCCGCCCATTTCAAAGCGGAGCGCTGCGAGATCCGCAAAGACGTCGACGGCGTTTATTCCGCCGACCCCAATCAGGTGCCGAACGCGCGGCACCTACCGCATCTGCATTGCAAACAGCTTCTCGACATGACTTTCTGGGGCGCCAAGGTCCTCCACTACCGCTCGGTGGAACTCGCCTCTCTCCTCGGCATGCCCGTGACCGTGGCGCTCGCGCACGGCGCCGAAAGCCGCCAGACCCGTATCGACAACGAGGGACCCATGTACGAACAAGCCCGCGTCCTTTCCGTGAACTCGCACGAAGACGTCCGCTGGATCCGCGTCGAACAGCCCGATATGAATTCAGCGATGGGGGCGCTCTACAAGGCCCTGCGCGACCACAAACTCCCCTGTCCCCAGATCCTCGACACGAGCCGGACCGGCCCGGATCAGTGGACGTTTCTCGTCACGGGCCCGCGGGAGACGTTGAGCGCGATCGGCGCGCGGCTCACGCGCGAAACGGGGATGACGATGGATTCTCGGGCGCTGTGCACGGTGACCGCCACGTGCCAGGGGGCATACGCCTCCTCGCTGCCCGAGGAGATCACGTTCGCTCTGGCCGAAAGGCGGATCCAAACGCATCAAATGCTTTTCTCAGCCATGAGCCTCACGGTCGTCCTCGAGGCCGCGGACCGCGAGCCGGCGGCGCAGGCGATACACGCCCTGACGCCAGCGGATGCGGCCGGATGAGCGGCCCATTTGAGGGTTGGACCGCTCATCGTCTATCGATCATTCACCGGCGGCGGGGCAACTCGCAGCGGCCGCGCTTCAATGTGTACCCAGAGTCGCATGAAATCGCCTCGCAATTCCCCCAGCGGCGCCCTGTCGAATTACAAGTTTTCTGACCAACGCCATTTGAAATCACGCACGCTTCGACGGACCTAGGCTGACAAATCTGTCTCTTCGGCGTCGGTGCGGGTGTCGGCACCGGAGTCGGTACGGGCGTCGGTACGGGCGTCGGTACGGGCGTCGGTACGGGCGTCGGTACGGGCGTCGGTACGGGCGTC
>JAJTYM010000026.1 GCA_021463345.1 Pseudobdellovibrionaceae bacterium | reverse complement strand
TTTTGTTTACGTTTGCGTCATTGCCTTTTCCGCGCGCCGCCGGCGCGCGGAAAAGGCAATGACGCAAACGTAAACAAAAAGGTGCGTGTCACTTTTGGGTCACGGGACCGTGCACTCGTACGATGTCTTCGAGTACCAGGCTCTGGCGCCGACGTCCTCGCAGGTTTTGTAGTAGAACGTGAACTCGTTCTTGGCGCCGATCGGCTGTCTTTTGTTGAAAGTGAAGTTGTCGTAGGCGTACGGGCTCGCCCGACTCTTCTCCCAGATTCCTTCCGGTTCCGAACCCAATGCGATTTTCGTGGTCCCGCGTCCATCGGCGTTTTTGCCGCTCGCGCACGCGCCGGCGAGGATCATCGCCAGTATCGCCAAAGAACCTGTCCTGAGAGTACGGCGCCTTGCCACTTCGATCCTCTTGTCCGGTATGAATCGGCGATCGTTCGATCCCTCTTGAATTCACCGTGTTTCTCTCGGCTCTTTGGACGGGGGGTGCGGGAAAAAACACACACCTGGGTGTCCTTTCGACAACATGAGCTTGTGGTGCGTCACCTCCGCGCGTTTTGCGACGCCAGAAACAGTTAATAAAAACAATAGCTTGTGTTTTTACGCAAAAAGATTGGGATGGCACCGCATTTGCCTCTTCTTTTTGGCAACCAGGAAACGAGGCTATGTTTTTACAGCGCACGATTCGCAAGAAGGTGAAAGTCAAAGGCATCGGTCTGCACACGGGTGAGCCGGCCGGCCTGGCCTTCCGCCCGGCCCCGCCGAACACCGGGATCTACTTCGTGCGTTCGGATTTGCCCGGAAGCCCCGCAATCGCCGCCAGCGCCCGGTACGTGCAGGCGACGACCTTGGCCACTTCGCTCGGCGGCCCCGCGTTTTCGGTTTCGACGGTCGAGCACTGCCTGGCGACGCTCGCCGCGTTCCGGATCGACAATCTTTTCATCGAACTCGATGGCCCCGAGATCCCGATCGGCGACGGTAGCGCCTATCCGTTCATGGAGGCGTTGCTCGGCGCGGGCCTCGTCGAGCAGGAAGAGCCGCGCAAGTACGCTTACATCACCCAGCCGATCTTCTACGGAGACGGGGAAAAACATGCGTACGTCGTGCCTTACAACGGCCTCAGGCTGACCTGCACGATCGAGTTCCCGCATCCCAGGATCGGCAAACAGAAGATCGATCTCGACGTGAACGAGCCGTCGTTCGCGCGCGAGCTGTCCCGTGCGCGGACCTTCGGTTTCATGAAAGATGTCGAAGCGCTGCGCGCCAAAGGCTTCGCCCGCGGCGGCAGCCTCGACAACGCGGTCGTGCTCGACAATCAGGATATCCTCAATCCCGAGGGGCTGCGTTTCCAGGACGAATTCGTCCGCCACAAGGCGCTGGACGCGCTCGGCGACCTGGTGACGCTCGGCATGCCTCTCATGGGGCACCTCGTTCTTTACAAAGCCGGCCATGACGTCCTGAACCGCCTGGTCCGCAAAATCTTGGAGTCCACCGACAGCTACCGGCACATCGAGCTCGGCGCGGGCCTTCCGGAGGCCGTGGGAGCGGGGCTCGACTCGGCTTGGGGTTTCCGCTAAAGCAGTTGCCTCCAGAACCCTTCTCTGGTGAGATCCCTCCCTCCAAGTCCATTACCATACCAGGGGAGCACTCCCAGGAGAGCACTCAATGATCATCGGGGTACCGAAAGAGATCAAGATCAGCGAAAATCGCGTGGGTCTGACGGAAGCGGGCGTGAAACAGCTCGTTCAGGAAGGCCATGCCGTCTACGTGCAGAAAGACGCCGGGCTCGGCAGCCGCATCTCGAACGAAGCCTACGTCGCCGCGGGCGCGAATATGCTCGATACGGCCGCCGAAGTTTACGGTCGGGCCGAGATGATCGTGAAAGTGAAAGAGCCGCTCCCGGACGAATACGATCTGCTGCGTGAAAACCAGATTCTTTACACGTACCTTCATCTCGCCGCCGAACCCAAGCTCACCAAGGTGCTCTGCGAGCGCAAGGTGAAGTCGATCGCTTACGAAACCATCCAGAACGAAGACGGCAGCCTCCCGTTGCTTACCCCGATGTCCGAAGTCGCCGGCCGCATGGCGACCCAGATCGGCGCGTTCTACTTGCAGAAGGACCACGGCGGCAAAGGGATCCTCCTCGGCGGCGTCACGGGAGTGAATCGCGCGAAAGTCACGATCATCGGCGGCGGGGTCGTCGGCATCAATTCGGCGAAGATGGCCGCGGGTCTCGGCGCCGAGGTCACCGTGCTCGATGTCAATCACAAGCGCCTTGAGTACCTCGATGACGTGTTCCAGGGTCGTTTGACGACGCTGCACTCGAACAGCCAGAACATCGAGGAATCGGTCGTCAACTCCGATCTCGTGATCGGCGGCGTTCTCGTCACCGGATGGAAGGCGCCTGTCCTCGTCACCAAAGAGATGATCGAACGCATGCAGCCCGGTTCCGTCGTGGTCGATGTGGCGGTCGATCAGGGCGGTTGCATCGAAACGTGCCGCCCGACGAGCCACCAGAACCCGACGTACGAGGTCAATGGCGTCATTCACTATTGCGTGCCGAACATGCCGGGCGTCGTCGCCCGCACGTCGACGTACGCTCTGACGAACGCCACGTTCAAATACGCGTCGATGCTGGCCCGTCTAGGCGTCGAAGACGCGACGGCGCGAGACAAGGCGCTCTACAAAGGCGTCAACGTCTACGGCGGTTACGTCGCGTACGAACCGGTCGCGCGCAGCTTGAGCATGGAGTATCGCCCGTTCCAAGTCTGACGTTCAAAGCCTGACTCGCACATTCCCCCAGTCCTCGGTCGTCAGGACGGGGATGCCGCGTGCCCTCAGCCTGTCGAGAACGACGGGGTGGGGGTGGCCGTAACGCCGGTGACGGGCGCTGGCGATCGCGAGACGGAGCGCTTTCAGATTGTCCAGCATTCGTTCCGATGAACTCGTGCGGCTCCCGTGGTGACCAAGGAGCAGGACGCGCGCCCCCGCGAGTTCCGCGGAAGCGCGCAGTCGGTTTTCCGTTCTCGCGCCGGCGTCGCCTGGGAAGGCGACCCCGGCCGCGGTGAAGATTCGGCTGGATTCGTTGGTGGAAGCGGCGTTCAGGTGCGCCGCCGGAGGGGTGTGCTCAGCGACTCGCGTTCGCGCCGGCGTCTTGCAGTCGCCAAGCTCCGTCAGCCATCGGCGCCGTTCGGGCCGGGCGCTTCCGCCCGGCCAGGCCGCCACGCAGAGGCCGGGAAACACATGGGCGGCGCGGCTGGCGAAGTTGACGTGATCCAGATCCCAATGACTGAAGTAGGCGTGGTTGCGGCGGCCGCGGCAGAGAGCGGCCGCGGGTCGGGGTTGGAATCGCTCGCCGCCGAGATCGAAGTGCAGGCACTCGTCGCCGATGGCGAGCGTCGCCCATTGGCCTTGGCCGACGTTCCACACGACAAGCTGATCGGGCAGCCAATCGAATCCGGCCGTCTGCGGCCAGAAGACGGCCATCAGGAGCAAAGTGAAGAGAGGGCGCGTCACGCGGCGCTCCTCCTTCGCGTTTCGCGATTCCACCAGAACGCGTGGAGCGCGAACACGAACAACCAGAGCGGAGCGAGGCCGGGCTTGAGCGTGACATCCGTGATCTCCGGGACGAACCGTGCGGCGTATTCAAGGGCTGCCAGCAGGGTTGTGAAGACCGGCTCCGTAACGGGCGCGAGGCGCGGGATTCCCCAAGCGAGCGCGCTCATGGGAAAGAGCAGGAACGCGAGAATCGGCCCCACCAAGACGTTCAAGGCGATCGTGAACGGGTGTTGCGGCGAGAGAGGCAAAAGGCAGACCGTCAGGCAGAGGTAGATCCGTGTTTGACGCCGCCAGATGGACTCGGCTTTCGGGCTTTGCGCCAGGGCGAGGCTTGCGGTCCAAGAGAGCAGCAGCGAAAGTGAGCCGAACCAGGCGGGAAAAAGGCATAGGCTGAGGATCCCGGAAAAAGCCGCGATTTGGATCTGTGACCATCCTAGTTTATGCCGTTCATTGGCCGTTGCGAGCCACATCGAGAGTCCGCCTCGCACGATCGGGGCTTCGAGGCGTGCGGCCAGGGAGAATACGCAAAGCATCGGAATGATCAGGAGCTTCGTGATTCGTCCGCGGTCCAATGTCAGTCGCAGAAACATCTCGAGCCAGATCAGGTGCGCTCCTGATACGACCACGAGATGGAGTAGACCTGTGCGTCGAAAGACGTCCGCTTGCGGACCATCAGGCAGCCTTGCTCCGCAAACCAACGCGGAATGCAAAGAGGCGTGCGGTGATTTTGGGATGCGATTTAAGCATGCATGATGAAAAGGCAGCGCATGTTCTGCTAAGCGGCGAGGCAGATCAGATGCCCCCAGAAGGGCAGTCGATATGAAAATTAAAAAAATGCCCACTTTGCCTATAGTTGAGCAATTTTATAGCCACTCTATCATCGCTTAATTCCAAGTCAGGGCATGACAGGTATCCGGGATACGGATTTAAGTCCATAACAGATGTTTGTCCAGCCCTGCCAAATAAGTCAAATAAGTTGAGTAAAATCAAATATTTATATGTTGCTTGAGGTTTCAGCAATCCGCTGAAACCCTTATCTGGACACGCGTCTATGGTCCAGAAGGGGAGCGAGTCCACATTGCCTGTGGATAAGTATGTACAGTTCTTCACATCAAAATTGTTTATGCCATGGATGTCACCGGTCCCTCCGTCCCGATTTCCCGCAGATCCGGCCATCGGCAGATCTGGACCGATGCGAGGCATCGAGTTCTTTGCGCCCCTTCGCTCGTCCACTAACATAGGAACATCAGGACGATTTTGTACTTCGAAGGATGTCGCCATGAATCTTCACCGTGGAGCGCTGTTCGTCGTCGTAGGGGCCGCCGTATGGCTGGGCGGTTCGGGTTGCGCCATGCCGCTTTTGAAATCCGCTCCGGCGGGTGATGAGAAGCGGACGAATAAACTCGTCCGCGAACTTCGCCGTAAAAACGCGTTGATTGAAGAGCTGCGTGAGAGAAATCAAATCCTGAGCGAACGCGTCGCGAAACAGGCCACCGTCCAAGTCCGCGGCCCGGAAATCAAGACGTCCGACCCTGACGCGGAGAGCGTTTGGCGCATACCGCCAGGCGCATTCAGCCAGTCGCTCGTTGAGCAAACCAACAAACAAAGAAAACTGGCGTCCGTCGGGCCGATCGCTTCCGGCAAACCGGCCTCTGCGGTGTCGACGCCTGATCTCTCCCTCGTCGATTTGACCAAAGCCCTTCCGGCCAAAAAACAGATCCAGAAGCAGGAAGGGGAGTGGCTGGCGGGGCCGAAGCCGAAGCCGAAGCCGCCGATGGGGTCGGCCGCACCGCCGACGGAGGTCGTTCGGCCCAAAGAAGGAACCGAGACCGGCGAAAGCTATCTTTATGGTCAAGTGATGAAGAGCTATCGCAAACGCGATACCGAGGCGTTGAAAAACGCGGTGCGTTTGTTCCTGAAAACATACCCGAGCAGCGTTTACGCCGATAACGCCCTTTACCTCGAAGCCATGGCTGCGATCGAAATCAAGGATTGGCTTTCGGCGCGGGCGACGCTCGATCAAATCCTGCGCGAGTATCCGAGCGGCAACAAAGCCGTTTCGGCCATGTTCGCCAAAGCTGTCGTGTCTCGCCATAAAGGCGAATTCGCCGCTGCGCGCTCCCTGCTCGGGCGCTTGATGAAAAACTACCCTGGATCTCCGGAGTCGAGCCGGGCGGAGCTGGAGCAAAAATTGATTTCGCAACTTGAAAAAACGGGGCGCGGACAGTGAAACGATGGATCCTCTTCTTATGCGTAGGTCTCCTGGTTCTGCAACCGGTCCGAGTGAATTCGCAGGACCTGGAAGACACCATCGAGGACGAACTGAGCTCGAGCGCGGCTGATGAGGATGTCGGCGGCGATGAAGGCGAAACGGGCGACGCGTCGCTTGAGGACGACGAGGACGACGAGGACGACGCCGAGTTTGCCGATGATTTGGATGGTGAAGACGAAGCGGGCGATGAGATCGAAGTGACGGACGACGCGGACCTGCCCAGCGACGAACCCGCGGACGAATCGACGGCCGATTTCGCCGATGAGCCTTCCGACGAGCTCTCGGACGAATCCGCGGACGAACTCGCGGGCGAATCCAATGGCGAATCCACGGATAAGCCGGATCGGGCCAGGACGCCCCCCGGCGATCGACCGCGGGACATTTATGCGGAAACGCTCGGCACGTTCGACGACAACGTCAACACGGACTTTGAGAACCGCATGTACCGGATCTTCAGCCGACCCTCGCCGCTTTCGAGCACGGCCTGGGAAACGATGGTGGCTTCGCACAGCGCGGGCCTGTACCGCGTGCAGCGCGGAGACACTTTATGGGACATCAGCCGGACGTTTTTCGGCGACGGGAATTTCTGGCCGAAGCTTTGGTCCGAGAACGCGAGACTGACCAATCCGCACGAGATCGTGGTCGGCAAGGGGATCGCGTTCGTGAGCGGCACCGAGGAGGACGCTCCCGCGGTCCGGGTGACCGATCTGAGCATCGCCAAAGCTGAACCCGACGTTCCCGCGAAGGGAACGGCGATCCCCGCGCCTGTCTACCCGGACGATCCCGAGGCGCAACTGAGCGAAGAGGATGTCGCGGCCGGCACCGTGCTCGAGGAGATGCCCGTCGTCGGCGGCCGTCCGGACCTGCCTGAGCCTCTCACTCCGCGCAAATCCGTTTTGAAACGCCTTCCGCCGTCGTTCGTCGAGCCGGTGCCTCCGAAAGCCGTCAGGGATTTCGATTCGACGGGCCTTGACGTCGGACGGCGCAAAGCCGTCGACGTACCGGCGACGGTTTACCTGACGTCCTATCTTTCCGACGGGAAGCCCGCGGCCGCGGGCGTCGTCGATGAGATCCAGGCGCAGGAAAAACAAGCGGGTTATCTGCAGTACGTGATCGTGCGCATGAACCGGGAAGCGAGCGTGGGCGAGAGGTTCACGGTGGCGATGGTGCGGGGAGACGTGTCTCTCGCCCAGTCGCGGACCTATGGACCCATCGTCGACATCGGGGGCACTCTCGAAATCACGGCGATGGTCGACGAGTCCAAACGCGCGTACCGCGCCGTCGTGATCAAGAGCGTGAGCCCGGTGGAGAAGGGAGCCCTGCTGAGCGAGCTTCCGTTGCCGAAGGTGTCGTTCTCCCGCAACGCCACCCGAGCCAACGTCGAGGCCCGCGTCCTGGGCGGCGAATTCGAGTCCAACCGCAAGCTCCTGGGGCTGGGGGCCGTGGTTTACATCGATCAGGGCACGGCCGGCGGACTGCATGAAGGGCAATTGCTCGCGGTCCGGGGCGCGCGGGGCGCGCGCGCGGTGACGAATTACCCCAACGATGCGTTGCCCGTGGCGGTGGTGAAGATCGCTCGGGCGCTGGACCGGGTTTCGACCGCCGTCGTGATCGAAGCTTACGGAGAAATCCGGCCCGGCGACCTCACCGGGGGGCCTTTCCCGAAGCCGGAACAGTCGCTCGTCAAGGTCGACAAGAGCGAGGCGCGGAACATCACGGTGGAGACGGCCGAAAGCCTTCACTACAAAGAGGAAGTCGAAAGCGGCGACGACCTTGACGCCGATCTCGATTCTGAGCTCGAGAGCGATCCGGACTGATCCGCTCTCTCCCGGCCGGATCCCGGCCGCGCGACACCGCCGGAGCGGCGCAGGCCCCGCCCCGCTCCCGCCCATGGATTGCTGGGCGGACGAGGCATGCTCCCACTCGATCCGCTTTTGGCCTGCTTGGCCTCGTGTTTGCCCGACTCCCTGCGCCCGGGGGTGGCCGGTCTGCTTCCCTTGTTGCAGTCCGGTGTCGCCGCGGGGTCCGTGAGCGCGCACTTGCCGGACGGGGAATTGCGCCGGCGTTTGGCGTCCGGCGATCCGTGGGGCGACGCCCGGCGCATCCTCGAATGGTGCGCCGGGAACGGCGTGCGGATCCTGTATCCCGGGCATCCTGATTACCCGGCTCGGTTTTCAAGATTTCACGAGGGGTCGGCCGCGGGCTCGAGCGAGGGGGCGAGCGTTCTCTTCGTGCGAGGGGAGCCGCCGTGGCGATCACGGATCGGCCTCGGCATCGTCGGCAGCCGCTCGCCGACGGCGGCGGCGTTGGCGTGGATGGACGCGCATCTGCCGCCGGTTCTGTCCAATCCAGGCGTGTATTCGATCAGCGGCGGGGCCCGGGGCGTCGATCAGAAAGCCCATGCGCTCAGTTTGCGCGTCGGTTGCCCCACCGTCGCTTTCCTTCCGTCGGGCCTCGCGCGGATCTATCCCGCGGAGTTCATCGCGTGGGCCGACGCCGTCGTTGCCTCGGGCGGGGCGCTGGTGACCGAATACCCGCCATCGGAGCCGATGCGCAAATGTCATTTTCACCGTCGCAACAGGCTGATCGCGAGGCTCGGCGCGGTTTGCCTGGTCGCCGAAGCCGCTCGGAAGAGCGGCACCTTGATCACCGCGCGCTACGCCAAGGAGGCCGGGGTGCCGGTGGCGGTCTTGCCGGCGTCGCCGCTGGAACCCAAGGCGATGGGGTCGCTCGATCTGCTTTTCGAAGGGGCTCAGCCGCTGCGCGACGCGCGGGATCTCGGGGAATTCCTGGCGCTCAATGCCAGGCTCGACGGAGGCTGAAGGCGCTGGCGATCATGAACAGGAAGTTCGGGATCCACATGGCGAGCCCCGGCGCGACTTTCCCTTGTTTGGCCATGTTTTCGAAGGTCACGTAGAGGATCCAATAAGCGACGATCAGCCCGATGCAGATCACCATCCCTCCCGACTTGGCCGCGCGGCGATTGGTGGTCGTGCCCAGCCCCACGCCGATCAGGGCGAAGAGAACGCAGGCGGTCGCGATCGCCAAGCGTTTATGGAATTCGGTCACCAGTTTGCGGCGCGCGACAGGATCGAGCTTTTCGTCGCGCAGTTGGATCTGCAGCTCCTCGAGTGAAAGCGAAGGCGGGGATTTGTCGCGAAACGCCTCGGTCACGGGATCCTGGAGTTTGATCTCGTAAGCCGAAAAATGGATTTTGGTGTGCCGACCGGCGGCGGATGTGCGGTGGATGTCGCCGTCGGTCAGGCGCAGCAGCGCCTCGTGGCCGGGTTTGTCGGGGTTGAGGACGAGGCGGCCCTCGCGCGCGATCACGGTCACCGGGGTGTTCGGGTCGCTTTCGTCATATATGAAAACCTGCTCGAGTCGCCCGCGCTTGTTGTCGACTTTGTTCGCGTACACGACCAAGTCGAAGAAGCCTTCCGAAAACGTGCCCTCCTTGAGCGCGACCCCCGGCTTCATGCTGCCGTGTTTGGTGACGAGAAGTTCGAATTGCCGGTTGCCCCAAGGCGCGATGTGAAACGCGGTCTGCGCGCTCAGGAGCGCGATCAGAAGGCTCAAGACCACGGCGGGCGCGATGATGTGGGTCATGCCGAGGCCGTTGGCCTTGAGAGCGACGATTTCGGAGTCGGCCGAAAGCCTCCCGTACGTCATCAGGATCGTGAACAGCAGGCTCATGGGGAACAGGACGGGCAGGAAGCTCGTCGAGAGGTACGCCATCATCTGCGCCACGACCGTGATTTTGATGCCGTGGACGAGGACGAATTCGGTGAGGCGGAGCGCCTGAAAAGTGAGCAGGATGAAGATGAAAACGAGGACCCCGAGGAAAAACGTCGGGATCATCTCTCCCAGGAGATAACGAAGCACGAGGCGCGAGCGAAAGGACTCCACGCCCCATAGTCTCCCAGCCCGCGGAGGGCCGGGCAAGGGCAAAGGCTCCGGGCTAGCCGCGCGCCGAGGGCGCGCGGGCCGCCGGCGGCCGGGGCTCGGGAGCGGTCAGGAGAGCTGCATCAGGCCGACGTTTTCAGGGGTTTTGATCGCCTTGCGCACGTCGATCGCCATCCGCATGAGGCTTTCGTAGTGCTTGAGGTTCAATTGCGAGGCGGCGTCGCATTTGGCCGACATCGGCTCGGGATGCGTTTCCAGGAAGAGCGCGTCCGCTCCGGCCGCGACCGCCGCGAGCGTGAGGTGCGGGACGAAGCGCGGCTCGCCGCCCGCGGGGTCGGCGCTCGATATCCCGTAGAGGCGGATCACATGGGTCGCGTCGAAGCAGGCGGGCACGCCCAGGCTCTGCATGATCGGTATGGAGCGCATGTCGGCGACGAGGCGGTTGTAGCCGAAACACGCGCCGCGCTCGGTGAGCAGGATGTTGTCGTTGCCCGTCGAGCGGATCTTGCTGACGGCGCCGTCCATGTTCTCAGGCGCGAGGAACTGGCCTTTTTTGACGTTGACCGGCTTCCCGGTCTTGCCGCAAGCGATGACCAACGACGTCTGCTGGCACATGTACGCCGGTATCTGCAGGACGTCGACGTGTTCGGCGACGAGCTCGATGTCCTCGTGGCGGTGGATGTCGGTGAGCACCGGGACCCCGAACTCCTTGCGGACGTCGGCGAGGATCTTCAGGCCGTCGTTGGCCATCGGGCCCGCCCAGTTTTTCTCGCTGCCGCGATTGTCCTTTTCGTACGAGCTTTTGAAGATCAAGCCGACGCCGAGCCTTTGCGTGATCTCGACGAGCGCTTTGGCCGTCTTCATCACGAGTTCCTTGGAGTCGATCACGCACGGGCCGCTGATCACCGCGAGGTCATGGCCGGTTCCGATCTTGATTTCCGAACGGCCGGCCTTCACCGTGAATTCGCGTTTCGGGAGAGTCGTGGTCTCGGTCCGCTGTTTCTGGGTCGTTTTTTCCATTCTCACCTTTCCTTGGGGCCGTTCCGCCGGGGCTCGAGCAGCCGGTAGGGTTTGTATTCGCCGATGCGATGCCGGAACAATCTTTCGAACACGTCGCTCGCGAGGAGGTTCAGGTCCTTCAGCGTCCAGTCGTCCAGGCGCCGGCGATGCTCGAAAGCCCAATCCTGGGACGCGATCAGGTCGCGCATCACGCGCGGGTGGCCGCCTTCGAAGAGGCGCAATCCGTATTGGCGATCATACTCAAAATTCTCGAACTCGTGGTCCCTTTTGTTCCCGTGCCACCAGCGGTTGAGGAGCTTGCTCTTCCGACCCATCGTCTGCGGCGGTTTCACCCAGCCGTAGTGGAAGATGCGGCCGTTCGAGGGGATGACGCTCGGCTTTTCCCCGCCCACGCGGAAGCCTTGGGCGTCGTTGTGGGAGCGGATCCCGGTCGAGCGGCGTACGACCCGCACCTCGTTGCGGTACCATTTGCGGGACGTCGCGATGGTCGAGTAGCTGCCGTAGAAGTGCAGGTATCTGAACAGGAGGCCTTGGACGCGGGGATCCCGATCGGCGCGCTTCACGGCCTCGAACACCGGGTTCAGGTCGTTCTCATGCACGACTTCGTCGGCTTGGAGGTAAAAACACCAATCGTGCGCGCAACGGTCGAGGGCTTCGTTCGTTTTCTCCGACAGCATCAGGCCGCCCTTGGTCTTTTGCGTGTCCCAGAAGGAGTCGAAAACCTTGATCTTCGGGTCGTTCAGGCCCTGAATCAGGTCTTTGGTGTCGTCATCGCTCTGTCCGACACCGACCACGAATTCGTCGACGAGGGGAAGGAGGCTCTGGATGCTTTGAAGCACCGGGTATCCCATCAGGATCCCGTTGCGGATCACGGAAAAGCCACTGATTTTCATGCGGTCTTCGTCTTACCAACGCATCGCCTCCAGGGCAAGGGTCGCCCGCATCCGTCTGGAGGGCCCCGGCGTTCCTGCTGGCACCGCCAGTGATGCGGCGCTCCCCAAGGCCCTCGGACGTGTCCTGGTCCAGGACCGGCGGGATCAGGAAACGCCGAGGCGGGGTTGACCGTGATCCGTCGCGGTCCGGACAATGGGACATGGCCAAGGTGATGCTCGTCATCGACGATTACAACGAGTTGGAGTTCATCGAAACGTTGCTCAAACGCGTGGGCTTCGACGTCTTGAGCCTCAACAAGGACGCTTCCGTAGCCGACACGCTCCTGGGGTTTTTCCCGGCGCTCGTGGTCGCGACGCTCAAAGGGCCGCTCATCGACGGGCTCAAGACGGCTGCGCTCGCCAAAAAGCAGGCGCCGAGCACGAAGGTGATGCTCCTCTACGGCAAGGGCGCCGTCCCGCAGCTCACGGGCGAGCAGAAAACGAAGATCGACGCGCTCATCGAGGCGCCGGTGCAACCGCAGGACACCTTGTTGATCATCGCCCAGCTCCTCAGGATGGACGCTCCCGCGCTTCTCGATAAATTCGAAAAACTCTCTCGCGCGCGTCACTTCGAGCGCGGCGCCGACGTCGTTCTGCTCAGGGACGAAAAGCCGAAAGGCCTTGCTGGACCGGATGCGGAGCAGGGCGACTCGATCTCTCCCCGGATCGCCTCGGGGGACGGAAGGGTCGCCGGCCCCGAGGCCGCCGCGCCGAAAACCGAGCGAGAAAAGCGGTACGACGCTTTCCTCGCCGAGCATGACGAACCGGTCGACAGGGTCATTCCGCACGAGCGCATGCTCAAAGACGTCCAGGAGCTCACGGACGCCGCGAAGGGCGAGGAGAAAGCGTTGGCGGAGCTCGGCGAGCGAAAAAAGGAATTCGTCCGCGCGCTGATGAAGAAAGCCGGGGAGGGTTGATGGGGCGGCGCGAGAGGGGCCTCCCGCCCGGCGCCGTCATTTCCTTTTCTTGAAGAGCAGGCCGACGACGTCTTTGAGGTCGCCGCGCAACAGGTCGGTCGGTTTGTTGTTCTGCTTGGCGAGTTTCAACAGGTTGACCTCGCGTCGCGCGTCGATGAAATCGGGGTCGATGGCGACCGCGTGATCGAAGCACTTGCGCGCGTTGTCGATGTCGTCGCAGTATTTCAGGAGCAGCCCCTTGACGAAATAGTACGTCGAATTGTGGCGGTCTTCCGGCGGTATCGCGTTGAGCGTGTCCTTGAGCGTCTCGGTGAACTGGATGTCGCCGGTCTTGGTCTGCGTCTTCAGCTTGGCCCAGATGAGCAGGAGCCTCTGTTCGGAGTTCGGCGCCGCCATCTTCTGGGCGTCCTCGAGCAGGCTCTTGGCTTTCTTGAAGTCGCCCTTCCCGAGGAAGACCTTCGCTTGCTCGGAGAGGGCTTCGGCCTGGAGCACGAGCTCGGCGCGGCCCTGTTCGAGTTCCCTCAGGTACAGTTGCTTCATCGTCGGGTCGCTCAGGACGTCGTAGGCCGTGCTGATCTTCGAGAAGACCGCTTTGGTCAGCTCGCGCACGTTGGCCGGGGTGTCGTTCGAGAGTTTGTCGGGGTGGAGGACCTTGGCGAGTTCGTGGTACGCGCGCTTGATCTCCTGTTCCTTGGCTTTCGAACTCACCCCGAGGCGCTCGAAGTGCGTCTGTTTTTCGAGCTCGTGGTTGAGTTTCTGCAGCCGAGTCTTGTGCGCCTCGTAGTTGATCGACGTCTTCTGCTCGCCGAACGAGATCAGGCGGCACAGGAGCAGCACGTGGAAGGCGCGGTAAAACTGGTCCTCTTTGCCGTCGAATTGGGTCGCCAGCTGGTCGAGCGTCGCGCTCCCGACGGCTTTTTTGAGCAGGCCCGGCGTTCGGTTCAGGCAGTTCAACTGGAGCGCCCGGTGCGTTTCGCTGTACTCGGGCCCTTTGCGGATCGTGTGGGTCATCCACGGGATGTAGAACGACTTGAGCCATTCGATCGGCAGTTTCGACCCGGCCCAGTCGTCGATGAGCTCGGTGTACGACTGGCGATCGGTCTGCGCGTCCTCGCTGATGTCGGTGGACTCGATGAAGTTCACTTTGCAGGAGGTGTCGGAGACCGTTTTCGAGAGGCGGATGCTCTGCTGCTCGGAGATGACGATGCTCACGGCGTGCGGGCTGAGCACGTTGGCTTCCACCAGCTGCTCGCCCATGCGGCGGGTCTTGCCCTTGGCGAGGATGTCTTCGAGCTCGGCCGGCGAGATGAAGCCCTTCTCGACGAGCAGCACGCCGAAGTAACTCTGCGTGTCCTTGAGGTTCACCTGGACGATGTTGCCTTTCTGGAAGCCGACGCCGGCGACCTCTCCGTCGGCCGTGATGATGTTCAGGTGCCCGCTGATCGAACTGTCGAGCAACAAGCCGTAGATGAGCGGCAGGTCGAAGCCGTGCACCTGTTCAGTCTCGTTGATCGCGCGGACCCGCTCGCGGGCCGACGGCTGCGGTTTGCCGAGGATGTCGTAGATCGGGATCAGCGGCATGTCGGCGAGATGCGAGAGCTTGCGGTCGAGCGCGCCCATGAGCTCTTCGAGGTCGAACGGCTTTGTCAGGAACGAGATCGCGCCCGTGGTCTGCAGCGCTTCTCGGGCGTAGCCCTTGTCCTTGAAAATCCCGCTCGTCAGGATCACCGGGAGATCATTGGACACGTCATCGCGCAGTTTGATCGCTAGGTCGCGGCCGTTCATTTTCGGCAGCATGCAATCGATCACGGCCGCGTGGATGTTCTGCAGCTTGATGGCGGAGAGAGCTTCGTCCGGGTGCGAGCAGAGGATCGGTTTGTAGCCGGTCCGAGCGACCACTTCCTTGATCGCTCGTCCCAAGGTCTGGTCGTCTTCGACGATGAGGATTTTGATTTCGTCCTTCTGCATCGTTTTCTTATCGGTGAAGCGGTACAAGAGGTGAGTGGCCGCGGGGATGATGCTTGGCGTAAATTCCGCTCTCAAGGGGGGCGGGAGTCGAAAACCGGTCGTTCGCCCTGGAGGTGGAGCGTTTCGATCCGAGACGGGGGAATGAGGCCGGCCGGGCCGGGCCTCGCCGCCGTCGACAAGGTTGGCGATCTGGGTTAAGACTTGAGCTGGACCCTCGCAACGGGCCCCACCGCTAAATCGAGTAAGGAGAGAAAATGGGTTCCAACACGTTCAGCACCACAGACGCCGCTTTCGATAACGATGTTTTGAAGTCCGACACCCCGGTGCTCGTCGATTTCTGGGCGGAGTGGTGCGGTCCTTGCCGCGCGCTCGCTCCGAAACTCGATCAAATCGCGACGGAATTCTCCGGCAAACTCAAGGTCTACAAGGTCGACATCGACGCCAACCAGGAAACGCCGGTCAATTACGGCGTCCGCGGCGTCCCGACCCTGATTCTGTTCAAAAACGGGCAGCAGGTCGACACCATCGTCGGCAACCACCCGCTCGAAAACATCGTCGCGGTCATCAAAAAGCACATTTGACCCGGCCCCCGCGCCGCCCGGGCGCGGGATCTCGAGCGGCGAGCCCACGGGATTCAGAACAGGAATTTGCGGTACGCGACCGACGAAATCAGACCCATCGCGGCCATCGTCGTGAGCATGCTCGAGCCTCCGTAACTGAGAAGCGGCAGAGGAACCCCGACGATCGGCAACAGGCCGATGACCATGCCGATATTGATGAACATGTGCCAGAAGAGAAGGCAGATGACCCCGATCGCGAGGAGCGCGCCCGCTTTGTCGCGCGCTTGCGACGCGATCCTCGTGCCGGACACGAAGAGAATCCCGAAAAGGCCGATGGTCAGCGCGCTGCCGATGAATCCGTGCTCCTCGCTCAAGACCGAGTAGATGAAATCGGTGTGCCGCTCGGGCAGGAATTCGAGCTGGCTTTGCGTGCCTTTGCGGAACCCCTTGCCGAGCACCTTGCCTGAACCCACCGCGATCTTCGATTGGATGCTGTTGTAGCCAGTGCCCCGGGGGTCGCGGCTGGGCGAGAGGAACGTGTAGACGCGGTTTTTCTGGTACTCGCGCAAGCCCCAGTGCCATCCGGCGTAAATGCCGATGATCCCGATCAACGCCATGGCGAGCAGGATCTTCGGTTTGACTCGGATGAACAAAAGCATGGAGCAGCCGATGATTAGGAGCATCATGCCGGTGCCGAGGTCGGGTTGTTCGGCGGTGATCCCGAACGGGACCAGGATGATGAGCCCCGGGATGGCGAGGTCCTTCAGTCCCATGCCGTCCGGGAACGATTTCTGCGAGAAGTATTTCGCGAGCACGACCACCAGCGCGACTTTCATCGTCTCCGACGGTTGGTAGCTGAAAAAGCCGAGATCGAGCCAGCGTTGCGCGCCGAGCGCGACCTTGCCGACGAAGATGACGGCGATCAGCGCGAGCAGGTTCAGCCCGTAAATGACCCAGGCGAACCGCAGGACCAGTTGGTAGTCGATGAGGGTGATGAAGAAATAGAGCAGCCAGCCGCCGGTCAGCCAGAAGATCTGCGAGACGAACAAACGGCTCATGCCTGTGCTCTGGGCCCCGTGCGTCGCGCTGTACAGGTTGATGAGCCCGATCACGTTCAGGGCCAGGATGAACAGCGCGAAGTTCCAATCGATGCGCTTGAGGAACGTGCGTTCCTCGAGCGCCATTCCGCCCGCGAAATTCATTCGCCTTCGATCCTTTCCGGCTCGATCTCGAGCTCCTTCTTGGGCGCGGCCCTTTTGTTCGCTCTTTTCTCGAGCTCGCGCTTGATCGTGGCCGCGTGATACTTCTCGTAGTAGGCCGAAACGATGGCTTTGGCGATCGGCGCCGCCCCCCCCGCGCCGCTGCACGCGTGCTCGGCCAGGATGCCGAAGGCGATCTCGGGGTAATCGGCCGGCGCGTAACCGATGAACCAGCCGTGGTGGCGTTGGTGCTTCGGGCGCTGGTCGCATTTCGCGTAGATTTGGTCGGCGGAAAACGACATGACCTGCGCCGTCCCGGTCTTGCCGGCGATCTCGACGTAGGGGAGCTTCTGCGCGCGGGCCGTGCCGCGCTCCCCGTTGACGACCAGGCGCAGGCCCTCCTTCACGGTTTCGAAGATCTCCTTCTGCACGTGCACCGGGGAGTTCGGGTCCCCGAGATCGCGGACCAGCGTCGGGCCGAACTCTTTGACGACCTTGTTGTCGGGCGTGAGGACCTGGCGCACCACGAAGGGCTTGTAGACCTTCCCGTTGGTGCCGATCGCGTTGTAGGCGAGCGCCATCTGCAGCGGCGTGGTCAGGACGAAGCCCTGGCCGATCGCGCTCGACAGGTTCTCGCCGGGCTGCCACTCTTCGCCGATCTGCTCTTTTTTCCACTGGGAGCTCGGCATCAGGCCCGAGTTCTCTCGGTTGAGGTCGATGCCGGTTTTCTGGCCGACCCCGAGGGCGTTGCAGTAACTGTGCATCTTGTCGATGCCGAGCGCGATGCCCATCTTGTAGAAGAAAACGTTCGAGGATCGTTCGATGGCGTTCTTCACCGCCAGGTACCCGTGGCCTTCGCGATGCGAATCGTGGTAGGGGCGGCCGGCGAAACGGAATTGGCCGGGGCAGTGGATGAGCGTCGCCGAGGTGATCTCTTTCTCGGCGAGCGCCGCCACTGCGATCAGGGGCTTGAACGTGGAGCCGGGCGAGTGCGTGTCCTGGATGACCTTGTTGCGCAAGGGCTTGTCGGGATCGTTGATGAGCTTCGACCAGACGTTGGCGGGGATGCCGGCGGAGAAGGAGTTCGGGTCGAACGACGGCGAGCTCACCCACGCCAGCACTTCGCCGTTCGACTTGAGCGCGACGGCCGCGCCGATCTTGCCTTGCCCGTTGAGCGCGTTGTACGCCGCTTCCTGCACGTCCTTGTCGATGGTGAGCACGACGTTGTGGCCGGGCACCGCTTCCTGGAGGCCCGCGATGCTGCCGAGGAGGTTCAGCTCGGTGACCGCTTCCCGGCCGCGGGCGTCGACCTGCATGACCGAGATCCCGTCTTTGCCGCGCATCCACAGGTCGAGGTACTCCTCGAGGCCGCTCTTGCCGATGATGTCGCCTTGCTGGAATTTGAACTTGCCCGCGAGCTTCTGGTTGAGGACCGGGAGCTGCTTTTTCGAGATCTCGCTCACGTACCCGAGCAGTTGAGCTCCGTTGTCCTTGAGCGGATAGCTGCGTAGGACGGTCTCCTTGATGTCGATGCCGGCGTGGTCGAGCTTGATCATCTCGAGCGAGAAGATCTCGTCGCGGGAGAGGTTGTCTTTGACACGCACGGGTCGGAACGGGCCGTTCATTCTCTTGCTGCGCTGCACTGTCGTGACGATGTTCTGGGTCGGGATGTTGAGAGCCTTGCTCACCGCCTCGGCGGCTTTCTCGAGGTTCGTCACGTACTGCGGCGAGATCGTCGCCTCGAAGCCCGGCAGGTTTTCGACGAGGATCTCGCGGTTGCGATCGTAGACGATCCCTCGGGGAGCGGGGATCTTGGTTTCTTTGATCGAGTTCTGCTCCGAGAACTGGCGGAGCTCGGCGCCGTTGACGATTTGCAGGTACCAGAGGCGCGCGAGGAAGATCAGCATCGTCACGCTGATGACCACGTACGCCAGGCGGTAGCGGGGGCCGTACTCTCGGGCTTCCTGTTCGGAATTGGGGAGGTAATCGTTCATAAGCGATCCACGCTCGCTTCCGCGGGTTGCCCGCGGTCGGTGAGGCGATCGAACCAGCGGAAGAGTTCATGCAGGGGCGGCGCCGTCAGCGGGGTCAGCAGCGCCTGGATCAGCCAATCGCTGACCTCGGGGCTGGTGAGCGGTTCCGGTCCGGCCACCATCGAGCCGAGCCAATGAAAGACGTGCCAGGCGAGGGCCGCGATCCCGCTCATCATCATGAAGTAAGACGACCCCGCCCAGTAGAAGCGCTGCTTGATCAGGCGGATCGCGCCGCCCAGGAGCAGGCAGATCATGAAAAGCAGGCTGCCCGGCATCACGGTCATCGGCGAAAGGATCGCGCTCAGCGCGAACAATCCGACGACCAACTCGACGGGCGCGCGGTACAAAGAGATGTAGACGAGCACGGGGATCCAGAACGCCGGCGCCGGGAACCATCCCAGGATCTGGAACCAAAGCGACGTCTGCACGGTCGCCAGCAGGAGCGTCGTCATGCCGAACAGGATGACGTTGGCGAGAACGAGCGCCCGTTCCCTCATCTCGGACCCCGCGGCCGCCCGGCGCCGCGCGCCGCGAGCGAAACTTGGCGCGGTCCACGGGCGTTGGTTTCGCCGGCGCCGCGCGTTTCGGGTTTGTGCGGCGTTTCCGGTTTCGGCGCGTCCTTGGCCGCCTCCGGCTTACCCTCGCTTCCGCCGTCGGGCGCCGGCTCCGGGTTTTGCTTCGAGAGAAGCGGCGGCCCGAAGTCGTCGTCGCCGTCGAGCCTTTCGCTGAAGTCCTCTTCGCCCGAATCGAGGATGACGAAAACCTCCTCGAGGTTGGCGGGCGCGACCACGGGCGTGATCTCGGCCTCCTGGCTGATGCCGTAACCGGTCTTGTGCACCGAGGTGATGCGGCCGATCGGGAACCCCTTCGGGAAATAGCCTTGCAGCCCCGACGTCACCACCATGTCGCCAGCGGTGATGTCGTCGGCGCGCTCGAGGTAGCGCAGCCGGCACGCGGTCGCGCTTTTCCCACTGACCAGGCCGCGGGCGCGCGTCCGTTGCACGATCGCGTCGATGGCGGCCGAGCGATCGGTGAGGACGAGGACTTGGGACGATGTCCTGTCGATCTTGAAAACGTAGCCGACCACGCCTTCGACCGTGATCACGCCCTGGAGGCGCTTGAGCCCGTGCTCCGCGCCGCGGTTGATGCGGATCGAGTAGTGGTCGGGCGAGAGGTCGCGGCCGATCACCTTGGCGGCGAGCAGCTCCATATTCGTTTTCTGCTTGAAGTCGAGTTGCTGGGAGAGGTGGTCGTACTTGATCTTCAGCTCGGTCAGCGCGGCGAGCTTGGCGCGCAACTCGGCGTTCTCTTTCTGCAGGTCTTGGTTCTGGCGCTTGATGCCCATCAGCTTCAGGTACATCGACGTGGTCCCGCGGACCTCGCTGGTGAAGCCGGAATAGGTCGAGTTGAGGAAACTGACGGCGGTGGAAATCGGTTTCACGTACCAGGGGTCCTCGCCGGGCCCGCGCTGCATGTTGATCGACAGCAAGGGGAGGGCCGCGATGAAGATGGCGATCAGGATTTTTCGGATGTCAAACGTAAACGGGTTCAAGGTTGTCCTGCTTCGCGTTCGTTCGTGTGTCGTGGTTCGAGGCGCGCTTCAATGAAAACGGTAGCAAAGCGAAATGGAGATTCCAACAAATCTCCTTGAAAAGGCGCGGATACTTGAGTGAAATGCGGGCCCGGAGGAAAGCATGCTTGAGGAGCTGAAAAAGAAAAAGCGTTCCCAGGGGCTCAGTGGCAAGGCGGTCACGGCCTGGGTTTTGTTCGGTGCGATCATCTTGGTTTTCATTTTTCTCGACATGAACCCCCGGATGGGGGGCGTCGCCGAGGGGGGCGCCGCCGCCGAAGTGAACCGCGCGATCATCTCCGAAGCGAACGTCGCCGGCCGCGCTGAGATGATCCGCCGCGACCCCAGGTTCGGCGGGGCCGAGATCGACCGGCAGCAGGCCCAGATGCAGGCGCTCGACGACCTCATCAAGGAAGAACTCGCGTCGCAGGGGGCCGAGCACCAGGGTTTGATGGTGACCGATCGCCAGGTGGCCGACTCGATTCTTGAGATGGACGTCTTCCACGAAGGCGGTCGCTTCCGCCAAGACCGTTACCTCCAGTTGCTCGCCGCGAACCGGCTTTCTGTTCCGGATTTCGAGGGCCAGCGGCGGGAGGAACTGCTCCGCATGCGGGTCGCGCGCCTCCTGCAGGCCGCAGCGAGCCCCAGTCAGTTCGAAATCGACCGCCAAAACGCGGTTCGAGACATCAAAACCAACACGGAATTCCTGCAGATCCCCGTCGATGAGGTCGTCAAGCCCGAATCGATCCCGGCCGCCGACGTCGCGGCTTACCTGGCCGCGCCGGAATCCGCCAAGAAAGTGAAGGACTATTACGAAGCCCGCAAGACCGGGGAGTACGCCAAGGGTGAGGAAGTCAACGCCCGCCATATCCTCGTCAAAGCCGAGCGCGGCGACAAAGCCTCGGAAGAGGCCGCCCGCGGAAAGATCGAAAGCATCCGCCAGCGCCTCCAAAAAGAGGATTTCGCCAAAGTCGCCAGGGACGTCAGCGACGATCCCGGCTCGAAAACAAAGGGCGGTGAACTCGGGTTTTTCGGCCGGGGCCGCATGGTCGAGGAATTCGAGAACGTCGCGTTTTCGCTGGAGCCGAAGAAAATCAGCGATCCCGTGCAGTCCAGCTTCGGCTTCCACCTGATCGAGGTCCTTGAAAAGCGCCCCGCCCAGGTGATTTCGTACGAGGAAGCGAAGACCGCGATCGCACGCAAGCTGTTGGCCGGCGAACGCAGCGAGAAAAAGATCGATGAAGTCCGGGATCTGGTCAAAACGGGCGACATGGGCGCGGTCAACGAATGGGCCCGGAAAGAGGGTTTGCGTTGGGAAGAGACCGGGGCGTTCGGCATTGAGGCGTCCGTCGTCCCGAAGGTCGGGCCCAGCGCCGAGTACGCGGATGCCGCTTTCCGCCTGACGTTGGAAAAGCCGCTTCTCGAGCGCTTGATCCGTCAAGGGCCAAACGCGTACGTGGTTCGCCACAAGGCCGCGCCCGCGACCAAGGTCGCGGACAAGGCCGAAGACCCGAAAAATCAGTTCATGAAGCCCGAGTTCATGCGTGAGCTTCTTTCGAACCAGCGCGCTCGCGAGGTTTCCGACCGCTGGATCAAGAGGTTGCGCGAGGACGCGCGAGTTTCAGTCGCGGAACGGTACGGCACGACCGGCAAAAACTGAGGCGCAGCGGCCGCTCGCGCCCCGTCCTTGTAACCGATTCTTTACGAACGCCGCCCCAAACCGAGGCGGCGTTTCGTTTTTCCCAACGCAAAGATCGGGTTGGGGGCTCAATTCTCCCAGACCGTGGTCCGATAGAAGGGTACGGCTTTCGTCGAAGGTCTGGTCGAGGGTCATCACCCGGTCGGGTCCGGAGGGGTTGAGTGGGCTGTACGTCGGTTCTTTCCAGAGTCCCGCGCTTCGCGGTCATGTTCGTGTCCATGCTCGCGGCCGCCGCTCCGGCCGCCGCGCAAGACTTGGACTACGTCCCGGGTGAAGTCATCGTCAAACTCAGAGGCGGACAAGGCGCTTCCGGAGCCCAACGCTTCATGGGGAAAGCCGTGTCGGCCGGCGGCCTCAAACTGCAGCGTTCTTGGGCCGGAATCAACATGCACAAATTCTCGGTGAGGGCCGACGCGCCCCCGAAAGACGTGCTCGCGATCGTTCAGGAGCTGCAGGGCGATCCCGACGTCGAATTCGCCGAGCCCAACTATTACGTGAGATCGCAGTCCACCGGCGTCGAACGGGAGATCAGCGCCCAGGAATTCGAGGCGACGGGGTCCTCGGGATCGATGTCGCAGACGAGCGCCCATATCGAGGCCGAAAGCGCCTGGACGATCATGAGCCCGAACGCCCCCGTCGTGACGGTCGCGATCATCGACACGGGCATCGATTACAACCACCGCGTTTTCGCCGCGTCCGGCGCGATCTGGACGAACCCCAACGAGGTCCCGGGCAACGGCATCGACGACGACCGCAACGGTTACGTCGACGACGTGCGTGGTTGGAATTTCGTCGCCAATACGGCGTCCCCCATGGACGACGACGGTCACGGGACGCACGTGGCGGGCATCGTGTTGGGAGTGACCCAGAACATCCGGGCCAACCCGATCTCGACCGCTAAGATCCGGTTGATGCCGCTCAAATTCCTGGATTCCAAAGGCGTCGGCACGACCTCCGACGCGATCGAGGCGATTTACTACGCCGCCAACAACGGCGCCCAGGTCCTCAACAACTCCTGGGGCGGAGGCGGCTTCAGCCAAGCCCTGATCGACGCGATCAACTACGCCTATTCCAGGAAGGCCGTGTTCGTCGCGGCGGCCGGCAACAGCAGCAGCAACAACGACGCGAGCCCGACGTATCCGGCGAACTACGCGTTCCCGAACCTGATCTCCGTCGCCGCGACCAATGATTGGGATGGTCTGGCGGGCTTCTCGAACTTCGGTAAATTCACCGTGCACGTGGGGAGCCCCGGCGTGAGTATCCTCAGCACGTTGCCGAACGACACGTTCGGCTACGCCAACGGCACGAGCATGGCGACGCCTTTCGTCGCGGGGGTCGCCGCGCTCATGTTGAGGGAAGCCCCGGCGATGAACGGCTATCAGATCAAGAACCTGATCCTCGGCGGGATCGACAACGCCTCCTCGTTGGCCAACAAAGTGGCGACCTCGGGGCGGTTGAACGTCCACAGTTCGGTCGAGAGAGCGAAGGCGACCTCGCCCGATCCGTACATGCCGGCCTACGATCCGGCGTCGAACGGCGCTTCGCGCGCCCCGGCCCAGGCGAAGACGGCGGCCGGTTGCGGTTTGGTCGGGAAAGCCATTCTCGACGGCGGCGGCGGGCAAGGCCCGATGCGCATGATCGCGTTCTTCGGCTTGCTCGCGGCCCTGATGGCGCCGATCCTGTTGAGCGTCTACTTGCGCCGGAAGGACGGGAAGAACAACCGTCGCCATGAGCGCTACCAAATCGATTCCAGGGTCCGCGTCCGGTTCGGCGACCGCGAACTCGTCGGTCAGGTCAGCTCGATCTCCCTCGGCGGCGTACAGCTCAACACCGACGCGTGGCTCGAGCAAGGGGGGGTCGTCACGATGCAGATCGCCAGTCCCGACGGCAAAGACGTCATCAGCGTCGAGGGCCGGGTCGTGTGGAGCGAAGAGCAGAAGCGCTACGGCGTCGCTTTCCAGAACGCCGAAGACGGGGCTCTCGCCGCGATCTCGCGCTGGACGCAGTCGCTTCTCCGGACGTGATCGGCGAGATCGGGGGACATGTCCGATAACGGACAATCCCTTCAAGTTCCCTAAAAGACACGCGTCGGGAGACGCGTGTTATCGTCGACGCGAACTCGTCCGGGCGGCTTTATCCCGGGCAGGGGGGCGCGCTGATGGACCACCGCGACGACCGTCACTACAACCCAGCGAGAGATCGCCGTTTCGATTCGTCCGCGGATCTCCGGCGCCCCGACTACGCGGGGCGGGGGCCGAAAGGGTACCGGCGATCCGATGAACGCATTCGTGAGGACGTCTGCGAGGCCCTCCTGCGCAATCCGCTGATCGACGCGAGCGACGTGGAGGTGGAGGTCAAGGATCAGATCGTGCGGCTCAAGGGGACGATCGCGACGCGCTGGATGAAGCGGATGATGGAAGATGTGATCGACCGCGTTTCCGGCGTCGGGGACGTCCTCAACGAGGCGCGAGTGCGTTCGGACGCCGTTCGCCCGCCGTTCGCCGAGCTCATGGGGTTCGAGGAAAGGGAGAGCGGCTGGGAGGTCCCGCCGGGGCTCGAGGGCCCGGCTCGCGAAGAGCCGCCCGGGGGCGAAAAAGAGTCTCGCCGCTGATCCGGCCGCCGCGCTTCCGCCGTCCCCTTTTCGCGGTCGCGGCGGCGCGGCCGGAGTTCACGGATTCAGTCGGGGTTTTAGACGAATCCCGAAGGGCGGAGAGCCTCCGTTAAATTCACGTTCACCGGATTGTTCGCGCGCTCTCACGATCGCGGCGATTCCGCCCGTTCCCGTTTCGTTCGTGGACGCGCGCGCGGCGGATGGCGGGGGATTCGCCTCGAAGGTCACGGCGAAATGACGAAGCCGTCGGCATTCGCAGAAGTCGCGGATTCCGCCAAGTTCCTGTCGATTGCCGGGCGGGGAAGAACCCGCCAGAATCGGGGAGAGGCGGGAGTTCGGAGCCTCCGGGGCCTTCGCCGCCGGAGACGGATGAGCCGGAGACGAATGAAGGGGTCGGGCATGGAAAATTTCGCGTTCGCCAAGAACTCGCCGTCGCGCCCGTCGCGTCGCCGGCCGAACCCGTTCACCGACCAGCGCGGAGAGACGTTGGTCATGCTGGTCATATCGGTCGCCATCCTTTGCCTCATCATGGACGCGGTGGTTTCGTCGATCGCGGTGCAGATGCAGGCGCAACGGGACATGGACCTGTCGATCGAAACGCGGACGGTCGCCGCCAACGTGAGCGGCGTGTTCTCCGCGCCCTCGATTTGCCAGAGCAACATCGATCAAACGATGCCCTTGAATCTCGCGGGCGCGATGGCTTCCTCGGGCGCGGCCCTCCGGATGACGCTGCCGGGGGGAGCCGTCGTGGCCGAGGGGCAAGTGATACCGGGGCTTCCGTTGCGGATACGGACGTTCCGTTTCTCGGACGCCGCGTTCATCGGACTGCGGCCGGGAGGGCTGGCCGAGTACATGGGGAAGCTCACCGTCGGGATGGAGCGCACCGATACGAGCAAGGCGTACCGGCCGCGCGAAGTGGGGTTGGTCACGATCCTCATGACCATGACCGGTTCGCCGAACGAATTGATCCGCGGCTGTTCGACACGGCCTTCGGAGTCGACGGCTCAGGCGGTCTGCGCCTCGATGGGCGGCGTGTTCGACGCGGCTTCCGCGCAGTGCGGTTGCCCCGCGCAGGCGGCGGCGACGGACAGCGGCTTGCCGATCTCGCTGCCTTCAGCCGCCAACGGGAGCCTGCAGAACGACGCGGTTGGAGCGGCGAAGGTTTCGCATCTCTGCGTTTCCGGCAGGTGGGCCAAGATCATAGATGAAACGGTCGGCGGGGCCTTCGTCGCGGGCCCCTGAGCGGAGGTTCGTGGCCGGGACCGGCCGGGTCCCTTTCGGACTTACGTAGTGAAATAGTTTGATGAAGACTCCGGGCGATCGGTTTGACGCGGGAAGACCGAAGCCCGAGTGGATGGAAAGCAGGGGGATTTCCTCGACCGTCGACGCTTTTTTCAAAAGAGGGTTTCTTGCGCGGAGGAATTCTTGTAGATTGGCGATCTGTGGAAAGCGCCAAAGCTCGCACCATCACCGTACTGCTATTGTTGGTCTCCATGACCATGACCGCGAGCATGTCTTTCGCTTCTCCCTTCGTTTCCGCCTTTGTCTCCGCCCAGGATGGGGGCGCCACCCGCCCCATTTCGATCCATTCCGCCCCGGTTCGTTCCACCCATGGCGATGACGGCCCCTCCTCGCGGAAGGCCGCTGTCACCGCTGGAGCCGTGGCGACCGGCGCTCTCGCCGACGATCCCATGGACATCGCGGACGCGTCCGGCGCGTCGGATGACAGCGAGACGGAAGACGAACCGCCCAGCTCTTTCGAGATGGATGAAGTCGTTCATCGCTCCCATTTCATAGACGAAACTGCGTCCGTGAAAAAAAGGATTTCCTGGATCTCTCTCTACGCGTCCCGGGACAGCGACCACCTGGTCCATCCTCCCGACGCCTCCGTCTAAGTCAGGCTCCTCTCGAGCCGATCTCCGCTCGTCTAAAAAACAATTTGGATTTCGTGATTTGTCGTCTCCCGAACGAGGTGAGTGAATGGAAGACAATATTTCTTTGCAGCGCAATGGACGAATCGATCGAGCGCCCGTGAAAAGGGAATCATCGAAAGTCCTGCGCGCGCGTCGGCCGGCATCGACCGAAGCGGCGTTCTGGCCCCGTTACAAGGAGCGGGTCAAGGATCTCGCGGGCCATTGGGTTTCCGAGATGAAGCACAGCTTCGGCCAGCCCCAATTGGCCGCGGATCTCAGCGCGGGCGTGACGGTCGCCGCCGTCGCCATCCCATTGAACCTGGCTTTGGCGATCGCCGCGGGGTTGCCTCCCGTCGTCGGGGTCATCTCCGGGGCCGTGGGCGGCATCATCGCTGGGATCCTGGGCGGTTCGCGGTGGCAGGTGACGGGGCCGGCGGCGGCTTTGAACATCATGGTGGCATCGATGGTCGCGCAGCACGGCCCCGCCGCCGCCGCCGCCGCCGCGGTCATGTCCGGTTTGATTCAGATCGCGCTGTGCATGTTCTTCGCCGGACGAGTGATCCAGTACGTCCCCGAGGCTGTGCTGGCGGGGTTCACGACGGGAGTCGGGCTGAAGCTCCTCGATGGGCAATTGCCCCTGCTTCTGGACATCGAGCAAGAAGTCAGCCAGCTCATTCAAAGCCTGCATCAGCCGATCTGGTTGCACGAGGTTTCGTGGCTTTCGGTTCTCTGCGGGCTTTTCGTCGCGATTTCGCTTCTTTCCCTGAGGCAGTATCACCGCTTCCCGGCGGCTCTGTTCGGCCTGACGATCGTCACGGCGATCTCCAGCTATTTGAACTGGGACCTGACCCGGGTCGGCTCGATCCCGAGCGCCATCCCCGACGCGAGCTTCCCGAGCCTGGCTCCCGAGGTCTGGGTGAGTGTTCTCGCCATGGCCGCGCCGCTCGGGCTGCTGGCCGCGGCCGAGTCCCTGCTCGCGGCGCGCGCTCTCGACCGCCTGACGAACAACGAGAAGCCGCATCATTCCGATCTCGAGCTTTTCGGGCAAGGTGTCGCCAACGTGGGCGTCAGTTTTTTCGGCGGGATGCCGGTCACCGGGGTGATCGTTCGGGGAACGGCGAACGTTCAGAGCGGGGGGCGCACGCGTTTGGCGGCGGTGTTTCACGGGATCGTCCTGATCTGCGCCGTGCTTTTCGCGGGCGAGATCCTGGGAAAGGTTCCCATCGCCGCGTTGGCGGGTCTGCTTTGCGTGGTGGGTTTCCGCCTCATCGAAATCCACACGTTGTTCGAACTGCTGCGGGAGCACAAGGTCCACGCGCTGGCCTTTCTGCTGGCGGCCAGCGGGACGGTGACGGACTATTTGGTCCTGGGCCTCTTGTCGGCGCTGCTCGTCTGCGGTTTGGAATACGTTTTCCTGAGGCGAAAAAGGTCGAAAGCCGTGCACAACAAAGAGCTCAGGGCCGCGGGTATCCGTGCCATCGTCGAGGCTTCGGCCGAAACGGCGCTCCGCCAGCGCCCGCATGAAGTGCAGTCCCGGGGGACTCACTGGATACGGCATATCGACGAGCAGCCGGAGATCGCCTCGACGGCCTTCGTGCACCCGAACGCGTCGGTGATCGGCCGCGTGATCCTCGATCACCGCGTGCACGTGGCCTCCGAGGCCGCGCTGCGCGCGGATGAGGGGACGCCTTTCTACATCGGCCCGGACACCAACATCCAGGACGGCGTCGTTTTGCACGCGCTCAAGGAAAAGTGGGTCTCGGTGGGCGAGGAAAAATGGGCGATCTACGTCGGGAAACAGGTTTCGATGGCCCACCAATGCCTGATCCACGGGCCCTGCTACATCGGCGACAGGACGTTCATCGGCTTCAAGGCGATCGTCCACGACAGCGTCGTGGGAGCGGGCTGCTACATCGGTTTGGGGGCCATCGTCGTCGGCGTCGAGATCCCGGAGTCGCGTTACGTGCCCCACGGCATGATCGTGGACAGCCCGGAAAAGGTGAGCCAGCTGGCCGTCGTCGACCCCGCGCAGACGCATTTCAACGACGACGTCGTCGAAGTGAATCAGGGCCTGGTCGAGGCGTACAGGTTGCAAATACAGGGAGAGGCCGGGGAGAAGGCCCGCCCGTCCGCCCGCGCGGGCAGGGTCGCGGTCGGCGGCCGGCGGCGCGAGTTCATTTTTTAGGCTGAAGCATCAAGGGAAAAACCGAGCACAAGAGATAGAGAGGGAAGGAAAGAAAAATATGTGGATTTCATCGATGCCGACTGAATTGGTCTCTGGAATCGTTTGCGGTGTCGCGCTCGTGGGGGCCTACTTGTCGTTCCGGTCCGTTTACCGGGTCGAACAAGGGCACTTGGGAGTGTTGACGACCTTCGGCGCCGCGGATTTCGCCGACGAAAAGAACAAGAAGTTGAACCTGGTCCATCCGGGCCTGCACTTCAAATGGCCGTGGCAAGAGGTGAAGGAATTCTCGGTCATGGAGCGGATCACGGATCTCGCCAGCCGCTCGAACGGCTTCAACGCGATCGCCGAGGACGGCACGATCCTGAAGCTGGACGCGAAACTGCGGATCCAGCCGGTTCAGGAGAACCTCTACGCCTACCTTTTCGAGATGCGCAATCCCGTCCAGCACATCCAGCAGTATTTCAAGTGCCTCCTCCGGCACGAGATCGCCAACTTCAGGGACTCCTACAGCGGGATCCGGAAGAGCCGGCAGCTGCTGAACCAGAAAATCGCGGATCTGTCGAAAGTGCACATCGGCACCAAGTACGGGGTCAAATTCAACGCGGTCGACATCGTCGACATCGTTCCCCCGGAAGAGCTGGACCGGGCGTTGAACGCGGTTCAAAACGCGCAGGCCGAGGCCGACGCTTTGTATTCGCGGGCTTTGGCGGACCGGGACCAACGGCTCACCGCCGCCCAGCAAGCCGTCGACATCGCCGTCAATCGCGCGCGCGCGGTTGAAACCGAGATCCAAGTCCTTGGCTCCCATCTCGGCGAGCTCAAGAGGAGAGGCGTTTTGAAAGAGTACCTGGAGCGTCGACGGGTCGAAGTGTACGCGGACGCGAAAATGGCCTTCGTGAATCAGAAAGGAGCCCAGTGATGAACTTGATCTATTTTTTCGGCGGGGTCGCCGCCGTCGCCGCCGCTTTCTCGCTCGTTGTGCTGCTGTTCCGGTCGATGACGATCAAAGTCGAGGACGAGACCGCGGCGATGGTCCTGAGCTTCGGGCGCCTCAAGGAAGTGATCCGCAAACCGGGTCTGCACGCCTATCCGACGAGGATTTTCCCATGGGTGCGGGTCATCGAAATGTCCCTGCAAAGGGACTTCCGCGAATACTACTCGATCTCCCTCAACGATCAGAACGGAACGAACGTCATCGTGGACCTGTGGCTCGAGTTCCGCATCGAGTGCCCGGAGAAGGCCCTCTTCGAAGTCGAGGATTGGGAGGCCGCGCTCAAAAGCCTCGTCGTGCAGTCGGCGACGTCGATCCTCTGCTCGAAGAGCTTCCAGGAGATCCTGGTCAGCCGCAACGAGATCTCGGAGACGATGTACGAGGGAATCGCCGCGGAGACGAGCCGCTGGGGCGTCCATGTGATCGCGCTGCTGATCAAGAACGTGGGGCTTCCGCCCGACGTTTCCCGGCGAATCCTGGGGTCGGTATCGGCCAAGCTCGAGCGGGCCAAGGCCTTGATCGACGAGGAAGGCCGCCTGCAGATCGAGAAGCTGGAGGCCCAAACGGAGGCGGATGTCGCCGCATTGAACGCGGAAGCGAAAAGCCAGTACAGCTTGGCGGTCGGTCGGGCGTATCATGAGCTCGGCCAGGACGCCGAGGTTTTCGTCCACTACAAAGAGCTCTACGAGCTTTCGCGCCTCGTGCCGGGGCGAGTGGTGTATTTCGACGGTTTTGATGAAGACAAGATCCGCCCGATCGACGCCGCGATGATCGCGCCGATCGTGGGGCAGCAGCGAGCGTCGGCGGATTGACGATCGGTGGTGGAGGCGCGCGTGAAGCCGTTTCCACCATTCGCCAAGGACGTCGCCAAGAACGTCGCCAAGGAAGGCTTCAAGGAAGGCGCCAACTAAGGCGGAGGATCAGAACCAGAGATGAAAGTGGTGGAAAATGGTCGGCGCGACTGGATTTGAACCAGCGACCTCTTGCACCCCAAGCAAGTGCCCTACCAGGCTGAGCCACGCGCCGATTGAAGTTCCACAATGTAGGAAAATCCACGCGGCGAGGCAAGCGATTCCGCGGTCTCGTTGAGACCTGTCAGCGAGAAACATCCTCACACCACATCATAACGCTACCCTGCGTCATCGGTATCCCCTCGCGGCCGATGCCGTTCGTCGATCCTGGTCAAGATTTTGGTCGATGCGAGAACGCGTCGAGTGGGCGGTGCGAGGATCGCGATCAGGCTCAGATGTTGGCCTCGATTCGTGAGCGACTTGCCGGCAACCGCTGGGGTCGGGCGAATGTCGCGCGCGGTACGGGTGATGGAACGGTTCGCGCGCCCGTGTTCGCGGCGTTTGTCGCCGTGGAAACCGCGCGGCTCCGCGCTCGCTCCGCCGTCGTTGCCGCGCGATCATCGGCAGCGTTGCATAATATTTGGAGCCGGAGTTTGAAGCGGCTTTCGAAAGCAGGTTGCTGCCGGAGTGGCCCGAGGTCATACTATGGCGATGAACCCGGAAATTCTGGTCCGCGTCCACGACGTTGGGAAAAGCTATCGATTGGGCGAGATTCAGATCCAAGCGCTCAACGGCCTGAGCATCGACATCCAAGCCGGCGAGTTCACCGCCCTCATCGGCGCTTCGGGCTCGGGCAAATCGACTTTGCTCAACCTGATCGGTTGCATCGATGAGCCCGATCGCGGCGCGATCGTCATCGACGGGCAGGACGTGGCCCGGCTCGACGAGGTCCAAAAGAGCGAACTGCGCAACCGCAAGATCGGTTTCATCTTCCAGTCTTTCAATCTGATCCCGGTCCTGACGGTCGAAGAGAACATCGAGCTGCCGCTGTTGATCCAGCCCGAAGTTTCGCCGGTGGAACGCGCCCGCCGGGTCCAGGCCGCCTTGCAAGACGTCGGCATCGCGGAATACAAGTCCCATTACCCCGACCGGCTTTCCGGCGGGCAGCGCCAGCGCGTCGCGATCGCCCGGGCCCTGGTGACCGACCCGAAGCTGATCCTCGCGGACGAGCCGACGGCCAATTTGGATTCGAAGACCGCGCATAAGATCATCGATTTGCTTTTGGAGTTGAACAAAAAGAAGAACGTCACGTTTTTCTTCTGCTCGCACGACGAGAAGCTCATCGGTCGCGTCGGTCGCGTTGTGCATATCGCCGACGGTGTGATCAAGACATGAACTCGATGTTGGAATGGCGGCTGGCGGCACGCAACCTCAAGCGCAACCCGCGGCGGACGCTGTCGACGGCCGTCGCCCTCGTCGTCGCGTACATCGGCGTCGCGCTGCTCGCGGGGCACGTGATCAGGAGCGAAAAAACCCTGAAAGCCCACACCGTCTACGTCAACCGCGTGGGCCATGTTTCGGTGTACAAAAAAGGCGGGATCGACAATTTCGACATCCGCCCCGACAAGTACGAGATCACGGAAACGGAACTCGCCGCGCTCACCGCGCTCCTTCAGGCGCGCTCCGGCGAGGTTGAAAGATCCGGGGCCTTCTTGTGGACGGTCGGCCTCTTATCGGCGGGGCAGAGGACGATCCCGGTTTTCGTCGAGGGCCTGGAGCCGGATCTCGACGGCTTTTTGGGCGCGCACCCGCGCGTGAAGCAGTACGCCGAAGAGATGACGAGCCGGCGTTCGCCCGTCAAACTGTCGGAGGTGGTCGCGAGCGCGCCGGACGCGATCTCCATCAGCCGTGGGGTCGGGGAATTGATCGATCGCACCCGGGATCTCCGGCAGGCGTCGCGCGCGGACCTGGACGTGGTCATCGCCGGCCGCACGATCGAAGGCGACCTCAACGCCGTCAACGCGACTTTGGCGACCCATCACACGACCGGCACGCCGTACCTCGAGGATATGAGCGTGATCGCGCCGCTCTCGCTCGCCCGCGAGCTGATGGCGACGAAAGGGTCGAGCCGGGTCTCCATTTTCCTGAACGAGAACGAGCGGTCCGCCGCTGAGTCTTTCGCCGCCAGCCTGCAGAGCGCGTTCGACGCCGAGAACCTGGACCTGGAGGCGTTGCCGTTCACCGATGACAGGATCGGGCTGTATTACACGGGAACGATGCGCTTCCTGCTCGTCATGATCGGCTTCTTTTCAGTCCTGATATTCGGGGCTTCGGCCTTGATCCTCGTCAATTCCATGACCATGTCGATCATGGAGCGGTCGCGCGAAATGGGAACCTTGCGCGCGCTCGGCTACGCGCCGGATCGCGTGCGCAGCCTGTTCGTGAAAGAGGCGTTTTGGCTCTCGCTGTTCGCCTCCGTCTCCGGCATCGCTTTGTCCGAAGCCATCGGCGCGGCGATCGGGGGGGCGGGCATCTATTTCGAGTCCGCGGGTTTCCTCTATCCGCTTCGGCTCCGCGTCCTGATCGAGCCGTGGTTCCACGCGACGACGGCGCTCGTTCTGATCGGGATAGCGACCGGGTGCTCCGCGTGGATCGTGACAAAAACCTGCAAAGAACGCGTTTCCACCCTCTTGCTTGAATCAGGAGCCGTCATATGAAAAACGCCGCCTTGGTCTTGCTTCTGTTTTTCGCTTCAGCCACGGCCGCCAGGGCCGATGAAGCGTACGATCTCCTGAAAGCCTCCGACCGCGCCCGCGGCGGGTTCGAGGACGGTCTGACGTGGGAGGTGCGCTTGCGGAGTTGGGAGGGCGGCCGCGAGTCCGACAGGACGTTCAGCGTCAAAGCCAGGGGCGTCGATGCGATCGTCGAGGCGTTGCAGCCGGCGAAGTTCAAAGGGGAGACCTACCTTTTCAACGATCGGACGATGTGGTTCTTCAAACCTTCCTTGCGGAAACCGATCGCGATCTCGGCCCGCCAGAAGTTGACCGGTCAGGCGGCCAACGGGGACATCGCCTCGACCAATTACGCCAGGGACTACGATGCGGTGGTCGAAAAAGCGGACGTCGTCGGCGGCCAAAAGACGAAAGTGCTGTTGCTCAAAGCGAAGTCCGAGCAGGTGACCTACGACAAGATCCGTTACTGGGTCTCCGAGAAGACGAAGCAGGCGGTCAAGGCCGAGTTCATGAGCCTTCAGGGCAAGCCTTTCAAGACGGCGACGTTCGAATACAAGAATTCGATCGTCATCGGAGGTAAACCGCAGCCGTTCATCAGCCGCATGACGATCGAGGACGTGAAGGCCAAGGGGGACCGGAGCGTCATGGAGTATTCGAAACCCAAGGTCGTGAAGCACCCCATCGCCATTTTCAACGTGAACAATTTGTCGCGATGAACCTGTTTTTCAAGGTCGCTTACAGGAACCTGCGCCGTCACTCCAGGCAATCGTTGGCCGCGCTCCTCTCCGTCGCGGTGGGTTTCATCTCGCTCGTCATGTTCGAGGGGTATCTCGAACAGGCGCGTCGATTGATCCTGGCGGAGTCCCGCGAGCGCATGATGTTCGGCGACATCGTGATCGAGAACGCCCGGACATGGGAGGTCGACGGGCGCGCCGAACCTTGGACGGCCCGACTCGGGGAGGCTGAGCGGGCGGCGATCGAGGCTTATCTCGGGGACGACCCGGGCGTGGACGCTTGGACCCGGACGCTGCGCGTGGCGGGCGTGGCCTCCAACGGCCGCATCCAGACCGCGTTCATCTCCTTGGGGCTCGACACTTCCCGGACGACCGCCATCCGCGGGAAGAACTGGTATTGGAACACGGCTTACGGCGTCCCTCTCGAGCAGGGGGGGGCAGACGGCGTTCTCCTCGGGCTCGCGCTGGCCCGGCGCCTCGGTTGCCGGCCGGATCCGCCGCAGACCGTGCGGCGCACGCTGGAAGGATACCCGCCCGTCGAGCGGCCCCTCTCCTGCCAGTCCGTGTCGGTGCAGTTCGCCTCGGCCACTCCGAGCGGGCAGGTGAGCGCGGTCGATCTCGAGGTCGTCGGTCTTATCGACGGCGGGCTCAAGGAACTCGACTCGCGGTTGGTGATGATGCCGCTCGCACAGGCGCAGTCGCTCGCCAACACGCCCGACGTTTCCTACTACTCCGTGACCTTGAAGGATCAGGGCCGTTCGCGCGAGTTCGCCGCGCGGATGCGCGCGGATCTCACCGGTCGCGGCTTTGACCTCACTGTTCTCGATTGGCGCGACCACCCGATGATGGGCGACCTGTACCACAAAGTGACGTCGCTTCTGGACATATTCCGCAATTTCGTGATCGTGATCGTGCTGTGCATCGCGACACTGAGTGTCCTCAATACGCTGATCAAGATCATCAGGGAGCGGACGCGCGAGATCGGGTCGTGGCGGAGCCTCGGTTACACCCGGCGCCATCTGGTCACGACCTTCACGCTCGAGGCCCTTCTGCTCGGCGGAACCGGGTGCGCGATCGGGTCCCTGCTCACGTTCGTCGTGAGCGTCGCGATCAATTCCTCCCATTTGTATTACAGCGGGGGTTTGTTCACCGAGCCCGTGCCGTTCGCGATCGCCGTCGTGCCGTTCGATTACTTGGCGGGCTTCACGATCCTGAGCGGCGTCTCCGTCGCGGCGTCCCTGTGGGCGATCCGAGGCGTGCTGAGGAAGAAAATCAGTGAGAACCTCATCCATACTTAACTGGGTTCTCATCGTCGCCTTGATCGCGGGCCTCGCGGATACCGCCGAGGCCGCTCGAAAGCGCAAGCGCCGAGCGAAAGCCAAGCCGAAGGCGGCGCTCAGGATCAAGCAAAGGATCGACTTCGACTGGCTGAACGGCGTCTCCCTGCGGTCGCCCGCGGATTCGACGTACAATCCGGGGAACTCCGTCTTCGAGACGGAAACGTACGGCGCGCGGACCGATTTGAACGTCGACTACAGGGCGAGCATCGGGGCGAGGCATAAAATCGTCGTGCGCCCGCGGGCTTATGCGCAATACTTCGACATCGGGATGCAGGATCCGCCGCGGCGCGTGCGGCGCCAGCGAGGCAAGGTCGACCTGACCGAATCGTTCTGGGAATCCTGGTTGAACGGTACGCTCTCCATGACGTTCGGGCTGCAGAACTTTCAATGGGGGCCGGCCGAGCTGATTTCGCCGAGCAATCCGCTCGTCCACTTCAACCGCGAGCAAAGATCGCTTTTATGGCGCGAGAAGGGGAGGGTGCAGGCCCGCCTCAACTGGGCGCCGTCGCGGCAGTGGAGCCACGTCCTCCTGGCCGAGCCGATCGGCAACGGCGACCTCGTTTTCGTCGCTGACCGCGAGTTCTCCCCGAAGGCCATGTTCAAATCGGAGTACCGGAGCGCGAGGGAAGCGCGCGACTACGTCGGGATCTCCGGCGGAACCGAGGAGGGCGCGAGCCCGTTCGCCGGCGCTTATTTCAACTACGCCCTTACCGAAGGCCTGTCGTTGTATTCCGATTTTCGCTTCACCTGGAATCCGTACGTGTACATGCCGAGCGAGGAGCTTCCCGGCGTCGTCGAGATGAGCGAGAAGGAAGGGCTCTCGACGCTCCATCTGGGCGTCTATGGGGTCCGCTACGAGAGTGAATCGTACGATGTCCGCCTGGAGGCGATCGTCAGCCCGGCGGGTTATTCGCAAGCCGAGTGGCGGAGCGCGCTTCAGTCGACGAGCCCCCTCAATCCGTTCGCGGCCGCTAATTTCCGCAGGGTCCTGCGGCCCGGGTTTGAGATGCCTGGGAGGGCGTACGGCTATTTGAGCGTGCGGCTCCCGGATCTCGGCGATGAGGGCCTCTGGCAGCTTTCTTTGCGGTATCTTCACTCCGGCCTGGACGGTTCCGGCTCGCTCGGCTGGTCGGTCGAGCGCGGCTTGGGCGATCACTTCGTCCTGGCGAGCGAGGGACGGTTCAACGTCGGGGAGCGCGACGGGGAACTGACGATACAGGAGCGGTTTTACGCGTTTCTCGGCGTGCGCGCCCTTTGGTGAAGATCGCGTGAGGGTCGCTGGGCGGGGTTTCCGGTTCCTTATCCATCGATTCCCGGCCTGACAAACGAGCCGAGAGGCACTAATCTGCAGGCATGCTTTACGGACACCAGTCGATTTCGGCGTACTCGCCCGGGAATATCTCCGTTTGGATGGCGATGGCGTTCCAAGGCGGGGTGCTGAACAGCGGCGGGTTCATGGCGTGCCATCAGTTCGTTTCGCACGTCACGGGGTTCGCCACGCTGTTCGGGCGGCAGGCGAGCCAAGGGGACGCCGTCCACGCTTTGGGCCTGCTCCTCGTCCCGCTCTTTTTCCTTCTCGGAGCCATGATCGCCGCGCAGCTGGTCGATTTGAAGATCCGCCACGAGCAAAAGCCCCGGTATTACATCGTCTTCGGCGTCATGGTCGTGCTCTTACTCGCCGTCGCCGTCGGCGGCTTCAACGGCGTTTTCGGCGCGTTCGGAGAGCCCCTCTCCCGCGCGCGCGACTACGCTCTGCTCGCCCTTCTCTGCCTGACATGCGGACTGCAGAACGCGACCGTCACGTCGGTTTCGCGAGCCGTCGTGCGCACCACGCATTTGACCGGGTTGACGACCGATCTCGGCATCGGCCTCGTGCGCGTCTTGCGCCGCCGCGCCGGCGACGCGCGCATCTCCGATGAGATCCGCGCCAACGCCATGCGGGGAGGGTTGATCCTGTCTTTCGGGCTCGGATCCTTCGTCGGGGCTTTCCTGTTCTCGAAGGCGGGGTACCGGGGCTTCCTGCTCCCGGTCGCGATCTCGGCCGGGCTTTTCGGCCTGATGATGTACCTTCAGGTCCTGCGGCCGCGTTGGCGCCGCCTTCGGCAGCCGGCGAAGTGACCCTTGGGCTTTCCCCCCGACGGCCGTCGCCCGGCCGTCCTTCGTGCGTTCCTCCCGATCACTCCTTGAGGAGCGGCGTGATCTTGAGTTCAACCGGTTTCCCCTCGCGGGAAACGACGACGGTGGTCTCTTTGCCGGGCTTCGCCGCCTGCAAGGAGTACACGTAGTCGTGGATGCTCTCGATCTTCATTTTGTCGAGTTCGACGATCGTGTCTCCGCGACGCAGGCCCGCGATCTCCGCCGGTCCGCCTTTGGCGACGCCCGAGATGCGCACGCCCTTGACGCCCTCTTGGGTGTAGTCGGGGACGGTCCCCAGGTAGATCCGAAAGCGCCGGCTGTCGCCCGGCGAGGTCGACCGCGACCCTGCGACCTGTTCGTAGGGCAGCTCGATCCCGCCTGGCCCCGCGATCGCTCCGATCAAGCGCGCGGCGAATTCGGCGACGGCGGCGATGCCGCCGTGATCGACCGTTTCAGGGGTGTCGCGCGGCGTGTGGTATTCGGGGTGCGCGCCCGTGAACAGGCTGACGGCGGGCACTCCGGCGACGTACAGCGCCATCGAGTCCGTCGGCAAGTACGGGTCGTCCTGGGTCACGATCGGAAACGCGCTTGCCGCGGCGATGCGTTCGATCGCCGTCTTCCAGCCGGGGCTGGACCCGATCCCTTGCACGGCCAGTTTGTCGCGCAGGCGCCCGATCATGTCCATGTTGAGGTAGCCGCTGAACGCGCCGCCGATTTTTCGCCCGCCGTTCGCTCGGCTCCAGGACTGCGCGAAGTGCGTGGCGCCGAGCGTGCCGATCTCTTCACCCGACCAAACGGCGAACATGAGGTTCTGGCGCAGGCCTTTGCGCGCGGTGGGATCCGAGTACCTGTGCGCGAGCTCCATCACCGCCGCCATCCCGGACGCGTTGTCGTCGGCGCCGAAATGGATCGCGCCCGCGTCCGCGGACGTCATCAGGGAATGGCCTGATTTTCCCTCGCCCAAGTGATCGCCGTGGGCGCCGATCAGGAGCGTCTTGCTCGCTCCGGGAACGCGGATCAGGCCGATCACGTTGGCGCTCCGCGCCTGTTCCAAGCGCAGGTCGATTTTCGCCGCCAGGCGCGCTCCCGGGATCTCGAAGCCGGTTTTCCAGGCGCCTTTGTCGAGCGCCGTTTGTTCCGCCTTGAGCGTGGTCTTGGCCGCTTTCAGGAGCGCGGCCGCGGCCGCGTCGGTGATCTGCAGGACGGGCAGGCCGTTGTCGCCGCCCTCGAACTTGAGGGCGCCGAGCTTCGAGCCGGCGGGGTTGTTGGGGCCGGTGACGAGGATGAGCCCCGCGGCCCCGCGGTTGCGGGCGACCGTCGCCTTGTGCTGGGGGCGCGAATAGAGGTTGAGATGCTGGCGCAGGGAAGCGGGCGCGTCCTCGGGCACGTCACGGAACGCGAGGACCCATTTCCCTTTGACGTCGATGTCCCGGTACGAATCGTACTCCGGCGATGTTTCGGTGGCGGGCGCGTGGATGCCGTAGCCAGCGAAAACGACGTTCGCCGCGGGGATTCGGCCGGAGGCGGAAAAGCCGAACGGCAGCCAATCCTCTCCGGTTTTCCACGCGCGCGCCGCCGGCCCTTCGCCGGAAAGGGAATTGTCGGCGCCGAGCGCGACGCCCGACGTGAACGAGAACGTTTGCAGGAACGAACCACCGTCGCCCGCCGGCCGCAGTCCCCAGCCGCGGAACGCGGAGACGATCGCTTCCCTCGCGAGAGCCTCGCCGGGCGTCCCCGTGCCGCGCCCCTTCAGGTCCTTGGAGGCGAAGAAATCGACCCAGGCGCGCGCGTCGTCGGCCCGGATTTCACTCGCCAGCGCCGGGGCGCGCGGCGCGCGCGCGGGAAGCCCGAGGAGCCGGCGGGCCTGAGCGTCGTCCCAGGCGCCGATGAAGATCTGCGAGTCGCCCTTTTCATTGCGCTTCGTCCACGACAGGGAACGGCCGTCGGGGGTGAACACCGGCAGCCCGTCGAATCCGTCCTCGAACGTCGCGCGAACGGGTTTTCCGCCCGCCGCCGCGACGATGTACAGCTCGAAGTTCTTGTAGCCGTGGACGTTGGTGGCGAAGATCAGGTAGTCGCCCGACGGATGGTAGTACGGCGCCCAGGACATCGAGCCGAGATCGGTGAGCCGCGCCTGGTCCGTGCCGTCGGTTTTCATCGTGTAGATCTCGGCGCGGCTCCCGTCGGGGGAGAACCTGCGCCAGGTGATGCGCGCGCCGTCGGGGCTGAAGAACGGGCCGCCGTCGTAGCCGCGCGAATCGGTGAGTCGCCGTACCCCGGTGCCGTCGGCCCGCATGATGTAGATGTCCATCATGTAGGAAGGATCTTTGGCGAACAGTTTTTTCTCGTCTTCGCTCAGGTTCTCGGCGTAGCCGGCGCGATTGGAGGCGAACGCGATCCATCGCCCGTCCGGGGAGAACGAGCCTTCGGCGTCGTAACCGAGCTCTTTGGTCAGGCGCCGGAGCCCGCGCCCGTCGGTCGTCGCCGTGAACAAGTCGTACGCTTCGTCGTAGCTCCACGAGTATCGCCCTTGGACCGGGTTCCGGCGCTCCTCGTATTCCCGCTTCGCGTGTTCCGCGGTCTTCGGATCGAGGTGAGTCGAGGCGAACAGGACGCGTTCGCCGTCGGGGTGGATCCAGGCGCAGGTCGTTTTGCCGGCTCCCGGGGAGACGCGCGTCGAACGCCCGGTCGCGAGGTCCATCGAGTAGATCTGATAGAACGGGTTGCCCGGTTCGCGCTCGCTTTGGAAGACCATCTTCTTCCCGTCGCGGCTGAAATAGCCTTCGCCGGCGCGCGCGCCCACGTGCGTGAGCTGCCGCGCCTTCGTCAGGAGCGTATTGGGCGTCGAGTCCACTTTCGACAAGGCCGCGGTGTTGGGGCCGCCGTGGCCGCTACCGCCGTCGTCGGCCCGGGATTTCGCCGCGGACGTGATGAGGGCGGAGCCGATGACGGCGCCGACGAAGAGGGACGTGAGGGGGCGCAACAGGGTGTTTTTCATGGTTTCTGACGCTACTGAAGACGGTTCGGGGGGTCAAGGCGGGGTCGCGGCCCGAGGGCGGGGGTTTCGACCGTTCCCGGCGTATTTTCGCTCGAGTTTATGGGTGCGGTTGGGCTAGAGTCGTCGCCATGATGGAAGACCCCACGCCGCGGCCGGAACCGATCCGCACGGAGGATGTCGAGCGATGCGTGCGCGTCCTCGAATCCCTCTTGGAACGGACCGGTTCGTTCGCCGAGATACCCGAGTCGACCCGGGTGGCGCTGTTGCGCGCCGCCGGTCGCCTGTCCCGTCCTGACAAGGAGTCCTTGCGCCTGCGCAACAAGGAGATCCTCAGAAGCAAGCGCCGTGCGATCGCCAAGCAGGATCGCCAGGCGCGCGCCGCCACCGGCATCCGCGAGGCGCGCCAGACGCCCGTTTTCCATGCCCCGGGGCGGATCGCGGGCCATATCGAGGAGCAGCGCCGCAACGAGCGGGTCCTCCACTCCCCGCGCAACTGTTACGTGTGCAAGGCTGAATTCACGCGGCTGCACTTCTTCTACGATTCGATGTGCACGGCGTGCGGCGATTTCAATTATCAGAAGCGGTTCCAGACCGCGCGTCTCGACGGCCGGGTGGCGTTGATCACCGGGTCGCGCCTGAAAATCGGCTACCAGGCGGCGCTGATGATGTTGCGCGCGGGCGCGACCGTCGTCGCCACCACGCGGTTCCCCGTCGATTCGGCGGCGCGCTTCGCGCGCGAAGCGGACTTCGGGGAATGGAAGGATCGCTTGCGCGTCTACGGGCTCGATTTGCGCCACACGCCCAGCGTGGAGCTTTTCGCGTACGAGATGGGGCGCACGCTGGACCGCCTGGACATCCTGATCAACAACGCCGCGCAAACGGTGCGCCGCCCGCCGGGTTTTTACGCTCATATGATGCCGGACGAGATGAGGCCTTTCGCCGAACTGCCGCCCGGCGCGCGTCACGTCCTGCGGGACTTCGAAGCGTGCAAGAGCCAGTTGGAGGCCGCGGGCGGCGGCGCGCTCGCGGCGGGGCTTTCAGGTGACGCCGCCCTGCCGGTCGCGTGGCACGGGCCGCAAGCGCCCGGCGTGGGCATCCGCGCTTCGGCGCGGCTTTCGCAGATACCGTACTCCTACGACGGGTCGATCGCGGCCGAAGAGGTTTTCCCGCGCGGCCGGCTCGACGCCGATCTCCAGCAAGTCGATCTGCGTGGGACGAACAGTTGGCGGTTGAAACTCGGGGAGATCCCGACGCCGGAGATGCTCGAGGTCCAACTGGTCAATTCGGTCGCGCCGTTCGTTCTCTGCAACCGCCTGCTGCCGCTGATGAAACGCGACAACACCGGGCAGAAACACGTCGTCAACGTTTCGGCGATGGAAGGGAAGTTCCACCGCTTCACCAAGACCGAGCGTCATCCGCACACGAACATGGCCAAGGCCGCGCTCAATATGCTGACGCACACGTCAGCGCGCGATCTCGCCAAGGACGGCATTTACATGAACGCCGTCGACACGGGCTGGGTCACGGACGAGGACCCGGCGCAGCTCTCGCGGCAGAAACAGGAGATGCACGACTTCCAGCCGCCGCTGGATATCGTGGACGGCGCCGCCCGCGTCTGCGATCCGTTTTTCGACGGCATCCTCACGGGCTCGCACTGGTGCGGGAAGTTTTTGAAAGACTACATGCCTTGCGATTGGTAAGGGGGCTTCCTGGGTGGCCGCTTAAGGCCCTGAGAGCTCGGGCTCCGCTTCCGAACGGAGTCCGGAAAAGCGCGCGGGCCGGCGGGACCTCGCCGCGCGCTTATTTTTTCACCACTTTCTCCTCGCGCAAGACGAATTTCGCGAAGAGGAAGACCAGGAACGCGACGATCAGGAAATCGATCACGGTCCCGATGACTTTGCCGTAGAGGATGCCGTTGTAGCTGAGCTGGCGGATCGATTCGACGTCGGCCGCTTTCAAGAGGGGCTGAAGAACCAACGGCATCACCAGGTCGTTGACCAGGCTCGAGACGAGTTCGTTGAGCTTTCCGCCGATGATGACCGCGATCGCCAGACCGATAACGCCGTAGTTCTTCAAGAACTCCAGAAATTCCTTGAGCACCGTGACCTCCAGGGGACCCGTCTTTGGTAGCGGTTGGGGCCGGCGCGCGCAAGAGGTTTTGACGTTTCGGTCACAGGTCCGCCCGCCCATGACTTCGTGGGCCAATGAACAAACCTCAATAACAAATTCGCATCCGGGCGAGGACGAGGGTCGCGATTTTCATTTAGTTTGCAAACAACCAGCGGCCGGGGACCCGGCCGACATCCGTGTGGAGGAAAACATGCTGATTTACGACGCACTGAAAAAAGACCATGTGAAACTCAAGGATCTGCTGGAGCGGCTCGTGCATTCGGCCGACGCCGACGATCAAACGCGCGCCTCACTGCTCTCGGAGATCCACGATGAGCTGATTCCGCACACTCGGGCCGAAGAAGCCGTGTTTTACAATTCGCTCGCTTCGATTCCCGAGGGGAAAGATCTCGTCTCGAGCGGCTACGCCGAGCATATGGAGGCGGAAACCCTTCTGCGCGACCTCCAAGGCATGGAGGGCGTCGGCGCCGACTGGACGAAGATGGCCAAGAGCCTCGAAGACGCGCTCAAGCACCATATTTCGGAGGAAGAAGGGCGGATTTTTCAAGCGGCCCGACAACTGCTCGCCGATGACGAGGCCCGCATGATGGGGCAGGCGTTCGAGCAGATGAAACCCGAGGTGAGCGAGGGCGGCTTCCTGCAGAACACCCTGGATCTGGTCGCCAACGTGATGCCCAGGCGTTTCGCAGCCCCGCTCCGCAGTTTCGCCCATCGGCCTTGAGCGGGCTCGGAGCCGCGTCCCTCCCTGGGGCCGGCGGCGCGCCCGGCGCGCGCCGAGACGCCTCACTGCATTTTGCGGCGCAGATGGTTGAGAAGGTCGATGCGGGTGATCAGGCCGAGGAACCGGCCGTCATCGACGATGACCGCGATGTTCCCTTTGTCGAAGACCGGTATGAGGTCCTCGATCTTGGCGGTGGGCGGGAGCGTTTCGACTTTCGTGGTCATCGCCGAGGAGACCGGCGTCTGGAAATCCCGGTCTTGGCCGTACACGGAGAGCAGCACGTCGGATTCGTCCAGGAAGCCCACGATCCGCGGCCCGTCGAGCACGGGAAGCTGCGAGACGTCATAAAGCTTCATGCGCTGGTAGGCGGTGTTGATCGTGTCCTCAGGGCTGATCGTGATCGTGGCGCCCTCTTTGTGGTGGCGCGCGATCAGGTCGCGCAGGTCGCCGTGGCTTTCGCGCTTGAGGAACCCCTGGTCGAGCATCCAATAGTCGTTGAACATCTTCGACAGGTACTTGTTGCCGCTGTCGCAGACGAACGTGACGACCCGTTTGGGTGTCTTCTGCTCGCGGCAATAACGGAGCGCGGCCGCGAGCAGCGTGCCGCTCGAGGAGCCGGCGAGCAAGCCTTCGCGGAGCAGCAGTTCCCGGGCGGCGTCGAAACTCTCGGCGTCGGTGACGGTGTAGCCGTGGCTCACGCGCGAAAGGTCGGCGATCGCCGGGATGAAGTCCTCGCCGACGCCTTCGACGAGCCAACTGCCGGCTTGGCCGAGCTTCCCGGTCTTGATGTAATCGACGAGGATCGAACCCGCCGGGTCGGCGAGCACCATCTCGGTTTTGGGCGAGACGCGCTCGAAATACCGCGATAGGCCCGCGAGTGTGCCGCCGGACCCCACGCCGGAAACGACGGCGTCGACGTCCTGATCCATTTGAGCGAAGATCTCGGGACCGGTCGTGACCTCGTGGGCGTGCGTGTTGGCCGGGTTTTCGAACTGGTTGATGTAATACGCCCCGGTTTCCTCGGAAATCTTCTTGGCCACGTCCTGGTAGTATTCGGGGTGCCCCTTGCCGACGTCCGAGCGGGTCAGTCGGACCTCGGCGCCCATGGCGCGCAGGTGGAAGATCTTTTCGCGGCTCATCTTGTCGGGAATGACCAGGATGAGGCGATAGCCTTTTTGCGCGGCGACCAGGGCGAGGCCCAGGCCCGTGTTCCCGGCCGTCGCTTCGATCAGCGTGCCGCCGGGCTTGAGCCGACCTGATTTCTCGGCGGCTTCGATCATGGAGAGGGCGATGCGATCCTTGATGGATCCGCCGGGGTTCTGGTTCTCGAGTTTGAGGAACAGGCGGCAGGGGCCCGTGTCGAAGCATTTCACTTCCACCATGGGGGTGTTGCCGATGAGGGAAAGAAGCGTCGTTGGTTCGGGAGCGTTCATGGAAACCTCGGCGGAGCGCGTGTCGGGGGTGTCGTGAGCTTCGTCCTTCACCCATACCGGCTCGCGACGGTGACCGTCAACCCGCCTTCCCCTCGGCGAACAGGAGCGGGCATCGGTTGTTTTTCGCGCCTTCGGCTTTCAGGCGCTTTTCGAACGCCGTTTCCGGTTCGGCCGGGGTTTTCGCCGGGAAGTCGTTGCGACGCACGGCTTCAGCTGCGACGCTGGAACGCGCTTCGCGGAACAGGTACTCGAACATGCCCATCGCTTTGCGGAGCAGGCGCGAATCGTTCACGATCAGGATCTGCTCATTGTTGTTCTCGGCGTTCTGACTCGGGTTGAACGACGTGCCCACGACCGACGTCCTTTCTTCGGGGAAGGCCCAGAACTTGTGGTGCAGCTTCGCGCTGATCTTGAACTTGCGGTCGCCGGGCAAAGTCACGTAGCGATCGCTGAACCGGGTGGAGCCGATGCGGATGCTCTCGCGCCATTCTTCGAACTCGCGCCCGGACATCGTTCGCACGAGAGGAGCCACGGCCGCGCCCGGATCGGTGGCGAGGTCGTTGTACGTTTTCGTCGCCACGTCGCGGGAGTAACCCGAAAGCGCGAGGAACGCGCTCCATTCGCGCATCGCGAACGGGGGGTCGCCGACGGCGCGGAACGGCTCGCGCGTGCCTTTCCGCTGTTCGCTCACGGTCCGCGCCACGATTTCGCTCACCAAAGACGCCGAGGAGAACGCGAATTGCGCCGACACCACCGGTCCGCGCGTCGCGCGCAGCAAGCGCGCGAGGATGTCGCGGTTGATGTCGCCCAGCCCTCCATTGGGGGAGAAGGTCAGGATGATCGAGGTCGGGCGCTTGGTCTCGGGGTCCCTGGGGCCGAGGACGCGGAAGGCGCCGCCGAGCGGGTAACGGCTTTGCCCGCGGATCCCGTAATCCAGAGTTTTGCGGAGTTCCTGCTCGACGATGATGGCCGGGAGCTGGCCTTCGATCAGGACCGCGTGATTCGCGTTGGGTTTGGCTTCGGCGGGGCGCAGGTCGTGGGGGAGGACCGCGGCATCGCCGTTTTCATGGATGCAGGAGTAGGTGAGATTGCCGGAGAGGAGCAGGGTGGCCGCGTTTTTTTTGGCCATGACGTCGCGGACGATCGCTTTCTGGTGATTGAGGCCGACCGAGTTGACGAGGGTGACCTTCAGGCCCGCGTGAGCGCGCGAGGCGATCGTCGCGTTCTCCGACGGGAGCTCGGCGATCCGGCGGAGGACGGTTTCGACGCTCAGGCCCGTGAGCTTCGCGACGACGGATTGGACCTCGGGACGTTCCTTGAAGACGCCGACGTCGATGCCGGCGTGCACGGCCGCGCCGCGAGCGCTCGCCGCGGTCAGCGCGGCGGCGATTTCCAGGCTGTCGAAATCGAACACGTTCAGCCAGATCTCCTTTTTCGCCCCGTTGATGAAGTCGATGACGAGTTGATGGAGGTCGTCGGGCGGCCGTTCCCGCGATTTCGGATCCTCTGGGGAGGTCAGGGTCGGATGGTTGACGAACATCTTCAGGGACGAGAACCCCAGGGCGCCGCGCTCGGCCGAGATCTCCAGGGGTTGCGTCGGATCGTTCTGGTCCCTGAGCTTCTCGAGCAGGCGCGCGTCGCGCGTGAATTCGTCGAAGACGGAGCGGAACCGCGCGCGCAGCGCCAGGGCTTCGTCGTCTTGGTGGGCGTCGGTCCGCATCGCCCCGAGGTATCGCTCGATCTCGGGCCATTTCTCCTTGGCGTGCAGCAAGATGAAGACGACCTGCGGGAGCGCGAGACCCGCCGCGCGCTGATTCCGCGGGCTGAGCACGCTGGCGGCGAACGTTTCGTTCAGGTACGAGTAGAAGAATTTATGGCTCATCACCCGGAAGGCCAGATCGAAGACCGTCCTGTAGTCTTCGTTCGAAGCCCGAAGCGAGGCGATCGGGGCGGAACGCTCCGCGATGATCCCTTGCGCGGGAGTCGGGACTCCCGATTCGGCAAAGCCCGGCCCAACGGCACACATCTGCCCAAAAATTAGACACCAGGCGACGAGGACATGGATTTTGGCTCTGTTCGGCTTCACTGCCGGAGTCATGGAGCAAACAGCGAACCGGCCTTGCCGGTTCGAGCGGTTTTTTTATTGAAGCGCATCAGGACTGGACGCGCGCACCTCCGGGTCCGCATCATGGGGTCATGAGCCTGGCGGAAGTCATCGACATATTCGTGCATCTCGACAAGCACCTCAACGACTGGGCCGCGATGATGGGACCGTGGATCTACGTCCTGCTTTTCGCGGTGATCTTCGCCGAGACCGGGTTCGTTGTGACGCCTTTCCTCCCCGGAGATTCGCTGTTGTTCGCGCTCGGCGCGATGACGGCCACCGAAAACGCGGTTTTGAGTTATCCGATCCTTTTCTTCAGCCTGATCGCGGCTGGAATCCTGGGTGACTTCGTCAATTACAGCATCGGCAGGAGATTCGGCGCGGCGCTTTTCAAGGACGAGACCTCCCGGGTGTTCGACCGGCGCCACCTGCTCAAGACGCAGCGGTTCTACGAAAAGCACGGCGCCAAGACGATCGTGCTCGCGCGCTATGTCCCGATCGTGCGCACGTTCGCGCCGTTCGTCGCCGGGATGGGGCAGATGCAGTACCGTCGCTTCGCCATCTACAACGTGATCGGCGCGATTTCCTGGGTCGGGATCTTCCTGACGCTGGGCCATGTGTTCGGCAACATGGACGCCGTCAAACGCAATTTCCAACTCGTCATCCTCGGCATCATCGTGGTCTCGCTGATGCCGATCGCCATCGAATGGTGGAAAGCCCGCCGCGCCACGGCCGCCTGATCCCGGTCCCGCGGCGAAGGGCGCGCCGTTTCACCCGCGTGGCCTTGGCCTCGCGCGGCCCGGCCGGCGCTTGAAACCCCGTGGTTCAGAGCGATTGCAGGAACGCGATGATCGCGGGGGCCCCTTTGAGGAGCTGTTCCGGGGAGACGGCGAGGACGGGGACGTCCTGGGACGACGTCAGCGTTTGCAGCGCTGACGCGTGCGTTTCGTACGCGACGTTGCGGAAATTCACGAGCGACGCCATTTGACGCTCGTTCAGGAAGCGTCGGACTTCGGCGCTCTCCTTGTGCGCGATCAGATGGAAAAAATCGTATGGCGCGCCCATTTGGCGGAGACTCACTTTTTCTGCGGTTTGAAACCCTTGAGCAGATCGCCGAACGTTCCCAAGCCCTTGCCGGGCGCCGCCGCCGCGTGGTGCTGGCGCCAGCCCATGTCAAGCCGCTCCTCCGGCGGGATGAGCGTCAACCTCTTGCTCTCCAGATCGATCTCGTCGACTTGAACGATGACGTTCTCGCCTTTTCTTTTGTTGTCGTACTGCTGCCCGTCGACGACGTCGCGCCACTTCGAGCGGGGCATCAAGCCGGTGATTCCGGGAGCGAGGTTGACGAACAGCCCGTAAGACTCCTTGCGCTCGATCTTGCCCTCGGCGATCGCGCCGAGGGGGAACTTCTCAGGGACCGTGAGCCACGGGTCCCCTTCTCCGCCGGCTTGCTTGAGCGAGAGAGAGATTTTGAGGCGGCCGCCGTCGTCCTCGTTCGCCCGCACGAGGGCCGTTTGCACCTTCTGGCCGATGTGCACGATTTCAGCCGGGTCGTTCACGCGCCCCCACGCGAGTTCGGAGATCGGCACGAGCCCCTCGAGACCGCTGTCGAGCCGCACGAACGCGCCGTATTTCTCGATGCGCGTGACTTCGCCGCTCATGAGGTCGCCGGGCTTGTGCCGGTTCAGGAACTCGCCTTCGTTCTCGGCGCGCTGGAGGTCGAGCAGTTTGCGGCGGGAGACGACGACGTTGCGGCCGCGTTCCTCGAACTGCGTGATGATGAACTCGAATTTCTGGCCCACGTAGGGAGCCGGATCCTGCACGAACCGCGCGTCGATCTGGCTGATCGGGCAAAACGCCTTCTGCCCTTGGATCTGCACGCGGAAGCCGCCTTTGACGGCTTCGAGCACGCGGCCTTCGAGCGGCAATTCCATGTCGAATGCGTCCTCGAGGTTGTCCATGCCTTCGGCGGCGGCGAGCGAGCCGGCGCGCTTCAGGAGGATTTCGCCTTCCCGGGCGCGCACGACTTTGACGTCGATGACGTCGCCGACCTTGTATTTGAGTTGTTTGTTCTCGTCCCAGAGCTCACGGACCGGCAGCGCGCCGTCGATCGCCGTGCCGGTCGAAACGAACGCTTCCTCCTTGCCGATCGAGAGGATCTCGCCTTGGAAAACGTCACCCGTCCGCGCCCGTTTCCCGGCTCGATCGCCCATCGACGCTTCGAGCATGCGCGCGAAATCGTCGCGCGTGCCGCCGCCCGTGCCGTCGTGTGTGTCGCCGCGCTTATCGCCGCGCGTATCGCCTTGGACGTCGTCGCCGAACAGGTCTTTTTTGCTCATGAGGCTCCTCAATGGGGGGCGGTGCTGAGAGGCCCCAGTTGAACCCCATCTCCCGGGGGTTGGTCAATCCCGGCATCGCTGAAGCCCTCACTCCTCTTCCGTTTCATGGCGGTTGACCCAAATGAAATGAGCGAACGAACCGAACGTCAGGCCGACCGCGGCGGCCAGGCCGTAACCGTAGCCTTTGCCGGGGTACATGGCGTAGTGGAGGCCGAAGTAGAGCATCAGGCTTTTCGTCACCAGCACCGGCAGAAGGGCCGCGCAAAGGTAGCTGGGGAGCTTTTTCGTGGGGGCTGTCTTCGGGGACGCTTTTAGGCGTGGCTCGAAATCGGTCATAGGGGGAGGAAAACACAAACGCGTGGGCGGTGCAACGCTTCAGCCCTTGTCGCGGCACGCCCGCAGCCGCCCATTCGTTTCGACCGGGGGTCGCGCGCGGGACGGAACACGCCGATCCCTACCTCGCGGCTTCCCAGGCGAGAAGGCTCCGTTTGCGGTCCGTTCCCCATGCGTAACCTCCCAGAGCGCCAGACTCGCGCAAGACGCGGTGGCACGGGATCAGGAGGGCCAAGGCGTTCGCTCCCACGGCTGATCCCACGGCGCGGCTCGCCCGGGGGCGGCCGAGCGCGGCCGCCAGGGCGCCGTAGGTTGTGGTGCGACCCTCGGGGATTCGGAGCAGGGCTTCCCAGACTTTGATTTGGAAAGGCGTCCCGCGAACCCAGGCTTTGAGGTCGGTCCCCGGTTTCCCGGCCGTGAAGAACGGGGTGATGAGGGCGCGCGTCTCCGTGTCGGCGGTTGCGAAGTCCGCGGCGGGGAATTCGGACTTCATGCGTTCGAGCTCCTCACGCGCGCCTTGCGGGCCATCGACGAACACGAGCCGCATCAGGCCGCGGGAGGACCTCGCCGCGAACATCGCACCGAACGGCGAAGGCGCGATTCCGTGGAGGATCTCGACCCCCGCGCCGCGCGCGCGGATCTCGCCCGGCGTCATCGCTTCGATCGAAATGCAGAGATCGTGCAGTCGGCCGCCGCCGCTCAAACCCAGTTCGTGGGCGGCCCCAAGCACCGAAGGCGCGACGGGGAGGGCGGTGCGCGCTTCGGCCGCCGTGCGCAGTTGCAGGAATTTTTTCGGGCTCACGCCGGCGAGTTTCCGGAACACGCGCTGGAAATGGAAAGGGCTGAGCCCCGTGTGCCGGGCTATGTCCTCAAGGCCCGGTTGCTCGCGGAACCGCTTTTCGATGAAGCGGATCGCCGCGGCGATGCGTTCATAATCGGCTGGATCGCAGGGGGCTTCGTTCGTCATGGGGCGAACGTACAAGACGGGCGTCACCCCCGTCGACCCGAATCTTGCGCGCAAGGATCTTGTTTTCGATTTCAGAAGACATCCGTCTCCATCATCCGTTCGTCGCCGGATTCGTCAGGCACCACGGTGAAGCCGATGCGCCCGATCTCGCGGCCGTCGGTCGTCTCGAGCCGCACGCGCCAGGAGCCGGGCTGGAAGTTCTGCTTGTAGGCGAAGCCCCGGAAGCCCTCGTCGCGCCCTCCGGAGATCTGGATCGGGATGGCGTCGGAACTCTCCCAGCCGCCGCGCTCGTTTTTGTAAAGCCAGCGGACGCGGATCTCGTCCTTGAAGCGCGCCGGCGAGAACACGCGCGCGAAGACGTAAACGCGGTCCCCCGGCCGGCTCAGGAACGTCTGCGCCCCGTTCTGCCACTTTTTCCACCACGGGCGGTGGTAGGACAGGACGTATGCGTCGTCGCGTTTCTCGATCTGGTGGTAGATCCCCATGTACTGCGCGCTGAGGGGGACCGGAGGGACGAGTTGCAGGACGTAAAGGACCAGGAACGCCGTCGCCACCGTGAGAGACGCGTGGCGGGCCCGTTCGTCGAGCGGTCGCCTTCGCCACTCATTGAGCTTGCGCCGCCAGCCGCGGGGCGTGGCCTCGGTTTCCGCCGCCGGCGCGGTTTCGCCGCGCACGCGGCCGCGCACGGAGCGTTCGAGAGCGAGCATGAGCCCCGTCGAAACGGCCAACGACAGGAGGAAAGGGACGAGGCCCGCGAAGCCCGCCAGGACGGGGATCACGTACCCGAAATACGAGATCAGGCAGAGAGTCAGCAGGCTTATGCGCATGAGCGCGCCCGATTGCTGGAAACGACTGAATTCGTTGGCGAGCATCAGGGTCACGAGCAGCGCGAGGAAGGCTCCCGACGCGATCAGCGACGAGCTCTTGAGATAGAACAGGGTATAGACGCTGAGCAGGCTGCCGAAGAGGAAGTGAACGATCTCCTCGCGATACGTCCAGAGCCAGGAGCACCAGCGCGGGGGGCGGACGGGAGCGAGGGTATCGAGCATTTCGAGCCGAACGTAGGCGGCGATGACCGCCAGATACGCCGCTTGGGTGGCGATCGTCCAAGGGTCGTCGATGCGGCTCAAGGTCGCGACGTCGATGACGAACCCCGTGATGAAGAACACGGCGGGGTAATAGTTTCCGTATTTCGCATGAAGCGCCTGGGAGCGGCTTCGCAGCGTCATCGGCTCGGTGGCGGTCGGTTCCACCGTCGGTTCATCAGTCATATTGCAGCCAGTTTAGCGCCGGTTCAGCGCACGGTCGAGCGGCAGATGACGGGGATGCGGTAAGGCTCGGTTTGATCGTCGGCGTTCGGGCGTTCGAAGAACGCCGACATGTCGGCGCTGGCGAAGGTCTTGTCGAGGCGGTGTTCGGGAACGATCAATTGGAAGGAGAAGTTGCCGGCGCGGCTCCGACCCTTGGCGAGGACCGAACCGGGGCTGTTGGTGGGCGCGATCGAAACCCGACCGAGCGGGCCGTCGAAGTGGATCGTTTTGAACGAGGCTTTCATTTTGACGGTGGCTTCGTTGTAGCGCGTCGCTTTGCTCTCGATGACGTTGTCGAAGTAAGCCGAAACCTTGAAGTCATGCTGCGTGTTGACGCAGGTGATGGTTTGCGCCGCATTCGCGACGTTTGTCAGAGAGAGGAGAACGAACGCGAATGGACGGAACATCTGGGGCCTCCCGGCTCGACGTCGTTTCCAGGGCCGTGTTGCGCCAGAAATTCGGCCAAAAACCCGGGAACGATGGTCAGTCGACAGCAAGTCTCGGGCCCGATGGGAGGATCAATAGACTCGTCAGGGCCGTACCGAAGGACTGATTTTGGTCACTTCTTACCGCGCGTGGTGCCCATCGAGGGCGTGCGGGAACGGGAACCCGCGGATTGTCGCGATCATGGTTTTCGCGTTCATTTCGATCTCCCTGCCCGTCGCCTGTCAGCTTCTTGCCTCGCCAGGACGCGTTTGGC
>JAJTYM010000025.1 GCA_021463345.1 Pseudobdellovibrionaceae bacterium | reverse complement strand
AGCGCGCGCGTCGAATCGCCGCCGCGCGCAAGCCGAATTCACCAACCTCGTCAACGATACGTGCCGCTTTTTCGAGAACTTCGTCCCGTTTTGAGGCAGCCGGGCGGCCCCTGTTGAATCAGCGCTTCCCGGGATTGAGCGAAACCTCGTTTTTCTTTATATTACGCGAGGAAGCACCGAAAAGCGGAGTGTAAGAGCCGTCTCCCCGGACGGCGGTTACGCCCTTTTTTAAATCAAAATGCGCAAGGCCGTTTAAAAGATGTCTTTCACAAGATCGTTCAAGGATCAGGTCATGATACACGCCATCGTTCTCATCAGCGTCTTCGCCAGCGCCTTGACCCTTGGATGGTCCCCCGTCCGCGCGGAATCGCCGGGCGGCATCCCGGTTATCGAAAACCCGCTTTCCGTGACCGACGCCAAATTCGTGCCGGCGAGCGTCGCGCCCGGCGGCACCGCCGAAATGCGGATCGAAATGCGGCTCGCCGAGCACTACAAAGCCTACGTCGAGCGGTTCAAGCTCAAAGCCATGTCCCCCGCCTCGCTCAAAGTCGACGTCCCCCGCCTCTCGCCGATCATCATGTTCATGGATACGGTCTCGAAAAAAGAAAAAGAGGGCATCAAGGAAAAAGGCGTCCTCAAAGCGACGATCGAGGTTCCGGTCGACATGAAGGCGGGCGAGTACGACGTCGAGTTCGCCATGACCTACCAAGCCTGCACGACCGAGCACTGCCTGTTCCCGAAGACGATCCCCGTCACGGCGAAGCTCTCGGTGCCCGCGGCCAACGCCGCGCTCGCGACGGCCGAGGCCCCGGCTCCGCCCGCGGTCGGCGGCGCGGCGGCGAAGTCCGGCTTCGCGGAAGCCATGGAAAAAGGCGTGCTCTTCGCGTTCGCGTTCGTTTTCCTCGGCGGCGTCCTGACGAGCCTCACCCCTTGCGTGTACCCGATGATCCCGATCACGCTCGCCGTGATCGGCGCGCGCGCCAAGGGACAGACGCGCCTGAAGAGCTTCTCCTTGAGCGTCACCTACGTGCTCGGCATCGCCGTCACCTATTCGCTCCTCGGCGTCGTCGCGGCTTCGACCGGCGCGATGTTCGGTTCGGCGCTGTCCAACGTCTACGTCGTCACGGGCATCGCGCTGCTTTTCGTCGCGATGGGCCTCTCGATGTACGGCCTGTTCGAGATCCAGGCGCCCGCGTTCATCCGCGACCGCGCCGGCGCCGCCGGCACCGGCACCGGCTACCGCGGCGTTTTCCTGACGGGCCTCGTCTCGGGCGTCGTCGCCAGCCCCTGCATCGGCCCCGTGCTCGTCACGATCCTCGCCTGGATCGCGCAGACCGGGAGCAAAGCGCTCGGCTTCGGCCTGCTGTTCACTTTCGCTCTGGGCATGGGCGTCCTGTTGGTCGTGCTCGGCACATTCAGCCACCTGCTCAGCAAAGTGCCCAAGGGCGGGCACTGGATGGAAGCGGTCAAATTCACCTTCGGCACCGCCATGGTCTGCATGGCGCTCTATTACGTCGCGCCGATCTACCCGACCTGGCTCTTCCACGCGCTCCTCGGGGGCGCGCTCGTCCTGATCGCGAGCGCGTACGGCGCGTTCGACGCCAACGAAGGGCTCAACGGCGCGCTCCGCATGCGAAAAGGCGCGATGATCGTGACGTTCGTGATCGGCCTCGTCTTCGCGTTGAGCGCGGTCGTCGACCGCGCGGGCTTCAAGCTGCCCGCGGGCGAGGGGATGCTGACGACGGACTCGGCGAGCCAGTCCGCCAAACTCGACTGGAAGCCGTACACCGACGAGGCGGTCGCGGAAGCGAACGGGGCCGGCAAACCGGTCCTCGTCGATTTCTACGCCGACTGGTGCGCGGCCTGCAAAGAGCTCGAACACCTGACGTTCCCCGACCCGCGCGTGAAAGGTCTCTCCGAGAGATTCACGCTCCTCAAGATCGACGCCACGGAGGACTCGCCCGAACTCCAGCGCCTGAAAAAGAAATACGGCGTGATCGGCCTGCCGACCCTGGTCTTCTACGACGCCTCCGGCCGGGTCCGCGCCGATCTCACGGTCACGGGCTTCGAGGACGCCGAGGCGTTCTCAGGCCGCATGCAGGCCGCTCTCGGCTCGTCGAAAACGGCCTCGAACCCGTGATCCCCCCCCTGGCGGGAGGGGACCCGAAGGCCCGCCCCGCCGTCGAATCGAAATGAAAACAAGTTGACGGCGAATCCCGCGGCCGCGGCCGACGGCGTGACTTTCCCGGCGCGACCGGCTATCCACGGCCGGTCCCATCTCCCCGCCCCGCCGGAGACCGCATGGCGCAAACCAGACGCGTATTCCTCAAATCGACGTTCGCATTCAGCGCGCTGTCCATGCTCCCTTTCCGCTTTCCCCTCGAAAGCGCCCTGGCCGACGCGGCCGACCCGTCCAGTCCGATCCAGCGCGTTCCCGCGGGCGCGTTCTCGAGCCGCGAGTTCAGCGGCGACGACATCGAGCGCACGCACGAGATCCTGTGGAACGTCGACGGCTACATGCGACGCCGCGGCGGCTACCCGGCGCCGACCGAAGAGGCCCCCGTGGTCGTCATCGGCGGCGGCGTCGCGGGACTGTACGCGACCCATCTGCTGAGCGACCTCAAGCCCGTGCTCCTCGAGCAAGAGCGCGCCTTCGGCGGCAACTCCAAAGGCGAGCAACTGGACGACAGCCGCTATTCGATCGGCGCCGCCTACGTCGTGACCCCGCGGGAAGGATCGCCGAACGCCAAACTGTTCTCCGAACTGGGCTTGTGGAAAACCGGTCGACGCGAGGAGGGCGGCGACATGGGCGTCCTGCTGAAAGACCGCTTCGTCAAAGGCTTCTGGCAGGGCGCCACCGACCCGGCCTCTCGCGCCGAGTTCGCGCGCGTGCACCGCGAGCTGGAGAAGATCAACGCCCGCATCGGCGACCTCGGGGAAGGCGAAATCCGCGGGCTCGACTCCGTCACGTTCGCGCAGTGGATGGCGAAAACGTGGGGACGCGTCCACCCCCACGTCGCCGAGTACCTGCAATTGTACGCTTGGTCCTCGTTCGCGGCGAGCCTCGACGAGCTCTCGGCGTACCAGATGCTCGGCTTCATCGCCGCCGAAACGGGCGGCCTGACGGCCTTCCCCGGCGGGAACGCCGCGATCGCCGAGGCTTTTCACTCGCGCCTGCGGGCGCGGCTCGGGCCGCGGCGCCTGCGCTCAGGATGCCTCGCCGTCGATCTCCGGCCCGACGCCGAGGGCGTCACGGTCACGTACGTCGGGCCGGACGGGGCGCCTCGCGCCATCCGCGCGCGCGCCGCCGTCTTCGCGGCGCCGAAGTTCGTCGCCAGGCGCGTGATCCGCGGGCTCGCGCCCGAGCAGGAGCGGGCGATGTCGCAGATCGCCTACAGGGGCTACCTCGTTGGCAACGTCTTCATCGACCGCCCGTTCGAGGCGCCGACGTTCGACATGTACTGCCTCGAAGGCGAAGTCCCGCCCTCGCCGAGCGCGATGAGGCCGAGCCCCCGCGCGTTTTCCGACATATGCTTCGGATCGTGGGCCCAGAACAACCGCGTCCGGCACCCGGTGCTGACGATCTACAAAACGTTCGCGTTCGACGGCGACCGGCAATTCCTGTTCAATCCGGCCGCGCACGACAAGCACCGGAAACGGTTCCTCGACGGACTCGAGCCGTTTCTCGCCGGCGCGGGACTGACGCGCGCGAACGTCCGCGGCGTCCGCATGACCCGCTGGGGCCACAGCTTGCCGGTGGCCCGCGCGGGGTTGATCGCCTCGGGAACCGCGGAACGGGCGAGCGCGCCGGTCGCGGGGCGCATCTTCTTCGCCAATCAGGACAACGCCGCCAGTCCCGCGTTCGAAACGGCGGCCGACGCCGCCCGCGAAGCCGCGCGGGCGGTCCGAAGCGCCCTTCTCCCGAATGAATCCTCCGGCCGGCGCCCGAACCGACGCTGATCAAAGGGCAGGTCGAAAGACCGCTCAAGAGCGGCGGGTTTTCTGCAGTTCATGGCGCGCGTCTTCGAGCGCGGCCTGGGCGTTGTGGAGCCGGAGCTCCTGCTCGGAAATCACGCGCTGCATGTGCGTGAGCCGATTCTCGAAGCCGCGCACGATGTTGTTGTGGCGGTCGATCATCTCCTGCACCTTCGCGTCCTGCACTTTGCGCTCGTTCACTTTGGAAACGACGCCGGAGTACTTCGAGTTCAGCTCCTGGAACTGCTGCGCCCCCGAACTCTCCAGCCGCGTGAACGCCTGGCTAACGCGTTCGAAACGCGTGGCCGTCGCGCGCGACAGCTCCTGGATCTGCGCGACGAGGATCTCATGGCGCTTCTCGGACGCCTGCAGTTGAAGGCGCAGCTGCTGGATCAAAACCTCCATCGCCTTGAGCCCGGGCGGCATGGGGCCCGGCACTTTCAAACCCAGGCTCGTCTGGCTCGACATGCGGGCCGGGAGGGCCGGATCCGCGTGCCCGGTCGGCGCGGCGTCGGCGGACGGCGGTCTTTCGCCCGAGAGCTTGGTTCCAAAAAGGTGGGGGTCGAGTTCGCGTTGCATAGGCTTCCTTAAGCAAGCCCCTCCGAAAAAGGCTTGGCTTTGATCATGCCGCGACTCGTCCGCCGAAGTCCAATCCGAAACCGGGAAGTTCGCCCGCGACCCCATGAATTCTGTGGACGTCGCACGCCGCTTCCGCCTATCGTCGATTATATGATGAATGTCACGGGGTTGGCGCAACACATCCTGAGCCTCGACCCGGAGAAACACCCGGCCCGGCTCAGCTTCTACCACTTCTTGAAAAACCTCTGCGAAGCCGGCGACCCCGTCACGCACGAGTTGTTGAACTCCTTTTACTCCCGCGCCCTCGGGTTCACCCATTGGCAGGACGACAAAGCGCGGTTGTTCGAGGAGACCCGGAGCGCCTTGATGAGCTTCGCCGACGCCCATCCGGCCGAGGCCGAAGCGGTCATGCCGGATCTCCTCCGGGCCTGGGCGCCGACCGACATCCAAGTGGTCCGCCTTGAATCCCAGGCGAGCCTCGTGGCGCTGCTCAACCGGACGCTCGAAGCGGAACTCGCTCCCCCGGACCGGTTCCGCGTCTTTCCCGAAGGAACGGACCGCGCGGTCGCGATCGTCCTCGACCAGCACAAAAACCTGCGGGCGACGCTGTATCATCCCCTGGCGAAGATCCTCGAGGGCGGTCTCGGCCCCCTTTGCACGGATTACACGCTCCATTACGGCCCCGATCTCCTTCTCGAACCGGGCCGGCTGCAGCAAATCGACGTCGGCGCGCACACCGCCGCCCGATTCCGTTTCACGAGCGACGGGTGCAGGGGCGTTCTTTTGCGCGGCTATACTTTCCAGCGATATGCTGCTATGACTGGGGGCAGTCTGCACCGTTACCCCGTCCTGTTCTACCCGCTGAAGCGAATCGAGCAGTTCTTCATCAATCGCAAGTCGGATCCGATGTACATCGAGCTGACGGGCATTCTGGAGAAAGCCGCCGAGCTTCTCGGGCAAGGGCATCCGGAAGGGGTCAAGTTCGGGAGTCAGGCTCTGGAGCGCGGCAAACTCGCTCTCGAGCACATCTTCCCGGGCGACAAATTGGTGCGGTTGTTGATCAACAACCTCGAAAAGACGCTCGCGCTCGAAGCCGCCCGGCGAGAGCGCGCCCCAAGCTCTTTCGAGGAGGCCGAGAGCGGCCCGCGCGCGGATTGGGCGCCCGGGGCCTCCGCCGGAGCGTGGGCGACCGACGCCCGCACCGGTTTGGCCGCGCCGCTGGGAAGCGACGCCAATGAGTCGCCGGGCAAAGCGAGCGTTCCGTCGTGGGAAAGACCGTCATGGGAAAAAACCAAAGCCCCCGCCAAGAGCCCGAACAACCGGTCCGACTGAACAGGTATCTCGCCGAATGCGGGATCGCCAGCCGTCGCAAAGCCGACTCGCTCATCGCCGAAGGCAAGGTCGTCGTCAACGGCAAGAGGGTCTACGAGCTCGGCACGCGCGTCGACCCCAAGCACGATAAGATCCTCGTCGAAGGCCGGCCGGTGAAGCCGGCGACGAACAAAATCTACATCCTGTTCAACAAACCCAGAAACGTGGTGACGACGATGGAGGATCCCGAAGGCCGGCCGACGGTCGCCGATTACTTCCGCAAGCTCCCCGCTCGCGTCTTCCCCGTCGGCCGCCTCGACTGGGACACCGAAGGCATGCTCCTGCTCACCAACGACGGCGAGTTCGCGCAACGGATCACCCACCCGAGCGAGGAAATACCGAAAACCTACCTCGCCAAAGTCAGCGGCCATCCCAGCGACGAAGCCCTGATGCGCCTGCGCAAGGGCGTTCCGATTCCCGGCGGCCGCGTGCAGGCGCTGCACGTCGAGCGCATCCGCCGCGGAGCCGACAAATACGATTGGATCAAAATCGTCGTCGGGGAAGGCAAGAACCGCCAGATCCGCCACATGTTCGAAAAAATCGGTTTCGACGTCATCAAGCTCCAACGCGTGGCGATCGGCCGCTTGCGCATCGGCACGCTCAAGCGCGGGGAACACGTCTTCCTCACCGAAGCCGGCGTGCAGAAGATTTTCCAGAAAGAGCCGTTGACCCAGAAAAACGCCCGCTCCGACAAAACCGCGCCCGAGCATCTGCGACCGCGCCGACGGGGCCCTCCGCCAAAACGCCGCTGAAACACGCCTGACGGGCCGACCCGAGGGAGCCCCCTGTGGCCCCCCGAACGGCTTTTCCCGCCGGCGCGGACTCTGACTCTGAAAATTGTACGAAATACAATGATTGCGCGAAGTATCAAATTTCTTTTTTCGCGCGATCTTCCAGGCTCTGGACTTCATTTGGGAACTTCTTAAATCTCCCGTCCCTACGACACGGTTTTTCCGACTGGCGGTCAGTCACGAATGTCAGGAGTTGGTATGAGTTTTCAACGGCTCGCCTTTCGACTGGACAGCCTAGGTGCCGGGCGAGTTTGATTGGGCGCAATCAATCACTACGGCCAAGGAGGAGAATCTGTCGCTCTTTACGCGGATCGCGGTCATGGGGTTTGTTTTGGTCTCGGCCGCGGCGGCGCCGTCCCTCGCGGCGATCAGAGCGCGCGTATCTGGGGATGACGGCTACAAAATCCCGGTCGGACCCGACGAGATCAAAGTCGTGAGCTACAACGTCGAGAACCTCTTCGACAACAAGGACGATCCCGGCAAACTGGACGCCACGTTCCTGCCGATCGGCGCGCCGTCGAAAAAAACCGAATGCCCCACGCTCAAACCGCAATACCGGGCCCAGTGCTTCAACACCGACTGGACGCCCGCCAAGCTCGAGATCAAGCTCCGCAACCTGAAGATGGCGCTCGAGGCCCAAGGCCCCATGCCGGACCTCCTGGCGCTCGCCGAAATCGAAAACGCGGCCGTCGCCCGAATGTTCGCGGACGTCCTCGGTTACAAGGAAATCCTCGTGAGCGACGGCCCCGACAGCCGCGGCATCGACGTGGCGCTCTTTTGGCGCCCCGAAAAACTCGCGCTCGCCGCCCATAAATCGATCCTCGTGCCCAAAATGACCACCCGACCCGTCCTGAAAGCGCTCTTCCGCGTGCGCGCGGCGCAGTCGCGCAAGGCGGGCGGCGATCTCGTCGTCTTCGCCAACCACTGGCCGTCGCAAGCCGCCCCCACGCCGAACCGCGCGGCCGTCGCCCGCCTCGTCCGCCGCGAGATCGACAACGACGTCAAAACCTTCGGCCCCGATTACAAAGCGATCGTCATGGGGGACTTCAATTCGATCGACACGGAAATCCCTCACCCGATCGGCGACGTGCTCCTCGATCCGAAGTGGAAGCACACGATGAAGGACGCTCACTCGCTTTCGGACATGAGCGACAACCCGATGAACGGCGTGATGCCCAACGGGACGCATTTCTTCTCCGGCCGCTGGAACCGCCTCGACAAGATCCTCGTCTCGCCGGCGCTCCACGACGGCGCCGGCATGGAGATCATCCCCGCCAGCTTCCGCGTTGTCGCTCCCGAACTGATCACCGTGCAGAAAGGCAAGCATCGGATCCCGTGGCGCTGCGACCACAATGCCGACGACCCGCGGAGGGCGGGCTTCTCGGATCATCTGCCGATCGCCGTGAAGTTCAGGCTGCCCAACTGAGGCGCCCGACCGAAGCGGGCGGGACGCTCACCGCTCCTCCGCCTGCAACGGGGTGACCTTGCCGGAGGGCGGCTGCGCGAGCTCGTCCCCGAGCGTCGGCGGGACGCCGCCTTGGGGGCTTTCCCCCCGCTCGGCTCCCTTCTTCAGGCGCTTTTCTTTCTCCGCCATCCTGGCTTTGAGGTCCTCGCCTTTTTTGCGCTCGTAATGCGCTTTCGTGTAGGCGCGCAGCTCGTCGTTGAAACGGCTCTGGCGCTCGCGTACGTAGTCCTCGAAATCCTTGCGCCTTCCCGCCACGTCCGCCTCGAAAGCCCTGCGCCTCTCGCTCTGCGCGGCGAAGAACTCCCTGCTTTTCGCATCCTGATCGTCGAAGAACCGCTTGCGCTCCTCCCTGCCGCGCCCGCGGGCCGCGAACGCCGCCCGCTCGTCACGCGCGTCCTTGACGGACTTCTCGCGCCTTTCGCGCTCGGCCTTCCCGAATTCCTCGCGCTCCTTGCGCAGCTGAGCGTCCATCGTTTCGCGGCGCTGGCGCACGGCGCGCGCGAAACGGTCGCGGATCTTGTTGGGATCCTCGTCGCGGTCGGGCGAAGCCATGTCTTTGAGGATCAGCGCGAGCTCGTCGTTGTCGCGGCGAACGTCCTGAGGCACGGCCTTGCGGAGCTCATCGAAGCGCGAGCGGTCTTCCTTGAGGCTCAGCTCCCCCGGTATCTCGGCCTCCCGACGGCGCTCGGGGCTCGAACACCCGAGAACTCCGACGACGAGGAATCCGTGGATCAAGATGGGTGCGATTGTTCTCATCCCCCGATTCTAAGCGATTCGGCGAACGTTTGAGGGAGTTTCGAAGGCCGGGCCCGCCTCGGGTCGAGGTTCGGGTCGAGGACTTGGGTCGAGTCCGGGCGCGGGCGCGGCGCGCCCGTCCCTCACTTGCGGGAACGACGGGCGCGCGCCAGTTCCCGATCGGCTTCCTTGTTCTTGACGGATTCGCGCTTGTCCGCGTGTTTCTTGCCGCGGACGAGCGCGATCTCGACTTTGACCCGCCCGCCTTTCAGGTACAGCTTGAGCGGCACGCACGTGTAGCCCCTCTCCGTCACCGCCCGCTCGATCTTCTCGATCTCGAGTTTGTGCAACAGGAGCTTGCGCAGGCGCTCTGGCTCGTGGTTGTTGTAGGAACTCGCGGCGTAGGCGTTGACGTGCGCTTTCTGCAGGAACGCCTCGCCGTCGCGGAAAGAGACGTAGGAATCCTTCAGGTTCGCTTGCCCCGCGCGGATCGACTTCACCTCGCTCCCCGTGAGCACCAAACCGGCCTCGTAAGTGTCTTCGATGTGGTAATCGAAGCGGGCCTTCTTGTTCTCGGCCGCGATTTTGACTCCGCTTGCGGGCGCCTTCGCCAACCTCAACCCCCTCGGCTCAGCCGCGAGTAAAGACTCCGGAAGCGAGCGGGGTCAAGCTCTTCGGCCCGGGCCCGCGGATCCATGCCGAGACCGGCGAGCGCGGCTTCGACCTCGGCCAAACGGCCTTTCTCCCCGCCGAACCAGCCCTCGACGAGGTTGCGGGTCAGCAGCTTGCGCCGGTGCGCGAACCCCGCCTTGACGAACGAGAGGAACGCTTCGGGGCGCGCCAGGCCCTCCGGCTCCTGCCTCGCGAAAACCAGAACCCGGCTCGCCACGTTGGGCGGCGGGTAAAAATCCCCGGGCCCCGCCTCGCACAGGAGCCGAACCGACCAAAACGAATGGGCGATCACGGTCAGCAATCCGTACTCCTTGGTCGCCGCCCTGGCCGTCAACCGTTGCGCCACTTCCTTTTGGAACATCAGGATCATCCTGGAGACGCCCGCGGGCTCGATCGAGCGGTCGATCACAAGGCTCGAGGAAATCTGGTACGGGAGGTTGCTGACCAGGAGGGTCCCGGGCGCCAGCCCGAGCGCGGGCCAATCGAGGGCGAGCGCGTCCGCCTCCACGACCTCGAGGCCGCGCTCGCGCCAGGACCTGGCGAAGCGCGCGTCGAGCTCCACGACCCTCATCGGGCGGCCCAGCGCCATGAGCCCTTCCGTGAGCGCGCCGAGGCCCGGGCCGATCTCGAGGAGCGAAGGCTCCGGCGAGAGCGCGGCCGCCCCGACGATTTTTTCGATGACGTGGTCGGCGACCAGGAAGTTCTGGCCGAGGGAGCGCTTCGGTTCGGCTCCCAATTCGCGCAATTTTTGAAGGATCCGCTCCCTACGGCTCATGACCTGCGGACCCCGGGGGCGCGCACGCCTTCGCGGCGGCGGCCGAGCGGCGCCTTCGGGCTCGGGCCGAGCGAACGAGGGCTCGTTTCACCTCGGTTCAAGCGCAAGATCCCGGCGTAACCGACCATCGCCGCGTTGTCGGTGCAGTACCGGATCGGAGGAACGACGAGCTGTACGCCGGTCGCGCGCGCCCATTCCTCGGCCCGCGCGCGAAGGCGGGAATTGGCGCTCACCCCCCCGGTCAAAACGGCGCGGCCGACGCCTTCGGCCTTCACCGCGCGAGCCAGCCGATCGAGGAGGACGTCGACGATCGCCTCCTGGTAGCTCGCGCACAGGTCCGGCAGGCGCGCGGCGCGCGCGGCCTCGGGGAGCGCGTCCAGCGCTTTGCGCGCGGCGGTTTTGAGCCCTGAAAAGCTGAACATGAAATGGTCTTCGTGAATCATCGCGCGCGGGAACGCGAACGCCCGCGGATCGCCCGACCGCGCCTCCCGGTCCACGCGCGCGCCGCCTGGAAAGCCGAGACCGGCCATCTTGGCGAACTTGTCGAACGCCTCTCCGGCGGCGTCGTCGACCGTCTGCCCGAGGACCTCGTACTCGCCGAGACCGTCGATGCGGTAGAGGCTCGTGTGACCGCCGCTGATCGCGAGACCGACGTACGGATATTCGAATCCCGCGGGCGGCGCGTACCCGTCATCGCGCAAGAACGGCGCGAGCAGATGCCCCTCGAGGTGATTGACACCGAGGAACGGTTTGTTCTCGGCGAGGGCGAGGGTTTTGGCCGTGACCACGCCGACGAGGAGCGAACCGATGAGGCCTGGGGCCGATGTGACGACGATGCCGTCGATGTCGTCCCAAGAGAGCGCGGCTCCCCTCAGCGCCTGATCGACGAGCGGGAGGAGGTGGTGAGTGTGGTTGCGGCTCGCGATTTCCGGGACGATCCCGCCGAACGGCCGATGAGCGTCGTCCTGGCCGGCGGCGAGATTGGCGAGCACGCGCCCGTCGTGCGCGATCACGGCGACCGACGTGTCATCGCAGCTCGTTTCGATGGCGAGGACCCTGCGGAACCGCGGACCACCCCCGGTCGAACGCGAAGGCCCATCGCCCGACTCGGCGCCGGGCCCGGCCTTTGAATCGCCAGCCGGGGTCGGATCCATCATTTTAGAGGGCCTCACTTTTTCCTGTTCAGACTCTTGAGCCGATAAGCCGCTCTTTCGGCCTCTTTGGATTTGGGGAATTTCGCCAGGACCTCTTCGTAGAAGGCTTTGGCTTCCTCGGTCAATCCCAACTCCTGGAAGCAGACACCGATCTTGTACGTCGCTTCGGCGAACTGTTTCCCCTTGGGGGACGCCTTGCGGTATCTCTCGTACTCGAGGATCGCCTCTTTCCATTGGCTGGCCTTGAAGAGTTCCTCGGCCGAGACGTAGGCGCTCGGGAGCGACGCCTTCCCTCCCGCGGCGGGCGCGGGCGTCCGGCGCATCTCTTCCTGCATCGACGCCAGAGCCGAGCGCAGCTCGACGAGCTCGGTGTCCATCTTGGTGATCGCGTCCTGGTAGATCTTCATCTTGGTTTCGATGTCGTTCACCCGGGTCTCGGTCGTCCTGACGCCGGCGTCGGTTTTGGCCTGCGCCTGGTTCAATTTGAACTCGACCGTCTCGACGCGCCCGCCGAGTTTGCGCAAGTCCTCGTCGATGTCGCTGAAACGCGTGCTGACGTCGGCCGTATCCTTCTGCAGCGTCTTCACGGTCTTCTGCAGGACCTGCTTCTCCTCTTGCTCCCTCAACGTGGAACGGGTCTGCAGACAGCCGGTCGAAAGGAACAGGATCGCGAGGGCGGCGAGCGTCGGTCTCATGGAGCGGTCTCCCCTGATTGGAAACGAGTCACGCGCGCGGCGTTTTCCGCTCTTTCGGCCTGGACTTTCGCTTCGGCGAAAAGTTTCTGCGCGTCTTTGTAATAGCGTTCTTTGTACAGGCGTTGCGCCTGTTTGTAGGCTTCTTCGGCCTTGTACCAGAAGCCCGGAGCGTAACGGGCCGCCTCGGCCTCGCGCGCGGCGTCCACGGCCGCGCGGGCGAGATTGTATTCGTCGGTCGGGATGCGAACGGTCACGCAACCGGCGGCGGCGAGACCCGCGGCCGCGAGCGCGAGAACGGTCCGTGAGGCTGGGATCAAAATTCGGCCTCGACCGTTCACCCAGCGGCCCTTACTGCGCGAGCGGAACGAAATTGGCGCGGCGATTCTTGGCCCACGCGCTCTCGCCGCTGCCCGCCTCGAGGGGTTTTTCCTCGCCGTAGCTGATGATCGTCAGGCGTTTGCCGTCGACGCCGAGCGAGGCGAGGTACGTCTTGACCGACTTCGCGCGACGCTCTCCCAAGGACAGGTTGTACTCGACCGAGCCTCGCTCGTCGGTATGTCCCTCGATCTGGACGGTGACCGCCGGATTGTTCTTGATCCACTCGGCGTTGGCCGCCAGCTGCGCGCGCGCTTCATTGGTCAGGCGGGATTGATCGAGTTCGAAATAAACCGTGCCCAGGCCGGGGATGGTCCCGCTGTCGGAACCCTGCGGGCTGAAACTCATTTCCTTGTCGGCGATCAAGGGAGCGGCATCGGCGCCAGCGACCGCAGAGGCGTCGGCGTCGGTCCCTTTTTGCTTCGATGCGCAGGAAGCCATCATCAGAACACTGAGCAGAGAGCCGATCGACGCGAGCACGAACTTGCGAACCATGCGTAACTCCTTTTGAAAAGAAACCACTTCATTTTAAAAAGGCATCTTGCTTTGTCAAACTTTTGCTCCACACTTTGCATCATATTATCTTGATTCAGGAAACATCGAGGCATGACACGCATGCGAGTCCCCTTCGCCAGCTCCCTGCTCCCGCTCGCGTCGGCCCTGGCGATGTCGATCGCTCCGCTCGCGCAAGCGGCTCCCGACCCATCGATCGTATGGAAAACCCTGGAGACCGAGCACTTCACCGTGCTGCATGACTCAAGGCATTACGAACTGGCTCTCGAATACGCGCGCGACGCCGAGCGCGCGTACAGGGCGACCGCTGGTTTCTTCAAAGAAGCGCCCGGGAGAACCGTGCTCGTCATCGACGACAGCGTCGACCTCGCCAACGGTTTCGCGACGGGTTTGCCTTATCCCATGATCACCGTCTTCCCCGTGCTGCCCGCGCCGCTCGACTCCATCTCCGACTACGGGGACTGGAGTCTCGAGCTGCTCACGCACGAGTACACGCACATCCTGCAATTCGAGCCGGCCAACGGCCTTGCCAAGCCTTTGCGGTGGGTCTTCGGCAACATCCTGCGGCCGAACATGCTGTTGCCGCGCTGGTACCTCGAAGGACTCGCGGTGCAGATGGAATCGCGCTTGTCCGCGCACGGCCGCCTGCGCTCCGAGCCGGCGATGGCGATCCCCCGCGCGATGGTCGAGGAGAACGTCCTGCGCGATGAAGACCTTTCGCGCCTCAACGAAGTCTCGATCCCCGACGGCGTCGGCGGGCTGCGGCCCTATCTCCTCGGCGGCCTCCTCTGGCACGAACTCGTGCGTGAGAGCTCGGACGCGGCGGTGGGCGACCTCAACGACCGGTATTCCCGGCGCCTGCCTTTCCTGATCAACGGCCCTGTGGAATCGCTCCTCGGCGTCGACTACGCCGGGCTGCTGTCACGCACCTACGACTACGTCGAAGCGCGCGCCAAGGAGCAGATCGATCGCGTGCGGCGTTCGGGCGAGCTCGTATCCGAGGAGCTCGCTCCGCAGGAGGGTTTTTTCAGCCATAGCCCCGTCGTCAGCCCCGACGGCAGGTATCTGCTCTACATCGCGCGCACGCACAACCAGGACGACCGCGTCGAGCTCATCGAACGCCCGACGGGGCCGGGCGGACCGTCGTTCACGCGCGGCGAGCGCCGCGCGGTCGCCGCCGGCTTGTTCATCAACCGAGCCGCCTGGCTCCCGGACTCGAGCGGGTTCGTCCTCGACAAGGTCGACGCCTTCGACCGGTACCGCCGGTATTCGGATCTTTACCGGATCGACCTGAAGACGAAAAAATCCACTCGGCTCACGAGAGGGCTGCGCGCGCGCGAGGCCGCGGTTTCGCCGGACGGCCGCGGGATCGTGTTCGTGCAGACGGTGCCCGGCTCCACGCGTCTGGCGCGGATCGACGCCGATGGCGGGGGCTTCAAGGTCCTCTACGAGCCCGCGGCGCGCGAAACGCGCCTGTCCCGACCCGAGTTCCTGTCGGCGACGGAACTGATCTTCGTGGAAAAAGCCGGCGGCGAGGAGGCCTTCAAAACCCTGCGCCTCCCCGGAGGGGACGTTCGCCCGGTCCTGACCCGCTTCAAACGGGTGGGTTTCCCGCGCATGACGAGCGAGGGCCTGTTGTTCGCGTCCGACGCGACCGGGATCAGCAATATTTATTTATCAGATCCATCGCTGGCGCGCGCGCGGGCGGTCACCAACGTCACGACCCGAGCGATCACCGGCGAGATCGATCCGCGGACGCGCGAGCTTTACTACTCCCGCTTGCGCGCCGACGGCCCGCGCCTGCACGCCGCGGCCAAAGAGGCCTGGCTCGAACAGGATTTCGCGCCCCCGAAGGTGGGCCGCCTGGTCGACACCGACTGGCCCGTCCACGCCGAGGAGCCGGTGGAGAGCCTGGCGGGGGAACCCGTCGCGCCGACGGCGGCCGATTACAGCGCGTGGCCCTACATGTACCCTCGCTACTGGATGCCGTTCCTGTACGCCATCCCCGGAGGCACGTACTTTTCGGCGAGCACGTCGGCCGCCGACCCGCTCGGCAAGCACGCCTACAGCCTTCAGGCGAGCGTCGACACCCTGGCCAAAGAACCGAGTTTCGCCGGCCAGTACGTGAACAATCAAACGCGCGTGCAGTACGCCGCGACCGCGGCCGACGTCAGCGAGTACGTCTACTCGGGCGGGTTCGTCCGCCGCAACAGCTCGGCCTCGCTCCTCGGCTCGTTCCACCTTTCGGCCTCCACCTCCAAATGGCGCGGCGGCGTCGGCTGGGGTTACCTGCAGACGGAGGTCGGCGCGGGCCTGCAGACGCGGACGGGCCCGCGCGCCGTCATCGAGTACGCGAACGTCTCGCAGAAGGGGTACGAGATCAGCCCCGAGCGCGGCGGCTCGGCGCGGCTCGCGCACACGAGCTATCTCCCCGATCTCGGCAACACGACGTACGACCAGACGGAGTTCCACGGCGGCTGGTACCTCTCGAAGTGGCTCCCGAAACGTCACGCCACGGCGTTTCATCTGAACGCCACTTACGCGCCACGCTTGCGCAACGTGCTCCTCGGGCAGACCTCGAGCGCCGCCGACTACGGCACGCTCCTGCTCGCCAACGATTTCGTCATGCGCGGCTACGCAAACGGCTCTTTCCTGGGACGCACGATGATCAACGGCAACGCCGAGTACCGCTTCCCGCTGTGGTACGCGTACCGGGGCCTGGGGACCTGGCCGGCGTTCCTGCAGCGGTTGCACGGCGCTCTGGTCCTCGACGCGATCACGCTCGATGGCGCGTTCTACGACGGGAAGCTCGGCGCTTACCGGCGGGCGCGCACCGGCGCGTTCTTCGTCGGCACCGGGGGAGAGTTGCGCGCCGACCTGACGGCCTTCTACCACTTGCCGCTCAAACTGGTCTTCGGCCTCTACTACGGAACGCACGACGAAGCCGGGCTGGGACTCACGTCGTACCTGGGCCTTATGCTGTAATCCTATTTACGGCGGGACCGCGGAAGCCGCGCGGCCCAAGGGGCGCGAGAGTCAGGACCTTGACATCTCCGGACCCTCCAAGACACAGTAATGATATGCCGCATCTTAAGTCCAGGAGGGCTCGGGCGCGGCGCCGCTCGCCGGGTCGCCTGACCGGAGCGCTTTTCAGAGGGGGATCATGGACAAACTCGGCTGGATCAAAGAGTTGGTTCGCGCGGAACAGAAGATGGAAGAGTCCGGCGTCGTCGATTTCGGCGCGGGCTTCGATCCCGCGCAGCTGCTCATCACCGAGTCGATCGGCTTCCTCAATCATCTCAAAACCGCCTTCGTCGAAGCCGCGTCCGGCTTCAACCAACTCAAGGGCTCGGCCGTCGGCCGCGTGAAGATCTACGGGATCTCCAATACGCACGCCGACTTCATGCTCTTCCGCAACGGGTTCAAGCTCATCTTCTCCTTGAAAGAGCCCGGGCTCATCGGCATCCGCTTCCACTACGTCGGCGCCGCGTTCGTGCAAGTGGCGGCGGCGAGCGACGACGGCCAGAAGATCCCGCAGGAAGAGGACCTGCTCCAGGCTCGCTGGGGCGCGTTCGGCGACCTCGTCTGGACGTACCAGGAGCAACCGATCAAGATCGACTACCTCGTGCGCTACTACCTCACGCGTTTCATCCGCGAATCGGCGAAGTGAGCGCGGGCGCCCGCGGGGCCCGTCTCGACCCCTCACGCGACGACGTCGAAGCCGCGCGGCCGTTTGCCGGAGCCGGACCGCAAGCGGAAAGCCAGCGGCGACGACGATGAGACGACGAGGGAGATGGGATCCCCCGCGGCGAAAACCGAACCGGTGGCGTTGATCACGCGCAAAAGATCGCCGCGGAAACTGATGATCAAATCCCCGCCCCCGAGCTGTTCGCGCACGATCCCTTCCACCGCGTCGCCCGCCTTGAGGCGAGGGAGATAGGTCTTCATCAGCCGAGGTTGTCCGTCGGTTTGACGGCGGCGATCCGCGGGAACTCGACCTTGCGGATCGCCGGCGCGGGCGCCGCGGCCGGGTTCACGGCCGACTTCGGCTGCGGTTTCTTCAACTCTTGCGCGGCCGCGCGGGCCTGGGCGAGAGCCTGGCCTTTGGGATCGGCCGTCTCCGGCCGCGCGGACGCGGGTCCCTCGGACGCGGGAGCCGCCAAAACCGACGCCGCGGGAGCCGGGGCGGGCGCCGACGCGAGCGAAGCCTTCAATTCCTCGAGTTGTTCCGGCGAAAGCTCGAGGAACGGACCGGTTCCCGCCCCTTCGGCGGCGGTCTCCGACCTCGGATCGAGCTCGACGAACGAAAGCTCGCCAGCCGCGAAGCCCGGCATCGCCTCGGCTTCGGTGCGCGCTTTTCGGAACTCCTCGCCGAGACGCGCGAGCGATTCGGTCGAAGGCTTGGGCACGCTGAACACTTCGCTCATGTCGCGCGGGACAGGGGACGCGTTGAGCATCTCGTTCATCTCGCGCTGGACCTGCTGGAGGTTTTCGACGAGCTCCTGCTGGTTGGCGAGCCGCGAAAGGCGCGCGGTTTCCCCCGCGGCCTTGATGCGCGCTTCGTCGGAACCCGTCGTCGGCGTTTCCGCGGCCGCTCCGTCCACGAAACCGAGGGACGGATCGGCCTCGCGCGCCCAATCGGGAAGCTGGTCTTCGGAGAACATGAGTTGGTCGCGGTTCACCTTGGCGATGAATTCGATCTCGCCTTTCGGCAGGTCGATCGCGCGCGCGATGTCCTCGGCCGACTTCCCCTGGTGCGCCAAACGCGCCGCCTGCAGGTACTTGAGCGTGTTCTGACGCTCGATGATCTCCTGGTGCGGGATCCTGTCCTGGAAGATCTTGGCGACCTCGAGGCTGCGGTCCATCGCCGCGCGCACGAGTTGCACGTGACGGTCGGCGAGTTGGATCTTGTTCTGCACCTCGCGCGATTTCTGCTCGAGAAGAGCGGCCATCTGCTGCACCTGCGTTTCGGTGCGGTCGGAGAGGTCCTCAAGCACCGCGATCTTGGCTTGGAGCAGTTGCAGGCCGCGCGACAGCCGCGGGTCGTCCTTCGGCTGGCGGCTGATCCGCATCGCGACGATGAACAAGCCCAACGCGAGAAAGATGTCGATGACGGTCTGGATCAGACCCCAGGTCCCCATATGGCTCTCCTTAGCCGGGAACCGCGCCCGATGGGCCGCGGCCCCGATGCCCTTATGGTACCGGGAACGGCGGCCGCCTTCAACGCGGGCGGCCCGGGCGCGAGAAGCCCGGACTTGAGTCGAGGCGGGGACGCGCGGCCGGCGGGCGAGGGCCCGAAACGGGCCCTGAGCCGCCTCCGGGACCGCGAATCACTTCAAGGACTCGAAAAACGCCTTCATGCGATCGCAGGCGATCTTCGCTTTGCTGTTCTCGAGCGCGAAGCTCAGGCGGAAATAGCCGTCGAGGCCGAACTCGATCCCGGGCACGACCGCGACTTGCCGCTCTTCGAGCAGAGCCTCGGCCATCTCGGTCGTCGTCGTCAGTTTGACCGGGCGCCCCCCGACCGACGCGGTTTTACCCATGTGCGCCGAAACATCGAGCCAGATGTAGAACGCCCCCTGCGGCTCGCAAACTTTGAGGCCGGGGATCTTCGCGAGCTCGCCGGCGATGAAGTCATAGCGTTGCGCGAGCAACTGTCGCGTCTTGGCGATGTCCGTTTCGCCCAAGCGCAGGCCCTCGAGCGCGGCGTATTGCGAAATCGCCGACGCGCAGCTGACGGATTGGCTCTGGTAATTCGACATCGCGTTGATGATCTCGCGCGGGCCCGCGGCCCAGCCGAGGCGCCAACCGGTCATGGCGTAGGACTTGGAGGCGCCGTTGAGCGCGACCACGCGGTCGCGGAGCTCGGGCGCGGCGCGCAGGATGTGCGGCGCCACCTCGCCTTTCGAGGCGAACACGAGCCGATTGTAGATGTCGTCGCTGATGATCACGACGCGCGGGTGGTCCTTGAGAACGGCGGCGAGGGCCCGCAATTCCTCGTTCGAGTAGATCATGCCCGTCGGGTTGCTGGGCGAGTTGAGCAGGACCGCCTTCGTCTTCGGCGTGAGCGCCCGGCGCAGGAGCTCGGGCGTGAGCTTGAAGTTCGAGGCCGCGTCGCAGGCGGCGATCTTCGGCGCGCCCTCGGCGAGCTCCACCATCGTCGTGTAGCTCGCCCAGAAAGGCGCGACGAGGATCACTTCGTCGCCCGGATCGATGATCGCCTGGAGCGCGGAAAAGAGCACGAACTTCGCCCCGGTGCTGACGGTGATGTCGGCCGGCTCGTACGGGATCCCCAGATCCGCGGAAACCTGGGCCGCCACGGCTTTGCGCAGCTCGGGGATGCCCGCCGGCGGGGTGTATTTCGTCCGGCCCTCGCGGATCGCCGCGATCGCCGCCTCGCGGATCGGCTCGTACGTGCCCCAATCCGGTTCGCCGATCGTGAGCGAAACGACGTCGAGCCCGCTCGCCTTCATTTCGGCGGCTTTGGCGGCGAGCATCAGGATGGGGGACGGTTTCAGAAGTTGCGCGCGTTTCGAAAGCATCGTGGCACCTCGTTTCGCAATGAGGTCTTTCTTGCGCGTTTTGCCGCGCGCATCAACGAATTTTTGGCCTGAGCGGCGCCCCGGGCCCCACAATGGCGCTCGTGTCAGCGGGATTCGAACTTCGCTTCCAGCGCTTTCGCGACGCCGGGGGGCACGAAGTCCTTGACCGAACCGCCGTGCATGGCGACTTCCTTCACCGTGTTCGACGAAACGTAGTAGTACTCCGGGCTCGCGAAAACGAGCATGGTCTCGACGCCCGGGGAGAGTTTCTTGTTCATGTTGGCCATCACGAGCTCGTACTCGAAATCGCTGACGGCGCGCAGGCCGCGCACGATCACGCGCACGCCGGTCTTCCGCAGGTAATCGACCGTCAACCCGTCGTGAGCGGCGATCCTGATCCCGGGAACGCCCTCGAGCGCCTCCTCGGCGAGGGCGATCCGCTCCTCGACCGTGAACAGCGGCCGCTTTTTCGGGCTTTTCGCGAGCAGCAGCGTGATCTCGCCGAAGATCGGCTGGATCCGGCGGATGATGTCGCAATGCCCGTTCGTGATCGGATCGAAGCTCCCCGGGTAAATGGCGGCCGACATGCTCACATCCCCTTTTTGCGGAAGTAAGAGACGATCTTGTCCCCGTAATCACGATGGTCGAAGCGCTCGAGCGCGGCGTATTCGTCCCTCACCGTCTCGTGTTTCGAGGACTCGATCACGATCGTCGTCTCGGGCTTCACCAGGTCTCCGCCCGCGGCGATTTTCCCCGACAAGGCCTCGAGGACCTCGTCGGCCATCTTCTCCGTGAACGGGGGATCCACGAGGATCACGTCGAACGGAAGGCCCTTGTAACGGCGAACGTACTTCAAGGCGTCGTCCCCGACCACCCGAATCTCGCCCTTGATTCCCAGTTTTTCGAGGTTCTCGCGAATGATCGTCAGCGATTTGCCGTTCACTTCGACGGCGACGACCTCTCCCGCCCCGCGCGACAACGCTTCGATGGCGAGGTTGCCCGTCCCCGAAAACAGATCGAGCACGCGCCCGCCGGGTATGTCGTTCTGCAGCTTGTTGAAAATCGACTCCTTCACCCGATCCGTCGTCGGACGAACGTGGCCGGCGTTGAAAGAAACGAGTTGGCGGCCGCGGAACCGGCCTGCGATCACGCGCACGGCTTCACTCCCCGGCCTCTGGCGCCTGAGACAACGCCTTGAGGAATCGCGCGATGCGCGTTTTCCCCTCGACGCTGAGAGGCTTGAAATGGATCTCCGCCAGATGCATGACGTCCGAGAACTCGATGCCGCGGCGATCGGCCTTCTCGCTCGCCGAGTCGCCAGAGGGCGGGCGGGCGGGCTCCGGGTCGAGCTTCGGCGCGGGCGCGAGCCGGTTGTAGAGTTTGACGACGACGCCGGGCTCCTTCACGCGCAGGCGCACGACCGGCATCTCGAAGGAAATCTCGACTTTATCGCCCGTCTGGAGCTTTCTCTCGCCGATTTCAGCCATGAAGCCGAACGTCGTGAGTTTGAGGATGTCGGCGGGGAAAGGGCCGGTGTTCGAAACGATCTGCGCCGGGATCGGATAGGCTTTAACCTTTTTGACGCGCGCTTCGTTCGGCAAACAGAGCCTCCGCTTTGTCCACGACTTCGAAAATGTCATCGAACGGTTTGGGGATGAAGAGCGCGGCGCCCATGGCCTGCGCGGTCTCCATGTTGTGTTCCCCCGAATACGCCGACATCAGGATGACGACGGCCCGGCGCGCCTCCGCCTCGCCGATCTCGTCGAGAAGCCGCGGGCCGCTCAGTCCCGGCATCAGGACGTCGAGAAAAACGAGGTCGGGCCCCTGCTCCCGCCACGCGGCGAGCCCTTCCGTGCCGTCGGCCGCCTCGGTCACCCGGTGGCCTTTCGCCAGGCAAGCCCGGCTCAGGGATTTTCTCACGAGCGGTTCGTCGTCGACAATGAGAATCTTCACGCCCTCACCCCGTCTCCCCGACCCTCGGCAGGCGCACGATGAACGTCGCGCCTTGGCCGGGCTCGCTTTCGATGTGGATCTCGCCGCCGAACTTCTCGATGACGTTCCTGCTCATGCTGAGGCCCAGCCCCGTCCCTTTGCCTTCCTCTTTCGTCGTGAAAAACGGTTCGAAGACGCTGTCGCGGATCTCGGGCGGAATGCCCTGCCCCGTGTCGCTCACGCGCAGCTCGCACCATCCCGGCCCGGCGGCCGACGTTTCGATCGTGATCGTCCCCGCATCGGCCATCGCTTGGCAGGCGTTGTTGACGAGGTTGAAAACGACCTGCTGCATGAGGTTCGGTTCGACGCGCACGTCGACCCGTTCCTCGCAAAGGTAGATCTCGCTGCGGTGCTCGCGCATCGCGGTTTTGAGCATGGGCAGCGTGCGCGAGACGATTTCGTTGAGCGAAACGCGCGTCTGCCGCTCGCCCGCCCCCCCTTTCGAGAAGTCGAGCAGGTTTTCGATGATCTTCTGCGAGCGCGCGGCCGCCTTCTCGACCTCGAGGACGTCGCTGCGCAACTGCGAATCGGGCTCGAGCTCGACGAGCAGGACTTGGGCCAACGAGCGGATGCCGGTGAGCGGGTTGTTGAGTTCGTGGGCGATGTTCCCGGCGAGCAAACCGATGGCCGCCATCTTCTCGCTCTGCACGACCCGCCCGTGCAGTTCGCGGGCCGCGGTCACGTCGACGTAGTAATTGATGACGTTGGTGACGGCGGCGTCGCCTTCCATGCGGATCGGGTAAGAATGCGCCTGGAACGTCCGCTGCCCGCGCCGGACCTGGCCCGTCTGCGGCACGCCGGAGGAGAGGGCCGCCGCCGCCGGGCACCCCCGGCAGACGGTGTCCGAGCCGGCGAAAATCCGGTGGCACGAGACCTCGAAACTCCCGCCGTGGAAGTGCCGGTTGGCGCGCACGACCCGGTAGTCGACGTCGACGATCGCGATCGGGTCCTTGATGCCGTCGAAAGTGCTCTCCCACTGATAGGACGTGTACTTCAAATGGTACTCGAGCAGGATGCGGTCGAGGGCGATGCTGAGCGGCTGCAGGCGCTCGGAGACGAAGGCGAGGAACGGCTCTATCCTGCTGTCCGGCAGCGAATGCTCGAAGAACAGGGTCGCCGGCGGCTCCGGCTCGCTCTCGAGCGCGGCCATGCGCCGTTTGAGCGGGATCGCGATCACTTTGACGAACGGCCGGCCGAATTCATTGGCGAGATACACGCGATCGTCGATCTCGTTGATCCGCAGGCGCACGCTGGCCGACCAGGCCTGGCGCATTTCCTTCTCCACGACCTGCTTGCCCTGGAAATGGACGATCATCGGCCGGCGCTCGGAGGCGACGTAGCCGAGGACCGGCGGGCGCAGGGTGTTGAACGCGCGCAGCTCCTTGGCGATCAGGTTCATGAGCTCGTCGATCGACGTCAGCGTCGAGAGGTCCTTGATGAAGCGCACCAGGTCGCGCATGCGCGCGAGCCCGCGCTCGGCTTCGTCCTTGCTCTTCTCCGCGTCCGTCGTGCGCTCGGCGACGAGCTTCTCGAGGCCCGAAGTCATCTCCTCGAGGCGTTTGTTCTGGCGGGTGACCTCGCGAAGCAGGCCGGCCTGGGTGATCTTCAGGCGGTGATGCTCGATGCCCTTGGTGATGTCGACGCTCAGCTCGTCGTTGTCCCAGGGCTTGTTGATGAAACGGAAGACGGCGCCGCGGTTGACGGCCTCCTCGATCACGGCGTTATCGACGTAACCCGTGAGCAGGATCCGCGTCGTCGCCGGCGCGTGGCGCTTGGCGAATTCCAGCAGATCGACCCCGCTCGACCTCTGCAGCCGCTGATCGGCCACGACCACGGCGTAGATCCCCTTGCGGAGCATGTCCTTGGCCTCTTCGGCGCTCGTCGCCGCCTGGAAATGGACGGTTTCCCCGCGGAACAGCCGTTCCGCGGACGCAAGGATGTCTTCATCGTCATCGACCCAGAGGATCCTGGGCGGGCTCTGCAAGGGCTCCACCGCACCAAGAGTAGCGCATTTCCGCCCGCCGGGCGAGCGTCACGCGACCTGGCCCATGATCGAGCGCGAGCGGGGGACGCGCCGGCCGGCCGACGGTCGCCGCATCACGTCTCCCCCGCGCAGAACGCGCGCCCCCAACGGACCCCCGACTTGTACCGCCGCAGGTCCGATTTCATCGCTCGCCAAGCCACGCCGAGGCTGTCGCCCTCCTTGAGGTGCGACACGAAGTCGAAGCTCTCGTACACGGTCCCCAGCAGCCTGGGCAGGCTCTCGTGGAGGAACCGCGGTTCGGCGCGGTAACGGCACGCGAGATACGCCGACATGAAATCATGGCGGTTCATGCCGTCCACCCGGTCCGCTCCGATCGAGAACCTCACCCCGCGGTCACGGGCCCACCTGAACAACGTGCGGTACTCATCGACGAGAAGGCGGGTCGCGACGAAGGCGTCGACCGCCGCTTCGGCCGATCTCTCGCGGAACAGCGTCTCCCTGGCGAAGTGGTGGTAATAACCCTGCGTGTACGACGTCAGCGAGTGCGTGGACGCGTTGAGCATGGTCCACATCGCCAGGAAGCGCTGGCGGCTCGCTTCGCCGTCCCGCCCCTGGGCCGGGTAAAGCGAATAGAGCTCCACCGCTCGCGCGCGGCCCTCGGGGTCGCTCAACGCCGAACGGACGCCCTGCAGGAACGCTCGCGCCTCCCCGACCAATCGCGGGACCTTCGCCGTTTTCGTCAGATCGCGGCCGATCATGTAGTCGCCGGCCATGCAGGGGAAGACCTCGTATTCCGAACGCGGGTTGTCGACCTGGACGCTGGCGCAGTTCGGATCGAGGTCGGAGAGGGCGCTCAAAAGCCTGGAGCGGCAATCGGCTTCGCGCGCGCCCGCGTTGAATTCGGTCGCGCACATCGCGGCGATCAAACCGTCGAGCGGCTTGAAGAGGCGGCGCTCTTCATCGTGAAAAACGGTCTCCGCCAAGCCGAGCTGTTTCAAGCACGCGGCGTCGACGCCGTAGGAATCAAGGTACGTCCGAAGGATCGCGACGGCGTCGGCGCGATCGGGCGAGGACGACTTGAGCGCTTTGAATTTGCCTTCGAGCTCAACGTGCGTCTCGAAACCGCATTTGTAGAGCCCTTGAAGGCGGAACTCGAGGATCTTGTGGAACCGGCCGGACAGCACGCGCAGGTTCTGCGCCGTGAGCTTCGCGATCGCTTCGGCGTCGCCGCGGCCGTCCGCGTCCTGCTGAGCCGGCGCCGGTGACGCGAAGACGGAAGCGGCCATCGCGCATGCGGCGAGCGCGAGGACTCGGGAGCGCCTCCGCGGCGCAGGGGTGGGACGATCTGGATCCGCCATGGCTCGCTCCTTGTCTGGGTCCGGATTTTCGGGTTTGGGCCCGGGGACGCTCTGGAAACCCGGGCTCGCCGACGCAGACCTGCCAGGCTCGCGCCAACGCCGAGAGCGGTATAAACAGCGCGGCGTCGGCGCGCGCGCCGGCCACCGTGAAAATCCTGCCGTCGGGGGGTGCCGCGGACCGGCCACGGGCCGGGCGTGAAAGGCAAGCATGGGGCCGCGGCTCCATGAGCCGGTGCGAGGCGCCCCTCAGGCGAGCCGGGCGACCGCTCCGCCGCCGATGAGCCGCTCGGCGCTTTCCGCGGCGAGGACGTTCGCCCAACGCTCGAGCACGTTGTTGAGCTCGTACTCGACGAGATCGGCGGTCAAGGCGCTGTCGTGGCTCTGGTGCGAAGCGAGGATCTGGTTGATGACCCCGGAGAAATGCGTCTCCGCTTCCGACCAGCCGTCGCGAAGGAGGATGGGCCGCCCGATGCCGTCGGCGGCTCCGCGCAGCGAGACGATCGTGTCGACGAGCCACTGGCACCCGTCGAGGACCTCGGTGAACCGCGTCTGCGCGAGCCGCAAGTCGTTTCCGCGGAAGAGGTCGGCCGCCGTCTCGCAGGCCGCGCGCACGCGCGGGATGTAGTCGAGGGCCGACGCCATGGCGTCGCGGATCAGGTCCTCGGGCCGTTCCGAGGCGATCGCGAGCTGCCGGATCTCCCCGAGCCGGCTCCCGGCGAAGCTGATCTCGTCGCTTTCGCGCAGCACCAGCCCGTTCACGCGGATCTCGCAGATCACCTCGCCGCGCGCGGAGAAATCCCTCTCGAGGCGGGCGATGATTTCCTTCAGGTCCCGGCAGTCGGCGAACTGCCTCTGGATCTCGGCCTCATCCCATACGGACGTCGTCATGCGTCTCCTCCCGGGCCGGCCCCGCCACGTAAAGGCCGAGCACGTCCCGAAGCTTGGCGTGCAGGGAGACCGTTTTCGCGAGCAGTTCTTCCCCCGGCATGGGGCCCAACCGGATCCGTTCCGTCTGGAACCAACGCACGAGGATGCCGATGGTCGGGGCCATGCCGGCGATCGCGCCGATGATCTCGTCGAAGCGATCGAGGATCGCCAGGGCCGTGCGGTCGGCGAGGCCCCGTCGGCCGAGGACCGCGAGTTGCTCGAGCGCGAGTTCGTTGGCCTCTTGCAGGCGCAGGAGCCCTTGGACGCAAAGTTCGCTCTCGGGCACCGGGAACGGCCGCCCCATGTAGATCGCTTGCAGCCATTCCCAGCCGGCCGACGCCGCGAACGGGCCCCCGGCGGCGTACGGCTCGATCGGGCCCGCGACGCGGATCGCTCGAGGATCCCCCTCCTCGCCCGCCAGCATCGCCAGCGCCTCGCGAACCACGACGTCCGAAGCGAGATCGTCCGCCGCCTCGAACGCGAGGATCCGCGAACCGGCGCTCTTCGGCCCGGTCTCCCAGAAGCTCACCTCCCTGAAACTCAGGTTCAGGCAGGGCGTCCCGGTCAGCGCCGCGATGTGCACCGGCGCGCTGTCTCCCCCGATCGCGAGCCGCGCTTTCGCCAACAAGGCGAAAACGTCGCGCAGGGTCGTGCTCCCGACGAGGTCGACCGCCTCCCGGCCCGCGGCCGAAGATTTGACGGCGTCGGCCAACGCCCTTTCGCCGGCCGCTCCGATCAACGCGACCGGAGCGTCCGTCCGTTCCAGGAGGCCCGAGACCACCTGCAGCCATTTGTGGGAGCCGAACGTTTTGCCGGGCCGGCTGGCGCCGAGATGCACGACGATCGGCGCGCGCGCGCCGTTGAGGAGCGAGAAGAGTTTCGCGGCGACGGCGCCCCCTTCGGGGCGGGTCGCGGGCCCCGCCCAGTCGGCTTCGACGAGCTCAACGCCCGCCGTCTGCGCGAAAAGCTCCGTGAGATGGACGCGATTGGCTCGGCCCGGGCCGACTTGGGCGTAGAAATAGGCCGAAGCGTCGTCCGCGAGTTGCAGGTAGCCATCGGCGTGGCGCGTGTACCCTCTCACCTCGCCCGCTCCCGATCCAGCGACGGCCGCCGTCAGGCGGCTGGAGAACGGCGAGTACGACAGGTTGATGACGCGCTCGAAGCCCTCGGCCCTGAGGCGCGCGACCAAATCGTCGAGAACGGCGAGGGACGCCTCGATATCCAGCGCGTCGCCGACGAGCGGCGCGAGCGCGGCCCTCGCATCGAGGGTCCAAAGCCGATCGATCGCCTCCAGCCCGTCGACGGCGCCGGCGAACTTCGCGCGCGCGAGCAGGTGCAGCTCTCCGCCGCCCGCGCGCCGCAAGGCGCGCATCACCGGCCAGGTCTGATAAATGTCACCGAGGCGCGCGAGTTGAAGAACCAGCGTCTTCATGAGGCATCTGCTCCTTGATGAGGTCTTCCAACAAACGCAAGCGCGAAAGCGCCGGGTCGCCCTCCCCGGCGCCGCCGAGTCTCACCGCCTCGGCGGCCTTCGTCAGGCGCGCCAGGGCTTGGCGCAGGTACATGCTCAAAGCGGCGGTCATGCAACGGTCTCCATGCGGTCGCGGAGGCTGCGGATCAAGCGGATCTCGATGTCGGTCGTCGCGCGCAGCTCCTGGATGGCGTCGACGATGCGGCGAAAACGCACGAACGGCGGCGCGAGACCGTCATCGATCAACCGGTCGAGCGACGACCGGGGCGCCGCGAGCGCAGGCGCGGGCTTGAGTTTTTCTCGGAAGGCGATCAGCGTTTTCACGAACGCGCGCAGGCGCTCGGGGTCTTCGTAACTCCCGTACAGGGATTTGAGGCCCGCTTCGAACCCGCCGAGGCGAGCCTCGACCATCGCGGCCTGGCGCTCGAGCGCGTCCAAGAGATGAGCCCAGTCCGCCGGCGTCGCCGACGGGTAGACGCGCCTGAGCAAATGCTCGAGGCGCACCGCCTCCGTCCCGAGTTCGCCCCATCCCCCGAGCGGTTTGGCGCGCTCCTCCTCGAGATGGATCTTCCGACCGCTCATCCACAACCAGCGCGCGACGCCGGCCTCGGTGAAAGGCTCGAGGACCGAATGCGCCGCCCAGAACCCGCTCTCCTCGACCTCCACGCGCAGGATCTCCAGGTCGTCGGCGAACTCCTCGGCGATCACTCGCAGTTGGTGGCGGTTGCCCGCGATCGTTTCTGAGATCGCCATGGCCACGGCCGCCGGCGGGATCCGTTCGGCGCAGGCGTGGCGGTCCCGGTGGCAGGCCTTGGAATGCGGACAGGGCGCGCAGAGCTCGCGCGCCTGGATGATGACGCTGTTCTGCAAATACGCGCCGGTCCGGCGGTAGTCGCTGCTGCCGAGGCTCAATTCGACGAGCGGGACGCCGGCCGCGCACGCGAGGTGTTTGATGGAGGTGTCGCCCGTGACCAGCCCGTGCGCGCGGAGCAAGAGGCTGTAAACCCCCGCCAACGAGCAAATCGCGAGCCGCGCCCGGACGCCCTGGGCGCTGAGCGCGGCGGCGACGGGCTCCAGGCGGGCGCGCTCGGCGGGCGCCCCGAGCAGCAGGATCTCGAACTCCGGGTGGCCCGCGGCGAAAAGGCGGGCCATCTCGGCGAACCGATCGAGTCCCCAGTCCTTCTTCACGTCGCTCGTGAGCGGTTGCACGAGGAGGCACTTGCGGCCGGGCCGCAGCAGCGCGTCCGCCTCCGCCCGTCCCGCCTCGCTCTCCTGCAACGACGGGCGGCGCGGGCCGTCCTGCAAGCCGAGCGCGAAACGGAACACGTCCGTGTAGTGGAAAACGCGCTCCCCGTCCTCGTCGGCCTGGGCGTTCAGGTAGCGGAACCACGGCGAGTTGAACGCCGCCATGCCGTCGGCGCCGAGCGCGAGGCCGATCTTCTCCGGCCCCTGGATCGACTGCGCGAGATAACCGCTCAAGCGGTTCTGCGTGAGATTGACGATCCGCCCGTAGCGCTCGCTCTCGAGCCGGGCGACGAGCGCGCGCAACCGCTCGTACGGCTCGAAGAGGCCGCGTTTCGCCTCCCCCAGCCCCCGCTGCAATTCGTCGCGCTCGAACACGTGGACTTTGTCGACGTAGGGGATCAGTTCCCGGATCTGCGCGAACTGGCCGTTGATGAGGACGTGAATCTCGGTGCCGGGGTGTTTTTCGCGCAGACCGCGCAGGACCGGCGTCGCGAGGACGATGTCTCCCAGGCGCAAGAGGCAGAGAACGAGGATCTTCGGCTTCATTTCACCAGTTCCCCGAGCGTTTTCCAAAGCAACGCTTCCCGCTCCTCGGCGGCGCCCGGCTTGATCGATTCCGGGTTGATCAGCTCAAGAACGGTCCGGATCGAAACGGGGCCGACGGGGACCGCTTCGAGCCGATCGCGGCTCACGCACCGCAAGAGGGCGGGTCGGTCCCGGAGCTGCAGGAAGAATCCGGTTCGGTCGCGAGCGAGGATCAACGCCTCGGCCCGCTGGTAGAACAACCCGTCCGCCTGGCAGCTTGGGCCGTGCTTGAGGACAGCGAACGGCGCGTGCGTCAGGGAGCGCACGCGTTCGTGGTCGAGCAACCGGCTCCAATCGCTCTCGACGCACACGTTCCGGGCGGGGATCCCCGGGAACAGGCGCAGGGTCTCGCGCGCGAGATCCGCGTCGGACTCGATCACGAGCGTGGCGAGCCCGGGATCGGCCTCCAAAAGCGCTTTGACGTGATGGCCTCCGCCGAGGCCCAGGATCGCGACGGCGCGCAGGCCGGGGAGGGCCGCCAAGGCTTCCCGGGCCCAACGCTCCCCATCGCGCGCGGGATCGGCGCCGGAGCCCGCGCGCCCCCCGCCCTCGCCGGGGCGACCGCTTCTCGACGATTCGATGGAACTCACGCGTTCTCCATGCGGCGGCGCAACTCGGCCCGCAGCGCGGCCATCAGCCCCAGGCCGCCTTCGACCCCGGGATCGAGCGCGAGCACTCGCTCCATTTCGAGGACCGCCTCGGGCAAGCGCCCCAGATGCGTGAGGATCCGAGCGAGCAGGAAACTCATCTCGGCGTCCTCGCCCTCGAGCGCGAGGTAATCGGCGAGCCGGCGCGACGACGCGGCGAAATCACGGTCGCGCAGATCCCATTCGGCGAGGAGATGCAGCGCCGTCCTGTTGCGCGGGTTGATGTCGAGCGCGCGCTCGACGTTGGCCTTGGCAAGCTCGAGATCGCCCATCTGCCGGTGCACCATCGCCAACCCCACCCAGCCTTTGTCGTTGGCGGCGTTGATCTCGACGGCGCGGCGGAACCGTTCGACGGCGTCGGAGAAGTTCTCGCGCTGGATCTCGAGCGTCCCGTAGTTCACCATCAGGGCGTCGGAATCGCAGCGCAGCGTGTTCGCCTTGTTGTAGCACTCCTCGCCCGCGTCGAAATCCCCGGCGCGCACGTGGATGTTGCCGAGGTTCTTGTAAACCTCGAACAACGCGGGGCTCGTGCCGGTGAGCCGGCCGAGGAGGGTCTGGTAGACGACGACCGCCTCCCGGTCGCGGCCGAGCGTGTAGAGCGCTTCGGCGTACAGGAGGAGGGACTCCTCGTCTCCCGGGCCGGAGGCGAGCGCTTTGAAGCATTTCGCGGCGTCTTCGAGCCGGTTGGTCTCGCGCAGGCAATGCCCGAGCCACCGCAAGGCGCGAGGCTCGTTGGGCTTGCGCATGAGGACGTTGCGCAACAAGTTCATGGCGAGCGCGTACTCGCGGTTCTCGATCAGGACGAGGGCGTTGCGGAGCAGGTTGGCCACGAGCTCGAGCGCCTCGGGCGCCCTCTCCCCTCGATCGAATTCGGCCAGCGCCTCATCGGCGCGCGAGGCCGGCAGAGAAGGGCCCGCGGCCACGTTCCCGGCCGCGTCCTCTCCCGACGACCGGCGCGCGCGATCCCCGATCGGTTCCTGTCCGTGGGGCTGGCCGCGCGAGCGGCGCGGAGACGGTTCGAGCGCGTCCATCGACTCAAGTCCTGGCATTTCCGGTCCTCCCGAGGTGGGTCCTCCGAATGGAAGAGCAACGCGGGTGCCACCGGCGAGCGAGAAATGAACGGCTTTACAGAGGGGTGGGCCGACGGAGCTTTGACTGACTCGCGCGGGCAAGTCAGAAATTTGGCGGCCGGGGGCGCGGGGACCCCGGGCTTGCGGCCGGGGCCCCCGCGCCCCCGGCCGATGGGGAAAGCGTCACGCTTTCTCGTCGAGCGTCCGGCTGGTCTCGCCGCTGCGGTAGCCCTTCATGGCCTTGCGGCCTTTGCGCACCGACTGCAGCTCGCGGATGATGTTGGATTTCTCTTTCTCGATCCACGAGATCACGTTCAGGTCCTGGGCGAGGATCCTGGTGACCCACCCGTCCTTGCTCTTGAGGATCCGCTCGATCTCGGCCTTTTGCCCCGGCGAGCACGACGCGGTCGAGCCCGCGTGGCGTTCGTTCTCCTCGGAAAGGAGGTCGTCGATGACGCGGATCAGGTCGAGGATCTTGTCGCGGGTCCCGTAGAACACTTCCACGTTCCCGAAGTCGCCGGCGTCGAAACGCAGCAGTTCCTGTTCGTTCACCTCGTGGAACTTCTCGAGGTAGTGGTTCTTCTCCCGAAGCAACGTGATGATCCTCTCCATCGTCATTCCCTCCCCGGATTCCGCCGTCATGCGCCTTTTTCTTCCTTGTCGCCGTTCTGGGCCTTGAGCCGTTCGATGGCCTTCCGCCACCCGTCGTACAACGTCTCCAGGACCTGAAGAGCGTTCTTCAGGTGCCCGGCGTCGCTCTTGATGTTCGCCTGAGTGAGTTGATCGGTGACGTACATGTAGAGCTGCTCGAGGTTCTTGGCGACCTCGCCGCCGATCTTGTGATCGAGCGTGTTGTTGAGCTCGAGGACGATGTCGTACGCGCGCCCGATGTTGACGCCCTTGTCGGCGATCTTCTTCTGCTCGACCGCCGCGATCGCGAGCTTCACGAACTTGATGGCGCCTTCGTACATCATGAGCAGGAGCTTTTCCCGGCTCGCGCTCTGTATCGACGTCTGCTTGTACTTCTGATACGCGTTCTTCATCTTCCCTGGAACCCCGAAACTTGTCTGAAGTTATCCCTCTTCCGGTCTATCGGAGCCGTCCTCCGCCCCCTCGAGTCCGGCTCCCGCCGGCGACGAATTTTAACCGACGAACCTCAACCGCCCCCGCCCCCGCCGCCGGCGATCCCGGACTGGATCGCGGCCATCGCTTGCCCTTGGCCTTTGATTCGGCCCAAGGTCTCCTCGAGTTTCGCGAACTTGTTGCGCAACTGCTCCTCCCGGCGGACGAGCTGACGTTCCTTGGTCTCGATCCTCTGGTCGATCTGGTCGATCTTCTGCTGCAGGCCGCGCTTGCGGTTGCCGATCGGGCCGAAAACCGAATTGAGCATGGTGCCGATCTCGCGGCGTATGGACGGCACGAACCCCGTGTCCAAACCGTCGCCCGCGAAGAACGCGTGCACCTGGTCGGGTCTCTGCGCCAGGACGGCGTTGAACTTCTTCTCGTCGTAATCCAGCGTGCCCGACCGGTTGAACTGGACGCCCAGTTGGCTGAGCGTGCGGATATCGCCCTTGACCCCGTATTGCGGCGACTGGATCAATTGGCGCAGCCTCTGCTCGACGCTGCGGATGAGGCCGTCGCCGCCCAGGGTTCGCGACGTATCGGTGCCTTTATCGAGCTTGTTCTGCTGTTGGATGAAGCCGAGGACGGCGTTCATCGCGTCGACGAACGACTTGATCTTTCCGCCGACGACCTCGAGGTCCTCCTTGACGGTCACGTTGATTCCGCGGCCGGGCGCGGCCTGCTTGAGCTCGAGCGTGACCCCGGGGATCATGTCCCTGAGCGTGTTGTCGGCGATCTCGAACTCGAAGCCGTCGACCTTGACGACGCCGTTGCTCGCTTCCCGCTCCTTGTCGAAGTAGATGTCCTGGTCCCCGTCAAGGAAGTAGAGCGTCGGGTACTCGACCGTGTTGTCGGCTCCGACGCCGTCGGCGGCGAGGACGAGTTTGAACGGGGAGTCCTTCTCCTTGCGGTCGTTGACGACCGAGGCGCGCACGCCGACCTTGGCGGCGTTGATGGCCTGGGCCGCGCCCTCGAGCGTGCTGTTGGCGCCGTTGATGTAGACTTCCTTGTCCCCGTCGGCCGTCTTGAACTTGAAGTAGCCGACGCCGATCTCGGTCTTGTCTTTGTCCGGGAACCCGTTCGTGATGGCCGCGGCCTTCTCGGCGAGCTTGAGGACTTCGACGTTCCAACTGCCCGGCTGGCTCAGCGCGGGATCGACCGTGCCTTGCACGACATTGGGATCGCCGGAAAGGACTTTGATGTCGGAGAAGCCGCGCGCGCTGGCGAGTTCCCCGAGGCTGCCCCGGATGGCCCCGATCTTGGTTTCGAGATCGGTGACGAGCTTCAGGCGGTCCGCGCTCTTGCCTTTCTGCTCCTCCATTTTTTTCACCGGCAGGCGCTCGGCCTCCACCAACCTCTCGACGAGATCGGGGGGCAAGCCGGAATTCATTCCGCCGAAGGTGATCGCGGGCAAGAAGTCCTCCTGACTTCGTCTGGGAACCGTCCTGGCTCCTTCGTTCATTTTCGCAAGTATCGCCTGCAACAGTGAGTCAATCGTTTGGCTCGGACCATTTTAAAGCCCGTTGATCAGATCGAATTTACGGGGGAGCGCGCGGCGGGGAGAGCCGCATCCGGCGGCGCGACGACGGAACTTTGACGGCGCGATCCCGTCTTCGACGAATGGCCGGGCGCGCGGGCTCAAGCCGATTTGTTGAGAAGATGGCCGCTCGATTGGAGCTGGGCTTCCTGACGGCTCTTCAGGACGGAGCGCAGATCCGCCTCGGCGAGACGGCGCACGGTCTTGCCGGTCGGGTCTTGGACGTAGACGACGCGGATGCCGTCTTTTTCCTCGAGTCTCACGGTCAGGTTGTTGTCCTTGACGCCCTGGAGGCCCTCGAGGAAACGGATCGCGTCCTGGATCTCTTCCGCGCTCAAATCGCGCTTTGGCTGATCTTCGGCATGGTTCTGCTTGCCGTCCGCGTCGCGGTCGGTGGCGGAGCCCGCTTCGGCCCGTTTCCTCGCGGCGACGGACAGCGCGGTGTTCGCGCTTGCCGCCCCGAACGGAATCATCGATCGAACCAATCCCTTGATATCCATGACTTCCGTTTCTTCGGCCGGTTCCGACCAGCGTCTTAACGATCGCCGGGAAATCCGGTCCTTCGTCACCGGGACAAGGGCGCGCTGTGAAAGCGGACGGGGTTCGGCGCGGGGAGGCCGGGCCCGCTGGGCCGGGGCGCCGGAGCTTCGGGGGGTCGGCCTTTCGGCAACGCCCGCGAAGTACCTCCGGAGAGGGGCGAGCCCTCTCCGGGTAGGTTAGGTACCGGGAAGGGAAGGAGGCCCCCTCCCCTGAAACCAATGAACGTATGGGACGGGATCGGGTCAGCCGATCAGGCGCAGGGCCTGTTGGGGCGTCTGATTCGCCTGCGCCAGCACCGAGGTGGAGGCGTTGAGGAGAATCGTGTTCCGTTGCAGCTCCGCCGACGACTGGGCCACGTCCGTATCGCGCATGCGCGAATTGGCGGCGCTCAGGTTCTCGACCGCGATGCCGAGGTTGTCGGTCGTCGAGATCAGGCGGTTCTGGATCGCGCCGAGGTTGGCGCGGATCCCGTTGACTTGTTTCTGCGCCCCATCGAGGACCTCCATGGCGCTCTGCGCGCCCTCTTTCGATGAGAAGTCGAGATCCTCGAGCCCGAGAGTCTCCATGGTGGCGTTGTTCTCGCCGGCGTTGAAGGTGATGCGGTCGTTGAAGTCGTCGTTGCCGATGTCGACCTGGAAATCGAACGCCTCGGCCGACCCGTCGAGCAGCCGCGTTTCGCCGAATCGCGTGGAGCGCGCGATGCGCTCGGCCTCCGCTTTCAGCTGTTGGACCTCGGTGTCGATGAACGTCCGCTCGGTGTCGCTGACCGTGTCGCTGGCCGCCTGCACGCCCAATTCGCGGAAACGGGTGATGATGTTGGATATCTCGCCCAAGCCGCCTTCGGCCGTCTGCACCATCGAGATCCCGTCGTTGGCGTTGCGGCTCGCCTGCATGTAGCCGCGGACGTGCGACTTCAAGTTCTCGGAGATCGACAGCCCGGCAGCGTCATCGGCGGCCTTCGTGATCCGGCTGCCCGAGGACAGCTGCCCGAAGCTCTTCGAGATCTCGCGCTGAGAACCGGCGAGCGAGCGCTGAGCGGCGATGGACGGAACGTTCGTGGCGATACGCAATCCCATGGGGATCCTCCTGGTTTTTCGCGAACCATCCTTCGCTCGCCCGCACTTCGCCTCACCTACTGAAGACCCGTGGGGAGCGCCCGCCTTGGCGCCGTTGGGTTGAACACGTTGGGCGTGAGGCTTCGCTCGCCGGAGATCGGGCCGGATCGCCGCTTCGCCCGCTCGCAGTCACTCGAGTCGAACGTCGCTCCCCGGTCCCGGCGTCCAGTTCGCGCCGCGCTCACACCGGACCTTTCGGCGAGGTCCTGCCGCACTGAAGTCGAGTCGAGCGAAACTGGACGGGAGTCGAGCCGGAACTGGACCATCGTCCCGCGATCCGGGACCGAAGTCGGGTTTTCCCGGGACGAACGTCGCGGCCGATCAGGACTTCGGTCGCTCGACCAAGAGCCGCGCGACCGAAGTCCGTCGGACCAAAGCCGCGCGGACCTTCGGCCACGAAGCCAAAAGTCCCGTCCAGGCCGTTCAACCGCGAAAGGAGGGCCCTCGCCCGCCGTCAGATAGCCGCCCGATGGCCGTCAGAGGCGGCTTCCCAAGAGATCGGGGGTGAGGTCGAAGATGCGCGAAACGTTGTGTTCCCGCGAAACGATGAGTTCGAGGATGCGATCATCGGTCGGCAGCCGGATCGCCATCGAAACCTTGCTGAGCGCGGCGCCGATGCCGATGTAGGAAAACGGCGAGCGGGCCAGGCCGTTCTGCAGGTCGGAGATCACCAGGCGCCTCCGGTCAGGCCCCCGCTTGAACAGGACGCTCTCGCCGATGTTCAGGATCAAAGGGGTCGCCGAGATCTCGACGCCCCTGTATTCGCCGAGCAAATCCCCCAAACGCAGGCCCTCGACGTTCCAGATCTTCATCGTCTCCTCGATGACGTCCCCGGTCTTGTGCTTGGCGATCGCGCCGACTTTTCGGATCGCGAGAGTCACGGGGATCTCGAGAACGATCTCGTGCGAGGTGGAGGCCTCCTCGTAGTGGATCAGCAGCCGGCCGGAGGTCCGCGTCTCCAGCGAACCCACGCCCGACTCCTCCACGGGCTCGATGCCGACATTCGCCTTTTCGAACTTGTACGATCCGAAGCCCAATCGCTCTATGAGCGACTCCGCCCGCGCGGGGCGAGGCAGGGTCGCGGCGCCCAAAGCGGCGGCAACGATGAGAACGGAAAGCTTCATAAGGTACGGCTCCACCTTCGACAAACGTACAGCGCGGACCACCGCGACCGGGGATCCGCCGGGGAAGATCAGCAAGCCCCATGCCCTCGCCGGCCCGGAGGAGCGCGCCTGATGACGGGCGGTTAGCCGACGCCCGGGGACCGTTCGCCGACCCGACCGTGTAATCGGGAAACCATGCCCCTGTACCAAATAACAAGGGTGATGATTCCCGCACGCCGCCCGGCGGGCGCGAACGCGTTTGAAGACCGAGTCCGCCTGGCTCCCCGATTGCACGCATCCCGGCGGGGCCGCCCTGAGCGCGGGAGTTCCGCGGCGGGGTTCCCAAAAAATCGGATGACCCTTCCTGCCAGGAGGCCCGCCGTGAAACGAACGTTCGCCGCGTCACTCATCGCTCTGTCGTGCGCCAACTCAGCTGTCGCGGCGGAGGCCGATCACTACTCCTGGAGCCAACCGCTCGAAGATTCCGCCGAACGGGTCAACGAAATCGCCAACGCTTATCTCGCCGAAGGACTCGAGAAACTCAACGCCGCCGGCCGCTGCGACAGCGGCAAGAAGAGCGAGACCGCGCTGTACGGGGAGCTCGCGACGTACTTCGCCAATCACTCGAAAGGCCGACTCGTCAAGGATCTCCTGAACGCGCGGATCGAGGGCGTCGAGACCCGCGCGATCTCGATCGAGGACTCGATCTACAAGGGCTGGTCGATGTCGGACGGCGTCCTCCTCGGCCGCCCCGGCGCATCGAAAAGCTCGTTGGGGCTGAGCCCGCTCATCCGCATCGGCGACACGCACATCGGCGTCGACAAGTTCGAGCACATGTTCGGCATGGGCCGCATCTACTTCCAGTCGCGCTATCTCAAGGGAAACACGCTGTTGTCCGTCCTGAAAGGCGGGATTCTCCGCGAAAAAACCACCCTCGGCGGGAACCGCCTCGCCACCGGCGTGTTTTCTTACGGGGACCTCGCCGCGAACTTCAACGGCCTGCGCTTCTGGAACCACGTCCTGCAGAAGCGCGACGACGTCCTTGGCAAAGCCTACAACATCGGCCCCTACGTCCGCTGTTCGGGGGGCGAGTGGGTGACCACCGAGAACCGCATCGACTTCCGCGCCTACGTCGACGCCTCGATGGACGAGTCGGTGAATTGCCGCAAGTTCGCGACCAAAGGCGGCCTTGAGCGATCGAAACGCGCGATGGCCGAACGCGACAACGATCCCGACGCCTGCCCGGACGACGCGAATCTCGCCCTCGAGATGTACCGCAAGTACGGCGGCGTGATCCTCGAGGAAGACCCGAAAAAACGCCCCCTCGCCCACTGGATCATCAATCTCGACGGCATGGGCACGGTCGATTACTTCCGCGAGTTCAAGAAGAAATCCATCCTCATGCCCGAGGGGAACTGAGCGTTGCTGCGCTCCCCGGCCGCGCCGGGGCCCCTCGCGCGAAGCGACGGGAATCGTCACCGAGGTGTCTCGACTCGATACAGCCCCGCGCCCCGGGCGGGCGGGAAACGGCCGCCGCGGGTGGCACGGGTCCTGAATAGCTGGACCGCAGGGAACCTCTTGTCCGTCTCCGCCTCCCCCTTGAACCGCGAATTCGGAATGCGAACCCCGTCAGTCCCGGGAGAGGTTTATGCGTTATTTGATTTTGATGTTGTCCGCCCTCACCATCGCCGCTGGCTTCACCGGCTGCGGCAAAAAGAGCGACGCGCCCGCCGCAACTCCCCTGGCTCCCGTCGCGGGCGTCGGAGCTTGCCTGGCCGGCCAGGTCTATCACGCCTCTTACGGCTGCTTGGACCGCGCGCACTGCCATGAGGGGCAAGGTTGGGTGCCAACGCTCCAGCGCTGCGAAGCCGGCGCGCCGGTCACTTGGGACAACTCGTTCGGCGGCACCGCCACCCACCGTTGGGGCTACGCGCTCCAGAGCATCAACCGCGGCGCGTTCGAACAACTGATGCGCGAGTACGGCGGCTTCTGCGACCTCTACACCTGGAACTGGGGCGCGGCGAAGTGCGGCCACTACTCATCGAAGGGCTACATCATCATCCAGACCTCGGGCCCATCGGCCGCGCAAGCTCAAGTCACGATCGGAGCGGGCGCGGACGCCCCTTATTACCCAAACGACTTCTGGTCGGCCCAAATGGGTTCCAACGCGAACTTCCCGATGCAGTTCCGCGCCGACATCCACGTGGCCAACGACAACCAAGGCCTCGAACTCCGCGCCCAGTTGCCGAGCCGCTCCTGGTCGCAGACCGGCGGCCATTTGCAGATCTACATCGAGCGCGGCGCCCTCACCGATCATGTTCTCAACGCCGAGATCTCGTACCTGAACCAGCCAATGGCGACCGCCCCGATCGAACTCTACTGATTTGAGCCGCCGCCGGCTCGGGCCGGCCCGGCCCCTGAGCTTGGACGGCTCGGCCCGCGAACCCCGCGCGCGGGCGACGCCCGAGACCGCGCGGCAGGAACGGACGCTTCCCCGATGGCCGTTTTTCCTTTATGATGCGGATCATGAAAGTGCTTTGCCCACGCTGCAAGCGAGAGACGGAATATTCGCGAGGAAACCCTTCCCGCCCGTTTTGTTCCGAACGTTGCAACCTGATCGATCTCGGCCAATGGGTCGACGGCGCGTACGCCATCCCCGTCGCCGACGCGAGCGAGCTCGGCTCGAGCGGGCCCGACGACGAACGCATCGAATCCGCCGAGACGCCCCGGCTGTCGCCGACGGATCCCGGCAAACTCCACTGAGGCCTCAAAAAAAGAGCGGACGCTCCCGAATTTGCTATTGACCAAACTAGACCGATTACGTTCAATTTCAACACAGCGTCAACCCGTTCACATCACTCAACTAGAGGAGACACAATGAACAAAGCTGCACTGATCGAGAAGCTTTCGACCGAAACCGGCATGACGAAGGCGCAGACCGAGCGCATGCTCGATTGCACCCTCGACATCGTGAAAAAAGCGGTGAAAAAAGGCGACGAAGTGAAACTCGTCGGCTTCGGCACCTTCACGAAAGCCAAGCGCAAGGCGCGCATGGGCCGCAACCCCCAGACGGGCAAGTCGATCAAGATCCCGGCGACTTCATATCCCAAATTCCGCCCCGGCGCCGAGTTCAAAGACCTCGTGCGCTGAGCGCGGGGCACGCGTTCACCGCGCGGCTCATGGAGCGAACGCGGTTGAAATGCGCCGCTTAAGATGAAAGGATCGGGTTCGCCCGGTCCTTTTTCTTTTTCGGACCTCTTCACTTTCGGAGGCGCTCGAACGATGTCGAAGTTTCCGGCGGACCAAATCAAAACCATAGGGATTTACACCAGCGGCGGCGACGCTCCCGGCATGAACGCCGCGATCCGCTCCGCGGCCCGGATCGCGCTCTATCACGGCCTCGACGTGCGCGGCATCGTCGGCGGCTATCCGGGAATGCTCTCCGGGGAATTCGTCCCGATCACCCAAGGTTCGATGGGCAACATCCTCCAGCGCGGCGGGACGATCCTGAAGACGGGCCGCTCTCCCGAATTCCACCAGGCCGACGCGCGCGCCAAGGCCGCGGCGAACTTGCGGGCGGCGGGCATCGACGCCCTCGTCTGCATCGGCGGAGACGGCTCGTTCGCGGGCGCGCGCCTCTTGCATCAGGAGCATCGGGTCCCGATCGTCGGGGTCCCGGGCACGATCGATAACGACGTTTTCGGCACGGACTTCACGATCGGTTTCGATACGGCCGTGAACATCGCCCTGGAAGCTATCGACAGGATCCGCGACACCGCCGCGAGCCACGATCGGCTCTTCATCGTCGAAGTGATGGGTCGTGACAGCGGCTTCATCGCCGTCGACGTCGGCGTCGCCGGCGGGGCGGAGGAGATTTTTTTCCCCGAAAACGCGGTCACCGTCGACGAAGCGATCGACCATATCCGGCGCGGCATGGCGCGCGGCAAGAAAAGCTCGATCCTGATCGCCGCCGAGGGCCGCAAACCCGGGCGCGCCTACGATTTGGCCGAGGCGATCCGCAAAAAATCCGGCTTCGAGGCCAAAGTCTGCATCCTCGGGCACGTCCAACGCGGCGGCTCCCCGACAGCGGCCGACCGGATCCTTGCCAGCCGGCTCGGAGCCGCCGCCGTCGATGCTCTTCGCCGCGGCGAATGCGACTGCCTGGCGGGCGTCAAAGGCGGTCAGGTCGTGACCGTTCCTTTCGAGCAAGCTCTCGGCAAGAAAAAAACGGTCGGACGGGAGTTGATCGAGCTCGCACGCATGCTTTCGTACTGATCATCAAACTTGGCTCAAAAACGTTGGAACCCTCGCCTGGGGCTGATTTGCGAGCTCCTAAACCGTTGTAACGCCTTGCCATATTGAAATCGAACTGTTACGACGATGAATCGTTTCAACTGATTTGACCGTCGCTCGCTGGAGAGCGTCACATGGGGTACGAAGCTATGCTCAAGCACGTCCTGGCCGGTCTCGTCATCTTCGCCGCCACCACGGGTTGTACCCGAAAAACCCCGGTTGCCGCGCCTTCTGAAAGCTCCGACGACTCCCACCGCGCGCAAGTCGCGATGACGGGAGATATCCTGATCGGCGAGTACGGCTCGATGACCGGCGGCGAAGCGACTTTCGGCCTCAGCACTCATGAAGGCGTGATGATGGCCATCGATGAAACGAACGAGGCCGGCGGCGTGAAAGGCCGCCGACTCAAGGTCATCGCCCTCGACAACCAAGGCAAGCCCGACGAAGCCGCCGCGGTCGTGACCCGGTTGATCACCGAGAACAAGGTCGTCGCGGTGCTCGGTGAAGTGGCCTCGGGCCGCACCCTGGCCGCGGCGCCCATCGCGCAACAGCACAAAATCCCGATGATCTCGCCCTCGTCGACGAACCCCCAGGTCACCGAAGTCGGCGACTATATTTTCCGCGTTTGCTTCATCGACCCGTTCCAAGGCACGGCGATGGCGAAGTTCGCCCACGAGAAGCTCTCGGCCAAGAAGGTCGCCATCCTGCGCGACGTGAAATCCGACTACAGCGTCGGCCTCGCCACCTTTTTCGCAAAAACCTTCAGGCAGATGGGCGGGGAGATCGTCATCGACCAGAGCTATCAGTCGGGCGAGAAGGACTTCAAGGCCCAGCTCACCCAGATCCGCTCGAAAAAGCCCGACGCGATCTTCATCCCCGGCTACTACACCGAGGTGGGGCTGATCGCGCAGCAGGCGAAGCAGCTCGGCATCAAGGCGCCGCTCCTCGGCGGCGACGGTTGGGATTCCGAAAAACTCTACCAAATCGGCAAAGACGCCATCAACGGCCAGTACTTCTCCAGCCACTACACGACCGAAAGCACCGACTCGGTCGTGCAGGACTTCATCAAGAACTACAAAGCGAAATACGGCAAGGTCCCCGACGGCCTGGCGGCCCTCGGTTACGACGCGGCCAAGGTCCTGGTCTCCGCCATGGAGCGCGCGGCGGAACTGACGCCAAAGAACATCCGCGACGAGATCGCCAGGACGAAAGACTTCGCCGGCGTCACCGGGCGGATCACGATCGACGGGAAACGCAACGCCGTGAAACCCGCGGTCGTCGTGAAAGTCGACGGCACGGTCAACCGCTACGTCACCACGATCACACCCTGAACGAGGACACGTGGAAGATTTCATCCAGCACCTGATCAACGGCGTATCCCTGGGCTCGATCTACGCGTTGATCGCGCTCGGGTACACCATGGTTTACGGCATCCTCCAACTCATCAACTTCGCGCATTCCGAAGTCTATATGTTGGGGGCGTTCGCGGCCTATTACACCGCCATCGGCCTCGGCCGCGCGCTGGGCGCAGACCTGGAACCCGGGATCGTCTTTTTCGGCATCGTCCTGATCGTCGCTATGGCCGCTTGCGGCGTCGCGGGCCTGACGATCGAGCGCTTCGCCTATCGCCCGCTCCGCCAGGCTCCGAAACTCAACACGCTGATCACGGCGATCGGCGTGAGCCTTTTCCTCCAGTACACGGGCCAAGTGATCTTCGGCGCCGATCCGAAGAGCTTCCCGACGGTGCTCGAGGACCGCAGCCTCGTCTCGAGCGGCGGGATCGACCTGCGTTTGTTCGACGTCACGATCCTCTTGACCGGGGTCGCGTTCATGTCGGGGCTCCACTACTTGATCCACCGCACGAAAACCGGAAAGGCCATGCGCGCGGTCAGCACCAACCGCCAAGTCGCCTCGCTGATGGGCATCAACACCGACAAGATCATCTCGATGACCTTCCTGATCGGTTCCTCGCTCGCCGGCGTGGGCTCGGTCCTGGTCGGCATGAAATACCCGCAGATCGACCCGTTGATGGGCTTGTTCTTCGGGCTCAAAGCGTTCGTCGCGGCGGTCCTGGGCGGGATCGGGAACCTGGCGGGCGCCGTCCTGGGCGGGATCATCATGGGTTTGTCCGAAGAAATGGTCGTCGCCTACCTCTCTAGCACGTATCGCGACGCGCTGGCGTTCGGGCTCCTGATCGTGATCCTCGTGTTCCGCCCGGCGGGCCTTCTCGGCAAATGGCAAACGGAGAAAGTCTGATGACCGACGCCGCCCCTTCGCCGCAAACCCGGTTCCGCCGCTCGTTCCTCGCGCCGACCGCGACGTTCGCAGTCCTGCTCGCGCTCGGCGGGATCCTCGACCGGACCGCGAACGGGTACACGCAGCTCATTTTCCTGTTCATGTTCGTGAACATGATCCTCGCCCTGAGCCTGAACCTGGTGAACGGCTTCACTGGGCAGTTCTCGCTCGGCCACGCCGGTTTCATGGCGGTCGGCGCGTACGTCTCGGGTTATCTCTCGGTGCTCACGATGGGCGTGGGCGCGCGGCTCATGTTCCTTCCGCAGCCGTTCGAGTTCCTGAACTTCCCGATCTTCGCCGTCGCGGGCGGGCTCGCCGCCGCCGCCGCGGGCTATTTGGTGGGCCTGCCTTCGCTGCGCCTGCGCGGCGATTACCTGGCCATCGTCACCCTTGGGTTCGGCGAGATCATCCGCGTGGTGCTGCTCAACACCAAGGCCGTCGGCGGCGCGCGCGGGATGCCGGGCGTGCCGGCGCCCGGCGAGCTCGTCGTCGGCGATTACGTGTTCTCGCCGTTTTTCATGAACTACCTCTGGGCCGCGTTCTGGCTCACGACGACGTTCTTCGTCCTGTGGCGCCTGGTGCGCAGCACGCACGGGCGCGGCTTCCAGAGCGTGCGCGAGGACGAGATCGCCGCAGAAGCCATGGGCGTGAACACGACCAAGATGAAGGTGCAGGCGTTCGTGATCTCGAGCTTCTTCGCCGGGCTCGCGGGAGCGGTCTTCGCTTCGGCCACGAAGTACCTGAACCCGTCGACGTTCCAGTTCACCAAGAGCGTCGACGCCATCATCATGGTCGTCCTCGGCGGGATGGGCAGCCTGACGGGCTCGGTGATCGCGGCGATCATCGTGACCATGCTGCCGGAATTCGTGCTCCGCCCGCTGCAGGAATACACGGGCGTCGATCTCCGCATGGTGATCTACTCGCTGCTGCTGATCATCTTCATGATCTCGCGGCCGCAGGGCATTTTCGGGAAAGCGGAGGTCACGGACCTGTTCAAACGACTGACGAAGGCGAGGGGCAAAGATGGCCGAACCTCTGCTTGACGCGCGCGGCGTGACGATGCGGTTCGGGGGCCTCAAGGCCGTCGACGACTTCAACCTCGTCCTGGGCGCCGGCGAGCTCGTCGGCCTCATCGGCCCCAACGGCGCCGGCAAGACCACCTGCTTCAACATGCTCACCGGAGTGTACAAACCGACCTCGGGCGCGATCACGATCGCCGGCCAGCCGACGGCCGGGCTCAAACCCCACCAGATCTCGCGGCTCGGGATGACCCGCACCTTCCAGAACATCCGCCTGTTCAAAGAGATGACCGTGCTCGAGAACGTCCTCATCGCCGCCCACCAACACACCGAATACGGGATGGCGGCCGCCGTGCTGAAGACGCCGGCGTTCTTCTCCGAGGAGGACGCGCTCGCCGCGAAGGCGACGGACCTGCTGAGGATCTTCAGCCTCGACGCGAAAGCCGGCTGGGAGGCGGGTTCTCTCCCCTACGGGGAGCAGCGCAAGCTCGAAATCATCCGGGCCTTGGCGACCGAGCCGAAACTCATCCTTCTCGACGAGCCCGCCGCCGGCATGAACCATCGCGAGACCGAGGGCCTGATGGAAACGATCGCGAAGATCCGCAAGGACTTCTCCCTGACGGTCCTCCTGATCGAGCACGACATGAAGCTCGTCATGGGCATTTGCGAGCGGATCCTGGTGCTCGATCACGGGGTCACGATCGCCATGGGCACGCCCGAGCAGATCAAACGCGACCCGAAAGTCATCGCCGCCTACCTGGGAACGGACGCGCACGCATGAGCGAAACCATCCTCGACGTCAAAGACCTCAACGTGAAGTACGGGGCGATCCACGCGCTCAAGGGCGTTTCGTTCACGGTCGCGAAAGGCGAAGTGGTGTCGCTCATCGGGGCCAACGGCGCCGGCAAGACGACGACGTTGCGCGCGATCTCGGGAATGCTCCCCTACGCCGGCTCCGTTTCTTTCCGCGGGGAGAGCCTGAAAGGGGTGCCGGCGCACGACCTCATCGGGCGCGGCATCTGCCACAGCCCCGAAGGCCGCGGCGTTTTCCCGAACCTGACCGTCATGGAAAACATCGAGCTCGGCGCGTACACGCGCAAGGACCGTGACGGGATCGCAGCGGACATCGAGCACTGCTTCCGGCTCTTCCCCCGCCTGGAAGAGCGCGTGAAGCAAGCGGCCGGGACGCTTTCGGGCGGCGAACAGCAGATGCTCGCGATGTCGCGCGCGCTCATGGGCCGGCCGCGGCTGCTGATGCTCGACGAACCGTCGCTGGGCCTGGCGCCCCTGATCGTGGCGCAGATCTTCGAGATCGTGAAGAAAATCAACTCGGAGGGCACGACCGTCCTGCTCGTCGAGCAGAACGCGCGCATGGCGCTCAAGATCTCCCACCGAGCCTACGTCGTGGAGACCGGCAAAATCACGCTCTCGGGCACGGGCCAGGATCTCTTGAACGATCACCGCGTCATCGAGTCGTACCTGGGCGCCTGAGCGGCGGTTTGCGCCGGCGCCCCGTTGACGCCTTCCCGACGCCATGTCGAGGAGGTTTTTCAAAGGCGCAGCTCGGCGTCGATCCCGCACTCCTTCAAAAAGGCGTCATCGTGGGAAATGACGATGACCCCTCCCTTGAATCGGGAAATCAAATTCTCCAGAAATTTGATGTTCACGAGATCAAGGTTGTTCGTCGGCTCATCAAAAATGACCAATTCCGGTTTTTTCTCGGCCAACAGCCCACAGGACAACGCCGCCCTCAGCCTCTCGCCGCCGCTCAACGAGCGAACTCCTTGAAACACGCGATCGCCGGCGAACAACAATTTCGCGAGATTGTTCCTGATCTCGCTTTCACTCATCGTCGAGACGGCGCGGACGTTTTCAATGACACTCCGCGAGTCATTCAAGATCGAACATTGTTGGTCCAAATAAAACGTCGTCAACTCCCCGAGACGGAGCTCGCCTCTGGTTTTCAAGGAGTCCCCCAAGATCGCTTTGACAAGAGTGGTTTTTCCGGAGCCGTTCCCCCCCTTGATCGCCAAACGGATGTTTCCTCTCCAAGAAAAATCAAGGCCGTTTCCATACAACCACCTATCGAAGAGCACGTTGTAGCCTTTCGCTTCGGCGACCAATTTCCGGTTTGGGATCTCAAGCCCGGTCAGGTCGGCGTACATGATCGGATCAACTTTGATCTCATGAAACGCCTCGTAGGCCTCTTTCACTTTCGCGTCCGCCTTCCCCATCGTCGAGGCGTGAACTTTTCCCGTCGTGCGCTGCGCTTTTCGTTTCCTCGCTCCGGTTAAAATTCTCGGCATGCCGCCTTTTTTCGCGAACTCATCGCCCCGGCGATTTCTTCTCTCTTGCCTTTCGACTTGAGCGGCCCGTTCGGTCCTGGCCTTGTCCCGCTCCCGTTTGGCTCTATCAAGGCCGGTCCGCGATCGATCGCGCTCCCGTTCCTTTTCATCCTCGTAGGCTTGCCAACCCCCGCCGTATTTTTCCAGCCCTTGGCTGGAAAGTTCCAACACATCGTCGCAAAGCGCCAAAAACTCTCGGTCGTGCGAAATCAAAAGGGCGCCGTCCCGGCATTCGCGAAGGAAATCCCGCAAAATCGATTTCGCCTCCCGATCCAGGTCATTCGTCGGCTCATCAAGAACGAGGAATTGGCCGCCTATCGTGGAAGCGAGCCTCACCCTCATCCATTGCCCACCGCTCAAATCCGAGCAAAGAACGGCTCGCCCGATCCCCGCAAGGAGCTTTTCGCCGGGAATCGACCGCGAATAACGGGAGGCTAAATAGGCCTCTACGGGAATCGATCGCGGGGTTTCCCTTTGATGGAAAAAGGAGACGGCTCCGCTTCTGCGAATGGCGCCTTTCGCGGGCGACAAGTCGCCCGCGATGAGTTTGGCGAGGCACGTCTTGCCGACTCCGTTGGGCCCCACGAGAGCGGTCAATCTCGAGTGGAGGGAAAAACTGACGTTGGTGAACAGGGCGCGCCCGTTTGGCAATTCAAAGGACACGCCGCTGAAAGTGACGATGGACGGCATACACAAACCCCCGCGAGCGATCGCGTTTCCTCAATTCAAAAGAATGGTGGGTTTATTTATGCTCTCATAGTTCTCTGGCGAGCCCAGAGACCCTCTATGCTACATAGGCTCGGCGGGAAAATCAACTTGGTCAACGGGAGGGGGGCTCGGGTCTCACTTCAGGACATCCATTCGCAAAAACAACCGCCTGATCCCCGTCCCCTTGATCGACGGCGAGCGGTGGATCAAGGCTTTCGTTCCCGGCGCTTTGAATTTCTCCCCTTTCATGATCCCGATTTCGCCGGCCTTCACCCTTTGCACGATCGCGTCCGGGCGAAGCACGAGGCCGTTGTCGCCCTTCAGCAACCCATCCCGGTTGGCGTCTTTGTTGAAGAGCCACTCCGTCCCCGGCCCCTCGTAGGTGCAGACCAATCTCAGAGGAAGCATGTCGCAATGGAAGAGCGAGCACATGTCCGTCGCGACGGCCTCGAGCCTCACGCCGATCTCTTGAGCCGATGAAATCCGAAAGAACTCGCGCAATATCCCGATCATGTCGAAGTAAAGATCGGCCGCGTCCGGGGACGCCAGATCCAGCTCATCATCCAGGAGCGCCCCAAGGAGAAACGGATCTTCATCTTTGGACATGACGACCTGAAAATGATCGAAATTCGCCTGAAAGAGCTCGGATGCGACGAGCGGCAATTCGAGGTTCGGGCGGCTTAAGATCGCTAAATTCACTTGCGCGTCGTTGATCGACTTTAAATCGTCCCAGCTTCGGCCGCGAGCCACGTGGGTATCGTCCAAAGTCGTGAAACGCGTAGGTGAAAGGCGCGAAACTTCCTGCACCGAGACTCCTTTTCGCTCGTTTTTTCGCTCGTTTCCGCCGATCGGCGCCCGAATATTTATTGCAATTCATTTGCAATAAGTCAACATCCGCAGCATCTCCCTCGGCTTCGTTCCGTAGGCGAAAACAGAAAACACGAACTCGCTCGGATCGCGTGTTCGGCGAATTCCCGGGCCCCGGCTCCCGGCCGTTATCGGGCGCAAAGGGCCTGGCGGCGTTGCGACGCATGGAAAACGCGGATACATTGGGGGTTCGAGCATGAAGAAGAGCGAAAAAGCGGTTCCGCATACAGAATCCAATGGCCTTTTGACCAAAGCGCTGGGGCTCGTCGAGCAATCCGACTACCGCCTGACGCGAACTCGGCGCGTTCTTCTCGAGGCCATCTTGAAGCAGAAGAAGCCTTTTTCCCCGCGCGGGCTTGAGAAGCTCTTGGCTGGAAAGGCCGACATTGATTTCGTCACGATCTACAGGACGCTGCCCGTCCTTGTGAAACTTGGAATCATCGAGAAATGTGATTTTTCCGACGATATGGCTCACTATGAAGTGATCCTGGGGCGCGAAGGCCCTCACCATCATCACATCGTTTGCCGTTCGTGCAAAAAAGTCGAACCTCTGGAATTCTGCATCGTCGGAAGCCAAGAGCAGCTTCTGAGAAAACTCGGCTACACCGATCTCAAGCACCGGTTGGAATTCACGGGCCGGTGCCCGTCCTGCTCTTGAGGCAAGGACGCGTCCCGGCAGCATATGTCCCGCTCACGGCAGCTCAGCTCCAACGGAAAAAATCGATGTTCAATTGGTAGATCTCTTCGGGCTCGGAGGAGATCACCTGAGCCTGCGTTTCCTTCAGCAATTCAAGAAGCTTCTTCTTGAAACGGTCCTGAAAAGTCGTTTCCGCTGAAAAGAAAGCGGAGAGAAAGTATTCATTCGAGGACTCTGAGTCTTTTCTTCTCAGCCTTTCAAGGGTCTTGATCCTGTTTAAAATCCCAAAAGTGACAAACGCCGCGGAGTCCTCCGACAAATGCAATTTAGGGCTACCCGCTATGTATTTCCCTTTTCCGTATCGAATGATTTTCCAATTCTGGAGCTTTAACAAAACGCTCTTCAAGCGGCTCTCGCCGACCCCGATTTTTTCTGCGATCGCAGAGGGGTTCTCAGAAAACTCGGGAACGGTCAAAAACAGGTGGATCAGTTGCAAATCTATATCCGTATAGTATTCCCAGAGATGGCTTTGCACGTTTTGTTCCTGGTCCACCTCGATGGACGATTCCGTCTTAAGACGCCTCTTCTTGAATTTTTCAAGCTTACTTTTAATGCGGTCAGATCGAGATTTGTTCCGTGAGAGCTGCCAGTCCCGCAGCTGCGACAAATACTCGGTTTGATCAGGCGAGAGTTTCAAAAATTCGCATGCGGCGTGGACTTGATCCCCGTTGAGTTGGCCTCCGCCGTTCATCACTTTCGAGAGGTAGGTTTTGTTGTTCGGGCAAACGACTCTCCGGATCCTGTCGTCTGGTTCCGCGGATGGCCGTTTTTCAGAAGTCGCATCGGGCTCTCTGAGCATGACCCGTTTCAACCCGGTTCTAGTGAACCTCCTATGGCTACCTCCAAGCCAAAATGTCTTTGCTCCGAGCGAACTATTGCAAGCGAGTTTCTCAAGCGTGGTTGGAGCGTCGCTTTTCAAAGTTTCTAAACAGGGACGCACCCGCCTTGAAAAAAAGGCGCGAGAAGTTTGATTCTCGAGTTTGAGCAGGGTCGTCGAGGTTTCTCGCTCACTGGCGTCGATGCCAGTGGCGAGCCAATCCATCTTTTTTGAGAACCGCGCCTCTCTCGCGGCCGTTCGCGATGCCGCGAGAGCCTGAGCCTCGCCCCCCGCGGGAGCGAGGCTCAATCGGCGTTATCGCTTCCCCGGCGGGCTACGAGCCGGGGTTTCCGCGGATCAACGCTTGAGGTTGATCACTTCGCCGAGCAGCTCGTCGGTCGTCGTGATCGTTTTCGCGTTCGCTTGGAAACCGCGCTGGTTCTGGATCAACTGCACGAACTCCAGGGCGAGATCGACCGTCGAGCGTTCGAGAGACTTGGCGAAGAGACGGCCGCGGCCCGCCTGGCCCGACTTGCCGATCGACGCCGTGCCCGAATCGCGCGCCTCTTTCAGGCGGTTGTTCCCGACCTTGTAGAGGGCTTCCGGGTTCTCGAACTTCGCCAAAGCGATCTGCGCGAGATCCTGCGCCTGGCCGTTGGAATAGAGAGCCGTCAACACGCCTTCGTCGTTGAACGACATGTTCGTGATCGTGCCGGCGGCGGCGCCGTCCTGCTTCCAGCTGATCATGTCGGATTCCTTGCCGTACTGCTTGGTGCCGTTGATGCCCTTGCCTTTGTCGGTCGTCAACGAGTCGCCGAAGTCCACTTTGATCTGCTGGTTCTGGAGCGCGCCGCCGGCGAAGTTGAACGCCGACTTCGTCGTCGTCTCGGTATCGAGCTTGCCGTCGACCGTGAACGTGAGGCGGCCCGTCCAGACCTCGGCGAGCTCGCCCGCCTTTCCCCCCGTGACTTCTTTGCCGTCGACCATGCCGCGCACGTCCCATGTGCGGTCGGCCGTCTTGTTGAAGAACATGGTCATCAGGTGCTTGTTGCCTTGCGAGTCGTACACTTCCACGCCCGTGGAGTAGTGCGAGGTGTTGTAAGGGTCCTTCGCGTTGAAGACCTTGCCCGGCTCGACGCGCGAATCGAGGTTCAGATCGACGCTGATCTCGTTCGTGGACTTGGCCGGGATGAGCGCGCGCGGGAATTTGATGTCCCCCATTTTATTGATGATCTTGCCCTTCTCGTCGGCCTCGAACCCCTGGATGCGCTGGTTGTCGTTCGTCACGAGGTAGCCTTCCTTGTCGAAATGGAAGGAGCCGTCGCGCGTGTAGGACTCGCCGTCGGAACCGCGCGTGACGAAGTAACCGTCGCCCGAGATCGCGAGATCGGTGGCTTTTTCCGTCGCGTCGACGTTGCCCTGGATCAGGATCGGGTTGACCGCCCCGACCTTCACCCCTCGACCGATCTGGTTGCCGCCCAGGATCCCTTTCAGGGACTTCGAGATGATGTCCTGGAATTCCGCGCGGGACGACTTGAAACCGGTGGTGTTGGCGTTGGCGATGTTGTCACCGATCACGCCCAGCGCCTCGCCCTGCGCCATCAAACCCGAGACACCCGTGTACAAAGACGAAAGAACTCCCATAAACCCCTCCTAGGTCGATCCGCGTCAGTCGTTCGGCGGATCAGGAGGGCCCCCGCAACGAGTCGCGTTGCGGACCGGCCCATTGTTGATTGTTGAACTCAAAAACTTACCTTGTTCGGCACCTCACAACACCACCGTGCTGTCGATATTGGTGAACACGTTCTCTTTCATCGCCGCGCGGTCCATCACGGTCACCACCGTGTTGTTCTTCACGCTGACGATCAAAGCGTTGTCGCCGGCGAGGACCAACGTGTCCTTTGATCCCTTGGCGGCCGCCTTCCGCACGGCTCCCTCGATCGACTTCATCGTCTGCGGCTCGAAGCTGATGCCTCGCGAACGCATGCGCTCGATCGCGTGGGTCGAGAACTTCAGGTTCGGGGACGCGCCCGCCGTCTCGAGCGGCCGGTCGCCGGTCGCCGGCGCGCGGCCCGACCCGTTCACGGCCTGATCGAGCGCGCCCTTGAATTCGGCCGCCGCGCCGGGATCAAGCCCCGTTTTCGCGGCGCCGAGGCCGCTCCCCGGCCCCGAAGGCGCGACGGCGGGCGCGACATTCATGCCCTTCAACATCTCAAATGCCATCGTCCGTCACATCCCCGGCGGCGAGTTGATTCATCAGACCGCGCGACATCGCGACGTTCTTCGTCAGCCCGTTCGCCGGGACGTCATCGCTCGCCGCGGGAACGTCTTCCGGCTTCGCGGGCGCTTTCCGCTCGAGATCGCCGCCCGGCGCCGGAGCCGGGGCCGTCATCGACACCGGACCGGGACCGGCCGCCGCCAAAGGCGTGATCGGCGCGCGATCGGGGGACCGCTCCTCGGGCGGCGGTTCGTAGATCTTCTTCACGTCCTGCAGGCGCACGGTCTGGTTGCCGACCAGCAGCACCGGGCCCGAGGGCGTGAAGTTCATGCCCGTGATCTTCCCGTCGAACTCCGACTTCACGAACACCTTGCCGCCGTCGCCCGAAACCCCTTCGGCGACGAGCTTGTACTCGCCCGGGCGCGCGGGCGTGCCGTCCTCGGCCAAGCCGTTCCACTGGATCGTGTTGTCGCCCTTCTTGAGGTTGTCCGCCTTGATCGTGCGGACCGTCCCGCCGTCGCCGTCCTTCACCTTGACGATCACCTGGCTCGCGTCGGTGCCGAGCTGGAAGTTGAAGTCATGGAACCTGTCGCCGTTCATGCGCACGACCTTCGAGGAGTCGCCCGCGACCTTTTTCCCGATGAAGTTGAGCGCCTGGTAATTGGTCGCCGGCTGCTGCGCGCTTTTCATGCCCTCGAGAGTCGTGTTGATGTTGCTCAACTGCTCGAGCGAGGTGAATTGCGCGAGCTGGGCCGCCATCTCGTGGCTCTGCATCGGGCTCGTCGGATCCTGGTTCTTCATCTGCGCGAGCATCAGTTTGAGGAAGGCGTCCTTGTCGAGCTGATTGTTGCCCACGCGCCGGGCCTTGGCCGGGTCGACCCAGTTCGGGTCGGCGACCTTGTTGAGCAGTTCGCCCATATCCTGGCCGCCCAACACCTTCTCCGCGTCCTGCGCGCTCATGGTGTTGCGCGCGTCCGCCTTCAGGGAGCTTTGCTGCTCCGCCGGCGACCAAGTTCTCGTTCCGCCTTTGACGTTCATCGTTCCCACTGAAAACCCCAATTGCGCGGCCGACTTCGCCCGCGCGAACCCGTTGCCCGCGCGCTCACGCGACGAGATTCAATCGGCGCGCATGCCCCGCGCTTTCGCCGCGGCGGCTCGCCGACGGCTGGACTCCGTCGGCCGGAGCCGGCTCGACGGACGCGCGTTTCTGCGGACGCGCATAACCCTTCATGTTCGAACGATCCATGTAGCTCGAGAAAAACCCCTGGCGCTCGTCGCGGAACTGACCCATGAAGTCGCTCGCGAATTGGCGCGCCTGTTCGCGCTGCGCGTCTCCGAGATTCTGCTCGAACTTCTTCAATCCGGCATCGGCCTGCATGTCGACTTTCAGGGTCTCGACGTGGAGCTTATGGGCCGCGAGCTGCGCTTTGAGCTCGTTCAAACCGTTCTCGAGCAGTTTTTTGGCCGAGTCGTTTTCGGCCATCATCTGCACGTTCACCTGGCCGTCCTGCACCAGGACCTTCAGGTTCACCTGCCCGAGGCCCTCAGGCTGGAGCTGCAGCTTCATTTCACCGCCGCCGCGCTTCATGATCACTTGAGCCTGGCGGATGATCTCGTTGATGTTGTCCTGCTTCTGCTCGAGCGTCGCCTGCGGTTGCCGCAGGATCATCCCGTCGGGCGTCGACGCCCCAGGCTTCGCCTCGGCGTGCGACG
>JAJTYM010000024.1 GCA_021463345.1 Pseudobdellovibrionaceae bacterium | reverse complement strand
GCGTGGCGAGCGACCAGTTCGGTCAATCCGTTGCGATTTCGGGCGAGACGGTCGTGGTGGGGGCGGCTGGCCAAGACTTCGATGCGGACGGCGCGAATTTGGTGGCCGGTGCGGGCGCGGCGTACGTGTTCGCGCGCAGCGGGGGCGTCTGGAGCCAGCAGCAGAAGTTGGCGGCGACCGGCACCAACGCGCGCGTGGCGAGCGACCAGTTCGGTCAATCCGTTGCGATTTCAGGCGAGACGGTCGTGGTAGGGGCTCATAATCAAGACTTCGATGCGGACGGCGCGAACTCAGCGAACAACGCGGGCGCGGCGTACGTGTTCACGCGCAGCGGAGGGGCTTGGAGCCAGCAGCAGAAACTCGTGGCGACCGGGACGAACGCGCGTGAGATGAGCGATAGGTTCGGCGCGTCCGTCGCGATTTCCGGCGAAACGATCGTGGTGGGCGCGCGCCAGCAGTTCTACGATGAGACCGGCGGCAACGCGGTGCCATACGCGGGCGCGGCGTACGTGTTCACGCGCAGCGGGGGAGTCTGGAGCCAGCAGCAGAAACTCGTGGCGACCGGGACGAACGCGCGCGTGGTGAATGATTATTTCGGCGCGTCCGTCGCGATTTCCGGCGAAACGATCGTGGTTGGAGCGATTGGTCAGACCTATGATGCGAACGGCGCGAATTTTCTAAGCGGAGCGGGCGCGGCGTACGTGTTCACGCGCAGCGGAGGGGTTTGGAGCCAGCAGCAGAAGCTCGTGGCGACCGGGACGAACGCGCGCATGGCGAACGATCAGTTTGGTCATTCCGTATCGATCTCGGGCGAGGTGATCGTGGTCGGGGCCTATGGCCAAGAGTATGACGCATCCGGCGCGAACCTAGTGAGCGGCGCGGGCGCTGCGTACGCGTTCACGCGCAGCGGGGGGATATGGGGTCAGGATCAGAAATTGACCGCCTCCCGCCTGGTTCATGAGCGCGTAGCCGGCCAGTTCGGCTCCTCATTGAGCCTCTCAGAAGACGGATCAACACTCGTGGTCGGCGCGGCCGGCGATCGCCTCGATGAGGCTGGGATCGATGGGGGGACGGGCTCTGGTTCCGCTCATGTCTATGTCAAGCAAAGTGGGCGCTGGGTGTTGCAGCAGAAACTGACGGCGATCGGTACCAATGCGCGCCAAGGGAGCGATGATTTCGGTGCTTCCGTGTCGATCTCAGGCGAGACGATCGTAGTGGGAGCGCCTCAACAATATTGGGATGCGAACGGCGTGAATCTTCAAAGCAACGCGGGCGCGGCGTACGTGTTCACGCGCAGCGGGGGAGTCTGGAGCCAGCAGCAGAAACTCGTGGCGACCGGGACGAACGCGCGCATGATGGGCGACCACTTCGGCGCTTCCGTTGCGATCTCGGGCGAGACGATCGTGATCGGGGCGTCAATGCAAAGCTACGATGCGGCCGGCGCGAATTCAGTGAACGGTGCGGGTGCGGCGTACGTGTTCACGCGCAGCGGGGGAGTCTGGAACCAGCAACAAAAACTCGTGGCGACCGGGACGAACGCGCGCATGGCGAGCGACTATTTCGGTGTTTCCGTTGCGATTTCCGGTGAGACGATCGCGGTGGGCGCGACGACTCAAGATTACGATGCGGGCGGAGCGAACTCAGAGAACAACGCGGGCGCGGCGTACGTGTTCACGCGCAGCGGAGGGGTCTGGAGCCAGCAGCAAAAACTCGTGGCGACTGGCACGAACGCGCGCGTGGCGAGCGACTATTTCGGTTCTTCGGTCGCGGTTTTCGGAGAGACGCTCGCGGTTGGAGCCCGTCAACAAGGTTATGACGCAAACGGCTTGAACTTTCAGGTAGGCGCCGGCGCCGTGTACATGTTCACGCGCAGCGGGGGAGTCTGGGGCCAGCAGCAGAAACTCGTGGCGACCGGAGCGAACGCGCGCATGGCGAATGATCTGTTCGGCTCTTCGGTCGTGATTTCAGGGGATGCGGTCGTGGTGGGGGCGACTGGCCAAGATTTCGATGCGGCTGGCGCGAGTTTTGTGAGCGACGCGGGCGCGGCGTACGTGTTCACGCGCGTCGGAGGGGTTTGGAGCCAGCAGCAAAAGCTGGTGGCGACGGGCACCAACGCGCGCATGGAAGAGGATCGGCTTGGTTCTGCCGTGTCGATCTCGGGCGAGACGGTCGTGGTCGGGACACCCGCGCAAAATTACGATGCGTCGGGGGCGAATCCGGTGAGTCAGGCGGGCGCGGTTCACGTGTTCTACGCCGGCTCCGTGCCCGAGTCGCCGCAGCTCTCGCTCGCGCCGGCGTCAGGGGTCGAGGGCGGCCTGCTCACGTTCCGCGTGACGATGAACAAACCCTGGCCTCGCGACGTCACGTTCAAGGCCGATACCTTCGGCGGAAGCGCCACTCCTGGAGTGGATTACACCGCTCTGACGAACGCGACGTACACGATCCCGGCCGGTCAGACCGGGGTCGACGTCGATGTTTCGACGGTGAACGACGGCCTCAATGAGGATGACGAGAGCTTCCGCCTGATGATCCACTCGGCCGACGAGGCGAGCCCCGTCGGCCCGTCCGCCTGGGGCACGATCCAGGACGATGACTGACGACGCGCCCATAGGAAGTGCGGTCGCTTCGCTTTCAGAGGGGTGAACTCAGCGCCTTCACGGCGAGGCGGCCGGGCTCAGTCGTCGCGCGCGAGTTCCTTCGCCAGGTCCGCGAGAGCGACTTCGCGCTGCGTGCCTTGCCTGAGATCCTTGATCTGAGCGACGCCCTTGGCGAGTTCGGCCTCGCCGAGGATGACGGCCGCGCGCGCGCCGATTTTGTCGGCGCGCTTCATCCGTTTGCTCATGTTGCCGCCGTAGCCGATGTCGACGCGCAGCCCGGCCGCGCGCAAGCGTTCGCCGAGAGCGGGCGCTTCGCGTTCCGCGGCTTCGCCGAGCGGAACGATCGACACGGGCCTGGGCGCGGGCGTCAACTCGGGGATCACGAGTTCGAGGCGGTCCGTGCCCGCGGCCCACCCCACGCCTGGGGTGGGCGGGCCCCCCATGCTCTTGATCAGGCCGTCGTAGCGGCCGCCGGCGAGCAGCGCGTTCTGCGCGCCGATCGCGTCGGTCGTGAACTCGAAAACCGTGTGGCAGTAGTAATCGAGGCCGCGCACGAGCAGCGGGTCGATCTCGAACGCGAGGCCGAGACCCGAAAGGCCGTCTTGCAGGCGCGCGAAAAACGCCTTGGAGGCCTCATTGAGGAACTCCTCGAAGCGCGGCGCGTTTCTCAGCGTCGCGCGATCGCCGTCGTCCTTGGAATCGAGGATGCGCAGGGGGTTTTTCTCCAGGCGCGCGCGACTGTCCTCGGACAGCTCCGCCACGTGCCCGCGCAGGTACGCGACGAGGTTTCGGCGATACGCCTCGCGGCTTTCCTGGTCGCCGATCGTGTTCAGCTGGAGCTTGGCGAGGTGGTCGACCTTGAGCGCGCGGAGCACGCGGGCCGCGGCCGCGATGACCTCGATGTCGGCCTGCACGGAGTCGACGCCGAGGAGTTCGACGCCGAATTGCTGGAATTGCCGGTAGCGGCCTTTCTGGGGGCGTTCGTAACGGAACATGGGGCCGGCGTAGAAAAGCTTGAGCGGCAGGTGCTGGCCGAGGCCTTCGGAAATGAAGGCGCGGGCGACGCCGGCCGTGCCTTCGGGCCGGAGCGTGATTTCATCCCCGCCGCGGTCCTGGAAAACGTACATCTGTTTGGAGACGACGTCGCTGGTCTCGCCGAGCGTGCGGAGGAAGACCGCGCTCGACTCGAGGAGGGGCGTCTCGATCTCTTCGAACCCGTAGAGGGCGGCGGTGTCGGCCGCCGTGCGCGCGATGTGACGGAAACGGCGGCAGGTCCCGCCGATCAGGTCGCGCGTTCCGCGCACGGGTTGCAGGTGGCTCATCCGACTCTCCTTCGCCTTCGGGGTCGCGCCAGTATCGCCGGGGCGGGCGGGTCGGGGCAAGGTCAGAACACGGCGCCGACGGCGATTTGCCAGAGGTCGTCATCGAGGGAAGCCGAGCCGAGGCGCCATTGCCTGGCGGCTTTGATCGTCACGTTCGGCACGGGACTGGCGGTCGCTCCGAAGCGCGCGGCGCGCCCCACGCGATCGGTGGGCGCGTCGCCGATCGCGCCGTCCGCGTTGTCGAGTTCGACGCCCTCGAGGCTGGCGAAGAGGCCGGTCGCCATCCAACCCACGGGCCGAGGGCGTGGATTCAACTCGTAGTGCACGCTCGTCGTCCAGCCGCGGGCGTGGCTCCCGGGCCGCGTGCCGAAGGGGGCCTTGAAGGCCCCGGCGCGCGGCAACCGGCCCAGCGCGCCGAGAGCCGACCAGTGCAGTCGACCCAATCGGAGTCGGAAGTGGGCCTCGCTCAGGGAGACGTTGGATCCCGTGACGCCGGGCCCGCGATGGTTTGCGGAGCCGTTCAAAGCGGAGATCACGACATCCATGCCGTCGCCCTTCGCGTGGCGCCAATTGCCTTCGAGCCGCGCGACGATCGAAACGCGATCGATCGGTTCGGTCCGCCCGCCTCGGAAGCGGGCGCCGGCGCCTTGCAGGAACGTTCCGCTCCGCAGACGCGCGACGTCCGGTGAAGCGACGAAGCCGAGATGCGCGGCCCAGGCGTCGCCTTCGGCCATGGCGATGACGCCGGGTGAGCTCAAATCGAACGGCACCACCCACTCTTCCACGCGTGATCGGAGAGGGTCGGCGTACAAAGTCGGCTCGGGTCTGAGGCGCCGTTCGCCGACCGGTGCCGGGACGAGGCCGCCGCGCACGACGAGCCAGTCGCGCGGCCGCCAGTCCATGAGCGCGAAATCGAGATGCGGCTCGCTTCCGTCGAGCGTGGGCGACTCGCGCCCCGGGGTCGCGTCGGCGAGAGCGAGCGCGGAATGGAGGGTGAGGTTTGACGACAGGCGATAACCGAGGAACAAGCGCATGTCGGCGCCGCCCGCCGCGCCGCCCACGGCATCGCCGAGCCCGGTTCCGGGCCCCGCCGCGCGCCGCGCGCCGCGTTCGTTCTGAGCCATGAAAAGGAATTCGGCGGTCGCGCCCCAGCTGAGCGGCTGGCTCGAGAGGAACGCTTTGCTCATCGCCGGGCCCTGCCCGAAGTATTCTTCCGCGGCCGGCTCGGGAAGCGAGCGTTCGAGGCGCAAGCGCGCGAGTTCCTCCTGCAGAGCCGAGAGCTGCGCTTCAAGGCGGTCGAGCCGCGCCGTCGGCTCCTCTTGCGTCCGTCCCGGCATCGGCTGGGCTGATGCCGAAAAAAGCGGCACAAGGGACAGCGTGGCCGCGAGAAAGCAGATCTGGAGCCGCATCGCGCGCGCCCTCCCTAGAGGGGAGTATGAGCGTTCCCCCTGCGCCGGTCCGAACACGCCTGGCAAATTTCTGTGCAATTTGCTAGATAAGCGTTCAGCCGGAACGACTCGCCAGGCGTTTCGGGGGGAGCCCGCTTCATGAGCAAAACGGCTAAGCTGAGCGTCAACGTCAACAAGATCGCGACGCTCAGGAATTCGCGCGGCAAGAACGCGCCCGACGTCCTTCAGGTCAGCCTGGATCTCGAGACGTTCGGCGCCCAGGGCATCACCGTGCACCCGCGCCCCGATGAACGGCACATCCGGCGCGCCGACGTCTACGCGCTCAAGCCGAGGCTCTCCACCGAGCTCAACGTCGAGGGTTACCCGTCCGAGGAGTTCTTGGCGCTGCTCGAGGACGTCGCGCCGGCGCAGGCGACGTTCGTCCCGGATCCTCCGCACGTGCTCACCTCGAACGCGGGCTGGCGGGTGGCGGAGAACGCCGTTCTGCTCGGGGCGGCTTGCCGGCGGATGCGAGCCAAGGGGATCCGCTCCTCGGTGTTCGTCGACCCGAAGACGGTCGGCGAGGCGGATTGGGAAGCGCTGCGGGAGATCGGCGTCGCGCGCGTCGAACTCTACACCGAGGAGTACGCGCTCGCGTATCCCACCGCCCGGCGCGACGCGGTGACCGCCGCGTACGTGGCCGCGGCCGAAGCGGCGCGGGCGCACGGACTCGGCGTGAACGCCGGGCACGATCTGAATCTCGAGAACCTCCGCCACTTGGCGCTCTCCATCCCCTGGCTCGACGAGGTTTCGATCGGCCACGCCTTGATCTCCGACGCGCTCTACGGCGGTTTGCGGGAAACCGTGCGGCGCTATCTGGATTGTTTACGATGAAAGGGGCAAAATTCGAGTGACACCCAACGGGCCTCACTCTACTCTCCCGTCATGGAAAGACGTTTTGAGACCGAGCTCAAACAACTGAAATCCAGGATTCTTTCGATGGGCGGCTTCGTCGAGCAGGCCATCGAAAAAGCGACCCACGCGCTGGTCGCGCGGGACCGGAAGGAACTCGAGCAGGTCCACCAGCTCGAGGCCAAGATCAATGAGAAACACATCGAGGTCGACAACGCCTGCCTCGAGGTCCTGGCGCGTCTTTCGCCGGTCGCGGCGGATCTCCGCCTGATCCTGGCGATCATCAAGATCAACACCGACCTCGAGCGCATGGGCGATCAAGCGGTCAACATCTCGTACAATGCGGACCGTTACCTCGAGGACAAAGAGGTCACCGTGCGCTTGGACCTCTCGCGCATGTCGGAGCTGGTGCGTGAGATGGTGCGCGATTCCCTCGACGCCTTCCTCAACGGCGACACGGTGCTCGCGCAGGACGTGCTCGAGCGCGACGACGCGGTCGATGAGCTCAAGAACAAGGCGTTCGAGGTCCTCGTCCCTTACATGCGGCAGAACCCCGACAACATCGAAGCGGCGCTCGATCTGCTGCTGATCGCGCGCAACCTCGAGAGGATGGCCGATCATGCGACGAACATAGCCGAGGACGTGATTTTCGCTTGCACGGGCGAGGACGTGCGCCATGGCGTGGGGCCGTCGAACTGAGAACGGCCGGCATGACCGGGGCGCCGCATGGCGGGGAACCGCAAAGGAGAGTCATGGAGCCGACGCGCATCCTCGTCGTCGAGGACGAAGACGAAATCCGCGAACTCATCGCCCTCCACCTCAAGCGCGAAGGCCATGAGGTCGACGCGGTCGCCTCCGCCGAAGAGGCTTTGAGTTTGGCGAGCGGGGGCGTTTATGACCTTCTGGCCCTCGATTGGATGCTACCGGGCGCGAGCGGCGTGGAGGTGGCCCGTCGGGTGCGCAAGCAAGCGAGCGGCGACCCCGCGATCCTGATGGTGACGGCCAAGGCCGAGGCGGAGGAAATCGTCGAAGGGCTCGAGGCGGGAGCCGACGACTACCTCACCAAGCCGTTCGAGCCGAGCGTGTTGATCGCCCGGGTTCGCGCGCTTCTCAGGCGCAATCGTCGGTCCGGCGCGGGCGGCGGCAGGCCGGATGGCGGACTGGACGGCAGGCAAAACGAACGCGACAAGCAAGCTGACGCGCCTGTCCGCCTCGGTGGGCTCATGATCGACCCGAGAACCTACGAGGTGAAGTGCGGCGACCAGCCGATTCATCTCACGCCGAGCGAGTTCAAGCTCCTGTTCGCCCTCGCGGATAGCCGCGGCCGTGTGCTCACCCGCGACGGTCTGATCGCCCAGGTACAGGGCGAAGGGGTTTCCGTGGTGGGCCGCACGGTCGACACCCACGTTTTCGGGTTGCGCAAAAAACTCGGGCCGTGCGCCGACGTGATCGAAACCGTTCGCGGGGTCGGTTACCGGGTCAAAACGGACGCGTGATCGGGGATGATCCGACCGCGGCGTTACTTCCCTTGGAAAATCGTCGGGCACTACGCGTTCCGTTTTGCGCTCTTTTACGGCGCCGTTCTCGTCGTCGCCGGGTTCTCGATCCGTTACTACGCGATCAAGACGTTCCTGGGATCGCCCGATGTCGTCGCGGCGCTCGGCGAATTCGATGAGTACCTGAGCGGGCTCGGGGCGGTCCTGGCCGTCGCGGGCGCGGCGTTCGCCGCTTGGAGCGCCCGACTGTACTTCGAACCGATGGGCCGCGTGGTTCAGCGCGCGCGCGAGTTGCGGCGCTCGAGGGCCGTCGCCCCGGTTCTCGCCGCCGATGATTACGCCAGTGAGGAGCCCGGGGAATGGGCCGACCTCGAGCGCGCGCTCGAGCGGATCCGTTCCGACCTGCGCGCGAAAGCGGATCAGCTTTCGCGGGAGCGAGAGGAGCTGGCGGCTTTGCTCGCCGGCGTCTCCGACGCGATCCTCGCCGTCGACGCCCAGGAAACGCCGCTGTTTTTCAACCCGCAGTTCACGCTCTTGTTCGGGGTGAAAGCCGCCCGCCCGAGCCAATCGATGAAGCTCGCCGAGATTCTCAGGACGCCTGACGTCTTGGACGCTTTCCGCGAGGTCTTGGTCTCGGGCGCCGCGCGCACCGTGGCGTTCGCGGCGCGGACGGCGCGTTACCCGGCGCCACGGCATTTCTCGCTTTCGGTCGCGCCGCTTCGGGACAAGGACACCGATCGGACCTACGGAGCGGTCGGTATTTTCCACGACGTCACCGAGCTCAAGCAGGCGGAGCAGATCCGCATCGAGTTCGTCGGCAACGCCTCGCACGAGTTGCGCACGCCGTTGACGAGCATCAAGGGGTACGTCGAGACCCTGAAGGACGACGTCAAGGCCGGTCGCGCCGACGCGCTCGGGCCGTTCCTCGACATCGTCGCCAAAAACGTCGATCGTCTGATCTTGCTGGTCAACGACCTCCTCGACCTCTCGGCGATCGAGTCGGGCGCGGAGCTGCGCAAATCCGCGGTCGGCACGCGCGAGGTGACCGAGTCGGTGCTGCGCCAACTCGAGGGCAAACGCGCGTCCAAGTCGATCGGTATCCGCGTCGACATCCGGGCGGAGAGCCTGTCGGCCGACCCGCGCCGCGTGGAGCAGGTCCTGATGAATCTCGTTCACAACGCGATCAAGTACATCCCCGAGGGCGGCGCCATCGAGATCCGCTGGCGCGAGGAGGGGGGGGACACGTTCTTGTCGGTGAAGGACAACGGCCCGGGGATCCCCTTGGAGCATCAGGGCCGCTTGTTCGAGCGCTTCTACCGGGTCGACGCCGGCCGTTCACGCGAGCAAGGGGGCACGGGGCTCGGGCTTTCGATCGTCAAACACATCATGCTCAAGCACGGGGGCGGCGTTCAGTTGCACAGTCGTTTGGAAGAGGGGGCGGAATTCGTGTGCCGGTTTCCGGGGGCCGGCCCCGCGGACCCGGAGATCCGTCCCTGAAGGGATCGGAAATCTTTTTCCCGACCGTCGGACGGGGGAGGAGCGGGGCGAAACGGCCCGCTTCCGGCCGTCCATCCGCTTCGCGCCGATGGCGTCGCTGTTTTAGAAACTTAAACAATTTTTAGACTGATCTCGCCTCGCATGGGTGTTTAAATGCCGATGTCCGCCATTCGTGGAGCGGAGGAAGGTCGTGAAGAGGTTCAAGTAAATGGGAAATGTTGACATCGACACCTCTGTCATCGAGCCGGCGCGAGTCGGCGCGGCCCCTGACTCGGCTTTGAACCAACTGAAATCGTTCGAGGTCCGCGCCTCTCTCTCGAACGCTCTGGACGGCGCTCTGGACGCCGTCGCCGGCCTCGGCAAGCTCGCGCGCGAATCGTCGGATCCCCGGGAGCGCCTGGAGCGGCTGAAGGCCCTCGGGCGCAACGCGCGCCGCTTGGTCGGCTTGGTGGAGGATGCCCTCGATCTTTCCGAGATCGAGGAGGGGCGCATGGAGGTCGGGGAGGTCCCGTTCGCCGTCGACGCCTTGCTCGAGGATTTGCGCTCGGCCGCCCTGGCGCGCATCGGGGACAAGGCGTTGACGTTCAAGATCGAACGTGTCGGTCAACTGCCGCGCCGCTTGGTCTCGGACCCGGCCCGGATCAAACAAGCCCTCGTCAGCCTCATCGGGACCGCCGTGAAATCCATTGAAGGTGGTTCGATCACCTTGCGCGTTTCGACGTCGGACGCGGGCGCGGCTTACGCCGTCCTGAACTTCTCGGTCGTCGAGGCCGGCTCCGGCTCGAGCTTGGAACGGAGGGTGAAGCCGCCTCGGCCGTTCGCCGGGATCGACGGGCCCATGGCCCGCGAGCGTGGCGAGGGACTGGCTTTGCCTTGGGTCATCGCGCAGGCCCTGGGCGGGAAACTCTGGCTCGAAACCGATGGAATCGGGACTGACGGGGTGTTCCGCTTCACGATCGTCGGGGGCGCGATCGACGCCGGGGCCGGCGGGGCGCGCGGCGGCAAGACCGGTTGCGGAACCGAGGGCGGGATCGATGACGGGACCGAACCGTCGTCAGCCGCGCGTCCCGGCGCGGACGCCGCGACCGGAGCCGCCGATCCGGTTGCGGGGGCCCTTCGGCCGTCTCCGCCACCGGATCGCGCGCTTGAGGGGCTGAGCATCCTGCTCGTCGAGGATTCCCCCGACAACCAACTCCTGATCTCGCGGTACCTGACCGCGGCGGGCGCGGCGCTCAAAGTCGCCGGCAACGGGCGGGTCGGGGTCGATGAGGCGATGCGCGGCGAATTCGATGTCGTCCTGATGGATCTGCAGATGCCGGTCATGGATGGGTACGAGGCGGTGGCGGAGCTCCGCCGGCGGAAGTTCCGCCGGCCCGTGCTCGCGCTGACGGCTCACGCGCTGATCGAAGAAAAACCGCGCGCGTTGAGCTCCGGGTTCGACGACTACCTGACCAAACCCGTCAACCGGAAGCAGTTGATCGAACGCTTGCGCCGGGCGGGTCGCGAGGAGTCGGCCGGCCGGGAGCAGGTCATTCGGTCGGCCGGCTCGGGTCGTCTTCGTCCTTGAGCAGGGCTTTCGACGCATCCCCCATCTTCGCCAAGTGATCCGCGATCTGCGCGAACGTCTTGCCGCGCAGGATGTCCTGGACGACGGCGAGGGCTCGGGTGAGCTTGCCGACGAAGTGCCCCGAGCCGTTGCCGATGACGAAACGCCGCGGGTGTCGTTCCCAGGCGGATTTGACCCGTTCGTTCAGCGTCCACGCCTCGCGGAAGGACTCCGTGCGCAAGGGGTTCGAGATGTCGTAGTGGGGCTCCGGGGCCGTGTCCAGGTGGAGGATCCAGTCGTAGCGGCCGATTTCCGCATCGAGGGTCGTGCCGACCGACGACAGGTAATCGCCGCCGTGGCCGGGCCAGTAGGCGACGCCGTCGAGGCTGCCGCGGTCGCAGATGAGGAGTTTGTCCGGGTGTTCATCGGAGACGATGCCCTCGAGTTCCCTTTGCACGTAATAGATGGCCTTCTGCCGCCGCTTGAGGCTGACCGGATTCGGCCGCCGGGGGAATCCGCCGGCGTACAGGATGGACGCCGCTTCGGGGACGATGAGCACGCGGTCCGAGAATTCCTTTTGGATCAGGTTGGCGAGCGTCGTCTTGCCGCCGCTCGGCCCGCCGGTGAGGACAAGTTTCATTCAAGCCACCTCTAGTCGCTGTTTCCCCGGGCCGCCCCGGATTCCGCCGATTCGAATTCCAATGCGGCGTAAAGCGCGTTGTGGTCGGAAAGCGCGTTCCACGGCGGCCCGTGCAGGCAGCGGCTTTCCACGATCCTCAGGCCCCGGCAGTAGATTCGATCGAGGGGCAGGAGCGGCAGCCAGCTGGGGAACGAGCGCGCGTGAGCCCCCGACCTCTCCTTGAAAACCTCGCGGACACCGAGGGCTTCCTCGAGCGGGCCGGAGAGGCTTTCGTTCCAGTCGTTGAAGTCGCCGGCGATGACCAGGGGGGCGTCGCGCGGCACGTGCTGCAGGAGGCGGTCGCAAAGGCGCTGGATCTGGAGCCGGCGGCCCCTCTGCAGGAGGTCGAGGTGCAGGCAGATGACGTGCAACGGGTCGGGCTGGCCATCGATGTCGATGATCCCGTGCAGGAGGCCGCGGCGCTCGAAGCGGTTGGTGCTGACGTCGATGTTCTCGTAGAAAGAAAAAGGGAGTTGGCTCAGGATGGCGTTGCCGTGGTGGCCTTCGGTGTAGACCGCGTTTTTACCGTAGGCGTGATGGGTCCAGATGGAGTCGGCGAGGTATTCCAGCTGAGTTTCGACCGGCCAGCCTTTCACGCGCTTCCTGTGGCCGCTGTGCTCGCCGATGACCTCCTGCAGGAAGACGAGGTCGGCGCCGACCTCGCGGATCGCTTGCTTGATGCGCGAGAGCACGAATTGGCGGCTCTGCGAGAACCCTTTGTGGATGTTGTAAGACAGCACGTGCAGGCGGCTCAAAGCCAACTCCTCAGGACGTAAAGGAAGAGCCGCCCGAGCCGGCTCGACAGCATCCGCCCGCGCCGGTCCCGCGGGGTGATCTCGCGCGCGGCGGCCAGATCCGTTTCGAACCGCTCGGCCAGGTCCGTTTTCGCGCGCTCCCCGGCCAGCACGATATCGATCTCCAGGTCGTGCAGGAAGCTGCGGGTGTTCATGTTCGAGGTCCCCACCATGGCCCAATCATCGATGATCACCGACTTCGCGTGGAGGAACGACGGTTGGTACTCGAAAACGCGCACGCCGCCGGCGAGCAGGGCCCAGTAATAACTCGTGGCGACCCAACGCATGAAGAAAACGTCCGACCGCGCCGGAACGAGGATCCTCACGTCGACGCCGCGTTGCCGGGCGCGCGTGAGCGCCTTGAGCAGCGAATGCGTGGGGGCGAGGTAAGGGTTCGTGATCCATACGCGCCGCTCGGCGCCGCGCAGGCGGGCGAGCAGGTCGCGCCAGAACCTGCGGCGGTAGGCGCGGGTGAGGTTGAGCCGGACCAGGCTGTCCGCGTGCAACCGCGGCAGCCGGCGGCGGCCGAACCAGCGGCGCTTGCCGGCTGGCGTGTAGCCGCGATCCCAGGCGTGGTCGAAGGCGTGCGAGATGTGCGCGACCTGCGAGCCTTCCAGGCGCAACCCGGTGTCGCGCCAGGCGCCTGGGCCGTGGAACTTGGGCAGGTGCTGGCGGGCGATGTTGAAGCTGCCGACGAACGCGGTCCGCCCGTCGATCACGCAGTACTTGCGGTGCGTGCGCCGGTTGGTTTGGCTGAGCAGGCGGGAGACCCCGCGTTTCCGCAGGAGGCCGCGCGCGATTCCCATCAGGAAAGGGCCGACGAAGACCGGGCTCCAGACTTTGACCTGGACCCCCGATCGCTCCAGTTTCGGGTCCCAGTTCTGGATCCACGAATTCGCGCCGATGCCGTCGACGACGACGCGCACGCGGACCCCTCGGCGCGCGGCCGCGATGAGGTGTTGCTCGAGCCAGCGGCCCATCTCGTCGGGGTAGTAGATGTACGTTTCGAGGACGACGGACTCGCGCGCGCCGTCGATGGCCGCGAGCAAGGCGTTGAAGTAGCCGTCACCGTCGAAAAAGAGCCGTTCCTCGGTCCACGCTATGTGCATCCCGGATCAGTCTAGGGCGTTTCCCGGCTTTGACATAGTGCTAATTGCGCTCGGGCGCCGGCATCATGCGCGCAGGGCGAGGACGGGGCACGGGACTTCATCCAGGACATCGCGCGTGACGCTGCCCCAGGGGCTCCCGGGCAAAGACCCTCCCGTGGGCACGGTCATGACCAGGACGGGATCGGATGCCGCCCCGCAGAGCCGGGCGATCGAGGCGGCGAGGCCATCGCCGGAATCGTCGGTCACGGCCTCGGCGCGGACGCCCAGGGTTTCGGCGTGCGCGGTCCAGTCCCGACCGGCTTGGCGGCGGACGTCGTTCATCGCTTCGGCGAGGCTCGGGAGATGAATCCAGGATCCTCCCATCAGCAGGGCGCCGCTGTGGACGTTGAGATCCGAGCCCGGCACGAGTTTGTGCGCGATGCGGACGGGGACGTCGAGGGCGAGGGCGAGAGAGAGCAGGCGTTCGTACGCCTTGCGGCAGCCGGGGGAGAAATCGGTGGCGAAAATGAATTCACCGATCCTCTCGACCCGCTTCGCGCGCGGCCCGACGATCAACAGAGGCAGCTCGCCGTCGTTGATGAGGCGTTCCGTGAAGCATGTTCCCAGCCAGCGGCGCAGTCCGGTGCGCTCGCGGTGTTGGACCAGGATCAGGTCCGCGCCGACGTGCCGGGCGCGGCCGAGAAGTTTGCGCGCGAGCTTCCGTCCGAGGCCGGTGACCGGGACGTCGGCGAGCTCGATGATCCAGGGCCTGACCCAGCGCCCGCGGCCGGCGCAGGGGCCCGCGTCGCGGACCGCGGCCTCAAGCGCGGCGTTGGCGGCGGGGCGGAGCGCTTCGGACCTGTCGGCCGGGGTTTCGCCGAGCCAGTTCAGGCCTTCGGGGTCGAGCACGTAGGCCGGCGTCAAGCTGGCCTCGGGCGCGAGCTCCCGCGCGGCGGAGATCGAGCGTTCAAGCCGCTCGGTCTCGAGCTCTCCCGCGTCGAGGGCCCAGAGCACGCGTTTGAACGCGGCGGCGAACGCGGGCGGCGCGCGCCCGGCCGCGGGGCGCCTGGGCCGGGGGTCGATGTGTCGAGGATCGATGGTCTCCATGGAGAACCTGCCTTGCGGCGATTTTAACAGCCTCAAAGCTTCCCACTCATGGCGCTGATTTCAAGGAATCGTGGCGAAAGCGGCAAACCCGACGCCGTCGCTTTCCGAACCGCGGCGCGCGGCGGGGGCCGTCGCGGCCCGCGCGCCCTCAGGCGATTTTCAGGTCGCGGACGCTCGTCGCCGGATCGATTTTCGCCAGGTCGATGCGTTTTTCGCGCTCGAGCTCGCGGACGCGCACGAGCAGCTTCATGCGCGCGGTCTCGATCTCGCTCGGATTGGGCTTGAGTTCCTGGATCAGGTTCTCGATCTCGCGTTTTTTCATATGATCCATGGTGTGCGTGGCGCGCTCGACGGTTTCGGCGGGTAAGCCGACCAGCGCCGCCGCGAGGATCCGCCCGGGCATCTCGTTGGTGATTTCGGCGATGTGGATGGGATCCCAGGAGAAGAACTTGTCGATGGTCAGCATCTTCGCCTTGAGCAGCGCCGCCCAACCCGGGTCCTCGGTTTGGATGACTTTCATCAATTGCTCGCGCTTGGCGGGCGTGCAGGTCTCGATCAAGCTGAGGAGTTGTTGAAAGCCACCGGTTTTTTTATAGCGGACGAGCATCGACATCGGTTGTTCCCTCCGAACACGTTCTGATGGAAGCTCTTCGGTGCCGTCGGCACCGGCCTTTAGCCCGAGGTCGAGGCGCGCGAGGGAGGAATCTTCCCGGAAGCGCCGAAGTCTTCGCCATGCGACGCGTGAAGCCCGGTCGCTCGGCCATGGTCTCAAACCGGGAAACCTCCGGGCCAGTGGCGCCGGGCGGCGTTCTCCCCGAAGCGACGCGTCCGAACCGGGCGCGCCGTCCGCCCGCGCTAGACGGGGCGCGGGAAGATCTCGATTTTTGTTTTCCAATGTTCGGGGACGCGGTCCTCGAGGATCTCGCGCACACGTTTGGTCGTGTAGCGCGCGGAGATGTGGATCAGCACGATCTTCTCGCACTTGAGGTCGTCGAGCCGAGGCAGGAGCTCCTCCAGGTGCATGTGCCCCCATTCGCGCGCGTTCTCGATCGTCTTGGCCGAATCGATGAACGTGACCTCCGTGACGAGCACTTGGCTGCGTCTCACCCAAGGCGCCCCGTCGAGGAACTCGACGCGCGTGTCGCCGGTGAAGGAGACGAGCGGGACCTCGGCGTGATCGTCGAGTTCCTCGCCCCTGCGGCGCAGGTCGATCAGCTCCTCGCGGGCGAGGGTCTTGTACTCCTCCTTGAGGCGCTTTTTCCTTTCGAAGACGGTGTAGCCCACCGAGGGCACCCGGTGCGAGGTCGGGAAGGCCTTGAAGAAATACGGCCCCTTGAGCGGGTAGGCCCGGCCCTCCTCGGCGGCGTGGAACCGATATTGATAGGAATGGTCCTCGACCCGCTCCCAGATGCGCATCATCTCGCGCATGGGCGGGAGGAGGGCCGGCGGCATGTACACGTCCGGCGGCGTTTGCCCCTGCATGGCCTTTTGGCCGATCACGTAGGGCAGCCCCGACGCGTGATCCATGTGCCCGTGTGTGAGCAGGATGTTCGAGACGTTCATCTGATAAGGCAGCCCTTGCGCGACGTCGAAGACGGCGTCGGCCTCGGGCATCACGATGCTGGTCGTGATGCCCGCCATCGAGTAACCGAGGAGGCGGATGTTCTTATGCGTCCACGTGTAGCCGGCGCTTAACGACATCGGGGCTCACGACCGGCGGGTCGTCTGAGCGGTTGCCGGGGCGGTTGTTTGGGCGATCCCTTGAGAGAGCGCCCTGGCGAGCACGTCGTGGCCGAGCCACCAGACGGGCGCCCGCGGATTCCACGCCTCGCGGAACATGACTTCGCCGCACGCTTTGAAGACCTCTTCGCTGAGCAGGTAGGTGATGAGCTGTTTTTCGTCCTTGTGCCAGCCGATGAGGCGCGCGCTGCTCTCGAGCATGTATTCCATCTGCTCTTTGCCGTTGTGCTGCGGCCAGAGGTCGAACTTCATGTAGCGCCGCATGAGCTCCGAGGTGATGTATTCATCGGTGTAGGCGAGGATCCCGTCGATCGTGACCTCGTCTTTCAGGAGCGCCCGGCACTCCTCCAGAACCCGGCTCGCGCGCTCCCCGCCCTCGCGCCGGAGGGCGCCGAGCAGGGGGTAGAGCGAGACCTCGACGCCGAGGAAGATGCTCGAGGAGTTGGTGAGGATCTCGGGGCAGTTGAAGACCTGCGCGCGGACGCCGCCGGCCCATGCCTCTTCGGCGTGTTTTTCGAGCTTCATCTTGGCCCGGCCCTGGAAGTAGGGCGTGTACGTCTGCCAGCGGTACTCGCCGCGCACGAGGATCTCCGTGCCGTGATAGCCGTAGGCGACGTAGTGCGCTTTGCCTCCGTCGCGTTCGACCCGCTCGCGGATCGGGGCGGAGAGTTCGATCAGGTGCCGGAAGGTGTGAGCGGTGACCTCGTCGAAATTCCAGTCGGCGAATCTGCCCATGTCGCTCGCTTGCAACCGCTCCGACGGCACGTGCCGCTCGCCGGTGCCTTTGAACACCTTGTTCATGGCCGGCATGAAAATCTTGGCGCGCGGCACGCCGCCCGCCATCGTGTGAACGAAGAGGACGTTGGCCCCCTTGGGAACCAGGGCGTCGAGCTGGCGCATGTACTCGGCCGTGTTCCGGCGGAAGCGTTCGACGCCGGCCCGCCGTGATTCCTCGACCCTTTCCCAATCGAGCTTGGCCGTTTCCCAATCGCCCATCTTGACGTTCTTGAGTTGGTCCGTGGGCGTCGTGCCGTCGCCCGCCGGGTCCATGTCGAAGCCCGCCTCGAGCGGCACGTTGATGTACGGTTTCGGCCAGGGGGCGAGCTCTTCGTCGGTGAGCGGGCGGAGCCGGCCGTCGGCGTCGCGGCGGCCGACCGTGGAGCGCACGATGGTCATGCCGGCTTTTTCGGCCTGCTCGACGATGCCGTTGGCGTAACCGCGGCTGAAAAGCTCGCCGAAGACCACCATCACGTCGCCGCGTTTGAAACGGGCGGGCACCGGGATGTCACGAAGGGGCGTCAATTGGGTCATTCGCATACTCCTGAACGCGGTCGTGCCAGGAGAGTAACGAATCGCCGGAAGCCTTGCAACTCCGCTGTAGCCAGGGGGATCCGGTCAGGACGCTTTCTTGTCTTTGGGGGCGGCGCTCCCCACGGCCTGCTCGATGCCGTTCGTTAGGATATCCGTTAAAATCCGATTCATCTTCTCCCAGTCGCCTTTGGCTTGAGTGACGCGGAACCCGGTTTTCCCGGATTGCGTCGTGTACACGGGTTCTATATCGAGCGAAACCGCGCGCGTTGATGAAACCGGAACGACGGCTTTGTACGTCGAAGCCTCGGCGGCGGGCGCCATCCAGCCGCCGATCCCGTCCGTTCCGATGTCATCGACTCGAAGCGCGATCGTTTGGCCTGATCTCGGTTCGAACAGGGTCGCCGCGGAACGGAACGGGAAGCGTTGGCTGGCGCGCGGGCGAAAGGGTTTGGCGCTCGGATCGACGGGGCTCGATTCGCCGGGAAACAGGTTCCTGTAACCGGGAAGCGTGAACCAAGATCGGAGCACGGCCGACTCGGCCGCGCCCAAGATCCCGTCGGTTCGGAAAAAACCGAGGAGATGGGCGAGGTTCTCAGGCGACAGCAACGTGTCGAAAGCGCGGAACGTTTCGCGCTGCGGGAAAAGGATGGAGCGGTCGGCGGCTCGTAGATACTCGCGGAGATTCTCGGGAGACGGCGTTGCCCCGTAGGTTTGCAGGAGCCTCTCGTCGAAACGCTCGAGCCTCAGGTACTTGCCGAGCGCGGGCGCGCCTTTCACGAACTCGTATTCGACGGGGACGTCGTTGATGGGGTCGAACAAGAGGATGTCGCGGTAGAGGCTGCCGTGCTTGGGGTTCACGCTGATCACGAGGATGTCGTCGCCGTGAAAACGTTGGCAGTAGGTGATGATGAATTTCACGAGCCGGTAGAGGACCTCGCCGTGAAACCCGCGGAAGTCCGGATGAACGGCGAGGCCCGATATCTCGGCCAATCGATGGCCGGACGCCCGGAGATGGTTGACGGGGATGACTTTGTCGATCGGGAGCCCCAAGGGGGAGTCTTGGATGATGGAAACCGTCCCAATCACCTTTCCCTCATGCAAAGCGATCGCGGTCGATGTCGACGGCAATGCGTTGTAGGCCGAGATCCGAAGCCGGCTTTGGGTCGGCTCCATGTAGGATTCGCTGACGTAGACGTCGTGGAGCAGGCCGAGCGCGGCGACCAGTTCCTCCTTGGAGCCGGCGAGGCGGATGACGAACGGGCTTTGCCCCGAGCTCGGGAGATTCAGTTTCTTGCGCATGGACTGGGCGAGCGCCAGGATGTTGGTTGTGGTTTGCAGTCCCGCTTTCGCGTTTGTCATGGGCACTCCGTTCGTCGGACCGGCGTTTTCGGATCAATGAATCGGCCTGAAGATGGCTTCGGGAGGGTAGCGGATCCTCGTTTTCTCGATGTCTTCGTCCCGCGCCGGCTGCGCGGGCGCGAGGCGGAACAGGAACGCCCTGGACTCGTCCGGCGCCGTCGGCAAAGTTTCATTGAAAAGCCGCGACAACTCATCGAGTTCACCGCATTGCCATGGGTTCAACCAACAAGGGGGCGTCTTGGCCTGGTCGCGGTCCATCGCGTTCATCAGGAAAATGAGCCCGGTGACGGGATGAAGGGTGAATCCGTCGCGAGTCAGGCTGAGCCAAAGTCTTTGGATCAGGCGCCCGGCGCGGATCCAATCCCAGTCCCCCTCGGCTTTCATCGCGAGGAAGCCGACGGCCGAGCTGGCTCGGATCAGGGGCGCCGTGAATTTCGTCAAACCGCGCCCAAGCCCCCAGAGTTTGATTCTCTCGACCGTTTCCCACGACCGCATGATTTCAAGCGCGGCTCGCCCAGCGGGCGGGAGATCGAAGGACGCCAAGTCCAATCCGTCGCCTCTCGACCGGGCCTCCGCGGAGGAGCGCAGCTCGCTGAAAAGCTCCTGGTGCGTCTGCCGGCCGAACAAACGCCATCGGTCGGCTCGGCCGATCTGCTCCGCGAGATGATCCAGATCCGGGCTCGCTTCCAGGATTTGGAGGCGGGCTCCGGGCTCGTCGAGGACGAGTCCTTCCATCATCGCCTTGAGCCGGGCGGGGAGCGGGGTTCGAGCGCGGGGGGTGGCCCGTTCCGTCCGTCGCCGCGGGATCCAGTCCGACAAGTCGGACTCCGGCGTCTCCACGTCCTGAGGGCTCGCGGGGCGGCGTGTGAAGCGGAAGACGCAGGTCAGGCGAGCCGAGGGCGGGGAAGCGGGCGGCCGCGGGAAGGGCTGAGGGGCTTGGGCCTGGACGGAGTACCCCAAGCGCCGTCCCATGATGATGACGTTTTCGATGCAGGCGCCGAGGCCGATGGCCGAGCCGGAGCGCATCGGATCCAGTCGGACGGGCGTTTCCCGACGCCACAGGAAGAGCAGCCCCCGAATCGAGGTAAATAACCATGGTTGGTTATTGGCGAGGGACGTCGCGAGCCTCCCGGCGCCGACGATTTCGTTCAGCTCGAGATGGGAAGGGGCGTCGGTCGACGGGTCGATGCGGTCCGCCAGGGCGCGCGTCTCTTCCTCGAGTTTGTCGAGCTCCGCGTGAAAGCCGAGGAACTCCGCCGTCGACGGCGCGTCTCCGGACCGGGCGCCGACGATCGGGGCCGGGTTCCGCGCTGAGGGAACGAGTTCCTCGAAATCCAGGTGGAAGCGCCCGGACTCGATCGGTTCGCCGAGCAGGATGCGGCGGGACGTGTCCGCGACGGCGCCGCCGCCGTGGAAGATCGCTGACCCGAGTTGAGGCCAGGTCTTGATGCTCGCGCCGATTTCGATGAGGGAGGCTTTGCCGCGAGCGGATGCGGTTTCGACGCCGGTGATCCCCAAGATGAACGGTATTTTTTCCTCCGACGTCATTCGGGCGAATTCGCCGGGATCGGGGTCGCCCACGCGTCCGTGGAAAATCGGGCGGTCGGGATCGTAGTCGAACCGCTCGACGTCGAGCAGGCCCCGGTCGCTCGTCTCCATGATCACCGGGATCCGCATCCGTTTCGCCATGTTCCGGAGGCGGATTTTGATGTCCAGGCTGTCGCATTCATCGATGACCAGATCGAGGTCGCCGCCGCCGTGGAAGAAGTCATGGGCGGTCTCTTCGGTCAAACCTCGGGGGAAGACCTTCACGTTCAGATACGGGTCGAGTTCGAAAAGTCGCCGGGCGGCGAGCACGCACTTCGGCAGAGCGAGATCCGCGATTCCGAAGGGGATCCGATTGAGGTTGGAAAGGTCGAGCGTGTCGAAGTCGGCGAGCCGGAGCTCGCCGAACGAGCGTTCGAGGCCGAGAGCCAGGGCGACGCTGGCCCCTACGGAAAGCCCGACGAGCCCGACGCGTTTGCCGGCCAGCGTTTTCTGCTCAGGGGTCGTGATTTTGTATCGGTTCCGGTCGGTCCTGAGTCGGATGAAGTCGGCGCGTTTGAGGACGTGGACGAGCCGTCGGCTCCAGGGGTAATGCACCCAAGTCCCAAACTCCTTCCAAAGGCGTCCGTCGAGCCGCGCGTGGATTTCCGCCTCCATTTCGGAGGCGGAGAGCGCGCGGTCCGGAGAGTCCGATTTGATCAGGTCGGTCAGTTGGGTCTTGATCGTGTCGAAGGTTTGGGTTTCAGGGCGGCTCGTTATCCGTTCCAGTTCTTTTGGGTCGGCGATCGGGCAAATGAGACGGGGTTCCCACATGGGCTATTTTCCTTCGCGGATGGTGGGACTCTCGCTCACGCTCGCCGGGAGGGAGCCCACTTCTTTGATTCAATGTTAGGAGCCGCCTCGATGGCGATCTTGGGTTTTTTTGACATTTGTGCCCGCGGGTCGTCTTTGGATTTGACAGGTCGTTCATAGGGCCCTGTCAGAATAGAGCATTGGCTGGGTCTTGGAGCCCGCGGCCCGCCGTGAGCCGCGTGGGGTCTTGCGACTGGTATGGGTGGCTGGAGGGGGCAGGTAAAAGATGAGCGAGGGTGCGGAGGAAGGGCGTCGTCGGTTGGCGCGGATTCAGGCCGATAATTACGTCAATGACCTTGTCCGGCTCGACAGCGGTTTGCTTTATTTCAAGCGGAACCATTGGCGCGACGCGGATACGGTCGAAACCGACGTTTTCAGCGATTTTTGGAATCTTATTTTTCTGCCCCGGCAAGCGTCCACCCTTGCGGCCACCCGCAAGGGCGGGAGCGTCCCATTGGTCGGCCCCATGGCCGTTTGGATACCCCCCTTCAGCGTCATTCAATGGCGCTTGAGCCGCGGTTGCCTGACGTGGGGCGCTTACCTGGCGGAAACCCCTTTCCCGCCGGACGTCCCCCGGCTACCCATCGCGTTCCCTTGGGACGGGCGCGCCATGCCGAAGAGCGAAGCGGAAATATTCAGCGCGATCCGCGAAGCGCGTGGCGCGCTCGCGATCGGCAAAGAGGAGAAGGTCAGCGCCGTCGCGGCGCGGGCGAAAAACGAGATCGACAGGACGTTTTCGTCGTCCATGTCTTTGGCTGAAATCGCGCATCGATTGGGATTCCCGCGTGCGGTGATGACACGTGAATTCAAAGCGTGCTTCGGGATCACGCCCGTCGCGTATCGGAACAAAATGCGGATCTTCGACTCCTTCAGGCTTCTCATCGTTTCGGGGAAGGCGTCCAATATCTCCGAGATCGCCCACGACGTCGGGTTTGACGATTTGAGCTCCTTCAACAAAACTTTTCGAAAGGAACTCAATGCGGTTCCGACCACGTTCCGGCTGAAGACCGATGGAAGGCCGTAGAGCCGCGCGCGCCGGAAAACGTCACCTCTGTCTGGTTCGACGCCGGGAAAGGCCCCCTGCCTCCATGGTTTTGCGGCGTCCTCTGCGGGTTTTCCGCGCGGAGGCGCGTCGGTTCCCCAGCATTCTCCTTGCAGGCCTTCGTCGCAGGAGCGGATTCTTGGAAAACCGCCCTGGCCGCGGCGCCGCTGACGCTCATTTAATAAGGGGAGCCTGAACGCATGAAAACCTCTCTGCTCGGCCCTTTGCTCGGATGGATGGCCCTCGCGGTCGCGCTGGGCCTCGCCCCCGCGTGCGCTCCGTCGAAAAACAAGTCGTTGGGGATCCAAAAAGCGGCCCCTTCCGGTGACGCAGCGGTGGAGAAGGCCGTCGGCGTCGGCAACTCCTGCGCGGCCCAGCTCACCGGTAAAACCGAGGACGTCCTCGTCGAGGACGGCGTCAAAGTCTGCGCCTGGGCGGGGCCCGCGGACTTGAGCGGGGAAGAGAAGGCGGCCGCGGCGAGGAGCGAGTTCGCGCTCGGCGCTCATTACGAACCGAAGTCTTTGCCGTTGGCCGGTTCGGTCACGGTGCGGCAGCAAGGGCCGGCGGAGGCCGGCGGCCGACCGCCCAAAACCGCGCGAGGTTCGCGCAGCATCGCGGTCGAAATCAAGGTGCTCCTGAACCTCCCCCGGGGCGTGACCGCGGAGCAGGCGGAGGCCGTGCGGAGCTACGTCCAGGACGGGTGCTTCGCGCGCAAGATCCGCCCGGTTTGGGAGCGCGACCTGCGGGCGCTCCAGCTCGACGTCCGTTTCGTCCTCGGCGGCGATTCGGCGTCGGGAGAGATCCACCAGGATCTCGATTTGATCGTTTCCCCGGAGGCCGTGGCGGACGCCGACGCTCGCCCGCAGCTCGCGCTGCGCGATTGGCCCTACCATTCCCTGCTCGCCCCGCAAGGCACGGCGGCGTGCGATGCCAAATGCGCTCAAGCGGCGAGCGGCGCCGCCCGTCGCAACTGCCAGACGGCCTGCGTGGAGCAGGTGAGCGAGCCCTTCTGCCGAAGCCTCGGCAAGCTCACGACACACTGGCTCGGCATGGAAGATCCGATGGTCGAAAAAGGCTGCGCGCTCGGGGAAGGCGCGAAGCATCCCGGGTTCGAGGCCAAGTCGCTGGCCGCCGGTTACCGGAAGATCCCCGCGTCGTCCGCCGACGGAGGCGTGGCCGAAGCGATCTCGGAGACGGCTGCGGACGCTGTCCCCGGCGCGGCCGGCGGAGACTCGGCCGCGGAGCGCGCCCGGTCCGCCGGGACGCAGACGTGGACCTGGGCGTCGGCGAAGATCCCTGGGGCTCTCAATCGTTTCCTCAGCCCGATCTGCATGGGCGCCAAACGTTGAGCGCCGGGTGAGGGAAGGCGAATGAGGATCGCGTCGCTTGTTCCGTCCTGGACCGAAACTTTGATCGAATGCGGCGCCGACGTCGTCGCGCGCACGAGATTCTGCGTTCATCCCGCCGCCGCGGTGAAGGGAATCCCGGCGGTCGGTGGCACGAAAGACGTCGCGCGGGACAAACTCGGCGTCGCGTCGCCGGAGCTGCTCGTCCTCGATCGCGAAGAGAATCCGAAAAGCTTCACCGAGCTGGGCATCGCCCCGTGGTTCGCTTCGCACGTCCGATCGGTCGAAGACGTGCCGCGGGATCTGCGCGCCTTGGCGGCTCTGCTTGAAGGTGATGCCGGCGGCGTGGCGGCGAACCTGACGGCCGTCGCGAGGCGCTGGGACAAGGTCGTCGCCGCGCCCGTGCGCGAGCCGCGCTCGTGGTCGGATCTGCCCGGCGTCGTCGAGTGGTGGCGCCCGGCTCCCCCCGGGTTGACGGTCGCCGATTCGCGCTTCCGCTACTTGATCTGGCGCGGGCCGTACATGGCCGCGGGGCCGGGGACGTTCATCGGCTCGGTTTTGGCGAAACTCGGCTTCGGAGCGGCGCAAACCCCCGATGCGGAGCCGTACCCCGAGGTTTCCTTCGACGACGCTGACCCGGCGACGGCCGTCGCGCTCCTTTCGACCGAGCCATACCCATTCGCCGCTAAACGCGAGGAGGCCGCTCGAGAGCTGCCGGGCGCCCTCGCTTTGGTCGACGGAGAGAGCTTTTCCTGGTTCGGGACCCGCAGCCTGAGGTTCTTGGAGGCGGCCCTCTTCGGGGCGTGAGATCGCTCAGCGGCGACGGGCCAGAACCCAGTCGACGACGAACCCCGATTTGCCGCTTCGACTTTCGATTTCGCGACGGATGAACGCCTTCCAGCGTTCCGCGGCCTCGGGGCCCGCTTCGAGCGCGTCAGCGAGCCGCGCGCCCCAGTCCGCACCGCCGCTCACGGGGGTCACGGCGGTCCCGCTTCTCGCTCCGGGAAGCGGTATGCGGGCGAATTCGAGCGCTTCGCGGTTGTTCCAATGCAAGGGGCCAACGAAGGTCGGGCAGCCGGCTCCGAGCGGTTCCATGACGCTGTGGACGGTCTTGCGGAAGCTGCCGCCGACGAAAGCGAAATCGCCGGATAGATAGAGCTCCGCGAGGATGCCGACGACATCGACCACGATCGCGTCGACCGTGCCGTCGATCCGCCCGGCCTCGGAATAGCGCAACGAGCGCAGCCCGGCCGCCCGGAGGCGCGCCTCGAGCGCGGCCAGGTGCGCCTCGCTCGGCTCGTGCGGCGCCACGACGAATTTGCAGCGTCCTCTCAACCTCGCGATGACGGGCACGAGCTCGGCTTCGTCTTCCGCCCAAGTCGATCCCGCCACGAGCACGCGCGTCCCCGGAAGGGACGCGAAGAGCGGTTTGGTCTCTTTGGGCGCGGCCAGGCGCGCGCACACCTGATCGAAGCGCGTGTCGCCGGCCACTTTGGTTTTGTCTTCGAGCCCGAGCGAGGCGAACCCGTCGCGGTCGTCGTCCGAAACGCAGAAGATCTCGTCGAGGCCGCCGAGGGCCCAGCGCGACAGAGGCCGCGCGATCGGTTTGAGGCGGCCCGAGGAACCGGCGAGCGTCGCTGAGAACAGAAGCGAGGGGACGCCGTGCCGGCGCGCTTCGCGGACCATCGCCGGCCAGGCGTCGGTTCGGGCGATCAGCAGGGCGCGCGGCTGGTGATGCCGGATCAGCGCGGCGACATCGGCTCCGCGGTCCCAGGGCGACGGGCTGTGGAGATCGATCCCGGCAAGCCGTTCGACGGCCGCTTTGACCGAGGGCGAGAAGTACGTGACCAGGATTTTCTGCCCAGGGTCCCGGCGTTTGAGCTCCTGGATGACGGGTTTCGCGTATTCGAGCTCGCCGGAGGCGCAATGGATCCAGACGGGTTTGAGGCCCTGGGGCCCTTGGAGCCAGGGAGGCGCGCCGCTGGCGTCGGGCGCGCGCATCTTGAGGCCGTCGCGGATCTTGCCGTTGCCGAGCGCCGCGACCCGGAAGCCGGCGATCAGCGCGGGCGCGAGCAGCGAATCGTAAAGGACGTCCCATGCGCTCACGGCGCGGACTCCGGGGCTCGCTTGGCGGCTTCGGCCTCCAGCTGCGCGCGCGCGCGCGCGGCGACCGCCTCCGGCGCGAGGTCCACTAGGCAGCGTTGATAGACGGGGTTCACGCAGGCGCCGCGGCCGTCCTTCGAGCACGGCTTGCAGGGGAGCGGGGTTTCGATCGTCACGGACGTTGGCCGGGTCGGGTACCCGAACGCGGTGGGTCCGATCAACGCCAGGCATGGGCGCCCCATCTGGTCGGCGACGTGCAAGAGGCCCGTATCGCCCGCGATCGTCAGGCGCGCTCGTTCGAGCGCGGCCGAACTCGCGGCGAGCGTCATCCGGCCGGCGAAGTTGCGCACCCGTTCGGGAGCGACCCGCTCGAGTTCGGCGCAGAAGGCGTCCTCGGGCCCGCCGAGCACCGCGAAGCGGGTCGTCGGCATCAGCTCGATGAGTCGTTTCCAATGCGCCAGCGGCCAGCGTTTCATCTCCCAGGCCGCGGAGGGGATGAGGATCACGTCGGGCACGAAGCCGCCGAAGGTCGCTGCGGCTTCGGCCCGGCCTTCGGGGGACGGGAAAAACTGAGGCGGCTCCGGGGGGGAGGAGGAGACGCGCCAGCGCGCGAGCGGCCGCAAAAACGAGATCACGCCGCGAAAAGGCCGCGGCAGCACCGAGCGCAGCCGGAGGCGGAAAAACAGAAAGCGACGCAACCGGGATTTCGGGCGTTTGGCCCAAGCGGGCCATCCCAGCCGCGCCAGGAGCGTCAAGCGGCGCAAGCGCAAGATCACCCCGACCAACGCGGAGCGGACGTTGGCGTGCGCGTCATAGATATGAGTATAGGGCTCCGCACCCAAGCTCCAGGCGAGGCGGAGCAGCCCTCCAAGGCCCCCGGCGCGATCGAAGGCGATCACCCGTTCGATCTCGGGGTGCGGTTCGAGCAAGGTGCGGAAGTCGGAGCGAACCAGCCAATCGACGCGCGCGCGCGGGAATTCGGCGCGGAACGCGCCGGGGATCGCGGCGGCTTGGATGATGTCCCCGAAACTCGAGAAACGGATCACCAACAAACGCGCGTCCGAGGTCTCGGTCGGATTTCTTTCGTCAGGCACGAGGGCCAGAGTAGCGTCGGCGCCGGGCGAAAACAAGGTCGCGCTGCCCGGCGGGTCCGTAAAAAACGCGAGGGTCAGCGGCGCTGGCGCCCGCGTTTTTTGCGCGCGAGGTGTGATTCGAGATACTCTTTGGTTTCGGCCATGATGCGATTGATCACGTCGTTCGGCGGGATTTTGTACAGATCGATCAGGACCGCGATCGTTTCCAGAGGCGGGGAGACGAGCCCGCGCTCCCAGTTCGACACGAATTGCGGCGACGAATAGCCGAGGACTTTGGCGACGTCGAGCTGGCTGAGGCCGCTAGCCAATCTTTTTTGTTTCAGGTAATCGGACAAGGAACGCATCACTAAACGCATACGGGCCTCCTGTCGACAATGTAGCTCCCCGCAGTTTAGTGACCAAGAAATTTTCGGTTATTTCGGGTACATAAAGGAACTCTTAATACGCCCCGGCCCCGCGCAAACAACAAATATTTATCGTTTATGAAAAATTGGTTAAGATACGTAACTATCTGGAGTTCCTTCGATTTGGTTTACCGTGGGCGCGCCGTGCCCGCGGAGCGTCCGGGTGGCCCGGAAAGGGGCCGTGGTCTGACATCGCCCGCATGGGAGTACTCAATTGATTTCATTGACGACATCCGGCAAAAACCGATTGTCGCTCGCGTCTTTGTGTAATATGAGATTGTGATCGATTTGACGAGACGCCTGTGCGGATTCGCCCCGCCCGGCTTCACGATTGCGAGGGGTTCCTTGAAAAACAGAACGCAACTTGCGGCTTTCCTGAAAAAGAAACGCGTCGAAGTCGGGCTCACGCAGTCCGAAGTGGCCAGCGCGCTCGGTTACTCTTCGCCGCAATTCGTGTCGAACTGGGAGCGCGGGCTCGCCAACCCGCCGGTGTTCATCCTCCGCCACTTGACCAAGCTCTATAAAGTCCCGGTCGACGAGATGTTCGAAAAGCTCAGGCAGGAAGTCGAGCGCGACTTGCACCGTGAATTCTATTCGAACCGCAACCGCCGCCGCGCCTGACGGCGGTTGATCGCCCTGTTGGGGCGCTTTATTCCTTCTGGATGGCCCTTTGCGTCAATTCGCCCCCTCAGGGCCGCTTTTGGAGGCGTGATGCCGTACAACCCTCGGGATCACTATTTCAAAAAAGCCAAAAAAGAGAATTTCGCCGCTCGATCGGTCTTCAAGCTCGAGGAGATCGATCGGAAACTGCGGCTCTTCAAGCCGGGTCAGACCGTTTTGGATCTTGGCGCGGCCCCCGGCTCCTGGTCGCAATACGCTTCGGCCAGGATCGGGCCGAAGGGGAGGTTGCTCGGGGTCGATCTCACTCCGGTGAGGCTTTCGCTTCCGAACGCCGAGTTCATCGCGGCCGATCTTCGCGACTTGGCTCTCGAGGACGTTTTCAGCGAGCGGGGGTGGGCGCCGCCGTTCGACATCGTCATGTCGGACATGGCGCCGAAAACGACCGGAGTCAAAGTCACCGACCAAGCACGCTCGCTCGAGCTCTGCGAGCTCGCGCTGGACGTCGCCCGCCGGTTCCTGAAGCCGAAGGGCCATTTCGTCTGCAAGCTTTTCCACTCCGATGACTTCACGGTTTTTCGCGACCGGATGAGGGCGATGTTCGATAAAGTCGACGTCGTCAAACCCAAAGCCACGCGCCAGATCTCCAAAGAGATTTTTCTGGCGGGCCTCGGCAAGCGCGACTGAGGGACACCTGAGGGACGATCGAAGCGCGGCTGCCTCTCGGCCGCGCGGATTCCTTGAGCCCCGGTTCGGGCCATGTCAATTCTTCAGACTTGCCGATTCGGGTGACACGACGCGATCTCGAACCCTGATCACGGCGGAAACCGGCGGCGCTCTCACCACCGCCCTCCCCTTGTCGCTTGTGTCGCCGGCGATTCATTCGTGGCGGAGGGCTTCGGTCGGATTCGACCGGGCCGTCCGCCGGGCCGGGTGGGCGTAGCTGGGGTAGGTTTTGCAACGCTGACGGTGTTTCGCGTTTTCCTTTGTTCAGGCTCGGGAAATTGGTTAAGCCGCAAGAGATGAAGCCTCTCGCTGTTCTGATTTTATTCTCCTTCTCCTTCTCCTTCTCCTTTCGGGCTGAGGCGCAGGTCAGCTATTCAGAGCTTCAATCGGTCGTTTCGGTTTTCCACAGGGTTTACGCGCCGGAGTTGAAGGGGCAAAACGCGACGCTGATCATCAACGGCGGAGCTGCGGAGGAATCAAAAGACCCCTGGTGGAGCTTCGCTGATCGTCATGCTTCGTACGGCTCCTACGTGGATTCGGAAGGGATGCGGACGCACTACATTTTCATGTTCGGCGGCTATGCGAGAATGCCCGGGATGAGCGCCGAAGGGGTCGCCATGACGCTTTGTCATGAGCTCGGCCACGGCATCGGCGGCGCGCCTTTTAAAGACAAGCCTGAGGGGGAGCCGCTCGTGTCCGTCGAGGGACAAGCGGATTATTTCGCGGCGAGATTCTGCATTAAAAGGATCTTGCCGCACATAAGCTCAAGAACGCCGATTCGCCCCGTGGATTCTTGGGTTGAGAATCAATGCGCGCGAACTTTTCCGGACCCGGATCGGAGGCGGCTCTGCTTGCGGGTTTTCCAGGTTCTGGAAGTTGAGAGAATGTATTTCAAAACGCAGCCCGGGATTGAGGAAGAAACGAATTATGAAACCCCTGACGCCTCTGAAACGGACAGCGTGGAGTTGAATCCTTACCATTATCCCTCCCCGCAATGCCGATTGGATACGATGGTCGCGGGGGCTTTGGAGAAACCCCCGCCGCGTTGTTGGTGGCGGCCCTGATTCGAAGGCTCGGCTGCCGCGGGGACGGCCGCCTCTGGGACTGAGCCCGGGGACTCATTCGTGGCGGAGGGCTTCGATCGGATTCGACCGGGCCGCCCGCCGGGCCGGATAGATCCCGAAAATCAGGCCGATCGCGACCGAGAACAAAAAGGCGAGGGCGACGGAGCTCGCCGAGATGAACGTCGCCCAGCCGAGCGCCCGGGCGACCGCTGACGTCGCCGCCCAGCCGAAGAGAACCCCGCAGACGCCTCCGGTCATCGTCAGGACGACCGCTTCGATGAGGAATTGGATCAAGATGTCGGCGGGGCGCGCGCCGATCGCTTTGCGCAAACCGATTTCGCGCGTCCGCTCGGTCACGGAGACGAGCATGATGTTCATGATGCCGATCCCGCCGACGATGAGGGAGATGGCCGCGATGGCCGCGAGCAGAGCCGACATCGTGCGTCCGCTCGCCGAAATGGCCTGTCGTATATCGGCCAGGTTCTGCACGCGAAACGCGTCCTCGCCCCGGGAGGGCGGGATGCGGTGGCGCTTTTCCATGAAGGCGAGGACCCGCTCCCTGGCGTCCTCGAGCTTTTCCGGGTCCGCGACCTCTATCTCGATGCTGTCGACGTAGGTTTTGCCGAACAGGCGCCGCATGGCCGTTTGCACCGGTATGACGATCACGTCGTCTTGGTCGCGCCAGCCGGACGAGCCTTTCGAGGGCAGGACGCCGATGACCTGGAAATTCAGTTTATTGACCTTGAAAGATTCGCCGAGCGGGTCCTTGTCGGCGAAGAGTTCGCGCGCGACGGTGGCGCCGATCACCGCGACCATGGACCGGGTTTGGTTCTCCAGCTGCGAGAAGAATCGTCCCCGCGCCGGGGTCGCCGAGCGCATGCGCGCGTATTCGGGCGCGGCGCCCGTGACCTCCGTGTTCCAGTTCTTCCCTCCGTGCGTCGCCTGCGCCCGGCCGGAAACGATCGGCACCGCGTCCCGCACGTCGGTCAGCCGCCCTTTGAGCTCTTGGGCGTCCGCCAAGGAGAGCCGCGTCGCGCGGCTCTCCTGAGCCACGCCGGAAACGCGGGTCGCGCCCGGCCGCAGGATCAGAAGGTTCGAGCCGAGCGAAGAGAGCTGGCGTTCGATCTCGCGCTGCGCGCCGTTGCCGATCGCGAGCATGGTGATGACCGCGGCGACGCCGATGAGGATGCCGAGCATGGACAGGGCCGTGCGGACCTTGTTCGACCACAGGGAGTGGAGGGACTGCCGGACGTGACCGAGCGCCTGGAAAACGAAGCCGCGTTCGCGCGGCGGCTGCGGCGGCGCGGCGGGCCGCGCCGCCGCCGCAGCCGCGAGCGGTTCCAGCCTCTCGTCGGCGATGACTTTTCCGTCTCGCATCCGGATGCGCCGTTTCGCCTGGGCGCCGATGTCCTCTTCGTGCGTGATCATGACGATCGTGATGCCGCCCTCGTTGAGGCGCCTCAGGATCGCCATGATCTCCTTCTCGCTGGCGGAATCGAGGTTCCCCGTGGGCTCGTCGGCGAAAATCACGGTCGGCGAGTTCACCAGCGCGCGGGCGATCGCGACCCGCTGCTGCTGGCCACCGGAGAGTTCGTTCGTCTTGTGCTGGACGCGGGATCCGAGCCCGACCACCTCGAGCAGCGCGCGGGCGTTCGCGGTTCCCACGCCGGGAGAATGGTAAAACAGCGGCAGCGCGACGTTCTCCAGGGCCGTCATGCGCGGGAGAAGGTTGAACTGCTGGAAGACGAAGCCGATGGTCCGCCGCCGCAAGAGAGCCAGTTGCTCTTCGCCGAGGCCCGCGACGTCCCGGCCCGCGATGCGGTAAGCGCCGGAATCCGGAGCGTCCAGAAGCCCGAGGATGTTCATCAGCGTCGATTTGCCGGAGCCCGACGGCCCCATGATGGCGACGAAGTCGCCGCGCGCGATGGAGAGGGAGGCGTCTTTCAAGGCGTAGACGACGCTGTCGCCCATCTTGTAGATCCTCGAAACGTTCTCGACCTCGAGCATGTCGGACCCCCGCCGGGATTAGCGGTTGCGCGTTCGGCGGGGAGGCGCGAACGGATTGGTGCCTTGAGGCCGCTCGTCCGCGGCTTCCGCGGCTTGCGGGATGAGCAGGACGTCGCTTTCGCCGAGGCCGGAAGTGATTTCGGTGCGCTTGCCGTCGCTGAGGCCGACGCCGATCGGCACGGTCTCCGGAGCCCCGGACGCGGGATTTCTCCGCGTCGCCACGAAAGCGCCGTTTTCGACTTTGACGGCGTCCGCCGGCGCGAGGAGGACGTTCTCGCGGGATGCGACCGTGAATGTCACGTTGGCCGTCATCCCGCTTCGCATGAAGTCGGGAACCGTTTCCGGTATGACCCTGGCGGTGTACGTGGTCACGTTGTTCACGGTGGTCGCTTCGTAGGCGATCGTGCCGACCGACGCCGCGATCGGGGATTCCGGGTAGGCGTCAAGGAGGATGCGCGCCTTCTGCCCGGCGTGGATGCGCGCGAGGTCCGTCTCGTCGACTTGCGCTTCGACGATCAGTCGGTCCGACATCGTCAGGATCGGATCGGTGACCGCGAACGTCTGGCCGGGTTCGATCTGCCGTTGGATGACCGTGCCGCCGACCGGCGCCAGTATCGGCGTGGGCCGGTAAAGCTCCTCCCATTTGCGCAGTTCTTCGGGGCCGCGCGCGCGAGCCGCGTCGAGCAGGGCCGCGCGCTCCGTGGAGCTCATCCAGACCAGGATTTGCCCGCGTCGGACCTTGTCCCCTTCCTTGGCCAAAACCGCTTCCGCGCGCCCGGCGATCGGAGGTTTCACTTCGACGCGGTTTTCCGGTTTCACGACGCCGGTGCTGAGAACCGTCGTCTCCAGGGAGCCGAACGCCACCCGCGCTTCGTCGTAGGCGGGCGGCGTCGGTTTCGAAGACTTCCAGAGGTAAGCCGCGCCGGCCAGGAGCGCGGCGCCGAGCGCCGCGAGGAGAAGCCGGAACGAGCCGGATCGAGTGTTCACGGAATGACTCCTTCGCCCAGAATGAATTCCCATGCCGCTTCGGCGGCCACGCGATCCCGTTTCGCTTGGAGAACCGCGGTTTCCCGCGTGATGAGATCCGTTTCGATCCGGTCCCATTCGTCGAACGAGACCAACCCCGTCTCGTAGCGTTGACGCGCGATCTCGGCTCGCGTCCGCGCCGCCGTCAAAGAGAATTGAGCCACGCCGACGCGGGCTTCCGCTTCGAGGCGGGTCGCGTGGGCGGATTCGAGCCGCGCTTTCAGATCGAGCTCGATGGAGGCGCGGTCGTAGGCGGCGGCGGCGGCCTCCGCCCGGGCGGCTTGCAGGCCGTGGTAGGTCCCGCCGTCGCCGAAGGGGAAACTGAGATTCAAACTCAACGACCAACCGTCGGTCTGCGGGAAGAACCGGTCGCCGAATTTCCCCATGTTCGCGGATAGGGCCGCGCTCGGGAGGAGGCTCCCGCGGGCGGTCGTCACGGCGGCGCGGCTCCGGCCCTCGACCGCCAGCGCCTGGGCCCTTTCCGGAACGTTCATGGCGAGCGACCTGGCGTCGATGTCCCGGGGAGCCGGGCGGACGGGCACTTCGCCCGACAGCGTGAAGGGTGCGGCGCCGTTCAAGTCGCCGTTCAGGCCCAGGACCGCGCGCAGGCGGGTTCCCGCCGTTCGGATCGAATTGCGGGCCTGAAGCTCGCCGAGTTCGGCTTCCCGCGAATTCGCTTGTGAAAGCGATAAAGCGCCGCGGTTTTCACGGCCGCCTTCGTACCGCAACTGCACCAGATCGAGGTTGCGCGTCCGTCGCGCGACGATGGAGCCGGCGAGTTCGAGGCTGCGCTGCGCGAACAGCAGCGACGCGAAAGCGGTTTTCAGATCACGGCTCAATCCGGCCTTCGCGATCGCGAGCGCCGCCGCTTGAGCTTCCTTGCCGGCGCGGCTCTGACGCAAATTCCCGACGTCGGACCAGGAGAAGAGGTTTTGATTCACGCCCAGCGTCGCTGAGTACGCCGGCTCGGAAACGGCGCCTCCGCGGCCGTCCCTCCCGGCTCTCGCGTCGGCGGACAGTCGGGGGCCGAAGCTCCATGCGGCGGCTTTCACGCGCGACTCCGCCGCGGAGAACGCTTCACGCGCGGACCGCAGATCGGGATTGTTGGTCGCGGCCAGTTGGACGGCGTCGTCCCAGCTCAACGTTTCGGCCGCTCCGGCGAGGCGGCCCAACGTCAGGAAAAGACTAGATGCGAAAAGCGCGGTCCGAAATCGAAAAATGCCCATCGTCCACCAGCTCGGTGTTCCCCTGTTTTGAAGCAGCGTTTCTCGCATCGAGTCCATCGCGTCGGATTTGAACGCGATGCAATTAACACTATGTCAAAACGAAGAAACGCCCTAGCATAAATCGAACGCGCTCGCCGCGCGTTATTCGGTCGGGGGAGAGGGGTGGCATGTCCGGTCAGGTGATCGCGGAAGTGAAAAGCGGAGTTGGTTATCTGACCCTCGATGCGCCGAGGAGTCTGAACTCTTTGACGGTCCCGATGCTCGATCGGATTCAGGGCGCCTTGACGGAGTGGCGGGAGGACGACGGAGTGAAATGCGTTTTCCTGCAGGGCGCCGGCGAAAAAGCGTTCTGCGCCGGCGGCGATGTCCGGCGTTTGCGGGAGGCCGTCCTCGCTCGAGCGGGCTCCGGCGGCGTGGTCGTCGATGGGGAGGCCGTCGTCGAGGCGGGCCCGCGCGTGCCTCCCGCGGCGTGCGTCGAGTTCTTCTCGAAGGAATACCGCGCGGATCACTCGATCCATCGGTTCCCGAAGCCCGTCGTCGTTTGGGGCGGTGGGATCGTGATGGGCGGTGGGATCGGCTTGCTGGCGGGAGCTTCCCACCGAGTCGTGACCGAAAGGACCTTGATGGCGATGCCCGAGATCTCCATCGGGCTCTTTCCGGATGTCGGGGGGACTTGGTTCCTGAACCGCATGCCTCCCGGCTGGGGGGCCTACATCGCGTTGACGGGCGCGCGCTTCAGCGCCGGGGACGCGCTTTACGTCGGCCTCGCCGATCATTTCGCGTCATCCGAATCCAAGGACTTCGTTTCGCGAAAACTCCGATCGCTGCCGTTCGTGTCGGACCCCGGATCGAACGGGGATATGGTGACGGATCTCCTGAAGGAATTCAGCGGAACCACGCCGGCGTCGCCGATGCGGGCCAGGGCGGCGATCGTCGCGGCGAGCGAAGGTCTCCGCACGCCCGGTGATTTCCGTCGTTATTTCGCTGCGGCCGCGGAATCGGATGAGTGGTTCGCGCCCGGGGTTGAAACGTTCGATCAAGGCTCGCCGAGTTCGGCGGCCGTCATCGTCGAGCAATTGCGGCGCGGGAAAGATCTCTCGTTGGAGGAGGTTTTCCGCTCGGAACTCAACCTGGCCGTGCAGTGCTGCTTGCGTCCCGATTTCGCGGAAGGCGTGCGCGCCCTGCTCGTCGACAAGGACCGGGCGCCGAAATGGCGCCCTTCGGGCGCCGCCGTCGCCGCCCCGGGATGGATCGCCGGTTATTTTCGTCCCTTGTGGGCGGAGAGCGATCATCCCCTGCGGGATCTGAGGGAGGGGTGAACCCCGTCCTTGAACTCGCGTCCTACACGCGCTCCTCATGTTCCCGGCAGCGGAGTTTCGTGTCATTGGCTGACAGACTCTCCCCGGTGAGCCCGCAGACGAATTTTTGGCCCGAAGGGTTCAGATTGTGCCGGCAGCTGAAGCACAGGCCGAAACTTCTCAAGCCGTTCCTCTTCTGGATTTCCCGGAGCGTTCGCTCGAGGGATTTCACTGAAAGCGTGTCGACGTCCACGTCGCCGAAAAAACGGGATTCGAACTCCTGAACGAGGCGTCGCCCCTTCGGCGACGGCGTCAGGTGGAAAACCCTTTTGTCTTTTTCGTCACGGGTCCGCTTCAGGTAGCCTTCGCTCTCCAGGAAGCCGACGGTTTGCGAAATGCTGCTTTTGGTTTGCCCCAAGTACTCGCTCAGGGCTTGGATCGTGTCTGAATAGCGGTTGGAGTTCCGCAGGTGGGCCAATACTTCCAGATGCACCATCTGAAGCCCGTGCTCTTGGGCGTGGCGTCGGAGCTCGCTTCTTTGCAGCGCCCCGAGTCTTTCCAAAAGTCGCGCGATACGGCTCATTCCCAAATAGTATCGATTCTAAACTATATTGACAAGGCTCAAGTCTTTGCTACGCTTCATTTGGAGCCGTCGCCGGCAATGAAGCGGGGAGCCCGTCCGCGATGCGAGGGAACGGGGCGACGAGGCGCGAATCTCAAAACGGTTCGCGAGGCGCGACCTTGGGCGGGATCCCGGGCGCGCCGCTTGAACGGGTCGGTGGCGTTTTGAGACCAGCGCCTGGGGATCCGCGTTCGGGTTGTTGGAAGAGTGAACATCGTTTGATGAAGAGTGAACGGCAAAAAAGACGGCAAAAAAAGAAGGAGGCCCACGATGAACAGAATCGAAATGGTGAACCCAGAATCCGCGTCCGGAGAGAGCAAAGAGATTTTGGCGCAAATCCAAAAGACGTTCGGGGCGACCCCGAACATGTTCAAAACGATCGCGAGCTCGCCCGCCGCTTTGAAGATGATGTGGGCCGGCTTCGGCGCCTTGGGAGGCGGGAAAATCGGGGCCAAGCTCGGCGAGCAAATCGCCGTGGCGGTCGCGAACGCGAACCGTTGCGAGTACTGCTTGGCGGCTCACACGGCTCTCGGCAAAGGCGCCGGCCTCTCGGCCGAAACGATGTCGCAGGCGCAAGTCGGGAAATCCGACGACGCGAGAACCCAAGCGGCGCTCACGTTCGCCATCAAGCTCGTGAAGGAGCGCGCGCACGTTTCTGAATCCGACGTGGAATCGCTCCGGGGCGCCGGATTCGGCGATGAAGAGATCGCGGAGCTGCTGGCTCACGTCGCGCTCAATATCTTCACGAACTACACCAACGTCGCTTTCGACGTGCCGGTGGACTTCCAGAAGGTCGCGCTGCGGTGAGTTCCATGGGCGTCGGCGTCAGTGAAACCGGAAACGCGAAGTAGGGACCGCATGGACGTGTCGGGACGGATTCGTGGAATTTCCGCGGAAATCGCGGACGCCTGCGGGCGCTCTGGGCGCGACGCCCAGAGCGTGAGCCTGATGCTGGTCACGAAGACCGTTCCCGCGAGCCGGATTTCCCAGGCGGTTCAGTGCGGGCATCGGTTGTTCGGGGAAAACAAGATTCAAGAGGTCCAGGAGAAGTGGGCCGCGCCCGAGCTTCAATCGCTCAAGCCGGACTTCATCGGGCATCTTCAGACCAATAAGGTCAAGCCTTGCTTGGATGCGTGCGCCCGCATTCACTCGGTCGACCGAATGCGACTTGTCGAAGCCCTGGACAGGGAGCTTCAGGCGCGCGGGGAAAAGCGCGAAGTCCTTCTCCAGGTCAATACGTCCGGCGAGGCCAGCAAATTCGGCGTTCCGTTGGAAGAGGCCATGGGCTTCGCCAGGTCCGTGAAGCGGTATCCCACCTTGGACGTGAGGGGGCTCATGACGTTGGCTGTTTTTTCCAGGGAAGAGGAGAAGGTGAGGCCATGCTTCAAAAAGCTCCAACGGCTGTTCGCCGAGATCAGGGACGAGGATCTGTTCGGGGGAGGGTTCCGCCATCTTTCGATGGGGATGTCCGGTGATTACCGGCTCGCCGTCGAGGAAGGGTCGACGATCGTGAGGATCGGCACCGCCGTTTTCGGGGCGCGCGCGACTCCCGATTCTTTTTACTGGCCGGAAGCGGCCCCGAAACGACAGGGGTGAGCCTTCACCCCGCAACGGCCGGATCCGGGTGGTGGCGCCGCCCGCGAACGAAGAGCCGTCATGACAAATGAAACAGGAATGGGCCAAAAACAACAAGTCATGAACGACGAGTCATGAACAACAAGGGAGGACCATGAAAACATTAAGTCAAATCCTGATCGCCTCGGGAGTCTTGCTGCTCGCGCCGACGGTGGGAGCGCACCCGATCAGCTCGAAGCCGGACAAGAAGGTGAAGGCGACCTTCGACATGGTGAAAACATCGATTCGGGTGGAAGGGAACCTCGCCGTCTTCGAAATCGAGACGAGCGCCAAGGCGGGCTCTTCGAAGCCGTCGAAAACGGGGAAGCTCGCGGGCTCGCGGGTTTTTTCCTACGTTTGGCCGACGTCTTTGAACCCGAGCGAAGTCGGTTTCGAGAAGGACACGGGCATTCTCTCCCTCGCGGTGACGTCCCACCCGGATTTCGACGACACTCCGCTCTTCGATGAGAACGGAGACGGCAACACGGACAATGACGGCGGGCTCTGGCACAGTCACTGGGTCGTGCTGACGCCTGACGAGGCTTGCGGGCCGAAGGCGCTGAAGGTCCGGGACATCCCGGAAGGGCAGAAACCCAAGCTTCCGCTCACGTGGCCTGGTCTGCCGATCTTCATCGACAGCCCCGGGTACTCGCCGGTCATCAAAGGCAAAACGGTGAAAGTGAAAGTTCCTTTCCAGGACATCACGGCCGTGCGGAACGCGAAATTCGACGGGGTCACCGCGGGACTTCGGGTCAATGAGAGCGTCCACTCGCCTCTCCTTTGCGTGGAGAACGTCTTTAAAGTCGCGTCCGGCGACTTGAGCCTCCCCGGAAAGGTCGAATCGGAAGCGGCGAAGTAACGACCTCCGCCGATCGGTTCGTAAAGGCTCCAGGCGGCCCCCTGGAGCCTTTTTTTTCGCCGTGCGAGCCTCGCGTGGCCGCCGCATGCGCGGGTTTGAGCGGTCATCTAGAAAACCCATCCTAAAATTCAATGAATGATCATCATCCCGGGCTTTCGCGGTGCGAGGATGGCGCCCGTATGAGCGATCTGGTGACGCACCCGGCGGCGCATAGCGCGAATATCGATCTCGAAGTCCTGCGCGCCAACTACGATCTCGTCCTGAACGAAGACCTGGACGCCATCTTGCAGGAAATCGTTGCCGCCGCCCGGTCGGAAACGGGCTACGAGGTCTCTCTCATCTCATTGACGCTGCGGAACGTGCACTTCTTCAAGGCGTACGACGGATTGCCGGACGAGCTGCGTGCGGCGCGGGTCATGGACCGTTGCGCCACCTTCTGCCAGTTCGTCGTGGCCAGCGGCCGCCGGCTCGAAGTCCGCAATTGCCTGGCGCATTCCGAATTCCCGCGTTCGCTCGCCGAACGATACGACATCGCCTCCTATTACGGTGTTCCCGTCCGCCTCAACCGACGGACGGTGGGCGCGCTCTGCGTGCTCAACAAGACCGAGATCCATCTCGATGAAAAGAGCAAGGTCAGGCTCGAGGAGCTCGCGGCCCGCGCGTCCGTGCGCCTCCAGGAGTTGCGGGACGAGGTCAGGATTTCCGAGCCTTTGTTGAAAGCGGCGATCCGGCCGGCGTTCGCCGAGGTCCGCAACCTCATGAACGCGCTGAAGCTCGGGACCGAGGTTCTGGCGATCTCGCTGGCGGAGATTCAACCGATTTTGGGGCTTTTGGAGCGGATCGCGAGCGGGCGGGAGAGACAGGAGTTCTTGCTGAAGTGCCTGCCCCTGCTCCAGGACAGCCTGGCCAACCATCTCGACCTCACCAAGGATTGCGCGGCCTTGATGGACGCCAGCCGGCGCGTGAGCGAGATGGTGGGGAGCCTCGAAAAGGCGGTCATCGAGCAAAGGGGGAGCCGCATCGAGTTGGCCGAGGCCTTGCGTGAGAGCGAAAACCTCGCCCGTCACGTGACGGAGGCCGCCGGGGGAGTGCGCTATCGGGGGCCGCTCCCGGCGGTCCAGGTGCGCTTGCGCGACAAGTTCCTCATCAATCTGCTCGCGTTGAGTTTGAGTTTCATCGCCGAAACCGCCCGGAAGGGCGCCGAGGGGGCCCGGCAAGGCGGATTGGAGCTCTCATGCAGCAAGCGAGAGGGCGCGGTCGTCCTGGAGTTCTCCCGCCCGGGCTTGGATGCCGCCGATTGGGCGCGGATCCACTCCGTCGTCTCGTTCTTCGCGAGTGACGAAGAGGAGATCCTCGTTCGTCGTTGCGAACAAGGGCTCCGGCTTTTCCTGCCGACGTGATGCGGGGCAAAAAATAAAATTCGTCTGAGCTCGTACAATGGCGTTGTCTCCCTCCCTCGTTTTCTTTAGACCCAAATAAAACGCGTCAAAGAGAGGGCCATCATGATGATCAGCGCGGCTCAGTTCGTTCGCAAAGGGTTTGAGCCGAAACATTTGATTTCGATCCTCTGCCTGATCGTCTTCCTGATCAGCCAGCCCCTTGTCGGCGCCAGCTACTGGGTTTCCATCATGGCCGCGGTCTTTTTGGGCGTCGCCGTCATGTCCTCGGTCCACCACGCCGAAATCATCGCCCATAAGATCGGCGAGGGACTCGGCACCCTCGTGCTCGCGCTCTGCGTGACGATCATCGAAGTCGGCCTCATCGTCTCGATGATGAGTCAGGCGGAATCGGGCGCCAGCGGGCTGGCGCGCGACACCGTGTTCGCCGCCGTCATGATCATCACCAACGGCATAGTGGCGCTGTGCCTGATCCTGGGAGGGCTCAAATACAAGGAGCAGGAGTTCCAGGTGCAGGGCTCCAAGAGCCTGCTCGTCGTGCTCGTGACCCTTTCCATGATCGTCTTCGTGCTCCCGAACTACACCACCACGACGGTCGGGCCGACGTACAACCCCGCGCAACTCGTGTTCGTCGCCGTGATCTGCGTCCTGCTGTACCTGCTTTTCATTTTCTTTCAGACGACGAGCCACAAGGCGTATTTCGAGCCGGCGGGCGACGAGTCGCTCGAGGGCGAGCAACAAGTCGTGCATGAGATCCCGGCCATGGACGCCTGGTTGAGCTTCATCTCCCTTTGCGTCAGTTTGATGTCGGTGATCGGGCTCGCCAAGCTGATCTCGCCGATGATCGAGAGCGGAATCGTCTATCTCGGGGCCCCGAAGGCGACGGTGGGCCTCCTGATCGCGGCGATCGTCCTGCTTCCCGAGACGTGGGCGGCCGCGAGTTCGGCGCGCGCCAACCGCCTGCAGACGAGTTTGAACCTCGCGCTCGGTTCGGGCATCGCCAGCATCGCGTTGACGGTCCCGGTGGTGATCGCGTACTCGCTCTACGAGGGCCGCGAGCTGGAGCTCGGCCTCGATCCGAAGAACATGGTGTTCATGATCACGACGTTTTTGGTCGGGGCGTTGACCCTCGGCACCGGGAAGTCGACGCTCCTTCAGGGAGCTGTTCACGCCGTGATCCTCCTGGCCTATTTCGTGATGTCTTTTGTCCCTTAGATTCGTCCGTTCGGGGTTTGCCCGGCCGCTTTCGCGGCGGTAAGCTGGCCGAAATCGACTCCCCTGTCTTGCGAGGTCCGGCATGCGTTTTCTTCATCTTTTCTTCGCGTCTTTGACGGCGTTCTCAGCGCTCCTCGGATCCGCGGCTCCCGCGCAAGCGAAGGACGGGCCGCGGGTCGTGCCCACCGACCAGGTGTGCATGGTGAACGATCAGTTTTTCGGCAGGAAGCAAATCCCGGTCGAGCACGCGGGCAAGACGTACTACGGCTGCTGCGAGAACTGCAAAAAAACCCTCACCCAGGAAGCCGGCGCGCGCCAGGCCAAGGACGCTCTGACGGGTCGGACCATCGACAAGGCGAGCGCGGTGATCGCGGCCAGAGAGGACGGTTCGGTCCTCTATTTCGCGGACAAGGCGAACTTCGAAAAATTCAAAAAACAGAGCATGGGGAGGCCGGGCGGCGGCCTGTGACCTAGGTCGCGCGCACGCGTGAACCGAGATCGCTCTCGGTGGCGCCGGTCCCCATTTTGTCACCATAGGGGAGCCGAGTGGTCGGCGTTCGTGCGCCGTATCGCGTTTAGGCCGGGCGGGGAATTGAAACTTTTGGCCCGGCTCCTGCAAGATCGTTGAGGTTCGCTGTTTTCGCCGGTATCACCATAAACCCGCCATCATGAAATCGGGAGTCGGTCAGTGAAAAAATCGGTCGCTTTGTTCGCTCTTCTACAGGTTTTCGCCGTCGCGGATGCGCTCGCCTTGGACGCGGGCGGCGCCGCTCCCGCCGCGCGCGCGTATTACGGCTCGGCTCTTGACGGTTCGACCGGCGGTTCGGGAGAGGTCGACGGCCAAGGGCGGGACGCCGGATTGAAGGACAGGCTGTACGAGATCCTGCGCGACTCGCATGTCTTGAAGGACGGTTCGACCGTTCGGCTCGTCGCGGATTGTCGAGCGGAGTCGCTGGCCGAAGGCGAAACCTGCGTCGAGCGCAAGGAGCTCAGCTACGCGCGCGCGAGGGAGAAGTTGTTCGGTCAACTCTACCTGAGCCGCGACGCCGGCGGCAAATACCGGGTTTGGGACGTGTACTGCCAGAGGTTCCTCACCCAGGACGACGTCGCGAACGTAGGCCCCGGCAAGATCCCCGAGCATACGGTGATCAACGCCGAACACACCTGGCCTCAAAGCCGCTTCAACGCCAATGAGCGCGCGGGAACGCAGAAGACCGACTTGCACCATCTGTTCCCGACCGACAGCAAGATGAACCAGGTCCGCAGCAATTACGAATTCGGCGAGATCGACGAAGCCAAAGGGCGAAAGCAGAGTTGCGACGGCAATTGGCTCGGTGCCCCCGTGGTGCCGGCCGGTTATTCGCTCGCGGGCAACCAGCGGTGGTACGAAGTCCCCGATCAGCACAAAGGCAACGTGGCGCGCGCGCTGTTTTATTTCGCGGTCCGTTACCGCGCGGCGATGAGCCCGCTTGAGGAACATTACATGCGCGCGTGGCACAAGTTGGACCCGGTCGACGCCGAGGACATCCTGCGCAACGAGGAAATCTACGAGATCCAAGGCAATCGCAACCCGTTCATCGACTTCCCGGAATTGGTCGATCGAATCCCGGATTTCGATTCCACGTCGTACCGGCTCGGTCGCGGTGACGAGGGGGCGGCGACCGACGGTTCGGGCGGGCGGCGGTCGGATCAAGCCCGCCAGGATCCATCCCAAGAGCGGCGTTCGTCGGTCGCCAAGGCCGGAGTGACGCTGGAAGACCGGGTGCTGACCGTGCTCGACGGCGAGGGCCAGGTTCTGGCGCGCCTCGACGGCATCGTCGCCGTTTGCGCCCACGATGAGTTCGGGACCCCGGGCGCGCCGTTTTCGAGCTACGATCTTTTCGCCGTCGACGCGGACGGGACGCTTCACAAGATCCGCAGCGCCCGCAAGGAAGTGAAAGCCGAGCCTGCCCGAGCGGCCACGCTGGAAAAGGCCATGGAAGCGCGCGGTCTGCCGTGCACGCCGGTGCCGGTCGTCAACGGGCGGGATCGGAACGCCAGAGATTGATGTCGGTCGTCGACCGGGCCCCCGGTGAAAGCGCCGGGGAGAACGGTTCGCGAATCGAGATCAAAAACGTGGAACCGGCGCCGCTCGCGCTCTTGGTGAGTTCGAGATCGCCGCCGAGGCCGCGGGCCAGTTGGCGGGAGAGCGCGAGGCCCAGGCCCGATCCGCCGAACTCGCGGACGAGCGTGCCGTCGGCCTGGACGAAAGCGTGAAAGAGTTTGTCTTTGGCCTTTTCTGTGATGCCGATCCCGGTGTCGGTCACTTCGAAGTACAAGGTGGCGTCGCCGTTTTCGGCGGTCGTGGCGAAACTGCGCACCTTGACCGAGCCGGCCGCCGTGAACTTCACGGCGTTCCCTACGATGTTCAAAAGGATCTGGTGCAAGCGCAGGCCGTCGGTGACGAACGAGCGGGGAGTCGAGACCTCGGCCCTGAAGTCGAGCGTCAAGCCCTTCTCCCGCGCTTTGAGGGAGAGGAGCGAGGTCACGTCCCGCGCGATGCGTTCGGGATCGGCGCTCTTGAACTCGAAGGTCAGGTGCCCCGCTTCGACTTTGGAGAGATCGAGGATGTCATCGATGATCTGGGCGAGTTGCTCTCCGTTCCTGGTCACGATATCGAGATACGTTTCGCGGTCTTCGGGCGAGAGATTCGGGTCGCGCATGAGGTCCGTGAAGCCCAGGATCGCGCCGAGGGGCGTGCGGATCTCGTGGCTCATGTTGGCGAGGAAGCTCGACTTCAACTTGTTCGCTCGCACGGCCTCTTCTTTGGCCGCTTTCAGCGTGCGGACCAGCTCCTCTTGGCGGGATTGGTTCAGGAGCCGCTCGGTCACGTCGACCATCGTCGCGATCCGGCAGTCCCGGCCGTCGATGGTGAGATCGAGACCGAGGACCTCGACATGGATGACCGTGCCGTCTTTTTTGCGATGACGGAACAGGTGTCGTTCGGGTGGCGCGCCTGATTCGTGGGGGCGTTCCATCATTTCCAGGAAGTCGGGGATATCCTCGGGCGGGCGGATGTCCTTGGCGGTCATCCGCAGGAACTCCTCGCGCGAATAACCGTAGTGGTCGATGGCCGCGCGATTCACGTCGACGAACCTGGACGTGGCGGTTTCGATCACCCATTTCGGGAGAGGGCTCTTCTCGAAGAGGAGTCGGTATTTTTTATGGCTTTCGTTGAGGTCCTTGCGGGCTTTGACCTGGTCGGTGACGTCGACGGTCTGGCAGACGATCGCCTCGACGTCGCAGCCGGTCCCCGGGATCGGTTGGTAGGAGCAGTCCAGGTAGTACAAGCGAGTGGAGCCATCGGGGCGTTTGGCGGTGAACGGCAGCGCTTTGCCCTCGAAACGCTCGCCCGTGCGGTAGGCGCGATCGAGAATCTCCAGGAAGCCGCTGACATCGACGCCCTGGTGAACCTCGCGCGCGGGTTTGCCGAGGATCGATTTAGGGTATCCGGTGATGTCGAAGAACTGGCGGTTGGCGCGCTCGTAGATGAAGTCGGGCCCAACCAGGAGCGTCAGGGTCGAAGGGGCGGCGTTGAAGATCTGGTCGAGCTTTCGCTCCGACGCCGCGACCCGGGACTCGGCGCGCGCGAGTTCCGTGATGTCGATCAGCGAGATCATCGCCGCTTCTCCGCGGCCGTAGCCGGGGGGCATGAGGCCCGCGTAGACGAGAAAATCCCTGCAACCCATCGGCGAGGCCCATGAGAATTTTTCACCGATGATGGACTCGCCGCGCGCGGCCCGCGCGCGCGGCCATTTGTCACGAGGCAGAGGGACGCGGTCGGCGTCCAGGACTTGGTAATTGAGCGGGCCCTCGCCGGGTTTTTCCATCGTGCCGTTGGTCATCCGCCGCGCGGCCTGGTTCATGAAAAAGGGTTCCCAGGTTTTCGGGTCGAATAAAACGACGCCGGTGCCGAGCCGTTCCAGGATGCTCTCCAGCCAGAGCGAGCGAGCGCTGAGCTTCTCCCGCGTGCGAACCCGTTCGGTGACGTCGCCGCCGATGGCGACGACGGATTGGGGCGAGCCGTCCGAGCGCGTGATGAGTTCGCAGACGAAGTCCGCGTAGACGCAGCGGGGAGAGCCGTCATCGGTCGATTCGACCCTGAACGGCATTTCCGTGCCGACGACCGACTGGTGGGTTCGGTTGACGTCGTCGAGAAGGCGATTGAATTCATGAGCGGTCGTGGCGGAGAAGACTTCGGCGACGGTCTTGCCGATGATGTCGCGTCGCCCAATGAGGTGGTGATAGGCCTCGTTCGCGCTCGTGAAGCGGTGGTCCGGAAGCGAGAGCACGGTCATCCATGAGGGGCTTTGGCGGAAAATCCGATCCAGGATCGTTATCGTCGCGGTCTCAGATGAACATTCGGTGAACTTCATGGCGCTCCGGTCGCGATCACGGTGCTGAACCGCCGCAATCTACATGAATCTCGAGGCGACGGCGAGCGGGTATGCGGCTCGGCTTTTGTAGATTTGCGCATAATTTCCGGTGCGCGCGTTCGAGGTGGCCGCGGACGGGGTCCGTGATGAGGGGAGTCGGCGAGCGGAGTCGCTTCAATGTCGGTTCAATGGCAGTTGTGCTGCGTCGACGCGGGCGATTCGCGCGCATGCGCGGCGTTACTCGGGGCGTCGTCTTGGGCACGGCTCTGAGCACGGTTCGAAACGCCGTCCGGAGCGTTCGAGGGCGTCGGCCACGCGCTCAAGTGGCGCGCGAAGAGCGCGATACTGACGAATCCTGAGATCAAGACCAATCCGGCGGCGACCTTTGGGGCGCGTTGCGCCCAAGGGCCGACCCAGCGTCGAACCACGGCGGGTCCGAGGACGAACGCGGGCAGGGTGCCGAGCCAGAACAACACGAGGACGGTGGCTCCGCCGACGGGGCTTCCCGTCGCCAGCGCCGCAGCGGCGAAAATATAGAGTTGTCCGCACGGCAGCAGGAAGGTTGCGAGCCCGGCCGTGAACGCGCCCGCGTCCGGCGCGCGCCGGCTGTATCGAAGGATTCCTTGCCAGATTCGCATCGCGATCGCAGATCCCGCCGGCCGCCGCGGCGACGAGCCGTGCGCGTCGCCGCGCAGGATTTTTCCCGCGCTGACGAGGACCACCGCCGCGAGCAGCGCGAGCGACACCCAGGACAAGAGCGTCGGCGGCCGGGAGGAGCCCCAGGACGGCCCGAGGCCGCCGACGATCGCTCCCAAGAGCGAATAGCCGAGGCCGCGCCCGAGCTGTTGCAACCAAGCCCGTTTGCGATTGGTCGCGATCGCGAGGGCGAGCGGGCCGCACATCGAGAGGCAGTGGGCGCTCGCCGCCAGCCCGCCGGCGATCAGCGAGATCACCAGCGGCCATTGCAGGGCGAATGGGTGCGGAGCGAACGAATGGATCTCAGAAAATGGGGCCGACAAGCGTGAGCTCCTTGCTCCGGCGGTCGCCCTCGACCGAGTCGCGGATCTCGACGAGGAATCGCGCGGTGCCGTTTTTGAACGCGGATTTCGGCATGCGGACGAAGACGTCGAGGCGTTGGAGCGTTCCCGGCTCGATCCGCGCCGGATTCAAAGCCATGACGAGATCGGCGCCTTCCGGGTTCCCGGCGCCCGCGGATGAGACGGACAGATCCCGGGCGACGTCCCCTTGATTGCTGACTTCGATCTGGAATCGGTTGACCACGATCTCGGCCCGCCCGTCGCCGCGGATGATCTCGTACGGCGCGCCTTTCGCCCGCAGCCAATGCATGTCGAGCGGTTCGCGCAGGAGGGCGAAGCCCATCAGGCCGGAAAACGAGAGGGCGAACAGGACGGCCAGGATCACGACCCGCGGGCGCAAGCGGCTGGGCGGCTGGCCGGCGAGCTCGTTTTCGGAGGTGTAGCGGATGAGGCCCGTCGGCTTTTTGATTTTCGTCATCACTTCGTCGCACGCGTCGATGCACGCGGTGCAGGCGATGCATTCGAGCTGGTTGCCGCGGCGGATGTCGATCCCCGTCGGGCAGACTTGCACGCACCGGTAGCAGTTGACGCAATCGCCGAGCGGCGTCTCTTTGGGCGCTTCCCTGGTTCGCCGCGGTTCGCCGCGCTTGGCGTCGTAACCGACCACGGTGGTGTGCGCGTCCATGTACGCCGATTGGAAGCGCCCGTAAGGGCAGACGATGGTGCAGAACTGCTCGCGGAACCAAGCGAAATTGAACAGCACGAGCCCGGTCGCGACGAGGATGAAAAGGAAGCTCGTCCAATTCTCCCTCGGGTCGGACGAGATCATGCCGAGCAACTCGCGCGAACCGACGAAGTAGGCGAGGAAGCTATGGGTGATCACGGCCCCGGCCAGCGTGTAGAGGAGCCATTTCACGGCTTTGATGCGGAACTTCCTCAAGGTCCACGGGCTTTGCGCGAGCAGCCTGCGGCTCATGGCGGCGCCTTCCGTCTTGCGCTCGATCCAGCGGAAGACCCCGTCTATGAAAACCGTTTGCGGGCAGGCCCAGCCGCACCAGACCCGGCCGAGGAGAGCCGTCGCCAGGAAGAGGCCGAACGCGAACGTCGCCAGCACGAGGACCAGGGCGGGAGCGTCGTGGGCCCTCAAGGAGAGCCCGAAAATCTCGAACTTCCGGCGGGCGATGTCGAGCAGGAAAAACTGACGCCCGTTGACGTGGATCCAGGGCAGCGCCAGGAAAAACAGGATCAGCGCCGCTTGCACGCGCGAGCGGCGGGTCTTCCACTTCCCGTGCACGTCGGCCGGGTAGATGAACTGGCGCCGGCCGTGTTCATCGGTCGTCGCCAGCCGCTCCGGATGCAATTCGAACGCGTCGCGCATGTTTTCAAAGCTCCTGGAATTCTCTGAGCTCGCCCTGGGCGGCTTTCGCGCCCGGCGGGCGGGTGCCGTGGATCGAACGGATGTAGGCCGTGACCTCGATCTGTTCGTTGGGTTTGAGCAACTCGGCCCACGCCGGCATGCCCTTGGCGGGGACGCCCTTGCGCACGACCTCGAGCACGTCCTGCGGCCGGCCCTGGCCGTGGAGCCAGTGGTCGTCGGTCAGGTTCGGGCCGATGCCGCCTTCGCCGCTTTGCCCGTGGCAGGCGGCGCATTTGCTCTGGTAAACGCTTTTGCCGGCGGCCGCGCGGCCGCTGTCGCGGATGGCGGCGACCAGGACTTGATCGTCGCCGTCCGCGGTCGCGGCCGGTTCGGGCGGTCGTTTGGCCTCGATGATTTTCATTTTCGCGGCGAGTTCGGTTGCGCCGTCGGGGCCGATGCCGGCGAAGTAATACACGCAATAGCCGATGGAGAACACGATGCTGGCGTAGAAGATCATCAACCACCAGCGGGGGAGCGGGTAATCGAGCTCGCGGATGCCGTCATAGGTGTGATCGAGGAGACGCTGTTCGTCGCCCGGCGCGGATTGGACTCCGGTATCGTCAGTGGCTTTCATGACGCTGGCCCTCCTCGAGCGGCAAACGGGAAGCGGATCGGAATTCGGGATCGCGGGATTTGGCGGTGACGTGCGCGAGCACGGCGCAGAAGACGACGAAAAAAACGAGCAGCGCCGTCACGCTCAGGTAGATCATCGGGAATTGGCTCAATGCGAGGCTTTTCATCAGTTGCTCCCGACTTGGGTGGCCGGCGCGGCTTTCGGGCTCACGCCGAGGCGTTGGAGATAAGCGATGAGGGCGATGATCTCGCGTGTCTCGAGGTCTTTGACGCCGGTCTCGGTGCCGAGGTCCGCGGCGATCTGGGCCGCGGCCGCTCGAGCGTTGCTCGCGGCGTAGAGGACGTCGGCGTCCCCGTACGGCACGCCGAGCGAGCGCATGACATCGAGTTTCCGCTGGAGGCCGTCGAAGTCGATCTTCTTCTCGGTCAGCCACGGGTACGAGGGCATGATCGAGTTGGGAGTGACCAAGCGGGGATCGATCATGTGGCGGAAGTGCCACATGTTCGGGTATTTGCCGCCGACGCGCGCGAGGTCCGGGCCCGTGCGCTTGGATCCCCATTGAAACGGGCGATCGTACATCGATTCCTCGGGCGTCGAGGCCGCGCCGTAGCGGAGCACGTCGCCCGGCAACTGGCGGATCATCTGCGAGTGGCAGACGTAGCAGCCTTCCTTGACGTAGATGTCGCGGCCGGCGAGCTCAAGAGCCGTGTAGGGCACGGTCTTGTCGTTCGAGTCGACGTACGTGTGCATCAGCAGGGTGGGCAAGATCTCGAGCACGCTGCCGACGAGGATCGCGATCAGGGTGAGGACGGAGAACGTCGGAGCGAGGGCTTCCAGGCGGCGGTGCCACGTGCCGCCGAGCGCGGTTTCTGGCACGGGGGCGAGGGCCGGTGCGGAGTAGACGTCCTCTTTCGAGTCGGCCGGCGCGGATTCGACGGTCTTCCAGAGGTTGTAGCACATCACCAGGAACCCGGTGAGGAACAGGGAGCCGCCGACCGCGCGGATCCAGAAGAGAGGGACGATGCGCAGCACGGTTTCGACGAAGTCGGGGTAGACGAGGCGGCCGTGTTCGTCGATCGCCTGGAGCATGAGGCCTTGAGTCACGCCAGAGGCCCACATCGAGATGATGTAGAGCAGGATGCCGACTGTGCCGATCCAGAAATGGGTGTTGGCGAGGCTCTTGCTGTAGAGCTCCGTTTTCCACAGTTTCGGAACGAGGTAATAGAGCATGCCGAAGGTGAGGAAGCCGTTCCATCCCAGGGCGCCGCCGTGCACGTGGGCGATGATCCAGTCGGTGTAATGGCCGATCGCGCTCACGGATTTGATCGAGAGCAGGGGCCCTTCGAACGTCGCCATGCCGTAGAACGTGACGGCGGCCGCGAAGAATTTGAGGATCGGTTCCGTGCGCACGCGGTCCCAGGCGCCGCGCAAGGTGAGCAGGCCGTTGATCATGCCTCCCCAACTCGGGGCGAGGAGCATCACGCTGAACACCACGCCGAGGGTTTGCGCCCAGTCGGGCAGGGCGGTGTAGAGCAGGTGGTGGGGGCCGGCCCAGATGTAGATGAAGACCAGCGACCAGAAATGGACGATCGAGAGGCGGTAGCTGTAGATGGGGCGGCCCGAGGCTTTGGGGATGAAGTAATACATGAGGCCCAGGAACGGGGTGGTCAGGAAGAACGCCACCGCGTTATGGCCGTACCACCATTGCACGAGCGCGTCCTGCACGCCGGCGTACACCGGGTAGCTTTGGAACCAACCGACCGGGATCTCGATCGAGTTGATGACGTGCAGAACGCCGACGGTGAGGATGGTCGCGATGTAGAACCAGAGCGCGACGTACATGTGCCGCTCGCGGCGGCGCAAAAGCGTCATGAAGAAGTTCACGCCGAACACCACCCAGACCACCGTGATGGCGAGATCGATCGGCCATTCGAGTTCCGCGTACTCCTTGCTCTGCGAGAAACCCATGGGCAACGTGATCGCCGCGGCGGCGATGATCGCCTGCCAACCCCAGAAATGGAACTTGCTCAAAGCGTCCGAGAACATCCGCGCTTTGAGCAGCCTCTGCGTGGAGTAGTAGATGCCGGCGAAAATGGCGTTGCCGGCGAACGCGAAGACGGCGGCGTTCGTGTGCAGAGGGCGCAGGCGGCCGAAGGTGAACCAGGACACGCCGAAATTGAGCCTCCAGTCGGCCAGCTGCAGAGCCGCGATGAGCCCCACGAGGAAGGCGACTCCGCCCCAGACCAACGTGGCCAGGGCGAATTTTTTCACGATGGCGTCATCGTACGAGAACGTCTCATTCTTCATTTTGCTCGTCCTTTCGCGCGCCCGGGCTCTTCGTCGAGGAGCATGCGGTGCGCGGGTGTTTCCAAATCATCGTATTGGCCGGAGCGCGCCGCGAATACGAAGGCGGCCAGGAAGCCGCCTCCCATGGCGAGCGCGATGGGCAGCAGGAACCAGATGATGTTCATGCGGGCCCCCTCGCGTCGCCGAGGGCCGCGGGACGCGCGTTCGGGGCCGCGCGCGGCCCCCGTGCGCCAGCCGAGAGGGCGGACGCGAGCACGGCCAGCGAACTCAGCGGCATCAGCACCGCCGCCCAGAGCGGCGTCATGGCGCCGCCGACGGCCAATCCGCCGGCGATCAAGTTGAAGGTCGCGGAAAAAGCGAGGTTGCGGCGGATCGCCCGTCGCGCGCGATCGGCGATCGTGAAGAGCTCGGGCAGGGCTTCGAGCGACGCTCCCATGACGTAGGCGTCGGCGACTTTGAGGCTGACGTCCATCGCGCCGTGCACGGCGATCCCCGCGGTCGCCGCCGCCAGCGCCGGGGCGTCGTTGGCGCCGTCGCCGATCATCAAAGTGCCGTCACCGAGCGCGCGCACACGCGCGGCTTTCTGTTCGGGCGTCAGGCGCGCGGCGACGTCGCCGCCGCGCGGGTCGAGCCCCAGTTGTTTGGCGCAGGTCTCGACGGTCGTGGGGTGATCGCCCGAGAACAAGTGGATTCGCGCGCCCCGGTCGCGGAGCCTCCGGATCGCCGCGCGCGCGCCGGGCTTCAGCCGATCGTCGGCGACGACTTCGAGGCGGAGGCGGTCGTCGCTGAAAACGCGCACGCCGCTTTGCAGTTCGGCGCCGTCGCCGGCGTCGGCCCCGGCGTCGAACGGTTCGACGCGCCAGTCGCGGCCGGCGATCCGTCCCGCGAGTCCCCCGCCGGGCAGGGCGCGTCGCTCGAGGGCGGCGGTTGAGGTGGCGGATGGCGCGGGCGAAGGCGGGGCGCCGTCCGTTTGGAAGCGTTCGCGGACGGCGCGGGCGATCGGATGCGGCTGGCTTTGTTCGAGAGCGAGGAGCGCTTCGACGGCTTCGGGATCCGTTTCCGAACCGTCGGCCGCGCGGGCTCTCGTCACGCGCATGTCGCCGACGGTGAGCGTGCCGGTTTTGTCGAAGATCGCGTGGCGCACGGATCCCAAGCGTTCGAAGAGATCGGCGTTCTTGACGATGACCCCGAGGCCGGCGGCCGCGCGGGTCGCGAGGCTGATCGAGAGGGGGATCGCCATGCCGAAGACGCAGGGGCAAGTGACGATGATCAAGGCGAGAGCGCGGCGCGCGCCCTCGCCGGGGTCGGTCGCGGCGAACGCGGCGAACGTGAGAGCGGCGACGGCGGTGACCGCGATCACGAACACTTGGGCGACCTTGTCGGAGAAGCGGATCCAGCGAGGTTTGGCGGCGGCGTCGCGTTCGGCCTCCTTGAGGATCGTCGACAGGCGTGAGGCGCCGAAGTCCGCCGTGGCCCGGATGCGGAGCGCCGCTGAAAGCGCTCGCGCGCCCGCTTCGATGCGGTCGCCCGCGATCCGCCGCTCGGCGACCGACTCGCCGGTAAGGGCCGCGTTCTGCACGAACCCTTCGTCCGTCGCGACGCCGTCGACCGGAACGAGCTGGCCGCGCGGAACTTCGATCAGGTCGCCCGCGCGCACGGACAGCGCGCTGACGGGCGCGCGGGCGCCGGAGTCGCCGAACCTCTGCACGGTGCCGGCGAGAAGCTGGCGGTCGATGTCGCCGGCGTCCATGTAATTGCGCCGCAGGCGCTTGAGCCAGATCCGGCTCGCCAGCAGAAGAAGAACGAGCATCGTGAGCGAATCGAAGTAGAGCGTTTCCGCGCCGGTCGCGAGCCCCAGGGCGCTGACCGCGATTCCGACGACCACGGCGAGCATGATCGGGATATCGATGTTGAGGCGGCCGTTTTTCAATGCGGCCCACGCGCTTCGGTAAAACGGCGCAGCTGAATAGGTGAGGGCCGGAAGGGCGAGGAGAGCCATGACCCAGCGGAATCGTTCGGCCCAGACCCCGTCGGCGCCGGCGTACAAACTCACGGAGAGCAGCATGATGTTTCCGGTCGCGAACGCCGCCACGCCGAGTCGCACGAGATCCTGACGGTCGGCGGCGGCTTGCGCGCGCGTGGCGACCGTCTCGGTCGGGATCGGTCGAGGGCGGTGGCCCAGGGCGGCGAGCGCGCGCGCGATCGCCGCGAACGAGGCTCCGGGTTTGCGGGTGACCCGCAGGCGCGCGGCGCCGATTTTCAAACGTGCGCTCTCCGCTTCAGGGCAGATGTCCGGAAGCTTTTCGAGCAACCAGACGCAGGCCGTGCAATCGACGCCTTCGAGGAAAAAATCAAGAGTGCGGCCGTCTCCGCTGAGCGAACCGATGAACTGCGGGTCATCGCAGTAGGCGAACATTTCTTCGCCGCCGTCCTCGACGCGGCGAGGCTTGTTCTCGCGCAGGTCGTAGTACCGTTCGAGGCCCTTGCTGTTCAGAAGCGAGTGGACGAATTCGCAGCCGCCGCAACAGAACCGTTCTTGGGCCGGAGACAGGCGTTCGCCGCAATGGAGGCAGAGCGCGAATGTGGCCGAAAGCGGAGCTGTACTCATCGCCGAGGGACTTTGCATGGGACGTGCCCGCCGAAAACGCGTGTATTTCACATTCGAGGAACAGCCGAGCGAATGTGACCCGATCGGCGATTCGTCCATGAGTCAAAATGGCCCGTGTCGGGAGACTCGAGTTTCAAAATCAGCGCGATTCGTTGGTGACTCTCATTTCAACTTCATTCCCGTCTCATTTCAATCTCTTCATTTCAGGCGGAGGCTCGCATCCGCCGGAAGACGTATTTATTGAAACATAAGAGTTCGTCGCGAATGAAAAAACGGGCATCAGTGCTTGAGGCGAGTCTCCATCAGGTCGCTCATCGCTTTCAGGGCGTCGACCCACGTGAAAATGCCGACCAGTTTGTTGTTGTCGGCGATCAGCACGCAGCCGTATTTGCGTTGCGCCATCTCGGCGCAGACGTCGGCGAGCGACGCGTTCGGGCTCGTCACATAGGGATCGGGCGAGTACGCTTCGTCGACTTTGACTTTGTCGGGTTCGACGTCCTTGAACGTTTCGACCAGGCGGATATCGCGGTCCGTGAGCACTCCGACGAGCTGGCCGCCGTTGAGAACCGGAAGATGGCGCACGCGGTATTTCGCCATCATCTTTTCAGCTTGAGCCAGGGTCTGGTCGACTCCGATCGTATGGGGGAGGACGGTCATGTATTTCTGGACGCTGGGAATCGCTTTTGTCATTGTCGGCTCCTTTTCCGTGGGCTGATCATCAGCTGTTTGAATCCAACGATGAACAGGGCTTGAGCAAGGCCCGTACCGTCGCCATCGAGGGGCAGGGGCGCGGCCATTCACAACTCAGGCGAAAAACGGAACCTGATGTCCCGAAGCCAAAAAAGCCTCTGAGACAAATCAGCCCAAAAGACGACACGAAAGGTGACACGCACCTTTTTGTTCATAAGCGCGTCAAGGACGGCCATCTCATGTCCCAAACAGATCCTCTCGGTTCTTTTAAGGCGCATTCCCCTCGCTCCTGATGTTCCGCATCGTTGACGAATTTTTTCCTGGTGGCTTCCGAAATCATGATTCATAAAAATAAAAAATATTTGCTTATTAAAATTCGGGCGTGGTTCGATTCACAACGAGCTTGTCGCTCCTGAAAGTTTGGTGGATTGGATCCCTCACAAGGACGACGGCCCGCCCACGATGGTCGAGCCATTCATTCGACCGTCCTCATAATTCGAGAACCCGTATTGCTCGTGTAAGCCACATACCACAACGGTGTGGCGGCGGAAAGCGGAGCGCAGAGCGAGGGCATCGTGGAGCCAGCTACCGCCCCGAGCCATGCGGAAGGGGAAGAGCCCGATGTCGGGCCCACGGGATCCGCCCCACCGGGGAGATTGGAACCATCATACCAATCTT
>JAJTYM010000023.1 GCA_021463345.1 Pseudobdellovibrionaceae bacterium | reverse complement strand
TCGCAAGGCGGAAACCCGCGCCTCGAAGAACCGCACAATCTCGTCGAGCGCGTCTTCGGGTCGAAGGTGACCGGTGCGGGTGGCGATGCCATCCCGCTGAGCCCAAATGATTCAAGGAAGCGAGCTTCGCATTTTGAAAGTTGCATACTTCTGCGTTGGACAATCCTCCAGGATCGAATCAATTGAACGGTCGATAATGCAGCTTCTGATGCACCTAAAAAGTAGAGGGTTGCCGGTTCCCAAGCTTCAAATTTGTGACGGCAAATCCGAATTTGCTGAGTTTGATCGTCTTTTGAACTCTAGGTGGAAAGATAAAATGCACAGCTCATGGGAAAGCATAAGTGCAGAAGTTGGAATGCTTTTAGATCCAACATTAGACGAAATCGTATCGAAAGTTGGGGTTAAAAATGCTTGGATTAAAGAGACGAAATCTGCATTGGCAAGTCTAACGAGAGACATTGTTCCAAATCTGGTAATTTTTGATTTTAAGGAAGGTACAAATATTGGCGGAAATGCCATCTGGCATGGTGCTGCCCAAGGTAATGCCAAAAGCGAAATTGCTTTTGTGGGTTTCAATCAGCTGTATCAGGAATTGATTTTTCACGAATTTCTACATTTTTTAGGGGCGGACGACGGTTACGATGATAAAACCTATGAGACCCACAAAGGTTGCAAGAATTGCTGGATGCAGTTTGAACCGACTTATGGCACTGGTCTTTGTGAAGTTCATTTCAATCAGGTGAAGGAGTTCGTGAGTAAGCTTTAATTTTTGAGATTAATGTTCGACACCTTCAATTGTGTTCCATCTTTCAACTTAATAAACGAGCCATCTTTTCTGATGAACACTCGTCCGCCGGACATATCATTCAAATCTATTCTGGCTTTTTGAAGATCTAAACCGAGTTCTCTAGTTAGCTTGCACTCGCGAATGCGAATGCGCTCATCTGGCTGATTGTAGCCCAAATTAGAAGGGATAAAAGGTCGATATTTACGATCAAATGATAATACTATCTCCCCTGATTCCACATCTGAAAATCGAATGATAGGATTCTCGCCAGCCTGGTCTGCTTTGAAATAACTGGTCCATCGAAATTTTAGAAGCGACGTGACAAGTGGTCTCCAAACGACAAGAAGGAGACTTATGAAAAAGTCGAGATTTACAGAAGAGAAAATCGTCCACACACTGAAGCGTCAAGAGGCTGGCGAAGCGGTGAAGGAGCTTGTTCGCGAGCTTGGGATCACCGAGCAAACGTTTTACACATGGAAGCGGAAGTACGCTGGACTCGGCGTTACGGAGCTTCGGAAATTGAAGCAACAAGATGAAGAGATCGCTAGATTGAAGCGTCTCGTCGCCGACCTGATGCTCGATAAGCAGATGCTTCAAGAGGTCGTCGCAAAAAAGTTTTAAAGCCTGCAAGACTCCGCTTTGCAATCAAACATTTGATTGCGAAGTTCCACGTGAGTGAACGCTACGCTTGTCGGCTGTTCAACCAATGGCGTTCGTCGATTCGATATGAGCCACACCCTAGAGACGATCGAGATGTGCGCATGCGCCTAAAAGAGCTTGCTCAAGATCGGCCTCGATATGGCTACCGGCGTCTTCACGTTTTGCTTTTGCGCGAAGGGTTCAAGCTCGGCAAAGACCGAGTCCATCGCATTTACCGAGAGGAAAATCTCTATGTCAGAACTCAACCCAAGCGCCGTCGTCGCGTGATCACGCAGCTTCGCGTACCACCGCCGACACCGACTAAACTTAATGAAGTCTGGTCGATGGACTTCATGCATGATCAGCTCGTTTGCGGGAAGAAAATCAGGACCCTAAATCTGATTGATAAGTTGAGTCGAGAATGTCTTTGGATCGAGCTCGATTACGGACTTCGCTCGAACAATGTGGTCGACGTTTTGGAGTATCTTCGAACAACACGGGGAATTCCTGAAACGATCTGCGTGGACAATGGTTCGGAGTTCACTTCTCGGCAACTCGATCAGTGGGCCTACATCAACGGAGTGAGGCTCTTTTTCATTCGTCCCGGGAAGCCCACTGAGAACGGGCACATCGAGGCTTTCAACCGAAGACTTCGCGACGAGTGTTTGAATGTTCACCTGTTTCAGAATCTCAAACACGCAAAACAGGAAGTAGAAAAATGGAGAATCGAATACAACGAATGGCGACCGCACAGCTCAATCGGAAACTTGACACCACGAGAATTTGCCCGCAGAAAGACGCAATCACAGATCGCTTGTTGATGCAGAACTTCTAAGGCTCCGAGCGGACCAATCAAACAAGACAGACCAAGCCTTAACAGCGCGATCTAAGCGATCTACATAAATAGTTAGGAATTCCATCAAATGGGACATGCTATTGATATATCATCTGGTAAGTTTAGTTTAAATAAACACTGAAAATATTCTATGGCCGATTTTATCAGATCAATTAGGCTCGATCTTGTCGTCGTTTTTTTCGAACCCTTACGAGAGAACCGCAACTTTTCTTGCACCACTTTACGTTAGATCGACCGATAAAGAAGTGACGGCAATCGGGGTTCTTGCATCTCTTCAGTCCATCCAACCATCCAAGGGAAACCATGTTTGAAAACATATACGAAGCGAATACGCTTGGTGGTGGATTGTGAGGGATGTGCGCAACAAAGATCGCCGCAAGTTTTTTGTTCGATGGCATCACATGACATTGATGTCCTACGACGCAAATGTTTCTGTTTAGAGTATTGAGCAAAGGCGGAGACGCACCGTTTTTTTGATACTCGTCCATACACCAGTAAATGAATTTATCGTGGTCCATTTGAATCTGGTCGCGACCTTCTAAGTTTGAAGCGTGGTTATTTGCACCTTCGATCAGATATGACGCATAGCTTTTGTCATATCTAATTGGCGGTTTTCTTTCAGTTTTTCCTGTTCTGTCGGTCTGCACGACATAAAAGCAGTCCTGTAACACTTTTTCCACAAATTCCCCATCTTGAAGGTGTAACACCTTTGATGCTTATATCATGTTACATCAATTTTGCTAGGAGGAAAGATGAGATTCGCATTGGTAAATGGATTAAAAACAGAAGCTGAAAAGGGACTTACTGGAGTTTGCCAGGGCTGCGAACAACCGATGACTCCCGTTTGCGGGATCAAGAAAGCTAAGCACTGGCGACACAAAGTTGACTGCGAATGTGATCGCTGGTGGGAAAACGAAACTGAATGGCATCGAAACTGGAAGAACTGCTTCCCTAAGGAGTGGCAGGAAATCAGGCACCGAGATTCATCGAGCAACGAGTGGCACATCTCCGATGTTAGAACTTTTCAAGGGCATTTCTTAGAGTTTCAACACTCTTATTTGAAGCCCGATGAGCGAGCTTCTCGAAATTCATTTTATGCAGAGAAGTTGGTATGGATCGTTGATGGTCTCGCCCGAAAAAGTGATTGGCCAAGAATGGAGGACTGTTTGAAGCGATCTGGGCAGCTCTTTCGTGATTTGAATTTGTTTAGACTTCCAGCTGATGTAGCAAATGTTTCTTTGTTCAACGATTGGAACGAATGCAGTGTTCCAGTACTTTTCGATTTCGGTCCGGATCGGCATCTATGCTGTCTTCTTCCTAAAAGTTCAAAGGGTCACTTCTATGTAGTGCCGATATCAAGAAATGAGTTTGTAAGGCTTCATAATGGAGAGGCAATTAGTGGGAGAAGTTTCTCAGATTGGATCTCGTATTTTGCGATGCGAATGTTTGCATGGGAGAATCCTGAGGCGCTTGCTGCCTTCCAGAAATCGAAATTGGCAAATCAAATTCAAAGTCCACATTCATTGCCGCAAATAACGAGGAGATATTCTCCGGGGTTTCGGATGAGTGATCTCAATAATTTACTGAGGCCCCGTCCAGTATTTCGACGGCGTAGTCGTAGGCTTTAGCCGAGATGATCGTGCCACTTCTTGCGTGATACCTAACCACTATGGATAATTAAACTTTAATAGGATGTAGATATGAAGAACCTGATTTTTTTGATTGTTGCAGGTGGATTCACTTTGTCTGGCTGTGAGACAATGAAGGTGGCTTCAAGGCCAAAAGAAATCCGAGGCGCTGAGTGTTTGGAGTCCCCTTACATGAAGGTATTCCAAGTTGTAGATGAAGGTATCCTCGCGCACATTTGTCCTTTGAATTATCCGAGCTACTATGACAACACCTTTGAAGCTTGCTCGGTCAAGGGTGATACCGTTTTTATGGAAGTGCCAAAGAAGCAAAATGACTTCGTGGATGATCAAAAGATTACGCTCGAGAAAAATCAGTGTTTCGTAGGTAATGGAACGTATAGCTACACAAGTGCCGATGGGAGACGAAGAACTGTTCGTAATATAGTTGTGGTTAAAGAGGAGAGTCCCTCGCAAGATAAGAAATGAAGGGCTTAATGCCCTTCAAAAAATAGTTCAGCTTTATTTTTCGATCAGGTTTTCTATTGATTGAGAACTGTAATAGGTCGACCCATTGTCGAAACTCAGAATTGTCCCTTCGCTAGCCTCCTCTGATTCGTAGTCTGCAAGAGCACAACGCCAACCTACTGGATCATTTTCTTTCATAAGTGTAACAGTATCGAATTCCATCCAGCCTACTTTGGTAGTTTCAGGATAAATTTGACGGACAGATTCCTCGAACAGCTCTCCGAGATCGACGGGCTCAAGCTCAGTTTCAAGAATGTGCTGAACGACCCAATCGATTCCCCATTCACAGCCAACACCAGGAACGAGGCGCATGAGATCGTCTGATCCGCATTTGGTGCAGCGGCCAGTTGGACATTCTATGTAGTCGCTGTAGCAAAATGGAGTTGAACGTTTGTAAGCGAGTTCTTCGAGTTGTTTTTTGATTTCGATTTGCATGATAGCTCCCTTGGTTCTTGGTTGTGTTTGTGCCCTTTTGGGCTCCTTCACCAACGGCTGAGGAGCTCAAAGCGGGACAAAAGGGAGCGAAGGGATAGGCCTCGGCCCGACCAAGCAAAGCGGCAGAAACGAGTGACAGCCCAAATGGCTGGCGCGAAGTCTGCGGAGGGACGAACTAAGGCATAGACTGAAGCGACTGGCACCCAAGGTTCAAGGGACTTGGAAACTGAAATCAGATCGCGAAGGCCTCACTTGCGAACTGGTAACAGCATCGCTCGGCCCCACTTAGAAGCCTGCGACTCTTTGAGGATCTGATATTGTGCGACTCGCATGGTTTGGATGAATTTGGGAATCTGGCCTGAAGCGGCTGCGATAAGAGCTGCGGCAACGGCGGCTTGGATAAGCTGTTTTGGGATCATAGGAACCTCCTTAAAAGTCATAGGTGTTGAGATTGGTTTCGCCAGGAATGGCGGTGAAAAGTTCTAGGAACTTTGGGTGCTCAGCCTAGAAAGCTGAGCCGAATGGGTCTGTCAAAAGAGCCAATTTTCAGGTCACCAACGGGTCACCACTAGGTCACCAAACTTCGAAATAAATCGAAATTCCGTGAAATACTCTTCAAAAGCGTTTTCTCTATTCAAATCAGGCAGGTGCCTGACTTCATTTTGTTTTTTTCGATGCTAAATTTTTTAGGAGGAAAATTGGATGGGGTGGCAGGACTCGAACCTGCGAATGACAGAATCAAAATCTGTTGTCTTACCAGCTTGACGACACCCCAACACGGAATGCGCTATTGAGCGGTAAGTAATAGGAAAAGCTGTCACTTAGATCAAGGGAAAAATCGTTTTCGTTTCTCCAAGTCCAACGGACGGGATGACGGGGGCCGCTGGGCTTGGGTCCGAAGGAAAGCGGAGGGAACCACATCTGCACTAAAAACAGGCATTCAGCCAGCGGCCAGCCTTCAATGCGACATGTGTAAGAGCGGTCTCGGGTGTCCGGGTTTACGGGCGACCCCATGCCTAAAGGTCGACCCCGGGTGGTTGCTGATCGGAGGATGGCTTGCGGCCTTGGGGGCGCTCGATTTTCTGGTGGGTCGAGCCCACGGCGGGTTTGGAGGCGGGGGGGTGCGTAGCCATCTGACGTTCACGTTCTTCGTTCTCCAACCGCAAGCGACGACACTTCCAAAGCCGTGCGTAATTCGGCCGGTTGAAGTGCTCGTCGAGCGAACTTGAGCCGTTCGGCATCTGGAACAATTCGGTGAACGTGATTCCATCCATGGGCGCACCTCCTGTCGTTTCCATTTTCGCACGATTCCCCGTATCAAGTGCGCTCGGAACTTGGTGAGTTTGAATAAGCTTTGACACAGGCAAGACAGCCAACTCAAGGATTGAAGCCTCAAAGGAGGGGGGAGGCAATTCCTGCTTAGTTCGCGGCCGGAGCGTCGGGATGCCGGGTGCAGGTGAATTCCACGAAATGGCGGTTCACTGCGGATGGGGCGGAGCCACCGAGAAAGATCGAGCTCCCTGGCTGGTGGCCGTACCCGTATCCACCGAAACCGACCCCGGTCGAGAGGGCGGCATCGCCGCTTTCGACCAACTGCTGGTACTCGCGCGTGATTTGGAACGGGCCGCCGCAAAACTCCCTGGCTTGTTTGACGAGCTCATCACGGTACTTGGCTTCGTTTCCGGGCTTTGACTGCGGGGGGTAACGGACCACCGCTTTTTTCTCAGGCGTGAAGTCCTTGCGTACGAATTGAATCGTCGTACAGCCGCTCAGGATCAAAAGTAGTGTGACGAGCCACGCCGCTCTTGTCATGGGATCAGTATGCGCCAGATCAAAACCGGTTCGAACCCAAGCGTCGGTGGGTTCTGCGCCGCCTCAGTGAGCTCATTCGTCACTTGGGGAAAAGGCGGTTGTTTGAGAAAACCGCTTCCGGTCCGATGACGAACGCCCATGCCCGTGCTCCCCCATATCCGGCCGCCCGGTAGGCGGAGCGGCCGCCGGCGCTCCGCGCGGGGGCGTTCGTTTTCGAGACGCGTGTTGCGCTCCGGATCGAGACGACCGAAGAAGATCGGCGCCGATCTTATGGGATACTTGTGAGAGAACGCTCATCTTGCTTTCTGAGAGCGGCGAAACAGCCGAATGGCCAGAGCTAGAAAGGGACTCATCCGTTTTCAGCCCAGCGTGGGTCGCGAACCGGCGGACCTATGAGACCTATGAATGGGGGGCCATATGCGTGCAAAAATGACGTCAAGACTCCTGGTCATCTCGATTTCAACGGGGCTAGCGACGATCCTATGCGCGTTCAACGTATGCCAAAACCCCTTTGAGGTGGCGCGAGTCAGCGCGGAGTCGTCTCACGGGGGTATCGGGGTCTTGGGCAAGGCCTGCTCCCTCGGGGTTTACGCGGCGGACGATCAGGTCTACCGTCGCAACCGCAAGATCGTCGTCAACGCGCTGACCGATCTTTTCGGGGCGCCGACGGTGACGGCGCTCTCGACGGAACTGGGGGCCCTTCCCGCGGACTCCGAGAATGGTTTCAATTTCGAGAAACTCGTCGACTCCACGACCGAGTCCCATGTGGAAGCCTACATGGGTCTCGCCTTCGCCGCGGCCGCGCGGTTGGCCGCGAACCCTCAAAGCTTGAATCCCTATTTCGCGCGCGCATGCTCGGCCACGGCCAACCTCGCCGGCAACGCGTGTTTAAGGAATCTGGTCACGAACCTCGGTCTCCGGCTCTTCGGCCGCCCCCTGCCTGGCGATGAGGCCGCCGCGATCGAACGCGTCTATACGGCGACCGTGGGAACCAACGTGGAAAAGCTCGAAGCTGTCTTGGCGGTCCTCCTTGCTTCTCCGCAACGGCGCTTGGGTCGAGCCGATCATCGACCTCAACGTCGACATCGCGATCGCGGCGATGAGATGCGATTTGACCCGCGTCGTGAACTTCTCATGGGAGGAGCACCGGTCCACGGCCGCGGCCAGCCACCACAATCTCCATCACTCGCCCGACGACCCGTTCTGGAGAGGGGAGATGCTCAAGGTGGACGCTTGGTACTCGAGAAAACTCTCGCAGATGCTCGCCAAAATGGACGCCATCGTCGAAGGCAACGGCAAGACGATGCTCGACAATTCTTTGGTGATGTACGGCAAGGAAATGTCGTCGGGCTTCGCGCATGTCGTGAACGACTTCCAGGCCGCGTTCTTCGGCGGCCTCAACGGGCGGGTCAGGACGAACCAGTACATTCAAATGGAGAACGGCAAACCGAGGTCCTATAATCAGCTGCTCATCACGATCATGCAGGCTTTCGGGCTGCAGCCGAGCGCATGGGAAGTCGGCGGCCAGACGGGGTTCGGGCAATACAATATCGGGAACAGCGGCGCTGACCGAGCCACGATCGTCGATAAGCGCGCCGCCATCCCGGGGATGCTTGTTTGAGGCCTCCTCAACGGCGCCGCTTTCGCGCGTGCGCCGCGCCCATCGGTCGCTCGGGCCTTTGAGCGTTGGGGGTCCCGGGTCCGACGCGATCGCGCGCGATAGGGGACCGGCATAAAAAAACCGACCGTCTTGCTTGGACGGTCGGTGACCAAGGTTCCAGGCCGAGGGCCACCAAGGCTGGTTCCAGATTCCGGAAATGAATTTGATCTACTCTTCTTCGCGTGCGCCGCCGCCGGCCCTGCGTATGTTGCCGAGGCTCTCGCCCATCGAGCGGATCTCGGCTTCGTACGCGTCGAAGACCCTCTGCTCGATCATGTCGCGCGTTTCCTGGTTGAGCGGGTGGGCGATGTCCTTGAACTGCCCGTCTTTGCGCTTTTTGCTCGGCATCGCCACGAACAGGCCGCCGGTTCCGTCGATGACCTTCAGGTCCCGCACCACGAAGCAATTGTCGATGGTGATGGAGACGTAGGCCTTCAGGCGGTCCTCGTTGACGGGGAACACCTTCACTTCGGTGATTTCCATGACTGACTCCTTCAAGTTGCCTGGTCGCGAGCTGTCTTCTTACGGGTGCGAACTCAGTTGCTCGTACTCAGTGCCTTATCCGACTTAACGGAAAGCTGGGCTTAAAACTTAAGACTTTGGGCTTGCTTTGTTCATGAGTGATTCCGGGCGGATAGGGGCGGAGAGGAGGGGCTTTGCCCCGTTCCGGGGCACTCCGGCTGGGGCGGGGCGGTCTGAGCCGGCCAGGGCCCCAGGAGGGGCCACGCGGGCCCGTTCCCCATGCGAGGAACGGGCGCCTCCGAGGGTCAGCGAGAGGTTTCGATGGCGATGACCGCGACCATGTTGCCGCGTGCGACGCGCAGGATGTTCGTGCCTTGCCGGAGGTTTTTCACCACGTCGGCCGCCCGGCGCACCGGCGCGCGGTTGACGTCCAGGATGACGTCGCCCACCTGTAGCCCCACTTGCGCCGCGACCGTGCCGCGTTCGACCTCGGTGATCACCGGGGCGTCGGGCGCGTTGGCGAGACCGAGATCGCGGCGGAGCTGCGCGCTCATGTCGGAGGCCTTGAAGCCGATGCCGAACGGCGCCTTCTGCCCGAAGAATTTCTTCGGCTGACGCTCGGCGGCTGCGCGTTCGTCGGGGTTCTCCGTGACGGCGATGTCGAAGGTGCGCTCGACTTTTTTGCGGTCGTTCTGGAAACGGATGACTTTGACTTTCGTCTTCCCTCCGATCGGCGTGTCGCCGACGGCGTTCTGCAGATCGCCGGGCGTGCGGACTTTCTTGCCGCCGAACTCGACGATGATGTCGTAGATCTCGAGCCCCGCTTTGGCGGCGGGAGAGCCTTTCTGGACCTGGTTGACGATCGCGCCGTCGTCGTTGCCGAGGCCGAGCTGGCGCGCGACCTCGGGAGCCAGGGGGCTGATGCCGACGCCGATGAAGCCGCGGCGCACGCGCCCGTCCTTTTCGAGCTGAGCCACGATCGTCTTCACGTTGTCGATCGGGATGGCGAAGCCGATGCCCTGGGCGCGGGCGTCGATGGCGGTGTTGACGCCGATGACCTCCCCGCGCGTGTTCACGAGGGGGCCGCCCGAGTTGCCGGGGTTGATGCTCGCGTCGGTCTGGATGAACGGGAAGCGGTTGAGTTCGGTGATCTCGCGGCCGATGGCCGAGACGATGCCTTTGGTCATCGTGTGCGCGTGGCCGTAGGGGTTGCCGAAGGCCGCGACCCATTCGCCGACCTGCACGCCGGCGGACGAGCCGAGCGCCGCGACCGGCAGCGGTTTTTTTGATTCGATTTTGAGAAGGGCGATGTCGGTGCGAGCGTCTTTGCCGACGACCTTCGCCTCGAATTCCTCTTTGGAGTTCGGATCGAGCGAAACCTTGATGACGTCGGCGTTTTCGATGACGTGGTTGTTGGTCACGATCAGGCCGTCGGCGCGGACGAGGAATCCCGTGCCAAGGGCCATGGCCGGGCGCCCGCCGCCGAATCCGTCGCCACCGCCGCCCGGGGGCAGGCCCCAGAAGTCCTCGAAAAACTCGCGCATCGGATCCCGAGGCCCGCTCCGGCGCGAGAGTTGCCGCTGAGCTTGGCTGGTCGAGATGCTCACGACGGCGGGATTCACGAGTTTGGAGAGTTCCACGAACAAGTTGCGCGGCAGCGGGTCGCCGAGTTTCACGACGTCGATCGGCGGGTTGCGTTTGAGATCCTCGATCGCCTGCTGCGCCGGCTTCGGCGTCGGGGTTGTCGAGAGCCTGTCGCCGAAGAGCTGTGCTACGCGTGTGCCGCTCGCGGCCGCTTGCGACGCGCGAGTGACGGGCTGCAGGCCTTCGGGGTTGTCGGAAAGCGCGTCGCTCACGTAACCGCTGGCGACACCGCCGAGCGCGATCGCGAGCACCCACATGATCAGCCGGGGTTGTTTTTTGCTTTTCATGAAAGATCCCTCTTATGTGTTCTCGACGAACTTCAATTGCAGGTCGTGAATGATCCCATTGAGGAGTTTGTCCTCGGCGTCGCTCAGGTTGCCTTTGGTCTTGTCGCGAAGGCAGCGGAGCATGTCGATGTTGAAGCGCGCGACGTCGCGGTCCTTTTCGACCTTTTTGGTGAGGGGGTTCTCGACGAGGCCGAGGGCGATGACGGCTTGAGTGCCGAGCGAGAGCGCCAGAGTCGATAGGGACGCTTCCATTTTTTGAGGCTGGTCCATATAGCTAATTCCTCTTCAAAAGCGGCTCCAGATGGCCATGAATAAATGGCTATGGCGCCTAGGGGAGACAGTCACGCTGTGTCGCTTCAGGCCGTTCGGCTGGAACGAAAACCTTACATGGGATAGTGGCCGACCAGCTTTTTTATGCGCCGCTCCACCGGCGGTTGCAATTGCAAATATCGGTACCAAAAAGAAGTCGTCAAGGGGCTGACGACGAACAAGGGCGTGTCGCTCGGCGAAACTTCGAAGGGCCGCGTGGTTTGAAAGGCATGGAGTTTCCAGAGCACTCGCGCGACGCGCCGGGAGTCGCCGATGAGTTCGGCGGCCAATTTGTCGCTGGCCAGGTACTGCTGATGCCCGATCGCGACGCGCGCGAGCAGGGCGATGAGTGGCGCGCAGAGCCGCATCACCGGCCCGAGTTGCCCGGGTCGCGGTTTGAAGATCACGTTGAGGAACAAGTACTGGTCCAGGGCGCGCGCGACTTTGGCGAGCCCGGCGGTGATCGCGGCGGCGGCGGTCGAGGCGACCGTGTCTTTGCGTTTGAGGCGCGCGACCTCGAGGGCGAGGGCCGCTTCGGTCTCGGCTGCGCTGAATTCGCGGACGAGGCCCTCGGAGACCAGGATCGCGGCCCTCCCGCTCGACATGCCGATCGACATCGTTGTGGGCGTGGCGAGGCCGCACAGGAAAAGCCGTGGTGCGCGGATCCCGGCTTTGGCCGTGAGCGCGTCCAGTTTCGAAAGCAGGCCCCATGGATCCTGGCCTTCGAGGAGTTCCCCGGGGAAGCGCTTGAGCAAGCGCAGGTCGCCGTAGAAGAACACGAGGCCGTTGACCGCGAGCGCGAGCAGAAAACCCGCCAGAAGGCCGTGGCGATCGAAGAGTTTGAGACCGCCGATCATCAGCGCGCTCGAGAACGCGCCCAAGAACAACCAAACTTTCAATGAACCGCGCTCGCGCAGCAGCACCGTGCGTCTCTCCTGGCCTCGGGTGGAGCTCCATATTACCCGGCGCATCCGGGCTTTTGACAAGTTTTTCGCGCGGTCTGCGGGGCTGCGTCCTGACCTCGGGGAAAAGCATTGAAACCCGTGACACGACAAACGAAAATCACAAGGCGGAGGTCCTTCAAGGGACATCCTCCAGTTTTTGCAGGAACAGATCAGCACCTCCAGGGGGTCATCCCGTGTCCGTCGACGTCGTGGCACTCAACGCCGCCATCAAGCAGGAATCCCAGTTCGTTGACCGAATGATGAAGGAGATATCCAAAGCCGTCGTCGGCCAGAGCGACATGGTCGAGGGGATCCTGATGGGGCTGCTGACGGGCGGCCACGTTTTGCTCGAGGGCGTGCCGGGCCTGGCGAAGACTTTGACGATCGCCAGCGTTTCGAAATCGATCTCCCTCGGGTTCCAACGCATCCAGTTCACGCCGGATCTGCTGCCGTCGGACCTGATCGGCACGATGATCTTCAACCCCAAGACGGGGGACTTCGCGCCCAAAAAGGGCCCGATCTTCACCAACATCGTGCTGGCCGACGAGATCAACCGGGCGCCCGCCAAGGTTCAGTCGGCGTTGCTCGAGGCGATGGCCGAGAAGCAGGTCACCATCGGCGAGACCACGTACAAGTTGGAAACGCCGTTCCTCGTGCTTGCGACGCAGAACCCGCTCGAGCAGGAAGGCACGTACCCGTTGCCCGAAGCCCAGCTCGACCGCTTCATGTTCAAGATCGTGGTGACGTACCCGTCGAAGGCCGACGAACTCGAGATCATGAACCGCATGGGGACCGACCAGCAGCCGGTGATCCAGCCGGTCATATCCAGGGAAGAGCTGCTGCGCGCGCGCGAGCGCGTCGACCAGATTTACGTCGACGACAAGCTCCGCAACTACATCGTCGAGCTTGTCATGGCCACGCGCGAGCCGGCGAAGCACGGGCTGGGCAACCTGCAGCAGCTGATCAAGGTCGGCGGCAGCCCGAGGGCCACGATCAACCTCATACGCGCCTCGAAGGCCCATGCGTTCATCCGCGGCCGCGGTTACGTGACGAGCGAGGACGTCAAGGCGATCGCCTACAACGTGCTTCGCCATCGCCTGATCCTGACCTTCGAGGCCGAGGCCGAGGAGATCAGGACCGAGGCGGTCGTCAAAGAAGTCTTGAACCAGATCGAGGTGCCGTAACGGGCGTCGCCGGCCCGAAGGGCGGAACTGATGGGATTGCCTCCGGAGATCGCGAAAAAGGTCAAGCTGCTGGAAATCAGCACGCGCAAGCTCGTGAACAGCCTGTTCGCCGGCCAGTACCATAGCGCCTTCCGCGGTCAGGGGATGACGTTCGCCGAGTTCCGCGAGTACGTGCCCGGGGACGACGTGCGGACGATCTCGTGGCCGGTGACGGCGCGCACCGGCAAGACGTTCATAAAGAAATTCGACGAAGAGCGCGAGCTCACGCTCATGCTCGCCGTCGACGTGAGCGGCTCCCTCGACTTCGGCTCGAAGGACAATTTCAAGGGCGAGGTCGTCACACACCTCTCGGCCTTGCTCGGTTTCTCGGCGGCCAAGAACAACGACTACGTGGGGCTGCTGCTGTTTTCGGACCAGGTCGAGCACTTCGTGCCCCCGCGGAAAGGGCGCGGCCACATCCAGCGCATCCTGCGCGACCTGTACTACCATCGCCCCAGGTCCGCTGGCACGAAGATCGGGCCCGCGCTCGATTTCATGCAAGGGTTCTTGAAAAAGCGCGCCAACGTCTTCGTGTTCAGCGACTTCCAGGACCCGTCGCCTTTTTCGACTTCGCTCCGCATGCTCTCGCGCAAGCACGACACGATCGCCTGCGTCGTGCAGGATCCGGCGGAACTGAGCCTTCCGGACCTGGGCCTCGTCGACATGCGGGATCCCGAGACGGGCGAAGTGCTCACCGTCGACACGAGTTCCGGTGCTTTCCGCCGCGCGTTCGAGGAGCACATGAAGCGCGTCAAGATCGAACGCGACAAGGAGTTGAGGAAATCCGGCGTCGACCGCATCGACGTCATGACCGAGGGCGACTTCACGCAGCCGCTGATCTCCTACTTCCGTTCCAAAAGCGGCATGAAAGGCGCGCGATGACGTCCGTCGCACAGGCTCCGGCCCGGCAGGGAGGATCGATGGAGGCGATGGAGCCGGAAGCTCAGCCGCCGCGATCCACCGAGGCGTCAGCCGCGGAGACGTCAGCCGCGGACCAAACCGCGGACCAAGCCGCGGACGGGGTTTGGGTCTGCAGGACCGAGGCGATCAGCGAGGACGGGCGAGCCGCGGGGCCGCTCGAAAAGCCGTTGACGGTCGGGGAAAAGTTCTTGCTCACGTGCGAAGGCGCGACGGTCCCCCTCGACGCCGGCAAGGTCACTCTGCGGCTCCCGCGGGAAGAGAAGTACTCGCTCCGCCTCCTGCGGGTGCAGTCGCTCGATGAGAACAGGGGCGTGTTCACTGCGACCTCCTACCGGGTCGGCGAGGGGCCGATCAAAGGCGTCGCTCTCACCGACGGCACGCGCTCGATCGAGTTGCAGGGCGTCGCGCTCCGCCTGGAGAGTTCCATCGACGCCCAGGAGAACCCCGAGGGCAAACCGTACTCCCCCCCGGATCCGGTGAAGATCCTTTGGCCGCTTTGGCTTTGGCTCGCGGTCGTCGCCGTCTGTCTGGCGTTGGGCGCCGTCGCCTTTTTTCTCGTGCGTCGCCGCTCGCAGCGCCGGACGCTGCTGGCCGAACTCCAGAGGCACGGCACGGCTCTGAGCCCGTACCACCAGTTCAACAAGGACTTGCGTCTGCTGGCGCGCGAGTTCCCGATGAACAAACCGGCGGATTGGACCTCGGAGGTCGCCGCCCGCTACGTGGAAGAGCTCAATCGCCATTTCCGTTGGTACCTGGCGAGGGAGTTCACGGTGCCCGCGTTCCAGTGGGGCGACAAACTCATCCTGAACGAGGTCAAAAAACGGGATGGGCGCCTGCACCGGAGCGTCCACAAGGACCTCCGGCTCGCGCTGGAGGAGTTGAACAGGGGCATCAAAGCCCGCGAACGGCTTTCGGCCCTCGATGGTCAACAGCTGGTCGAGCTCTGCCGCAAAGTCGCCGACGACGTCGACCTCTGGCGGCGCGGCGCCCGCGCCGCTCGAGGCGCTGAACCGGTCGGCGGCAGGGGAGAGGATCGGGGCGAGGGCCGGAACCCAGGCGGGGGAGGGCGTTCGCCATGACGACGATCGCGACCCCGCTCGCGTTCCTGCTGTTCGCTCCGCTCGCGGGCGCGCTCGTTCTTTTGTACCTGCGCCGCCGCCATCGGAGGCCGACGTTGTCGTTCAGCGCGCTCCAGCACGTCAAGGCCATCCCGGCCGGGTGGCGCGCTCGGCTCAGGCTCTTGCCGCTGATCCTGACCGTGACCGCGCTTTCTTTGATGGTCGTCGCCCTGGCGCGCCCCCAGAGGGCCGACACCAAGGTCAAGCGCTCGGTCGAAGGCATCGACATCATGGTGGTGCTCGACGTCTCGGACTCGATGCTCATCGAGGACATGAAGCCGGTCAACCGCATGGAGTCGTGCAAGCTCATGATCAAGGAGTTCATCGAGAAGCGCGTTTCCGACCGCATCGGGCTCGTGGTGTTCTCGGGCGAGTCGTATACGCGCGTGCCGCTCACCCTCGACTACAAGCTCCTGCAGCAATCCCTCGCCGAGGTGAGGATCTCGCGCAACGTGAAGATGGGAACCGCGATCGGCGTCGCGCTCGCCAACGGGGTCGCGCGGCTGCGCGAGTCGACGGCGAAAACCCGCGTCTTGGTGCTCTTGACGGACGGCGAGAACAACTCGGGCACGATCGACCCCGAGACCGCGCTCGACATCGCCAAAGGCTACGGCATCCGCATCTACACGATCGGCGCCGGTCGCGACGGCGAGGCCCAGTTGCCCATCGAGTCCATGGACGCCTTCGGGCGCAAATACAAACGCTACCAGCCGATCCACTCGACCGTGAACGACGAACTGCTCGGCAAGCTCGCCACGGAGACCGGCGGCAAATACTGGCGCGCGGAGACCACGAACGCGTTGCGCGGGGTTTTCAACGAGATCGATCGCCTTGAGCGCACGAAGATCGACGTCAACCAGTACACGAAGTATGCCGAGCTCTTCCCGCCCTGGCTGCGGGCGGGCGTTTTGGTCTGGCTGCTCGCGCAGGCGCTCGGCATGACCGTTCTGCGGAGGGCGCCGTGAGTTTCCGTTTCGCCGAACCTTCGGCCTTCGCTTGGCTCTGGCTGGTCCCGCTGATGATCGCGATGTTCATCGCGTTCGAGGCGGGCTCGCGCCGCAGGCTCGCGAGGAGCCTGGGCCCGCGGGTCGCGCCGTTTTTGACGGCTTCGGTCTCGCCGGGCCGGCGCCGGTTCAAGCTCCTGCTGCGCTGCCTCGCCGCGGTTTTCTTCGTTCTCGCGCTCGCCCGCCCGCAGATGGGGCAGAGCGAGCAGAAAGTGAAAAGCGAGGGTATCGAGCTCGTCATCGCGTTCGACGTCTCGACGAGCATGCTCGCCGAGGACATCCGCCCGAGCCGCCTGGAACTCGCGAAGGTCGAGGTCATGAGGCTCCTGGAGATGCTTTCGGGCGACAAGGTGGGCTTGGTGGCGTTCGCCGGCTCGGCCGTCGCCGTCTCGCCGCTCACCAACGACAAATCCGCCCTGCGCATGTTCATCGACGGGCTGTCGACGATCTCGGTCGAGACCCAGGGCACGGACCTCCGCAAGGCGCTTCGCGAGGCGCGTGGGGCTTTCGAGCGCGGCGGAGTCGACCCCGCCGAGGACGTTCGCGTCACGCGCGCCGTGCTCCTCGTTTCCGACGGCGAGGACCACGAGCCGGGGGCCATGGAAGAAGCCCGCCAGATGGCCGGCGACGGCATCCGCGTTTTCTCTCTGCTGGTCGGCACCGAGCACGGCGCCCCGATCCCGATCCGCGACGACCGCGGCTACATACAGGGCTACAAGAAGGATCGCGGCCAAAAGGAGATCGTCACGCGCACCAAAGGCACCGTGCTCCGGGAACTCGCCGAAGCGGGCAAGGGGGGCTTTTTCCAGGCGTCGTTCGGCGGCAAGGAGATGCGGATGATCAAGGACGATCTCGACAAGCTCGAGAAGGCCGAGTTCGACAGCCAGCTGCAGATGAATTACGACGAGAGGTACCAGGGGTTCCTCCTCGCCGGTTTCCTTTTGGCGTTGGCGGAGCTCTTGCTTGGTGAGCGCAAGGGCGATGGGCGCCTGTGGAGAGGGCGGTTCGAGGTGAAAGAATCATGATGAAAACCGGTTCGATCCTCGCGACCCTCATCGCGTGCGCTCTGGCGCCGCCGCTCGCTCGCGCGTTCGACTTGCGCGGCATCCGGGAGAACAACTCGGGCGTTTCGAGCTATCGCGACAAGAAGTGGAGCGAGGCGTTCGATCGGTTCGCCCGCGGCATGGGCGACTTGCCGTTCGAACCGAAGGTGCATTACAATCTCGGGCGCACGTTTTTCGAGAACAAGGAATACGAGAAGGCGCATCAGGAGTCGATGATGGCGGCCAAGCTCGCCGACAAAGACCCGCAGACCAAGTTCCTCGCGCTTTTCCAGGCGGCGAGCGCGCTGGCGATGCAAAAAAAAGTCGATGAGGCGATCGCGACTTACCAAGAGGCCCTGGAGATCGCGCCCGACTCCAAGGAAGCGAAGACGAACATCGAGCTCTTGATCGCCGGCGGCCAGGGCGGCGGGGGGAACGACGCCAACCAGGACCAGCCGTCCGGCGACAAGCAGAACCAGGATCAGCAGGGACAGGGCGAGGGCCAGCAGCAGCAGGACCAGGATCAGGACCGGCAGAACCCGCGGTCGACGCCACGCCCGTTCAAAAGCCAGGAACTGAGCAAAAAGGACGTTGAGAACATCCTCGACGAACTCCGGGCCCAAGAGGAGAGTATCCGGGCCAAATTCCAGCGTGAGGGCTCCAAGGACGCGCCCAAGGAAAAGGACTGGTGATGAAACGGCTGTCCGCCCGCGCCGCGCTCGCGGCTTTTTTGATGTGCTCCGTGGCGATCTCGCCCTTGCCGGCGCTCGCCGCGGTCGCGGTTTCGGCCGAGATCGACCGGGAACAGATGGATCCCGGCGACTTGGTGACGCTGACCGTGACGGTCTCGAGCGAGGAGGAGATCGAGCTCGAGCCGCCCGTCTTGCCCGAGTTGCGCGACTTCGCGGTGATCAAGCAAGGTCGCTCGATGGGCTCCAGGTCGAACATCGTCCTCGGCCCCGCCGGACCCGAGTACGTCACGCAAGTCGCGCACACGTTCGAGTACGTCCTGCAGCCGCAGAAGGACGGGCGCCTCGCGATCGGCCCCGTGCAGGTCACGGTGAACGGCCGCCGTTATTCCACCAAAGCGCAGTCGGTGAACGTGTTCCCGGGCGGTTCGGGGCAGGCCCCCAACCTTCGCGGCGGCGGGAACCAGGGCGGTCGCAATCGGCGGCCGGTCCTGCCCCCCGGTCTCCCGGATCTCGACAACGAGGATGACCTCTTCGAGCAGCTTCTGCGCCGTCAAGGGCTCCTGCCGCCGGCGGGCGACGGTTACCGCAACGGGCCCAACAACCCGAACGAGTCGTTTTTCGTGCAGGTCGAGGTCGACAAGACGAGCGTCTACCAGGACGAGCAGATCACGGCGAGCTGGTACCTTTACACGCGCGGGCAGATCCGCGATCTCGACACGTTGAAGTACCCTTCATTGCGCGGGTTTTGGAAGGAGGACATCGAGATCGCGACGCAGCTCAATTTCCAGCAGGAGATCATCGACGGGGTGCCCTACCGGAAGGCTCTGCTCGCGACGTTCGCGCTTTTCCCGATCAAGCCGGGCGTTTCGGTGATCGACGAGTACAAAGTGCGTTGTTCGATCTTCGATTCGCCGGCCGCGTTCTTGGGAGGGGGGAAGGCGCGGCAGTACACGAAGACGTCGATGCCGGTCAAAATCCAGGTCAAGGAACTGCCGAAGGACGGGCGGCCGCAGGATTTCTCCGGCGCCGTGGGGAACTACCAGGTTTCAGCCCGCGTCGACGATCCGAACGTCTCGGTGGGGGAGCCGTTCGCGTACCGCATCCGCTTCGAGGGGAAAGGCAACGCCAAGCGCATCGATCTGCCGCCGATCCACCTTCCGGAGGCGCTCGAGCTGCACGAGACCCAGCAGGACGCGAAGTTCTTCCGCACGGGGACGAGCTACCGCGACTTCACTTTGCTCATCGTTCCCAAACAGGCGGGCGAGATCACGATCCCGCCGATTTCAGCGAGTTTCTTCGACCCGGTTCAAGGCCAGTACGTGAGGGCCGCGACGCAACCGATCACCGTGCGCGCGGCGCACGGCAAGGCGGGCACCGCCGACCCGCGGCGCTTGGGCGACGGCAAGGCGGAGACGCCGGAGAGTCGCGAGCCCGGGATCTCGGCCGATTACGACGCGGGCCGGAGCTGGCCGGCCGAGCGGCAGGCGGCCGCGGTCTCGATCGCGTTCGCCCTGGTCGCGTCCGCTCTTCTGCTCCAGGCGCGCGCGGAGCTCGGTTGGGGCCAGCGCAAACGCGATCTCGCCCGCCGCTTGCAGGCGCGTTTCCGCAAGGTGAACGAGCGCGCCGCCGCCGGCGACTGGCGCGGCGTCGGCACCGAGATGACCAACACGGTTTACTTCGTGCTCGGCGAGGTTTCGGGGCAGGGAGGGGCGAACGTAGAGCTCGAAAAACTCATGCGCCAGGCTCCGCCCAGCGTGCGCCGCGAGATCGGCGAGCCGGTGCTGAAGCTCATGGAGTCTTTTCAAGCGCTGAGCTTCGCGCCCGAGGGGATGATCGGTGAACTCAAGGAGCCCGGCCGCGTAAAGTCTCTCGTTTCGGAGATGCAGCGGCTGATGGAGAAGGCGGTCTCGCTCGGATTGAGCGCCGAACGCGGTGGCGGATCTTCAGCAGATCCCAGAGCATCTTGAGCGGGTCGATCCAGATCCGGACTTTCGAGTCCGGCGAGTTGACCCACTTCACGGGCAGCACGTCGATCTTGTAACCCAGTTCCCGGGCGAGCATCAGGATCTCGACGTCGAAGGCGAAGCCGTCGACGGTCTGGCGACCGAAGAGTTCCCGGGCCGCGTCTTTGCGGAACGCCTTGAACCCGCATTGCGTGTCGGTGATCCCGCGGAGAGTGAGGCTCTGTACGAACGCGTTGAAACCGCGGCCCAGATTGCGGCGCAGCCAGCTTTGCTTGCGCATGATCCGGCTGCGCGCGTGTTCGCGGCTGCCGATGGCGACGTGGGTGTCCGGGTGCTGCGAGAGGTGGGCGAGAAAGGCGTAGACCTCGGCGAGGGGGGTTGAGAGATCGGCGTCCATGAAAATGACGACGTCGCCCCGGGCCCGCAGCATGCCGCATCTGACGGCGTAGCCTTTGCCCTTGTGGACCTGGTTGTCGACGATCTCAAAACGAGGGTCTCCCTGGACGGCGGCCCGCGCGGCGGCGAGAGTGCCGTCGGTGGATCTCTCGACGATGACGAGGACCTCGATGTCCTGGACGCGGTCGCCGAAGAACGCGCGGATATCGCGCAACGAGACGGGCAAGCGCCGCTCCTCGTTGTACGCTGGGATGATCAGGCTGATCGACGCGGGGTTCGGCACGTTCGCACCTCGATCCGTTTTCGGAATTTCCTCCCGGCGACATGACTTTCAAATCATTCCCCCTTACAAATAGGCAAAGCGCCCCCTCGGGCGAGCGGGCCGCCGTTTCCTTTCAGCCTGGGTTGAGGGCGGGGCGACCAAGGTCGAGCCGGGGCTGATTTGAGGAGGAACGGAGAACGTGGAGCGCGAGCCTTTTGACATCGAGCTCCGGTTCGGACCGAAACGAAACGGCGGCCCGCTCGAATGAGGGGGCATCGGGACGGAGACGGGTCGTGGAGGGATTGGCCGCGAACGGTCAAGATCGCGATCGTCTTCGCGTTCCTCTCGCGCCTGGCGTTTTTGGGATGGAAAGCGCCGCACTTCGACGAAGGCATCAACGGCCACTTCGTGGATCAGATTTGGCGCAACGGTTACTTCCGCTACGATCCGACTAACTTTCACGGGCCTTTGTATTTTTACCTGCTGCATCTCGCCGAACTCGCTCTCGGCCGCGGCATCGAAACGTTTCGATTCCTGACCGGATTGATTTCAGCGGGCGGCGTGGCGCTTGCGGCGATGCACGCCCGTTACCTGGGGCGAGCGGCGTTCTGGGCCGCTGGCGTCTTGGCCGTGAGCCCCGCGTTCCTGTTCTACGGGCGTTACGCGATCCATGAGACGCTGTTGATTTTCGGCCAACTCGCGTTCAGCTACGGGTTCCTGCGCTTGCACAAGGAAGGCGGCGCCGGGGCCGTCGCTTGGCTCGCCTCGAGTTTCGTGATCACGTTCGCCACCAAGGAAACCTTTTTCATCTTCTACGGGACGTGGGCGATCGCGTGGGCGATGTTGCGGGTGTCCGAACGGGCGTTCCCGCCGTCGCTCCGCTCGGGCGCGCCGTGGCCGACGCCGCTGGGGGCGGGCGGTCGCGGCGTTTGGGCGTGGGCGGGTCTGATCGCGGTCGCGGCGGTCGCGGCGCTCTTCAGCGGATTCTTCGCTTTCCCGCGGGGTCTCCGGGACATGCTGGCGGCGTTCGCGTTCTGGGCGAAGACCGGCACCGGAGCGACCGGGCACGAGAAACCGTTTTTCTACTGGGTCGAGCTGCTGTGGAGGTACGAGTGGCCGGCGCTCTTGGCGCTCGCGGCGTCGCCGGTCGCGTGCTTGTTCGGCTCCCTCTGGATGCGTTTGTACGCGCTCGTCGGCTTCGGGCTCTGGCTGGCCTACTCGTTGATCCCGTACAAGACCCCATGGTGCATCATCGGCTTCGTCTGGCCGCTCGCGTTCGCGTTCGGCTTCCTGATGGCCGAGACGAGGCCGAAGTCGCCGAAGGCGGTCTCTCTCGCGCTGACGGTCCTGGCCGGGGTCGTTTTGAGCGCGAGCCTGGCGACGGCGTTGCGGCTCGGTTTCCGTGATTTCGAAAACGCCGACGAGCCCTACGTTTACGTTCAGACGACGCGGGACGTGCCGCAGGTGATGCGCATCCTCGAAGGGCGCGCGTCCCTGGAACCGCAGGCGCGCGCGATGCGCGTGCAGGTGCTGAACAAAGACTCGTGGCCGCTGCCGTGGTTGCTCGCCCGTTTCCCGCGCGCGGAGTTCGCCGCGTACGACGAAGGCGTCGAGCCGCTGGCCGACGTGATTTTCGCCGACGGGAGCGACGCCGTCTCGATCGAGAAGAAGCTGCGGAAAACCTATTTCAAGCGGCCGCTCGACATCCGCGCCGCGTACCAGGGCGGGTACGCCTATTTCGAGGCGGACGGCTTCGCCCCTTGGTTCGGCCCGTCCGCTGTCCGGGTCGGGAGCCCATCACCCGCGGGCGAAGGGGGCGGGAAATGACGGCCGTGTTTTGCCTGCACATGGCGGCGACGACGTTGACGGCTTATCTCCTCGCGCTCGCCACGGGTTCCCTTTCAGCCTGGGTCGCCGCGGCGAGCCTCGTCTTCGGCGCGGGGCTCGCGCTCGCGGCGCGGGACGGTTTCAGCGAGGGCCACGGCCGCCCGCGACTCGCGTCGTTTTCGCCGGGCGCGGGCCGATGGATCGAAACGGCGCTCGGCGTTTGCGTGGCGTACGCGGCTTACCGTCATTTCGGGTGGATGTTGTTTTACGCCGGCGACGAACTCAAAACGTTGCACGCGAACAATTTCGGCGACCTGCCGCTGCATTTGAACTACATCCGATTTTTGGCGAACGGCGCGGAGTTCCCGCCGTGGAACCCGATCTACGCGCTCGAAAAGCTGCGCTACCCGATCGGCCTCGATCTCTACAGCGCCTTGTGGGAAAAAATCGGCGTCCCGACCGAGAGCCATTTTTTTTGGGTCGGCGCGCTGGCGACGCTCGCCTCGTTCACGGCGTTGCGGGCGTGGGCCGGTTGGTGGGGGATCGGCGGCTTCTTCTTCGGCGGCGGGTGGCTCGCGTGGAAGGCCCTCCTCGCGCCGGGCGCGGAAGCGCTTGACGGAGTCGCGTGGAAGAACCTGTTCCTGAGCGTTTGGATCACGCAGCGGGGGCTGCTTTACGCACTGCCCGCGGGCTTGTGGCTGTTGACGACCGCCCGCCGGGCGTTCTGCGCGGAGATCTCGCTTTCGCGTCGACAATGGGACGCGTTCGGCTTGATCTGGGGCTCGATGGCGTTGTTCCACCTGCATTCCTTTTTCGCCGTCAGCGTGATCCTCGCGGGCCTCGCTTTCATCTGCCGCGGCTGGAAAGAGGGCGTCCCGTCGTTGCGCGCGCCCTTGCGCGCGGCGTTTCCGGTCGGCGCGGCGTTCGTGTTTTACCTGACCGACGGGTTCGCGAGGGCGGGGGTCGCTCATTGGCGGCCGGGTTGGATGGCGGGGGACGAGGGGATGATCCGGTTCCTGGTCGTCAATTTCCGCTTCTGGATTTTGCCGGCCGCGCTCCTGCCGGCGATCGTCCTGGCGACGGAACGCGCGCCGGGGCACGCGCGTGCGCTCCTGCGCGAATACGGATTTCATTTGGCGCTTTTTGTTTTGTTCATGAACTTGATGCTCGCGCCTTGGGAGTGGGACAATATCAAGATCCTCCTGTGGCCGTATCTCGGGCTCTTGTTCGTCGCGCGCGAAGCGTTTTCCGCGGCGTTCGCCCGCGCTCGTTGGGGCGGGGCGGCCGAGGTCGCGCTCGCGACCGCTTTGCTCGCGCCGGGAATTTGCGTCGTCGCCCATTCGACGATGGGCAATTCTTCGGCGATCAGGATCGGTGAGCTCACCGACATCAGCTCCGCCCAAGGCGCGCTCATCCGCGTGCCCCGCTCGGCCCTGCTCCTGGCCGCGCCGACGCACGATCACCCGGTCGCGCTTCTCGGCTATCGTCGCGCGCTCGGCTACCAAGGGCATCTTTGGTCGCACGGGATCGATTCCTCGCTCGTGACGGCGGACGTGGAGCGGGTGATGCGCGGCCGGGGGGAGTGGAGGTCGGCCGCTCGCGCGCTCGGCGCCACGCACATCGTATGGGGCCCTCAAGAGCGCTCGCTGTACGGGGCGCCGCCAGAGGCGTGGAAAACCGCCTTGCCCAATCTTTCGCCTGTGGCAGGATATGAGGTCTATGAAATACGTTAATCGGAAATCACCCTTCTCCCGGTCCGTCCGCTCGTGGCTGGCCCTGTCGTTTTTGATTTCGTCGCCCGTGCCCGCCGTCGCGCGATTGAACGTCGTCAAGGTGACGAGTCAGGACAAGATCGAGTCGGGCCGAGGGCTGTTCGATCCCGATGGAGCTCCGAAGGGGCGCGCGGCGGTCAAGGCGCTGACGCAGATGAAGCGTGCGCGCTTGGACCGCAAGTTCGGCGCGTGCGCGAGCGCGGCGGCCGCCGCGCGCAAAGCGGCGCCCGAAGTCAAGGCGTGGATCTCGGTTCAAGAGCTCGAATGCGCCGACGCGGGTGGCGCGAACAAAGAAACGGGCGCGCTGGTGTCGGCGCTCGCCGCGGCCGAGGCGATCAAGGACGGGTTCTCGGCGGGGGTCACTGCGCCGGCTCTGCGGCGCAACTGGGTCGAGGCGCGCCTGGCGCTGATCGATCTGGACGTGAAGAAGAACCGCTCCCGGGCGCAGGCCGGGATCGATCGGCTCGAGTCCGTGCAGAATTGGCTCGACGGTCGGCAGAAAGCGCATTTGTGGCGCGCGGCCGGCGAGCTGGCGTTCGCCCAGCAGCGCTTGGACGAGGCGCGCGAGTACATCCAGCGGAGCCTCGCCTTGACCGACTCGGCCGAACTGCGCGGTCGACTCGCGTCGATCGAGGTTTCGCTCGCCGGCAAGACGAAAGCGTCCGACGCGCTCGCCAAGCCGACGCCCGCCCCGGCCTCCACCCCGGATCTCGAGGCGAGCCCGGCGGAAAACGAGATCGTCGCGCGGATGACGTCGGCGCTCAAGGCCGGCGACCTGGTGCCGGCGGTCGAGGACGGGATCAAGTTGATCCGCGATTATCCGGGCGGGACGCGCGCGAAATGGGCGGCCGATCGGATTCAAGAGGTCTTCCTGAACCTCGGCGGCAAATCCGAGGAGAAGTACACGCTGCTTCGCGACCGGGTCGTGAAGCAGATGGAGAGGGCCGACGCCGACCGTCTCGCGGAATGGGCTCGCGTGGGCTACAACCGCGGCCTTTACGGGGACTCGCTCCGGCTGGCGAGAAAAGCCTTGGAAACGATGGCGGACGCGGCCCGGTCGACGAAAACCTACAGCCTCGCGGCCGAAGCGGCCCTGCACGTCGACAGATTCGACTTGTCCAAGGAGCTGTACGAGACGCTGGTCCATAAACACGCGGGTACGCCGGCCTCGCGCGAAGCCCTCCTGCGCGTCGGTTTACTCGAGTACCGTTTGAAGAATTACCCGCTCGCGATAGCCGCGTTCGAGCGCCTCCTGGTCTTGCCGCAGACCGAGAACTACGAACTGACGGCGCGGCACTGGCTCTGGCGCAGCCTGCAGAAGACGAAGGACGAGAAGCGCGCGCGCGAGCAGGCGGAGATCCTCATGACGAAATTCCCGTTTTCGTATTACGGGCTGCGCGCGAGGGCGGAAACGCTCGGAGGCGGGGCGAGCGTCGAGTGGCCCGCGGAAACCGCTCCGAAGATCGAAAGCCGGTTCTTGGTGACGTCGTTCGAGAAGGGCGCCTTTGAGCGGGCGAGGATCCTGATCGAAGCGGGTTGGTTCGACGAGGCGCAGACGGAGATGGCGCAGCTGCCGACACCGACGAAGCCGGAAGAGAAGGCCGTGCTGGCGCGGTTGTGGGCGGCGGCGTTCCACTATCCCCTGGCGACCAAACTGGTGAACGAGGCGTGGGACGCGAACCCCGGTTTCCGCAAAGCCCCGTTTTTGGATGTCGCGTTCCCGCGCGAGTTCACGCGGGTGATCGAGTCACAGGCGGCGGCCCGCAAACTCGAGCCGGCGCTCGTGATGTCTTTGATCAAGCAGGAGAGCGCTTACAACATCCGGGCGGTGAGCTCGAGCAACGCTTTGGGGCTGATGCAGATCATCCCGCCGACGGCGCGCGAGATCGCGCAGGACTTGAAAATCGGCGATTTGACCCTGCCCGACGACCTGTTCGTGCCGGCGCAGAACATACGCATGGGTTCGTATTACCTTTCCAAGGTCCTGCGCAAAGTTTCGGGCCACGTGCCGCTGGGTCTGGCGTCTTATAACGCCGGACCCTACAAGGTCGAGAGGTGGATGAAGTCACGGCCGTCGCTGAGCGGGCTGGCGGGCGTGCGCTCGTCGAATCCGGACGACGAATTGTGGTTCGACGAGTTGCCGTGGGATGAGACGAGTTACTACGTGAAAGCGATCCTGCGGAACTTGATTTTGTACCGGGTTCTGGACAAAGGTCGCATCGAGGTGAAAAGCCCGATCTGGGACGCGGGGGGCGAGGCTCAGCAGGCGTCCAGCGAAAAACGTTGATCGATCGCAATCAGGAGTGAATCCCGCGCGTTGCGGTGAAGTCCAGATCGCGCCCTTTGGTTGCGGTTCGAGGCGCGCGTGGTGTACCGTTGAAGGATAGTTTCAGTTTCGCTTCGTGTCTTCGCCATTGGGGGTCCCATGCGTCAGTCCTTGCGGATGATTTGTGTACTTGCTGCTGGCGCATCACTGACGTCGTGCGCGCATGGTCTTCGTTCGGCCGGCGAGCCGAACGCGTCGGCCGTGCGAGTGGGCGGGGAGGCCGCCGCGAGCATGGCCGGCGTGTCAGCGGAAGTTCCGTTGCGGGAAGGCCCCGCCACGCCGCACGATTTGAGCGATGACGGCGACGACATGAAGGCGATCCCCTCGGAAGTGAACCGCCTCGTGCTCCAATGGGTGGACTACTTCCAGGGGCGGGGCCGCGAGCACATGGAACGCTATCTTTCGCGCTCGGGGAAGTACCTGCCGATGATGAAGGAGATCCTCCGCAAGGAGGGGCTGCCGGAAGACCTGGTTTACGTCGCGCTCATCGAGTCGGGTTTTTCCGCGACGGCGCATTCGTCGGCGAACGCGGTCGGCTATTGGCAGTTCATCCGCGGGACGGGCCGCCGCTACGGGTTGCGCTGCGACTCGCACGTCGACGAGCGCCGCGATTTCGTGAAGGCGACGCTGGCGGCGGCGGATTACCTCAAGGGCCTCTACAACCTGTTCGGCTCCTGGTATCTCGCGATCGCGAGCTACAACGTCGGCGAAAACCGCATCAAGAACCTCGTGATGAAGTACCATACGCGCGATTTTTGGGCTCTCGCCAAGGACCGCCGGTTGCCGCAGGAGACGATCAACTACGTGCCGAAGTTCCTGGCGGCGCGCATGATCGCCAAGGAGCCCGAGAAGTACGGTTTCAGCGGCGTGAAGTACATGCAGCCGCTCCAGTTCGCCGAGGTGGAGGTCGGCCATTCGGTCGATCTGCGCCGCATGGCCCGCGAGCTCGGCATCGAGTACGACGAGATCTCGGCTCTGAACCCGGCTTACAAGCGCGGGATCGCGATCGAATCGGGCGGGAAACTGGTCCTGCGCGTGCCGGTCGCGGCGCGGGACGGGGCGCTCACGGCCGCGACGGCGTCGTTGGTGATCCCGGGCCGGGCGTTGGCGGTGGCGGGCGTGCCCGAGCAGGACGAATATTCGCTTTATAAAATCCGCCGCGGCGACACGATCTCCAGTTTAGCGCGCAGATTCCGCACTTCGACGCGCGCGATCCGCAAGCTCAACAACATGGGTTCCTCCACGCGGCTCGTGGCCGGTCGGAGGATCAAGGTCCCGGGGGAGTCTTTGGCCGGTCTCGCTAGGCGCGAGATCAAGGCCGAAGCCGAGAAACCCCGCCGCGAATTGGCCAAAGCCGATCGCGCCGCGAAGCCCGGCGCCCGCGTCGCCGGCAAGAGCGGCAGTCGCGTCCACATCGTCCGGCGCGGCGACACGCTGATCGACATCGCCCGCCAGTACCGGGTCAGCCTCACGGAATTGGCGACGTACAACCAGATCTCGCGGAAAACCAAGATCATGATCGGCACCCGCCTCGAAATCCCCCGTTAAGGAGCGCGCGAGTCGGCCCGCGCCGGCGCGCGCCTTAGGCGGGTCACTGCAGGCGGCCCCGGAGCGACTCGGCGATCGCAATGAACGCGCGCGACTCGGCGGAGTCGGGGTGGGTTTCGACGACCGGGATGCCGGCCTCGCCGCCCATGCCGACCAAGGGATGGAACGGGACTTCACCGAGTTTGGCGATGTCCTTTTCCTTCAGGTACGCATCGAGCGACCCTTTGGGAAAGAGCTGCAGTTTCTCCCCGCCGGGGGCGTTGAACCAAGCCATGTTCTCGACGATGCCCACGACGGGCACGTTCACCCGGGTCCACATGTCGATCGCCTTTTTGACGTCCGTGAGAGCCACGTTCTGCGGCGTCGAAACGGCGATCGCGCCCGCGAGCGGGACTTTCTGCGCGAGGCTCAACTGCACGTCGCCCGTGCCGGGCGGGAGATCGACGAGGAGGAAGTCGAGCTCCCCCCAATCGACGTCGCGGAGAAACTGGTCCATCGCCTTGAAAAGCATCGGCCCGCGCCACACGACCGCCGTGTCCTCCTCGATGAGGAAACCGATCGACATCAGCTTCACGCCGAAACGGGCGAGTGGAACGAGTTTGCGGCCCTCGTTCAGTTCGGGTTTCTGATTGAGGGCGCCCCACATGCGCGGGATCGAAGGACCGTAAATGTCGGCGTCGAGCAGGCCCACGCGCGCGCCGGTTTTCGCAAGAGCCAGGGCCACGTTGCTGGCCACCGTGCTCTTGCCCACGCCGCCCTTTCCTGAACTGACGGCTAGGACGTGTTTGACGCCGGAGATCGGCTTTTGCTGTTCGAACGGATTCGGGGGGGCGGCCATAGTTGAACCTCTGCTGGGCTTCCGAGGGGTCGAACCTCTGTTTTTTGATCTCGGGGGCCGCCGTTTGCAGGACGGCCCCTCGCGCGGCTAGACAAGCTCTCAGACTCACAAAATAATAAGAGAGTGAAGCTGGAGCCCGGCGATTATGTAGTCCTGAACCTGGTGATTGTCACCATCGTCGTGGCCTCGTATCTTTTCATCCGCCGCACGCCGCGGCCGCCGGCGAAGCTGAACCTCAGAGGGCCCGCCGGCGCGGACAAGAACGGAAAAACGCCTCCCTCCTCGGTGATCCGCAATTTCTCGAGCACCGAATACAAGCCGCGGTCCTCGAATCCGGCGCTCACTGGCGAAACGGTGGTCGAACAGGTCACCAACCCGAGCATCCGTTTTTCCGACCCAGATCCCGCCGGAATCGCCTTCGGCGAGCCGCTCAACGCGCTGTTTAATTGGAATGGCCACACTTGGGACGCTTACGAGATCCTGGGGATCCCCGCCGGGAGCTCGGAAATCGTCGTGGACGCGGCTTTCGAGCGGGTCAGGCGCGGCGTCGACCCCGAGTCCGTCCCGTTCGTGACGGCCGCCTACAAGGCGATCAAGAACCGCGTTTGAGCGCTCACTTTTGGGCGGTCGCCTTTTCCGGCTTCGGCGCCGCTTCGCCGCGGTGGCAGGTGTAACAATCGATCTTGGGCTTGCCGTTCAGACCGTCACGGCCGTTCAGCCACGCCGTGACGCGCATGTGCTCGCGGGCGACCGAGTGCGCGCGCATCTGATCGGCTTTGAAGTTCTGGGGGTCGTGGCAATGCGTGCAAGTGACGCCGAGTTGCCGCGCCATCGTCACCATGGATTCGCGCATGACGATGTCGGGATCGGTCTGCGTGGGGCGCGCGGCGAAGCTCGTGGCCAGGAACAAAAAGACGCAGGCCCCGAGGCCAAGGTCAAGACGCGCGCGCAGCCGTTGAACCATCACTCTAACTCCCTGATATCGAAGACAGTTTCGGCGACTCCGCGGGGCGCGCGCAAGGCCGGATTTGTTGACTCGATACCGGCGCCTTGGTACGCACCAGAGAGCGGTTATCCAACCTGAAACGGGTGAATCGAAGGCCGTCCGCCAGCCGGTCCGTTCGCTCAGAAAGCGCCCACGCCATGCCCGAAGCCAATTCCGGACTCAAGCCCGAATCCGAATCCGAATCCGAATCCGAATCCAAGACGAAGGCGGCGGGTCAAGCCGGCATCAAACGCCTCGCCGATCTGCAGACGATGGTTTCCCTCGCGAAGCGCCGGGGCATGGTCTTCCAGAGTTCCGAGATCTACGGGGGGCTCAATTCGTGCTGGGACTACGGCCCGCTCGGCGCCCAGCTGAAGATGAACGTCAAACGCGCCTGGTGGAACGCGATGACCCGCCGGGACGACATCGTCGGCCTCGATGCGTCGATCCTCATGCATCCCACGGTTTGGAAGGCGTCGGGCCACGTCGACGGCTTTTCCGATCCGCTCGTCGACTGCAGATCGTGCAAGACGCGCTTCCGTTCCGACAACACGGAAAGCTACCTGCAGCGCAAGGAATGCCCCAATTGCGGTTCCAAGGACCTCACCGAGCCGCGGCAGTTCAACTTGATGTTCAAGACCCACATGGGGCCGGCCGAGGACGCGGCCTCGGTCGTCTACCTGCGCCCGGAGACCGCGCAAGGCATCTTCGTCAACTTCGAGAACGTGCGCGAGAGTTCGCGCAAAAAACTCCCGTTCGGCATCGCGCAGATCGGCAAGAGTTTCCGCAACGAGATCACGCCGGGCAACTTCATCTTCCGCACCCGCGAATTCGAGCAGATGGAGATGCAGTATTTCGTCAAACCCGGCGCCGACGCCGAATGGTACGAGCGGTGGAAAGAGACGCGCTGGCGGTTCTACCTCGACCTCGGGCTTCGCGAGGAAAACCTGCGTTTCCATCCTCACGGCCCCAAAGAGCTCGCGCACTACGCCAAAGCGGCGGTCGACGTGCAGTACCGGTTCCCGTTCGGCTGGCAGGAGCTCGAGGGCGTCCACAACCGCTCGGATTTCGACCTCTCCCAGCACATGAAATTCTCGAACAAGAAGCTCGAGTACTTCGATGAGGCGACCAAGGAGAAATTCGTTCCCTACGTGATCGAGACCGCGGTCGGTTGCGACCGCCTCGTGCTGGTCGTCCTCTGCGACGCGTACCGCGAGGAGGTTTCGATCGACGACGAGACGGGCAAGCCCGACACGCGCGTCGTGCTCGGTTTCCACCCGGAACTCGCGCCCGTGAAGGCCGCCGTTCTCCCGCTTTCGAAAAAGGCCGAGCTCGCCGCTCCCGCGATGCGCCTGCGCGATCGGTTGGCGCGCGAGTTCGACGTCGCCTACGACGAGACGGGCTCGATCGGCAAGCGTTACCGCCGCCAGGACGAGATCGGCACCCCCTACTGCATCACCATGGATTTCGAATCGCTCAACGATCAGAAGGTCACGGTCCGGCACCGCGACACGATGAAACAGGACCGCGTCGAAGTCGAACAGGTGGGGAACTATCTGCGTGACGGATTGCGCGATTTCCACGCGCGTTGACCGGGGTTGACCGGGAAGGAGAACCGAATCATGGCCACTTCGACTGCGAACGCGATCGGGAAAGGATCAGCCGTGCCGACAGCCAAAAGCGTTTTCTTTTTCGCCGCCGGCGAGTCCGAAGGCAACGCGGGGATGAAGGACGTCCTCGGCGGCAAGGGCGCCAACCTCGCCGAGATGACTTCGATCGGCATGCCGGTGCCTCCCGGCTTCACGATCTCGACGGCTGAATGCGCGAGGTTCTACGAAAACGGCGCTCGCATCCGCGAGGAGCTCAAAAGCGCCGCGCTCGCCGCTCTCAAACGCGTGGAAACGAGGATCGGCAAGTCGTTCGGCGACGCCGCGAACCCGCTGCTCGTCAGCGTCAGGTCGGGCGCTCGCGCCTCGATGCCGGGGATGATGGACACGATCCTCAACCTGGGGTTGAACGACGAGACGGTCGAAGGGCTCGCCAAAGCCAGCGACAACCCTCGTTTCGCCTGGGATTCCTACCGGCGCTTCGTGCAGATGTACTCCGGCGTCGTCATGGGGATGAACGGCTCGTTCCTCGACGTGGCCCTCGAGGATCTCAAGGATGAAAAGGGTTACGAGCTCGACACCGATATGACGACCGAGGACCTGAGGGGCCTCGTCTCGAAATTCAAGAAGCAGATTCTCGATTCGACCGGGCAGAGGTTCCCGTCGGATCCGATGGAGCAGCTTTGGGGAGCGATCGCGGCTGTGTTCCGCTCGTGGAACACGCCCCGCGCGGTGGCGTACCGCGGTTTGCACGGCATCCCGGCCGCCTGGGGCACGGCGGTCAACGTGCAGGCGATGGTGTTCGGCAACATGGGCGACGATTCGGCCACGGGAGTGGCGTTCTCGCGCGATCCCTCGACCGGCGAAAACACGTTTTACGGCGAGTACCTCATCAACGCGCAAGGGGAGGACGTCGTCGCCGGGATCCGCACGCCGCAGCCGCTCACGGAAGTCGAGGGACGGAAGGCCGGCTTGCCGTCGCTGGAAGAGAAGATGCCCGGAGCCTTCGCCGAGCTCGTCGCGATCTACAAAAAGCTCGAAAAGCACTACCGCGACATGCAGGACATGGAATTCACCATCGAGCGCGGCACCCTCTATATGCTGCAAACGCGCACGGGCAAGCGCACGGCGGCCGCGGCGCTCAAAATCGCCTGCGACATGATCGACGAGGGCCTCATCACCGAACGGGAGGCGCTTCTGCGCCTCGACGCCAAGAGCCTCGACCAGCTTCTGCACCCGACGCTCGACCCGAAGGCGGTGAAAACGAAGCTCTCCAAGGGCTTGCCCGCCTCCCCCGGCGGGGCGTGCGGCCAGATCGTGTTTTCGAGCGAGGAAGCCGTCGAGTGGAAAGAGCGGGGCAAAAAAGTCGTCCTCGTACGCGTGGAAACGTCGCCCGAGGACATTCTCGGCATGGTCGCGGCGCAGGGGATCCTCACCACCCGCGGCGGCATGACCTCGCATGCGGCGGTCGTCGCGCGAGGCATGGGCAAGTGCTGCGTGGCGGGGGCGGGCGACATCAGCGTCGACGACCGCAAGGAGGAGATGCGCGTCGCCGGCTACGTTCTCAAAAAAGGCGATGTCATCACGCTCGACGGCTCGACCGGCGAAGTGTTCCTCGGCGAGGTGAAAACGCTCGAGCCAAAGCTCGACGCGGTTTTCGAGCGCGTGATGAGGATGGCCGACGGCGCGCGCGCGATGGGCGTGCGCGCCAACGCCGACACGCCCAAGGACGCGCGGACGGCGCGCGAGTTCGGAGCCGAAGGCATCGGCCTCTGCCGCACGGAGCACATGTTCTTCGGCGCTGAGCGCATCGACGTCATGCGCGAGATGATCGTCGCCGACAACAAGGATGAGCGGGAGCGGGCGCTCGAGCGCCTGCTGCCGATGCAGCGGCAGGATTTCTACGAGCTCTTCAAGATCATGTCGGGGCTTCCCGTCACGATCCGCCTCCTGGATCCGCCGCTGCACGAGTTCGTGCCCCACACGGATGAGGAGATGAGGGAGCTGGCCTCCCGCCTCGGCGTGGACGGGGAGAAGCTGTGCGCGAAGGTGAAGTCGCTCCACGAATTCAACCCGATGCTCGGTCACCGCGGCTGCCGCCTGGCGATCACGTTTCCCGAGATTTACCGTATGCAGGTGCGCGCGATCGCCGAAGCGGCGAGCCAGTGCGTGCAAGAGGGCATGGCGCTCGTGCCGGAGATCATGATCCCGCTGGTCGGCGTCGAGCGCGAGCTCGCGGTCCTGCGCGAGCAGGCCGACGCCGAGGTGCGGGAAGTCATGAAGGAAAAGGGCGTGAGGTTCGAGTACATGATCGGCACGATGATCGAACTGCCGCGCGCGGCGGTCACCGCCGACGAGATCGCGGGTCACGCCGATTTCTTCAGTTTCGGCACGAACGACTTGACGCAGACGACGCTGGGGCTGTCGCGTGACGACGCCGGCCGCTTCCTCGGCACGTACGTCGCCGACGGCATCTACGCTCAAGACCCATTCGTCTCGATCGACCAGAAAGGCGTCGGCAAACTCGTGCGCATGGGCGTCGATCTCGGCCGCCGCGCCAAGGCCAAACTCAAAATCGGCGTTTGCGGCGAGCACGGCGGCGACCCGGAATCGATCCGTTTCTTCCAGGAGGCGGGTCTCGATTACGTGAGCTGCTCGCCCTACCGCGTGCCGATCGCGCGCTTGGCCGCCGCGCAGGCGGCTCTGGCGCAGCGGCCTCAAAGCGGCGGGCGTTGACTCCCCCGCTGCCCTCGTCTCAACACCCGCCAAAAGGGGCATGAGCCTTTTGGCGGGATGAAGTCATTCGCATGCGCCGCGGAAGGTGTAGAGCCGTTCGGCGCTCGAGCGGCCGCCGTCGAGCGCGGCGACCGCGCGGCCATCGGTGGTCGTGATTTCGCCGCGTATCCGCGCCTTGGTCGTGCGGTAGAGGTACTCGACCTGTCGTTGGCCGTCGCGGGTGACCCGATGGGTTTCGCAGGCTTCTTTCTGGGGATCTTCCTGTGAGCGTCGGCAGAGGCGGCGCTCCGTGACGATCTCGCAGGTTTGCACGCCCGTGGTGGGCGCCGTTTCCGTGACAATCGTTTCCGTTCGGCCCACGAGGTGGAACGGTTGGCCGGTCTGGTTGGCGAGCAGGCGGAACGGGCCGTTGCTGGGCAGCGAACCGCGGCCGTTGATTTTGAGCTTCATGACGTAGACGCGAGGCCCGTTGAACTCGAGCTCGATTTCGCGTTCGGACCACGCCGCCAGCGTCATCCAATAGTCGCCGGGCTCGACGCGGACTCGCAGGGCGTCGGCGCATGGCCCTTCGTGGCCGCTGCAGCGCCCCTCGTCGACGATGGCGTCGAACGTTTCGTTGACTTGGACCGCGCCGCGGATCGGATCGCAGCCTGTCAGCGCGAACAAGAAAAGGCCGGAGAAAACGACCGCTTTGAATGATGCCACACGCCCCCCTACGTTTGAGTGAAGTTCAAAACCCGCACGGTCCCTCGTGGAACTGGAACCGTGCCAGACCTTTCCAACACGATCAGGATGAAGTCACGAGGATTAGAGGCGGGGTTGTTTTGCCACCGTCGTAACGATCGAGGGCGCTCCTCGCGCGCGGCTTCTCGGCGTCATGACGGGAGGAACGCCTCCGGGGCATCGGTCAGCCGCACATCGCTGGGCGCATTTTGTCTGGCATGATCCGTGCTTTCCGGGATTCCATTCGCGTTTGACCAGGTCTCAAATCGAAACCAGCAAGGAGCTCAGATGATGAAATTTTCGAAACCCCTCTTGGCCGGCGCTCTTTCGGTCGCCTCGGTTCTTCCCGCGGTTTCCGCGCGAGCCTCGGCTCAGAGCGAGGCCGGCGCCGTCCTGGGCGCCATCATCGGTGGCGTGATCGGCCACGAAGCGGGCAGGGGCGAGGCCGGCGCCACCGTCCTGGGGGCGATCCTCGGCGGCGCCGTCGGCGCCACCATCGGCAGGGAACTCGATGAGGCGGACAGGCGAGCCATCGTCGCGGCGCGGGCGCGTAGCCTGAACGACGGCGGTTACGTTGATTGGAGAGGCGCCGATCACCGCTCGCGCACCGGAGCCATCGGCCGCATCGCGGTGACGCGTGAAGGCTATGCCCGCAACGACAGCAGCCGTCGCTGCCGCGAGTACACGAGTGAGATCCGCGTCCGCGGACGAGTCGAGCGCACCACCGGCCAGGCGTGCGTCGACCGCAACGGCAATTGGGCGGAAGTCACTTCGACACAAGTCATTTACGGCCGTTCGCCGGCGACGCGTCCCGCTCCTCGCCCGGTCCCGGTTCCTCCGCCCGTCCTTCGCCCCGTCCCAGGCGGTGGCTACGATGGCGGTCACGGGGGCGGTCATGGCCATCCCGGCCACGCCGCTTGGGACGTCGCGGACGTGGACGTCCTCTCTGTCATCAACGAACTGCGTTCGGCCCGCTGGGACTCCGATCGCATCGACTTGATCCAGACGTACGTGGATTTCTGGTCGCGTCGCGGTCAGCGCCTGAATTCGATCCGTCTGGCCGAGATTCTCGGCACGTTCACGTACGACAGCGACCGGGTGCGGGCGACCCGCGTCCTGCGCCGGATCCTGATCGTCAATCTTCCCGATGCGCAACGGGCCCTCGCGACGTTCCGCTTCTCGAGCGACCGCGAAGAAGCCCGCCGTATCCTCCTCAATTGACCGAAGGGCCTCGTCTCCGCCTTCGTTTCACGGCCCATGCCTCCCCGCATGGGCTTTTTTTTCGTTATCCACGGCCTAACGATGGCGCGCTCGCGGCGGGCCGCGCACGGGGGAGGGGGCGGGCCGGAACCCCGTGAGTCGGCTTGAAAAAGAGGGGGTCTGTGCCTTTTGGAAAGGCATTCTTGTGGAGAAATTGAGTCCCTCTTCAACTCAGAGTTGATTTTGTGCACAATCCTGAGTTGAGTGAGGGTGAAAGACCAGTCGAGTCACGTGGACGGGGGAGCGCCTCGCCGGCGTCGTTTGCGCGAAAACTGGCCGCGTACGTAACCGCACCTTTAGGGATTCGCTTTTTGAGGATCCATTCGAGGATTGAACGTTGAGAATCAAAAAACTCGAGATTATCGGCTTCAAGTCGTTCAAAGACCGCACCGTGATTCAATTCGACGCCGGTATCACCGGGATCGTCGGGCCGAACGGCTGCGGCAAATCCAACATCGTCGACGCATTGACCTGGGTGATGGGCGAGATGAGCGCCAAGCACCTGCGCGGCTCGAGCATGGAGGACGTCATTTTCGCCGGCGCCGAGGGCTATGCGCCGATGGGGTTGTGCGAGGTCTCGCTGACTCTGGAAAACGACGGAGGCCCGTTCCCCGTCCAGTACCTGAAGCATTCCGAGATCATGATCACGCGCCGCCTTCACCGCTCGGGGGAGAGCGAGTACTTCATCAACAAAGAGCCGGCCCGCCTGCGCGACATCCAGGAAATCTTCATGGATACCGGCGCGGGGGCAAAGGGGTTCTCGATCATCCAGCAGAACATGATCGGTCAGATGATCACGGCGAAGGCCGAGGACCGCCGCATGTTGATCGAGGAAGCCGCCGGCATCACGAAGTTCAAGGCGCGCAAGCGCGAGTCGCAGCGGAAGCTGATCTCGACCGAACAGAATCTCGTGCGGCTGCACGACATCGTGAGCGAGCTCAAGCGCCAGATCGACAGCTTGCAGCGGCAGGCGCAGCGCGCTGAGCGCTATCGCAACCTCAAGCGCGAGATCGAGGACCTCGATCTGTGGCTGAGCTCGCGCCAGTACGCCGAGCTGCGCGAGGCGACGGAGCGTTACCACAAGGAATTCACGGAGGCCGAGGCCTCCGACGTCTCCGCGCAAAGCGAGAGCACGGGTCACGAGGCCGAACTCGAGGGCTTGCGCGCGGATCTCGCCGTGCGCGAAACCGAGGTCTCCGATCTGCAGGACAAGCACGCCGGGCTCAAGGGCGAGGTACAGGAGCGCGAGACCCACATACAGGGGCTGCGCTTCGAGATCGAGCAGGCCCGGCGCAACAAAGAGATGACCGGTTCGCTCCTCCAGGAGAACCGGACCCGCAAGGACATCCTTGAGGCCGATTTGCAGCGTGTCCAGGATTCGCTCGCGGTCGTCCGAGCCGAGGCGCAGGCGCTGCGCGCGGAATTCGGGGAGAAGAAGGCCCGCTTCGAAGCGAGCCAGGCGCGCATCGACGAGGTCGACACCGAACTCACCGACGCGCGCCGCGAGCTGCTCACCGTGAGCCAGGGGGAGTCGTCGATCGCGGCGCGGGCGCTCTCGCTCGAGGAGACGATCGAGACGATCCTGGAGCGCGAGCAGGACGCTCGCGGAGTGCTCGAAGAGCTCCTTTCCAAAAAGCTGGAGTTCGAGGGGCGCCGCAAAAAGGTGTTCAACGAATTCGAGAAGGAGCGGCAGATGCAGCTCGATCTCTCGCGCGGCGTGGAGACGCTCGAGGGCGAGAAAAAACGCCTGCAGGGCGAGATCGCGGAGCGCCGAAGCGAGGTCGAAGCCTTCAAGGACAGCCTCAACGAAGTGACCAGCCGCCTTTACGGCCTCGAGAACATGCAGAACAACCTCGAGGGGTTCCAGGAAGGCGTGAAATCCGTGATGTTCTGGCAGCGTCAGCGCATCGAGGGGATGCCCGAGGGCGATCGCGCGGGGGCGCCGCGTTTCCAGCCGGTCGCCGAGGTCGTCGAGGTCCCGGCCGAGTTCGAGCTCGCGATGGAATCGGTTCTGGGCCCGCGCCTGCAAACGCTGGTCGCCGAAAGCCCCGACGAGGCGTTGACCGCGGTCGATTACCTGAAAGAGAAAAAATCGGGTCGTTCGAGCTTTTATCCGACGGCGTTCGCCGGAGGCGGGGAAGCGGCCGCCGTCGCCGGTTCGAGCTCGGATTCGCTCGCCGGCGCTCCGGGCGTGCGCGCCGTCTTGCGGGACGTGGTGCGCGCGCCGGACAAGTTCAAACCGGTCGTCGCGCGCTTGCTCCAAGGCGTCGCGGTCGTCGATTCGATCGCGGCGGCCGTGAGCTTGCGCGGACGATGCCCGGGGTGGACGTTCGTCACCGTCGACGGCGACCTTGTTTCGAGCGAAGGCGTCATCACGGGCGGGACGGCCGAAAGCGCCGATTCCGGGGTCCTCAAGCGCCGTCGCGAGATCAAGGAACTCTCCGAGCGCAAGGAGGAGTGGGGCGGGAAGCTCGCGCTCGCGCAGGCGGCGCTCCGCAAGCTCGAGGACCGGCTCAAGGGCGTGATCGATGAATTCGAGACGGCGCAGAAGAAGCGCCAGGAGCAGGAAGTCCTCATCGCCGGCCTGAAGAAAGACCTCGAGCGCGCCGAGACCGAGTTCGACAACGCGCAGACGGCGATCGAGCGCCAGGAGCGCGAGGTTCTGCAGATCGCGCAGCAGGCCGAAAGCCGGCGCAACGAACTCGACGACCTCAATGGCCGCCTGACGGAAATGCGCGAGCGCAAAGCCGAGCTCGAGACCCGGACGCAGAGCTTGACCGAGGAACTCGCGCAGGCGCGCGGCGGCATCGAGGACCTGCAGGAGGAAGTCACCCGCCTGCAAGTGACCTCGGCCACCCGCACCCAGGAAAGCGAGGGGCTCGAGCGCCAGCTCGAGATGCTCACGCGCTCGTACACGGACGTCTGCTCGCAGCTCGATCGCATGACCGACGAGAGCGAGAAAAGCACGCAGACGATGTCGTCGGGTCAGGTCCAGCTCGAGCAGGAGAAGGTCGGCCTGGAGCGGATGATCCAAGGCGTGGAGGAACTCGGTCAGCGAGTCGCGCAGGCGCGCGACGAGTACGAGCGGCTCTACGCGCGGGCGCGGGAGCTCGAGAAGCTCGTCTCCGAGCGCATGATGAGCCGCAATCGCCTGCAGGCCGCGATGAACGAGGCGAAACTCCACCTCGAACAGGCGCGCATGAAGGAAGTCTACCTGATCGACCAGGTGCGCGAGAGGTACATCCTGAACCTGCCCGAGATCGCCGATCGGTACAAGGACCGCGACGGCGATCCGGCCGAGGCCGAGATCCAGCTCAAAGACCTGCGCGAGAAGATCTCGCGCATCGGCGACGTGAACCTCGCCGCCATCGAGGAGTACGACGAGGTCGCCGGCCGTTACGAGTTCTTGAGCAAGCAGCAGTCGGACCTGGTCGAGGCCAAGGAACAGCTCAAAAAGGTCATCGACCGCATCAACCGCATCTGCTCGAAGCGCTTCAAGGACACCTTCGAACAGGTCAACGAGCGCTTCACGAAGGTGTTCCCGGTCCTGTTCGGCGGCGGCGAGGCGCGGCTCATCCTCGTCGAAGACCCAGAGAAGGGCGAGATGGGGATCGACATCGTCGCCAAACCTCCAGGCAAGAAACTGCAAAACGTCTCGCTGCTCTCCGGCGGCGAGAAGGCGCTCACGGCGGTCTCCCTCATTTTCTCCATTTTCCTCGTGCGCCCTTCGCCGTATTGCCTGCTGGACGAAGTCGACGCGCCTTTGGACGACGCCAACGTCTTCCGCTTCAACGACCTCGTGCGCGAGATGGCCAAGCGTTCGCAGATCATCGTGGTCACCCACAACAAATACACGATGGAAGTCGCGCAAAAACTCTACGGCGTGACCATGCAGGAAAAAGGCGTCTCCAAAATGGTCTCCGTGAACTTGAACGACGCCATGCGCGCGGTGAGCGCGTAATCCGTCGCGAGGAAATGAGGCTTCGGGCCCCGCGGAGCGGGTGCCCGGAGGGCCGGTTCCTTGACCCTTGAATGGCGCAAAGCATAGGATGCGGCCCTCGCAGGGGGGCCGCAGTGGGCGAATTCGATCCGACCGCCGTTTACGTTATCGTTGGGCTCGTTGCCGCGCTCGCCGTGGCCCTGACCGTTTTTTTCGTCGCTCGACAGGCTCATAAAAGCGACCGCAAGGGCGATGTCGATGCGCGCCGGCCGTCTCTGCCGGCCCCGGCTGCTGAGTCCGCCGCTGAATCCGCCGCTGAGCGCGCGGGCGGAACGTCACCGATTCCGGTTCGCGATGCCCGGGAGCCCGAGCTCGTGCCGATGACGGATCGAGGCGAACGGGAGCCGTCCGAGGGCCCGCGCTCGCCGCTCGAAGACATCCCAGCCGCCGCGACCGCTCGCGACGCGGATTCGGTTCCCGTCCCCGAACCGTCGCGTCCGCACACGCTCGGGGAAATCCAGCGCAAACCCGTCAAGCCGCTGTCGTCCGCCCTGGAGAAAACGCGCGGGAGCTTTTTCAACCGCTTGCGCGCGGTCTTTTCGCAGAAAGACGTGCTTTCGGCCGGGGAGCTCGAGGAGATCGAGGAGATCCTGTATACGAGCGATCTCGGGCCGCGGACGGTGCAGCGGCTGATCGACGCCGTCGAGCGGAAACTGAAGACCTCGCGCGGGAGCGGTTTCGAGGCCGTCCGCGACGCGATCAGAGCGGAGATGATGCTGATTTTCGACGCGATCCCCGGCAATGGCCATTCGCGCGGCTCCGTTGAGGGCGACGGCGAGGACGGCGAGGGGAACGGCGCCGCCCGTGGCTGGGCGGCTGAGAGGGCGATCGTCGGCCACGCTGGAGAGGAATACCTCGAAGGCCTCGAGAAATTGAACATCTGGGCGCACAAGCCGGCCGTGCTCCTGATCGTCGGCGTGAACGGCGCGGGCAAAACGACCACCATCGGCAAACTTTCGAGGCGGATCGCGCAGAGCGGGCGCAAGGTCCTGGTCGCCGCGGGCGACACGTTCCGCGCGGCGGCCGGGGAACAGCTCAAGGTCTGGACGGAACGCGCGGCGGTCGAGATTTTCTCGCCGCCCGGCGTTTCGGACCCGAGCGCCGTCGCCTACGACGCCGTGAAAGCCGCGCAGGCGAAAGGGTTCGACGTCGTCATCATCGATACCGCCGGTCGCTTGCACACGCAAAAAAACCTCATGGAGGAGCTCAAAAAGCTCAAGCGCGTGGTCGCGAAGCTCAATCCCGACGCGCCCCATGAGACGCTGCTGGTGCTCGACGCCAACAACGGCCAGAACGCGCTCCAGCAGGCGCGCGAATTCCACGGCGCGCTCGACGTGAGCGGCGTGGTCCTGACGAAACTCGACGGCACCGCGAAGGGCGGCGTCGCCGTGGGCCTGGCCTGCGAGCTGGGTCTGCCGATCAAACTGATCGGCATCGGCGAAGGCATCGAGGACCTCCGCACGTTCTCTTCGCGCGAGTTCGTCGATTCCATCATTTGACTTTTCGGCCCATGGCGGCCGCCCGCGACACCGGGCCGTCATGGAATTCGACCATGGAGCTCGACCATGGAGCTCGATCATGGGCGATGCGACTGGATTGGGCCACCCGGCTCACCGGCCGCGCACTCGCGGCCGAGAACGACGCTGAGGCATATCCGTTTTGTCACGAAGCTGCGTGCGATGCGGCATTGGGCTTGTTTTCCCTCATCCAAAACGAGTCGGGTTGACCCTCGGGATCTTTGCCGTTAACCATAGAAATAGGGAATGATTCCAATTTCTTGAGGCCAATTGATCGGGCCGGTTGATCGAGGTCAGTCATGAGCGGGCGTGCGCCGTTAGCCGAAGGACGGGTTTTCGAAGTCGAAATCGCCGGCGTGCCTCTTCGCCTCAAATCCTCTCACAATGAACAAACGGTAAAGGAATTGGTCCAGATGGTGGACGGGAAAGTCCATGAGGCCCTCAAAGCCTCGAAGACCGGTTCCATACAGAACGCCGTGATCCTGGCGTCTTTGAACCTCGCCGAAGAGTTCTTGAACCTCAAGCGCAAGACCAAGTCGGAGCTCGATCAGCTCGAGGCCCGCGCGCGGAGAGTTCTCATGGAGTTGGAAAATTCCCGGGTGTCTCAAAATTCGCTGGGGGTCGCGAAAGCGGCGTCCAGCCAAGCTGGGACTGAGCTCTGAACGATCGGATCGGGTACGGGATTCGCCCTGCTGGAAAGGGCGGAGCCGGTCGCTTGTGAAAGCGCCGTCTCTTTGACAATTCTCTTTGTTCCGCCCGCGAGCCGTCGCTCTCTCGAGTTCAGTCCCTGGTTTATCCGGGGATTCAATGATTGGGAAAAAAGGCGAGTCGAAGGGCGAAATCCGTCGCCGATTTCGCTCCCGTTCGAAAAGTGAATTCGCCGCCGCCGCTGCGGAACGGCTCAACCGATCCCTTTGTGACTGGTTCCCGGGCGGCTCCGTTCCCGATTCCACGAACTGGGCCGGCTACCAGGCCCGTCCCGACGAGCCGGATTTGAGCCCCGCCTATGGCGAACTTGCATCGCGGCGAGGCGTTCGCTGGTTTTTCCCGGTCGTGACGGGCGACCGGTTGCGCTTTTTCCATGTCGAGGATGACGCGTGGCTCACGAGCTCCTGGGGTCTGCGCGAGCCGGACCCGGCGCGCGCCGAGGAGATCGCGCTCGACGCGATTGAAGGCGTGCTCGTGCCGGGTTTGGCGTTCGACCGCCGCGGCGCCCGTCTCGGCCGGGGCAAGGGATTTTACGACCGGGCCCTGCAAACATACGAAGGAATCAAGATCGGTGTCGCGTTCGAACGGCAGCTGTCCGAGGACGACCTGCCCGCCGAGCCCCACGACGTCCGCATGGACTGGATCGTGACGGAGACCGAGGTTTTCAACACGCAAAGGACGACAAGATGAACGAAGCGATCGTAGTGATGGTCGCGGCCCTCGCCGGTACCGGGATCGGCGCCGTAGTCATGATGCTCTACAAGAAGACGATGGATGAGAAGACCAAGAAGTCCGCTGAGATCGAGGCCGAGCGGCTCATCAACCGGGCGCGTTCGGAGGCGCAGCGGATCGACAAGGACGCCAAGCAAAAGGCGAAGGACTTCGAGGTCCGGGCGCGGAAGAACGCTGAAACCGACATCCAGAAGCAGAAACAAAAGCTCAGGCAGGACGAGCAGGCGCTCGGCGATCGCGAGGCCAAACTCGAAAAAGAGCTGCAGAACAAAGAGGCCGATCTCGAACAGAAGATGCAGGCGCTCGACGCGCGCGGCGCCAAGATCGAGATCGCCGAGAAAAGGTTGGTCGAGCTCGAAGCCGAGGGCAACAAACGGCTCGCGGCCGTCAAAGACAAGCTCGAGCAGATCGCGGGCCTGAGCCAGAGCGAAGCCAAGCGCGAACTGGTCTCGACGCTCGAGGAGGAGGCGCGGGCCGAAGCCGCCAAGCGCGCCCTGCGGATCGAGGAGGAAGCCAAGGCGGAGGCCGATAAAAAAGCCAAGCGCATCATCGCGCTCGCCATTTCCAGGTACGCCGGCGAGTACACGGCCGAGCGCACGGTGAGCGTGATCAACCTGCCCAACGAGGAGATGAAGGGCAAGATCATCGGCCGCGAGGGCCGCAACATCCGCGCGCTCGAGGCCGCCTGCGGCGTGGATTTGATCGTCGACGAGACGCCCGAAGCGGTCGTGATCTCGAGTTTCGATCCCGTGCGCCGGGAGATCGCCCGGCGGGCGCTCGAAAAGCTCATGGAGGACGGCCGCGTGCACCCGGCGCGGATCGAGGAAGTGATTGAAAAGACGAAAAAAGAGATCTTCAAACTCATGAAAGAGGACGGCGAAAAGGCCGCGCTCGAACTGGGGCTGGTGGGGCTGCACCCGGAACTCATCAAGGCGGTCGGCGGTCTCAAGTACCGGCACACCGTGGCGCAGAACGTGCTCCAGCATTCGCTCGAGGTCGGCACGCTCGCCGGCTTGATGGCCGCCGAGATCGGCGTCGACGTCAAGGTGGCCAAGCGCGCGGGCCTGTTGCACGACATCGGCAAGGGCCTCGATCACACGATCGAGGGCTCGCACGCGGTGATCGGCGCCGAGTTCGTCAAGAAGTACGGCGAGAGCGAAGCGGTCTGCCACGCGGTGCGCGCGCACCACGACGACGAGAAGCCGGTGACGCCGTTGGCGTTCATCGTGCAAGCGGCCAACGCCCTTTCGAACTCACGGCCCGGCGCACGGCGCCAAAATATGGATTCCTACGTGCGGCGCATGGAGGACATGGAGTCGATCGGCAACAGCTTCGACGGGGTGTTGCGGACGTTCGCCGTGCAGACCGGCAAGGAGTTGCGCGTGCTCGTCGAGAGCAGCCGCGTGACCGACGAGCAGGCGTCGATGCTGTCGTACGACATCGCCCGCAAGATCGAGCGCGAGCTGAGTTACCCCGGTCAGATCAAGATCACCGTTGTGCGCGAAACGCGCGTCGTCGAGATGGCGAGGTGACGTGATGGCGTTTCTCAAGCCCGAGGAACAGCTGCGCGAGCTCAGGCGCGGGGTCGTCGACCTCGTGACCGAGGCCGAACTCCTGAAGAAGCTCGAGCGTTCGTACAAGGAGAACGCCCCGTTGCGCGTCAAGGCCGGGTTCGACCCGACGCGCCCCGACCTGCACCTGGGGCATTCGGTGCTGCTCAATAAGATGAAGCGGTTCCAGGACCTCGGCCACCACGTGATGTTCCTGGTCGGGGATTTCACGGCGATGATCGGAGATCCCACGGGCAAAAACGAGGCGCGCCCGCCGCTCTCGCGCGACGAGGCGAAGGACTACGCCAGGACCTACACCCGCCAGGTCTTCAAGGTCTTGGACGAGAAGAGGACCGAGATATTCTGGAACGCGGACTGGTTCGACAAATTCTCGAGCACCGATTTCATCAGGCTCGCGGCGCGCTCCACCGTCGCGCGCATGCTCGAACGCGATGATTTCGAGAAGCGTTACGCGAGCGGAGCGCCGATTTCGCTCCACGAGTTCCTCTACCCTCTGGTGCAGGGATACGATTCGGTGGCGATGAAGGCCGATGTCGAACTCGGGGGCACGGACCAGAAGTTCAATCTTCTCGTCGGCCGCGATTTGCAGCGGGCGTACGGGCAGGAGCCCCAGTGCGTCCTCACCGTGCCGCTGCTCGAGGGCGTCGACGGCGTCAACAAGATGTCCAAGAGCCTCGACAACTACATCGCGTTCGAGGACGCGCCGCGCGACATGTTCGGCAAGACGATGCGCGTTTCCGATCCGCTCATGCTCCGTTACTACGAACTGCTCACGGACGTCTCGACGGACGATCTCGAAAAAATGAAAGCCGACATGGCGGCCGGCCGCGTGAATCCTCGGGATCTGAAGGTCAGGCTCGCCAAAACCTTCGTCGAACGGTTCCACGGCGCGCCCCAGGCGCGTGCGGCCGAGGAGGAGTTCAGCCGCGTTTTCGCCAACAAGGGCTTGCCCGACGACATGCCGGTGCACGCGGTGCCGGCGGCGCGATTTCAGGGCGAGGTCGACGTCCCGGCTTTGCTCAGGGATTTCGAGCTCGCGCCCTCGGCCAGCGAGGGGCGTCGGCTCATCCAAGGCGGCGCGGTCGAGATCGGCGGGGAGAGGGTCAAGGACCTGCGCGTGAGGCTCGAGGCGAAGGCCGGTCAGGAAGTGGTCGTCAAAGCCGGCAAAAAAAAGTTCGCCAGGTTCGTGCTGCAGTGAGGACGGCGTGAAAGTCAAATTCTTACCACAGAACGTCGAATGCGAGATCCTCCCGGGGCAGAGCGTTTTGCACGTGGCTCAGGACAACAACATCCACATCAAGTCGGTCTGCCGGGGCCTGCCTTCGTGCGCCGAGTGCCGCGTGCGGATCGTCGACGGCGAATACAACGTGATCCCACCCTCGTCGCAGGAGTTGGCGCTGATCGGCACGGCGTGGTTCGTGGATCGCCGCCGCTTGTCCTGCCAGCTGCGATGCTTCGGCGATATCACGGTGGACTTGAGCGAGCAGGTCGAGCGCGAAAGCGCCGGCAAGAAGCCGCGCGGCAGGTACAACAAGGACGAGCTTCAGGAGTCGCGCGCGGTGCTCGGCAACCTCGTGATGAGCGACGAGGACAAGAAAGCCGGCGCCCTCCGCGAGGACGATGACGCCGCCGAATTCCCGGGCGCGGGTCCCTCGCCGAGGGACGACCATGAAGCCGAGGGCGAAGAGCTGGATGGTGCGGACGATGCGGGCGATGACGGCGAGGCTTCACCGGTCGGGCGGAGCCGATCGGGTCCGAATCCCGCCGTTGCAGCCGGCGCGAACGGGAAAAAGCACCGCCGCCGACGCGGTCGGCGGGGCAAGGGGCGCAGAGGCGGCGGGCCGGGGGCCGGTCCCGCATAAGGGCTATTCGGTTTTCGTTCCGGGGCCGGCTTCGCCCCGTTTCGCCGAACCGAGCGCTTTGATCACCGATTCGGTCATTTCGGCGAGTTTGCGGTCGCGGAGTGGGTTGGAGCCCGGCGCGACGGCCTCCGTGACGATTTCCGCGTGGATCTTGCCGAGCAGCGTATCGGCCTGTTCCTCGAGTTCGGCGTTTGGCAGCGGCGGCCGCGCGGCGCCTGTGAACGAACCGGCCGTGACGGCCACGACGGCTTGGAGCGAGCGGGTGGGCCAGACGGACCCGGAGTCGCCGAGCCGCGCCGCCGCCGGCTCGCGGGTTTCCGCTTCTGGATTCTCGCGCGGCGCGAGCCGCAGGCCGGGCACTTCGCCGTTGGCCAGGTAGTTGCGCTTGATCTGTTTTTTGAGTTCGTCGGAGACCGTCATGCGGTCGATCGCCTCCAATGTTCGCGGGTCGACGACGCGCCCGGTTCCGACGCCGAGCCTCCGTTCCATGGCTCTGTCAGCGAATTCGTCGCCGACGCGACGATCGGCCCTTTCCCGGGAACCGGGAGTCTCCCCGTTCGGGGAGCTTTGCGCGACCTCGCCGGCGCGCTCGTCGTCGAGGATCAGATCGAGGATTTTTTTTGCGAGCGGGTTCGGAGTGCGCTCGCGGATCTGAGCCATCACTTGCGGCAGATCTTTCAGGGATTGCCCGGGCGGCATGATGGCTTGCGCCAGAACCAGCGAGAAGCCGGCCACGACGATCACCGGAACAGCCATTCGGAACATTCGATTGAAGAGGCCCATATCGATTCTTTCGGCAAGTCCTGAACAAAGCCGGAGGCGTGATTTTCGCGATCGGCCTGTTTCAAGTACTTAGGGCTCCGGGAGCGCGTCGTCGTCATCGAGCCTCATTTTGAGATTGCGCAAGGCTCGCGCTTTTCCCATCCTTGGAACAAGGGGCGATGTGAGTCACGGATGACTTGCACGGGTCGTGAGCGCTCGGCATCGCTTCGTTCTTTTCCTCCTGTTTTTCCTGTTCCATCCCGGAAAACACCGCTAACGTCTCGCCTCGGCTCCCGCCGCTCGCCCGTTCCCGCGCCGGTTCCCGCGACCGGCCGCCGGAGAGCCCCGGAAGAGCGACGGATGGAATGGACGATGGAGGCGTTGGGATGAAAAAGCTCGTTTTGTTCCGCCATGGCGAAAGCCTTTGGAACAGGGAAAACCGCTTCACCGGCTGGTATGACGTCGACCTGTCGGAAAAAGGGGTCGAGGAGGCCATGGCCGCCGGGCGCCTCCTGAAAAGCGAGGGCTGGGAATTCGACCTCGCTCACACGTCGGTCCTCAAACGCGCCATCCGCACGCTTTGGCTCGCGCTCGATCAGATGGACATGATGTACTTGCCGGTACGCCCCCATTGGCGGTTGAACGAGAGGCACTACGGCGGGCTGACCGGTCTGAACAAGGCGGAAACGGCGGCCAGACACGGGGACGAACAGGTGTTCGTTTGGCGTCGCAGCTACGACGTCCCGCCGCCGCCGATCGATCCGAGCGACGAATTGAACCCCAACAGCGATCGACGCTACCGCGACGTCCCTCCCGGGGAATTGCCGGACACGGAGAGCCTCAAGGACTGCGTCTCGCGCGTGGCGAGCCACTGGGACAGCGTGATCAAACCGGACGTCGCCGCCGGCAAGCGCGTGCTGATCGCCGCCCACGGCAACAGCATCCGCGCGCTGATCAAGTACCTCGATCGTGTTTCCGACGGGGACATCGCCGAGCTCAACATCCCGACGGCCGTGCCGTTGGTCTACGAGTTCAGCGACGACATGACGCCCTTGCGCCGCTACTACCTGGGCGATCAGGCCGAGATCGAAAAGGCCGCGCGGGCGGTCGCTGAGCAGGCGAAAGCGAAAGGCTGATCCCTCGCCGGGTCACCAAGGCAGCTTGCGCCCCTGGAAGTCGTAGAACGACCCGGTGTCCTCGCGTTTGAGGCGGGAGAGGGCATCGATGATCCCGGCCGCCGAATCGGAGATCTCGGTCGTCGCCCGAGACCCGCCCATCTCGGTTTTGACCCACCCCGGGTGGAAACAGACGGCGAGGATGTCGGGTTCGCCGTTGGCCAGGCATTTCGTGAACATGTTCAGCGCCGTCTTCGACATGCGGTAGCCGTAGGCGCCGCCGCTTTTGTTGTCGGCGATCGACCCCATCAGCGACGAGATGTTGGCCACGCTCGCGTTTTTGGAGAGGCGCAGGTTCGGCAGCAGAGATTGCGTCACGCGCATCGGGCCGATGGCGTTGGTTTCGAATTGAGCGCGCACGGCGTCCAAGGACGCGTTGGCGAGCGAAGCGCCGGCGTCCATCAGAACCCCGGCGTTGTTGATGAGAGTGTCGATCGGGATGCCTTTCAGCCGGTCGGCGAACGCCGCTGAGGAGTCCGCGTCGTCGACGTTCAGGGTCTCGAGGCGCAGGCGCCCTCCGGATTCGCGTTCGAGCGCGAGCAGGCGATCGGCTTTTTTCGCGTCACGAACCGTTGCGATGATGTTTTCGCCTTTGGCGAGAAGCTGGCGGACCAGTTCCAGTCCGATCCCGCGTCCCGCGCCAGTGACAAGGTATGTTTTAGGATTCGTCATTTCACCCTCCTCTTTGTCGGTACGACGTCGATATGGCACAGCGGCCAGGCCTTTTGCGGCGATCAGATCCTCTATGGCGACTTTCAGGGACGCAAGAAAGATTTGGAGGGCTCTTGAGGGGGCCAAGCGGCCTTAGGAGCGGTTATCGTGGCTTCAGGAAGTTTGACTTTATGCGGCAAATCCTTTAGATTGCTGCTCTTCTGAAAGACGCTTCCGGAGGTTCCATGAAGATCCATCTATCCGAAATCCCCGCCGAAGGTCGGCACTACGATTTCAGTCGCGAGACAGGCGAACTCAACGACGCGCTCGGCGATCTCATCCAGGACCGCTCGTACGACGTCGCTTTCACGATCAAGCCGATCGGCAACGTTTTCGAACTCAAGGGCCGCGTCAAGACCCGGATGTCCGAGCTCTGCTCGCGCTGCGGTTGGGATCTCGATCTGCCCGTTGACCAAACGTTCAACGAGATCCTCATGAAGGGCGAGGCCGGCGATCGCCGGGCGCAGGCCGTGCACGGCAACCAGGCCGTCGATTTCCTCGCGCAAGGCCCGGACGTCACCTATTACCAGGGCGAAACCTTCGATGCGGGCGCGTTCATCCACGAAGCGATCGCGCTTTCGGAGCCGTTCTATCCCAGCTGCGGGGTCGAGGACTGCGAGCATCTTGAGGAAGCCAAACGGAAGCAGCGGGAGCTGGAAGCGGAGTTCGCGCGCGCCGAAGAGGCGAGGACCGGTCACCCGGCGTTTTCGGTTCTCGAGAGCCTCAAGCACGACAAGAACGGCCGTTAACGGGAAGGCCGCCTGAGCAGGGGAAACAGGTCGGGTTCGGCGCGCGGCGGGGGCGGTGGCGTCGGGCTGCGGCGCGAGCGCCGCTCTTGCGGTTTGCCCCGCTTCTTCCGCGGCGCGGCCGCCCGGCCCGCCTTTCCCTCGGCGCGCGCGGCCGTGCGCTCCATCGTCAGTGCTTGAGGAAGCACTGGAGCTCCCTGTTCACGATTCGGCTGTTGTGATCGGACTCGCGGTCCTGAATCGTCGCATCGACCGTCGGCGCGGAGGATGCCGCGTTCTTTTCCGAGTCGGGCGCGCGCGCAAGCGTCGAGCATCCCGCCGCCGCGAGGCCCAGCGCAAGCGCCATCGCGAGTCGCTTCGCGCGCGCGTTGGCATGATATTGACCCATGGCGATCCCTCCTTCTGCGGCATTTCCCATTTTAGTTCAAGCGGGCCCGTCGTCCTCAGGGAATTCGATTGAATTCCCCGTTTGGGGCGCGGTCGCGGCCTCCGCCTAAGCAAGCGGAGGGGCTCGAGGACCGTGTGGGTGAACGCGGGAGGCGTTGACGAACGGCGCGCGACGGGTTTCGATGCGGGCATGCCGAACTCAAAACGTGTTTTCTCTTATGCGAAATGCTCAACCTGCCGGGCGGCGCTGCGCTTCCTGGAAAGCGAAGGAATCGGACATTCAGTCCATGACATCACCGCGACGCCCCCGTCGGTCGACGATCTCACGGAAGCGCTCGCCGTTCTTGGCGACCGCAGGAAACTTTTTAACACATCAGGTCAGCAGTACCGCGAGCTCGGGGTTTCGGAAAAACTCAAATCGATGACCGATGCCGAGGCGATTCGGCTGCTTTCGGGGAACGGCAGGCTCGTCAAGCGTCCGTTCGTCATTTGGCGAGAGGGCGGCCGGACGCGTGTGTTGGTCGGTTTCAAGGACGTCGAGTGGAAGCGGGCGTTCGCTTCGCCGCCAGGACAAGTGAGCACCAACCGATGAGCGCAGATAGATGAGCATAGATCAGCGAAAATTCCCGCGCATCTACCTGCGGAATTCCGCGCGGTCGCCCGCGCCGGCGCTCGGGGCGCGCCTGCTCTGGCCGGGCGGGCCGGCGCTCGAGATTTTTGACCTGAGCTACGTCGGCGCCGCCGCCGTCAGGGGGGCGGGAGTCGACCCCAAGCCGGGCGACGCGCTCAACGCGCTGGTGGAGCTCTCGGGCGAGAACGCGCCGATCCCGTTCATGGGCGAAGTCGCGCGCGTGACCGAGCAGGTCATCGCGCTGCGCTTCGATACCCTGCAAACGGAGGCGCGGCGCGCGCTTGACCGTTTCCTGCATGCGAAGCTCCTCGGGCTCCACATGCGGCCGATCGACCGCAAGTTCTTCAGCTCGACGGCCGGTTTCACGCACTGGTTCCACGGCCCGAACAACACCGACGTCTTCCTGTGGTACGAAGGCGCTGCGCTCGCCAAGGCGGTGGTCGAGATCGGCGGTGATTTCCTGAAGTGGAAAAAAGGCCGGTTCTTCGCCGGCGTCACCCGCCAGGTGCTCGATCGCGAGGACGACGATTACCTCAAGCCGCTTCTCGACGGGGATTTCGACGCCGAAGCCGGCGGGGGCGAAACGGGCCTGACGCCGCTGATGTCGCGCTCGCTCGATCTGCTCTCGCAGATCGACGACCCCGACCGTGTCCTGCAGCCGCTCGTCGACGCTCTCCTGGCCCGACAAAAAGGAGCCTGACCGATGCCGGCGCATCATGTGTACCCGCGACGCGTGGCTTATTACGAGACCGACGCCATGGGGGTTCTCCATCACAGCAATCACGTGCGCTATTTCGAGGAAGCCCGGGTCGCGATGATCCGGGACAAAGGCTGGATGGACATCCACCACCCGGTTGGGCCGTACATCTTCGCCGTCACCGAACAGTCGGCGCGCTATTACAAGCCGGCCGTTTTCGACGAACCGCTCGAGGTGTGGACGCAGATCCGCCGGGATGGCGGGCGCCTCGCGTTCCAGTACGCGCTGCACAGCCGGAAATCGCTGGCGGTCATCGCCGAGGGATTCACGCGCCTGGTGCCCATCGATGCTTCGTTCCGCGTCGCCAAGTTGCCGGCTTCGTTCCTCGAGGCCGTCGATCGCGAGCCATGGGACGACGTTTGGCCGCCGAAATGTTGAAAAGGCGCTTTATCGCCGGCTCGCCGCCGGGGATCCCGTAAAAACGGGCTGGACGCCGGCCCCCCGCTTTGCTTTTATTGGACGCATTTTCTTAAGGGGTATCGCGATGGATAGGAATTTGGCCCTCGAGTTCGTCCGTATCACCGAAGCTGCGGCTCTCGCCTCGTCGAAATGGATGGGGCGCGGCGACGAAAAGGCCGCTGACCAAGCCGCGGTGGACGCGATGAGGAAAGCGTTCAACAGCGTGCGCATCAATGGCACGGTCGTGATCGGCGAAGGCGAGCGCGACGAGGCGCCGATGCTCTACATTGGGGAAAAAGTCGGGACTTGCGACAGCCGCGCCAATTGCCCCGACGTCGACATCGCCCTCGATCCGCTCGAGGGCACCACGATCTGCGCCACCGGCGGCGTCGGCGCGATTTCGGTCATCGCGGTGGCTGAGAGCGGCGGCTTCCTGCACGCGCCCGACACCTATATGGACAAGATCGCGGTGGGGCCGGCGGCGAAGGGCTCCATCGATATCGACGCGCCGCCGGAGGACAATGTCCGCCAGGTCGCCAAGGCTCTGGGCAAAGACGTGGACGAAGTCACGGTCGTGATCCTCAACCGGCCCCGTCACGAGGAGTTGATCGCCCGAGTCCGCAAGCTGGGCGCGCGCATCCATCTCATCGGCGACGGCGATGTCTCGGCCGCGGTCGCGACCTCGTGGAACGAGACGGGGATCGATCTTTTGCTCGGCACCGGCGGCGCCCCGGAAGGCGTGATCGCCGCGGCCGCGCTCAAGTGCACGGGCGGGGATTTCCAAGGGCGGCTCAAGTTCCGTTCGGGCGACGAACGCGAGCGGGCCAAGCGCATGGGCATCACCGATCTCGATCGCGCGTACCGCCTCGAGGGGCTCGCCAAAGGCAACGTCATGTTTTGCGCGACTGGCGTCACCGGTGGCCCGATGCTCAAGGGCGTGCGTTTTTTGCCGGGTCGCAAGGCCCTCACGCACTCCGTGGTCATGCGTTCGCAGACGGGCACCGTGCGCACCATCGAGGCCGAGCACGCGCTCGATCGCAAGCCCGTCGCGGTGATTTGATGGCGACGAAGGTCGTTTGCTACGCCTGCGGGGCCGAGTGGCCCGTTCTGGGAGGGACGGTCGGGCGCAGGGACGAGTGCGCCAAGTGCCGGGCCGACCTTCACGTGTGCAGGAACTGCGTGCATTACGACCCCGTCGCTTACAACGAGTGCCGCGAGCCGCAAGCCGACGTCGTGCGCGAAAAGGACCGTTCGAATTTCTGCGATTATTTCGAGCCCGGCTCGGGCGGGAGAGCGGTCGCCGACAAGAAGAAAGACCTTCTCGCCGCCGCAGAAGCCCTCTTCAAAAAAAAGCCATGACCGCCGGGCGCGCGGGCGCGCGGGCTTGCCGCTGCCCGGGAATTTGCCGATACTCTTTTTGAAGAGCAGGGGCCGAAGGAAAAAGACGGGGGAACGGATGCCGGGAACGCAGCACACGGAAGTCTTCAATTGCACGCCGCAGGAGTTCTGGAACATCGTCGCCGATTACGAGAAATACCCGGAATTCATCTCGGAGGTGAAGGGGTGCCGCGTTCTCAAGGCCGACGGGGGCAAAAAGCTCGTTGAATTCAAAGTCTCGGTCATCAAATCGTTCACGTACACGCTTTGGATGACCGAAACGCCGCCTGCGACGATCTCCTGGGAGTTCGGCGGCGGCGATATCTTCAGATCGCAGACGGGGTCGTGGACGCTGCAGGAAGAGGCCGGCCGCACGCGCGCGGTCTACGCGGTCGAAGCCGCGTTTTCGCTCTTCGTGCCCGGGCCGGTCGCGAAAACGCTCCTGACAGTGAACCTGCCGAGCATGATGGGCGCTTACCGCAAACGAGTGAAAGACATGTACGGCAAGTGATTCCCAAGGAGGCATGGGCCATGACCGACGAAGTCGACGATCGCGGCAGAGACGACCGCAACAAGAGCGAGGGGCGCGAGGATTTCGAGCGCGGCGGCATCTCCGTGGGCGACACGCTCAAGAAGCTGCTCACCGCCGGGGTCAGCGCCGCGTTCATGACCGAGGAAAGCATCCGATCGTTCGTCTCGGAGCTGAAGCTCCCGAAGGAGACCTTGAACCTGCTGCTCGCGGGCGCGGCCAAGAGCAAAGAGGAACTCACCAACCGCGTGAGCCGCGAGATCGTCAACATGATTTCAAAGATCGACTTCGTCAAAGAGGCGAGCCGTTTCGCGGAAGAGCATACGTTCAGGATCTCGGCCGAGATCGAAGTGCTCCGCAAGGACAAGCTGGCGGAAGGCCGCGGTCCCGGGCATGACATCCGCGCCGACGTCCGCTTCGACCCCAAAGGGAAATGAGCGTCCGTCTGAACCCATTCGCCTCAGTTTCTCTTTTTCGTCGCGCTCGGCTTGGAGCGGCCGCCGGGCGTGGTCGCGGGTTTGGTGGAAGTCTTGGACTGGGGAGCCGGCGATGTCGCGGAGGAAGCCGTGCCGATGATCGCGTCGGAAATGACGCCAGAAGCACCGTCAGCAGCGCCGTTCGTGGCGCCAGGGGAGCTCGCGCCGGTCGCGTCGGTCGTCCCGTCTTTCAAGCCGAGTGCGCGCAGGCGTCGTTCGACGCCGCTGCCGACCTCGTCGCGGCGACCGGGCCGCGCGGCCTGGCTCATCGAGCCGGCGGTGTAGTTGCGCGTTTCGAGGTAAGCGAGGGGTGATTTCGGCTTTTGCACGCCGCTGAATTCGAGATAGCCGGAAAGGAACGCGATCAGGTCCTCGCGCGGCTCGGAGATCTCTCGAATGGCGATGCTCAAATAAGTGTAAAAACGCCAAAAGTCCGTTTTCGCGGGCGGATTCGAGGTGAGTTCCGCGGCCGCCATGTCGAGCAGGGTTTGCTCGAGAAAAACCGCGAGCGGTTGGGTCGTCCACTTCGAGTCCACCTGGAAGATGATCTGATCGAGGAAGTCGCGGCGGAGCAGCAGCTCCTCGCGCCGGGCCTGCAGCGAACTCAGGCGCTGAGGGATCGCCTGCATTTGTTTTTCGTCATTGAGGGGATCGCCCCCGCGCAGGTTCACGGACTGTGAATCGGAGAGCGTTCGCCGGATGGACTGATCCACGTTTTCAAGCGTCTGGATCTGTTTGCGCTGGATCTGTTTGAGGCTTTCGAGCGTCTGCGCCTTCGACGGGGCCGCGGCCTTCGCCGGAGCGCGTGGAGACGCCGGTTGCGGCAGCGGCGCAAGCTCCGCCCGGGCGGGGAGGGTCGCGAGCCAAACCGCAGCCATGAAGGATAAGACGCTTCGCAAAGATTCCACCTTTCAGTTTCAGGGCGCGGCCGAACGTTTCGCTGGGATCTCCGGCCTCGCCCGACTTCTATCAGATCCGGGGCCGTTGGACCCGCCACAAAGCATCGCAAAGTACGTGCCGGATCGTGAAAAACTCTAAACAAATTGGGGCCGTCCCAGCGGGCGCCGGGGTTTTCCGGGATGGCTGGGGGCTGTCCAGAAATTGGTCATGAGGCCGAAATTGAGACCCTTGGGGCTTTACCTGACAAGGGGGGCGGGCTCGGATAGGATGTTCTCCTCACATGCGCGGGACTCGTTTGCACGCTTTGGAATTCGAGACTTGGAAACTCCTGGGATCCGTCCCGGGGCGGCGGTGGATCGTGGCGGTCTCGGGGGGGCGCGATTCGGTGGCGCTGCTCGAGGCGCTCGCTCGGCTGAAGGGCCGGCTCGGCCTCGAACTCGCCGTCGCGCACGTCCATCACGGCTCGGGCGCCGGTCGCGCGACCCTGGCGTTCCGTGATCGCGCTGCGGAGCTCGTTCGGGGGCACGCGGCGCGGCTCGCGCTCGACTTCCATCTGCTCGGCGATCGAGGCAAA
>JAJTYM010000022.1 GCA_021463345.1 Pseudobdellovibrionaceae bacterium | reverse complement strand
CGGCGAGTCCGGCGCCGTCCGGGTCTTCCCGCTCCATGTCGTCGAAGTAAGCGCACACCGCGCGGCAGAAGGCCCGGTAGAGGCGCGCCACCTCGCGGGCCGTGCCCCACTCGCGCCGCAGGCGTTCCAAAAGATCGGGCGAAAGACGTTCACCCAGAGCTTCAATGGCGGCAATCGTCCGGTCCGCCAACTCCAGCGCTTCGTCTTTCTCCCGTAAGATGTCCCGCCGGTTCGCGGGTGTGCGGGTCTCGCTGAGGATGGACCAGATTCCGGACTGCCATGTCAGGGGAACGTCTTCCTTGAACACCGAAAAGATGCCGCCCGCCTTGACCCACTTGAGTCCGGGGTCCAGCGGGAAGGTATGGAAAATGATATTGCCGGAGATGAAATTGATCTTCTCGACCGCCCGGATGCCCGAGGCGGAAATCGCGCGCATTTCGGTCTCGCAGCCGGGCCAATGCCGCCGCGCCCATTCGTCGCAAATGCCCTCCGGCGTTGCCTCCGCATCGTCAATGGCGCGGTGGTAGGCGTGGAGATTGATTTCGTAGGAAGTGTCGAAGATCGAAACGCCCGCCCGGTCGAGGCGGATGACGAAACGATCCACCCGGCGTTCCTGGGCGGCCCGAACATAGCCGACGATGCGTTGGACATTTGCGGCGGGCAACCGGCCTGCTCCGAGAAATTCCCCCACGCAGTCAAACTCCGCGCCGAGCGCGGTGTTCTCCCCCCGCCGCAGGTAAGGATTGACCGGCAGGAACGGATCGAAATCGTAGGGATTGATTTTGGTTTCAACTTCGAACGGGGAGTCCTTCGCCGCCTCATCCGCACCGGCCAGGATGTCCTCGTAATCCTGTGAAATGGAACCGAAGGAACGCAGTATGAATCGCTTGCTCCTCGCGGCGAGTTCACGGGAGAAGATCCCCGCGATGCGCGCGACCACCGCTGACGACGGATAGCGGTCCGGACGGGAGTTGTGAATGACCGAGAAATCGGATTCCGTGAGCGTGAGCACGATCCCGTCCAGCTCCGGCAGCGCCTCGAAGGTGGCGGCGATTTTGTAAACGAGGAGAGAAGCATAAGTCTCCCCGAGCAGGTCGAACTCTTCGTTTTCATCGAACAGGGCGGGCAACACCTTCGTCAATGCCGGCGGAACCATGACCTCGCGGTGCCAGTAATAAACCGGCTTTCCGGCATTGTGCGCGAGGTGGAGAATTTCGCGCAGAATGCGGCGGTTTTCTTCGATTTTTTCAAGATCCCGCAGCTTGTGGAAAGCGGGATATTTTTCGTAGGCGATGATCCCTTCCATGCCGCCATAGGGTCCGTGGCACTCGCCGCAGATTTCAAAGCTGTCCACACGGTGGCGTTTCGCATGGCCGAGCAAGGCCCGCATGTGCCCGGCATCGGGCGTCGTCGGGTGCATGATCGACCAGGTGATCTCGGAGCGGGATCGCGGAGAAGTCATAGTGAGGAAAGAGGCATGACAAAGACCGGTCCCCGGAGTCCGTCGAATTCGGAGGCTTTTTCAAACACAATCTCGATCCGGTTCAGGCCGTCGCGGGTTTTCCCGGCGATTGATGCCACCACATTGGCGGGATCGTAAACGCGGCGGCGGCGGAACCGGGAGGCCGGCAGCCTCCGGCCGTTGAGCAGGATGACCGCCTCTCCGGCGATCGTCTCCGACTCCATGACCAGCGCGCACCCCTCCGCATTTTGCCCGCGCGTCAGAGGGAAGTCGGCGGAGAAACTCATCCGCACGGGATAAAGCGATGGCGCCGGCGGGGCGGTGTCGAAGAGCGGTTTGACGATTTTCTCGAGCAGGTAGGCGCTCTCGGTTCCGAGCAAATCGCGGGCCAGGGCGAATCGGTGCTGCGGCCAATGACGACAGCCCGTCCCGCTCCCGGCTTGGATTTCCCATGAGGTCATGGCCGAGAGGATCGGTTGGGGCGGCGAATAATCCCATTGGGGGTGGGTCTCAAACGTGAGGTCGCAAGGAGGGAAGTTGGCGGGGTTCTTCCATGCGGGCGCTCCACGCAAAGGGGTTCGGGAGTGGAGGAGGGCGACGGCATCGTAGGGGCCGAGGATGAGGTCAACGGCACGGCCATCCCCTGCCGACTGCCAGCCTTTTTCACCACCATCGTCAATGCAGGCATTTGATGCGGCGGGCAACGGAAGGACCACGGGAAGCGGTAGCGGAGAATTGTTGAAGAGAAATTCCATCGGCCCGCGCGGGTGCCTGCGGTGGAGCACCACCAGATCTTTGACCGGCGCGCCGGTTTCACGGACTTCGGTTCGCAGGACTCCGGCGGCCTTGAGATCCCGGAGGGTCCGCGTGGCCGTGGCATGGCGCACGACAGGAAACGTGTCCGCGAGTCCGGCGAGACGTTTCTCCGCCACCGGCAGAAAAGGCCCGGCCAAGGGAAGGACCAGCGCGCGATAGGACTGGCGTCCGACGCGCAATTTGCCTCCGCTCACGGGACTGCGGGCGAGAGTTTCCTCATCGACAATGTCGAAAGCGATCCGAGCCTCGATCAACAGCCGGATCAGTTGATACAAAATCTTGCGCAAGTCGAGCGCCGCGGGTTCTTCCGCGGGCAGGAGACGCCAGAAGCACGATGAGGGGTAGAGCACCAGCGTATCGGCGACGGGTCGGGTGTCCGCAAGCAGTTGGCCCTGTCTGGCCGCGTAGCGTTGGATGCGGGCATAGTCTTCGGCCAGCGGATCCTGAAAGGAAAAGGCCTTCGGGGCCTCGTATTTCCGGTAGCCGTCAATCGAGTAGTAGAAAGCGTGCGGGTTCAGCCAGGTGATCCCGTGGGCCAGAAGCCAGTTTGCCGTGCGTTTCATGCCGGTGAACCCGTAGTTCCAGGGGGTGCAGGCGAAACACTCGCCGAGAACAACTCCTTTGCCCGACTGGTGGGCCACCGAGGCCGCCAACTTGGCCCCGAGGTGGTAGGCGGGATAGCGGGCATCGCCGACGCGCGAACCCACCAGATCGAATCCGGGAATGTCGAGGATACGCAGGTTGGAATAGATGTCCCCTCCGGCCACATACGTTTGTCCGACCGGATCATCCTCGGCGAGAAAATGGCCGGTGAGGAGCACGCCGTGGCGGCGGCACCAGGCTTTCATCGGACGCAAACAATTTTTCTCGAGCAGCGCGTGGATCGTTTCCCAATAATCCCGGCGCACGTCGAACGAAGACGCATCCCGGGTGAGAAAAAGATCCACGTAGCGGGCGCCAAGTTCATATCCGTGGCGTTCGTGGAACTCCTCTTCCAAACGGTCGGTGTAGGGCATTCGCGAGGCCCCGACCCGAATCTCGTCGGTAAAAAATCCCGGCGCCGTTCCCCCGAAAAACCGTCCGAGCCGCTTGCGGTAACGCTCGTGCGTCAGGGCAAGGAAATGCTCGACACAGCGGGGGTTCAAGTTGTCCGGGAAAAGCCCCCACCGGTAGTCGCTTCGCTCGACGGCGGCGGTGAGGATCTCGGCGCTCCAGTCCGCCCCTTCACACGGATGGTCCAGCGCGGAAAAGGGCAGATACGCCTCGGCGCGGTAGTGGGGGAAAGGGATCCCGTTTCCGGGATAGTAACTGTTCGACCACGGGGTCATGAAGGTGGTTTCGCGCAGCACTCCAATGGAATCGCGGATATCGACGGTTTCCAGGATCCTTCCGTTCCTTCGACGAACGGCGACCGCCTGCAGAACCCGTTCTCCCGGGAAATGTCCCCGCAGTCTGCCGCTGCGATCCGCTTGAAAAGAATGACGGAAGATCTGCTTCGCGGCAAACTCCGGGTGGTCGAACAGAACCTCCCCGCCCGCCGCTCCGCTGTTGTAGGGGTCTTCATCCAGCAACCATGCCTTCATCCCCAACCGTCCGGCTTCGGCGACGGCCTGTTCGATGAGATCAAACCATTTCCTGGACCCGTAAGGTGTCTTGAGTCCAAACCGGGAATGCAGGAAAAACGACCGGATACCGGCCTTTTTCATCAGCGCGATCTGGCGTTTCAATTCCCCCGCCTCCAGTTCGTGGTTCAGAAAAAGGAAGGGGGCCGGCGAGACATCCCTCCACGGTGGCGGACGGCGCTTCGGGGCGCTTGGGGTTGGAAATTTTTTTGCGGATGGCATGGCGTTCAAGTTGCGGTCAAAAATGTCCGGCCCAGTCCGAAGGCTTCGAAAAGGTAATCGTGCTTCCAGCCGGGGTGGGTGCCGATCCGCTCGATCACACGGGCCCAGGCGTCTTCGCTCCCGTCGGGATCCCGGACGCGGAGCGGGTCGGCCGTGTAAAGGCCCGGACGGTCGCCGGGAAACAATCCGGCGCTGTGATGGTGCGGACCAAGCAGGTTGCGGAGGGAATTATAGAGGACGACCTCGATCCCGCCATCCGCCGGGTCTCCGGGAGCGCTCATGCGAACGCTGTAAGGAGGCCACGAAATCCGGCCGCGCTCGATCCCGCCCACACGCACAGTGGCCGTCACGGCCATCAAATCCTCCAGCGTCAACCGGGTTTCCCGCGCCCATCCGTCCGGTTCGTGGACGCACCGGAGGCGTCCCGCGTAAAATGGCAACCCTTGGGTGACGACGTCGCCCTGTCGCAACGGCACGGGATCACAAAGCGCGAACGGAGCCGAGAGGGTTGCCAGCGGGGGAACGGGAAGCTCCTCCGTGTGCCAGTCCGGCGACACCGTGGGCCCGCTGCCGACGCTGCCGAACACGGAAAAATCTCCCACGAGCAAGACCGGCTCGATTTCGGTTCCGTAGCGATCCGAGGCGGGGTCGGCGAGGCTCCCGAACCGGAAATTGTCGCTGCGGATTTCCACGACATTGGCGCCCGGACGGATGAGGGGGCCGATGTCAATCGGGAGCCAGCGGATATCTTTCCACCAAGGGAGCCCGTCATAATGGACGACGACTCCGTTGACCCGGATTTCCCAGGATTGCGGATTTTCCACCACAAGATGCGTCTTCCGCGGGGACGAAAGGCGGCTTTGGAATTCGTAGCGCAGGCGCAACGGGCCGGTGTAACGGCGTCCGTTGAGATATTCCTGGAGAGCGATCACGGGCACCGGCCGCGCCGACCAGGCATTGTCCGCGAGCTGGTGGGAAACGCAGTCCAGCGGCAGAACGTTGTCGTCCATCCGCCCGACACTCCAGCGGACAAGCTCCTTGGAAGAATCCCGGGAAGCCGTTTCCGCAGGAGCGGGACACGGGATGTCCGCGCTTTCCGGTTGTCGGTCTGTTGCCAGGAAAAGAATGCTCTCACCGGGGGCCAAACGAAGCGGAATCGTTGACCCGTTCCGCTCCACCATGCGGATTTTTCCCTCCAAAGCATCCGGCGCGAAAAGATTTTTTGCGTCCGTTCCGGTCCAGTTGAGTTCGCAGCGCAGGCCGTTCTTCCGGTCGAGATTCACCAGGAAAAGGAGGGCGTCATCACCACCCAGGGAACGCCGGTGCGCCCAAAGCATGTCCCGCGTCTCCGGCGGCGAGGACAAGGCTACCGCAGGCGGCAGCCACTCTTCGAGAACTTGGGCGACCTGCCCGATGCCGTCCGCCGTCCGGACCCGTTCGCGCAAAAGCCGCAGTTTTTCGGGCTCCGGCCGGCCATCCACCAAATGCGGGAAGCGGCCCGCCTGCAGGATTTTTCCGCCTCGCGCGGCGAAATCCAAAAGCTTCTCCAAAGTCGAAGCCCGAATCGTGATCATCCCCGGCATGACGACGAGAGGGTAGGCGGCATGTTTGACGCGGATGCCGGGGGCGCCGGCGAATGTCCCGGCCTCCCCGTCGTCTTCCAGCAGGGCCTCATGCAAATAGTCGAAGGTGCGTTGCGCCCCGAGCAGCCGGCGTGTGAGCTCCTCGAATTCGCGGCTGATGGCCATGATCTCCGCGAACCTCGCCGGAGCGACGGGATGCGAGTCCACCAGCATCAGCCCGTCGAAGCTCCCCGGATCGATCTCCGGGGTCCAATAAACGCTCTGGCTGTCCTGCGGGTGGAGCACGGCGAATTCCGCCGCATAAGCGCCCTGGCCAAGGGCGTGGGAAAGGCGGGCCGAATAATCCTCCATTCCCGAATTCACCGGCCACCACGGTTGCTGGTAGGAAAGCGCGGGAGGAAAATCCCGCTTCCGGAGACCCGCGAGCGTGTAAGCGGCCAGGTGCTCGACGAAGCAATTGACTCCGAGGCAAAGCTGCTGGTCGAGAATCCACTTTCTGTCGGCGAAGGTGATGCTCTGGCCGGCGGCTCCGAAGACCTCGCTGAGCACGCGTGTTTTCCCGTATTGGTGGGCGACGCTCCGGCACTGGATCGCGGTGACGCATTCGCGCACCTGGCGGTAGAGGTGATCGATGCCGGGGATGGCGTGGTGGCGGTAATTCGGCATGATGTCCACCCCCCAATACTGTTGTTCGTAGAGTCCGCCCTCCTCCTCATAGTGCCCCGTCAAAGCGATGCCCTGCTGTTCGCACCAGGCGGCCAACTGCCCGGTGAAATTCCGCTCGAAAAGCCGGTTTACCACCCGGTAATACCGGCAGCGAAATTCCTCGAACCCCTCGCGTTCAACAAAAAGTTTGTCCAGATGCGGCACGGGATCGTATCCGAACATCTCGCGGAACGCGGGAAGAACCGCTCCGGCAAACGGCACGGCGGGATGAATGACCCGCCGACGGAAGAGCGCGCTCGGCTCGTCGGTGAACATCGCGGGAATAAGCCCGCCGAAGTCGCGGCCGTAGCGTTTCGCATAAGGCTCGTAAGCGACATCCAGAAACCGGCGGATGGCGGCCCCGTCGAGCAGCGAGGCATAGCAGGTTCCGTTGAACTGCGGATGCCCCAACGGACTCGTCCAAACGTAAAGCTGCCAGTCACCGCCCGGCTCGCCGAGCGCGGTGCAGTCCGGCGGCGCCGCATCGCCGGACGGACGGACGGTGAGCGCCTGCATGCGGTGGGCCGGTTCGCCGGCCACCACGGCGCCCCCGCCGTAACCGCTTGGCCATTTGTCCTCGTCGTAGAGCCAGACGGCGATGTTCTGCTTCGCCGCCTCCTCGATGGCCGCATCGCAGCACTGGAACCATTCTTCCCCAAGGTAGGGGGTGAGCAGTCCGACCCGGGCGTGGATCATGATGCCGCCATAGCCGGCGCGCGCGAACTCCCGCACCTGCCGCCGCACCTCGTCCGGCTCCATCCGCTCGTTCCAACTCCAAAAGGGAACCGCGCGCCAGGTCTTGTCCGGCGAAACAAACCCCGCGCAATCAAAGGGGGATGTCGTCATAAGTTTTTTCACGGAGTTTGGGATTCGGTTGATGCGGGAGTTGGCTGTGCGCGGACAGCCTCGAAGATGTAAGTGCGTCCGGGGCGGGCTTGAAACCGGCTCCCCTCCTCCAGTTCGCCAAGAACAGGACCATAGACGCCCGTCAGCTTTGTGCCCGGAGGAGCGGAAATCGTTTTTATCCCGCCACTGGCGGCATGCAGAGCCACGAAATCGTTGCCGATGTGCATCGGGTCATTGCCCTCGCTGTAAACATGCGCCCCCGCCTTGCGGGCCAGTTCCCGGATGGCGGTCGGGGGCAGATTCGGAACGGCCGAGAAATATACCCGCCGTCCGCCGTCCGTCCGCATCACCATCGCCGGGGCTCCGCCGGGCAGGGTGGCGATCGTCTCATCAAAACCTTTTACCGGCAAATACCAGGGTCCGCTGGATGTGCTCGAGAAGGTTTCCCATCCGCCGATTTCGGACTTCATCGTCAGCGGACGTTTTTCGCGAAGCTCCTCGACCGCGATCCCCAGAAACTCCCCGATGTTCCCGGCCGCCGGGCCTTCCATTCCCTTGAACACGCCGGGGGCATAGAGGAAAATGGCATCCGTATTTTCTTTCTGAAGCCGCTCGCGGATTTCCGCGCGCTGCGCGGCATCCAGCGAAAGGATATTGCCGAAGAGATAAAGCTTATGCGGGCCGACGCGTCCCTCCTCCAGGAGATCCTTCAGGAGCACATGACGGTAGGCGACGTTGGCTTTCGCCAGATTCCAAGGCAGCTCGTAGAGCAGGAGCGTGTGAATGCCATCGCGGCCCTGGAGCTTGGTGAAAAGCGGACCCGCATCGTCGCTGACCATGCAGACTTCGATGGGCGTCGTGCCGGAAGGGGTCTCGGGCAACTGGCGGTAGAAGTCCTCCTGGCGTTTGATTTCCTCCATCAGAACCGGTTCCTGGAACCATGTGGTCCGCATTTCCATGTAGTGCGCGCCAAGCCCGCGCGCCAGGACCAGGGCCAGCCCGCGCTCCATGATGCCGATGGAATCCTCGACCGTATCCACGCGCCCGTTCTTGGTCTGGGACATGAGCGGCTCGGTGTAGGTCCTCATGTCGTATTCGAGGATGAGCATTTTGCCGTGGGAGGTGACGGCCTCGGCAGGTTGCATCGTCCCGTCCGGGGCTCCCAGCCGCCTCCAGTGATAGGCGCTCGGGCCGTAGAGAAAATCAATGTCCGGCGAACTCGCGACTTTGTTGAGAGCCAGATGCCCGCCCTCCTGAAGCCAGAAGTCGGTGTGGCCAAAAAAGATGAGGTAGCCGTAATAGGCTCCGGTCAACCATCGGCCCTCGGAGGCCTCTTTCACGGTGTGCGCCAGGGCGAGCAGGGAATCCGAAACCGCCTCGCTGCGAAAGGCGAAAAAATCCATGAGATCGCGTTCCTTGGACGGGTCCAGCAGCGTGAGGCGCGAGGCCGCTTCCCAGCGTTCGGGTTCCGGCGGAAGCGCCTCTGCCAGGGAAACATCCTCCCGCCCCCAGGCTTTGCGGAGTCCCTCGTCAGCGCCGTATTTGGCCTGGAGATATTCGCGGAAGCGGGAAACAAATGCTTTTGAGTAGTCGGCGTGGAGCCGGTTGCCCTTGCCGTAATGGCCGGTATTCCACAGCCACTCCGTGGTCGCGCCGTCGTTCGTCGCCATCCCGAAAACCCGTTTCCCGTAAGGCGCCGCCCGCACATGGCCGACAATTTTGAAGATGGCGGGCCGGATGTCCGCGATCCATTTTTTCGATGCGAGGCTCTGAAAGTCGTCGTTGAGGCTGCGGGTCACGCCGGGCTCGTGGTATTTGATGGCCTCGTCCGGGTTGGCCGCGAGCCACCATTCTGGCATGCGGGTGACGAGATTGATGAGCACGCGCGCCCTCGGGGCGTTGCGGCGGATCGTGTTCACCGCCGCGTCAAGGCCGGAGAAATCAAACTTGTCCGGGCTGGTCCACACGTCGCGGAGCAGCAGGTGGATACGCACAACATCCACCCCCATGCGCTCGAGATTTTCGGCCAGGTGGGCCTGCTCCTCCGGGGACCGCGTAAAGGAAATCGGCATGTCAAATTGAATGGGGGACACCCGCTGGCCATCGATTTCGAACCAAGCGCGCCGGCCGGAGCCGACCACCTTCGCGTCCGCCAAACCGGGTTCCGGTTCTTCCGCTGCGGGCGGCTTCTCATTCTTCGCGGGCCCCACACCGGGGAACGAAACATTCATGCCCCACGGAGCGACCGGCGGAGCGCCCAGGACGAAAACCTCCGACTTCATCGCGTCCGGGCGGGTCGTGCCTCCTTCGGCGAAGTGCCAGCTCTTGTCGGAAACCACGCGGCGGGATTTTCCGTTTTTCTCTTCCAGAAACAGCTCGAAAAGCAATCCGCCGAACGCCCCGGCATTGTGGACTTTCACCACGATCTCGTTGCGCCCGGGGCGGAGCGCGGAAAGCACATCGCGTTTCACCGGTTGCTCCCATTCCTTGTTGCCGGGAAATTCCCTGCCGTTGAGAAACACCGTGCAGGAGTCGTCGCTGGTCACGGCGAGCGCCGCCACTTTCAGCCCGGTTTCGTCGAGATCGAATGATTTTTCAAACCAGATATCCGCCGCCTCTGGGCTTGCGCCCTGACGGCTCCAGATCCATTCCGCCGTCCACCAATTTTCCGGCAGGTTCGGGAGCGCGGGGCTCATCAACCGGAGCAGGGGGAATCCCTCGCCGGGCTTGTGGACAGTCAACTCCGCGCGGGTGGCGAGGGCGGGGACCTCAAAGGTGCCGCCGGCGTCCGGGTTCCATTCGAACTTTCCGGTCTCCGCACCCCGGGAATCACGAAACCGGATCTCCATGCCGGGTGCTTTTTCACCGCGCCATTCGAGCGCGTAACGGGCGCGCGGACGGATGAGCGGGATTTCGACGGGAGCGTCCGGCGGGATGCGCTCCGCGGCGGGGATGAGGTTGAGCACGGGTTTCCCTTCGACGCGGGCCAGCTCGATGCGGGCGGGATTGTAGGCGTTGCCCCAGTCGAGCTTGAGCGATTTGATCCGCCCCTTCCACTGCGGGTCGGAGGAGACGTCGAAAACAAGATCCCGCCAGACCCCGTCGGCGGGAACCGCCCGGGTCATGTATGAGGTTGTCTTCTTGTCCTCCGTCGTCCAAGCCAGAGTCAGAAACCCCGGCTCGTCAAAGGCGCGAAAACGGACTTCCACAGCCCGCACCTTTGCGGCCTCCCAGTCCACGTCCTGCGACTCGAATCCACCCGATGGCAGGACCGAGGCCGCCACTCCCTCCGGAGATTTCAGAGCTTTAGCCATCCGGAAAGGATGGAATGTTTCGCGGAGGAGATCCCCCTCCCGCCGTAGCGTGGTCCCGTTGATCGGAGGGAGTTCCTGCAACCCGACCTGGTCCACGCGCAACACGCCGGCCCCTTCGAGAACGAGGTGGATGCGCAGGGCGTTCTCCGTGGGGCGCGTCTTGAGTTTCAGAGAAACGTTCCCGGGTTTCCCTTGGAAATTTCCGGACGCCGACCGCGGAAACGGTCTCCGGTTGGAGTCGTCCGTGGAAACCATCACTGATGCGGGCATGTCGGGAGAGAGAGACTCGAACGTGATGGACACCTCGTAACGGGTGTCGGGTCGCACCCCCACCAGTTTTTCGCAGTAAAACATCGCGGTTCCTTCGCCCCCCGCCTCACGTTTCAGGAGGACAGATCCCTCCGCTGTGTCTTCCATTTGCACTTCGCTGCCACCGGCGCCGCCAACCTTCCAATGGAGGTCGGAACGTTCAAGCAGGTTGCCCTCATCCGCCCGCGACGGGGCCGCCCCGAGTGCGCTCAGCAAGAAGAAATGGACGGCAGGCAATAGACAAACCATGAGGGGTCTCATCATAGAAAAAGTTTTTCGTTTTCGGTGGTTCGGTTTTCAGCAAGCACGTCGCGGGGCGGGGGCTCCGTCGCTGAACACGCAAAACGGAACCGCTGAAAACTCGCTCTGCTTTTCATCATTTGGGCGCATCGGCCAGGTCTGCGGTCATGACTTTCTCCAGAGCCTCCACGCCCAGGGCTCCTTCAGAAGACCCTTCCGAGACGAAGACGCGGATATTGTCGAGATACCCGGAGAACGCCCGGTTGCGACTTTTCGGCTCCGCATTGCCAACCTCGACAGCGCGTTGGTCGGCGAGGGCGATGTCCCCCTCACTCAACGGATGCACACTCACAACTTGGACGCCGCCGCCGGATGCGTCTCCCCGGTAAAAAGTGACCTGGCCTCCATCAAAAGCCGCCGCAAAGAACAACCAATCGCCGACGCCTTCGACAGCGTGATACCCCACGGGTTTGGAGGTCGCGGAATTCCCGTTGACGATCAGCGAGAGCCGGCCCGGGGTGGCGTAACCAAGATCGAAACCGGAGCCCTTGTCAACCCAGCGGACAAGCCGGGCCAGTTCGGGATTTTCCCCAAAGACTCCAGTTGTTTTGAGCCAGCCTGTAATCGTGAAGGACTTTGCGGTGGGCGGGATATTGGGGGGGGGAGGCAGAACAACCATGCCCCCTGCCGCGCCCATCGTGGCGCTCGCATTGTCGAAGGCCCGGTCTCCGATTTTTCCGCTGACTCCCGTGCGATCCTTCGAGTGAAGATTTTGTGGCTCGCCTTCCGCGTCAATCATTTTCCCTTCGGCCTTTTCGATTCCGGTGGAAACCACGCCCGTTGACGTTTCATTGAAACGAAGTTCGACCACAGGTTGCTGGCCCGCGGCATTTTGTCCGGCAAGGGTGATGGCACCCGCAAGGAGGCAGGCGGTGAGGTGGCGTTGCAGATCGAGGGTTGTTTTCATGTTGGTTTTGGGTTAATCAATGCCTACTTCACTCGCATGAAGAGAGCGGCCTTGGGGTTGTTCTTCACGTCTTGGATCAGTTCGGCCGGGCTCAACGCCTCGACGTGTCCGTCAAGGAAAAGGTAGTTGCCACGGCCATCGTGACGCTTGGCAAGGTAGGTGTTGTTTTCATGGCCGGGATTGAGGTCCGGCGTATAAAGATAGCGGTGCCGGAAATCTTTGTCGGGAGTGGTGTCGTCCAAACTGTCTCCGATAATGATGGTTTTGGCCGGGCGGGACACCGAGCCAAGCCGGGCAAAGGCACTCGCGTTTTCTTTCGCGTAGGGGTCGGGGACAGATGGGTCTTTGGGGAAGTTGTCCTTCCCGAAATACGCGAAATTCCACCCGTATCCGACGGTCAAAGCCGACATCTGGGCGAATTTCAGGGAGGGACACCGTTGCCATTTGGGCCGCTCCGCGGACACCCAATCCAGATCCCCCCCGCCCATATTGGCTTCCAAGGCGTTATACCACTGCCCGGTTCGTTCGGGTTCCTTGACGATGGCCGCCGGCACCAACTGGCCATCGTGGTCCGCCGCATAGGCCATCAATCCCACCGAAATTTGCCGGAGGTTCGACGCGCAGGCGGCAGCCTGCGACCGTCCGATCATTTTTTTTGCCTGCGGGAGCGCCAGCGTGGCGAGCAGCCCGATGATCGCGACAACGATCAACAATTCCACCAGTGTAAAGGCATTACCGCAGGCGGAGGGGCGCGTCCTTCGCCCCGCAGGAAACCCGCAGGCTGGCCGGCCGTTGATGATGATGGAATCAGAAATGGGTTTCATTGCCTAAATCGCCCCCAAGAAGCGCCCTTTGTGTTGTGGAATGCCTGTCCGTCTTCACGCACCTAAAGCAGACCTCATCCGCCGGTGTTTTTCAAACCGGACCATCTGCATTTTTTTTGCCTCAGATAAGGATCCGAAACCGGCTCAGGGAATGCCGGAATCCTCCCTGAGGGCCTTGTCGCACGGTCTTGACTCCCTTCCTTTGCGATACTATTTTAATGCACCAATTTTTTTAGTATGGTCAAAACGCAAATTCAATTCCCTGAAGGTCTCTACGAACGGCTCAAAAAACTCGCCAGCGAGCAAGAGTGGTCTGTCGCCGAGACCCTGCGGCGCGGAGCCGAGCTTCTTCTCGCCACACGTCCCCTCGCCCCCAACAGCCACCGCGCGGCATGGGTGCTCGAGCCTCCGGCCAACACCCAACTCTTGACCGATCCCTTCGCCAACCCCAACTGGCGCGAAACGGCCAACTTGAGTTCCGGTGCCGCCGCACTCCTCCACCATGGCGAGACCCCATGACCGTCTGCGACACCAACGTCCTGTTTCCCGCGCTGGAGGCCTCCCATGCCAGCCACTTGGCCGCCCGCGCCTTCCTCGAATCCCAAGTCACCGACCAAACTTTCGCCCTCTGCGAACTCGTCCTCGTTGAAGTCTATACCCTCCTGCGCAACCCCGCGGTCTGTGCCAAGCCCCTCACCGCCGGGCAGGCCGTGCAAAAGATCGACAACCTCCGCCAAAACCCCGCCTGGCTTACTCTTGACTATCCCGGGCCAGGCCTCATGACCCAAGTCTGGCAGCACGCCCGCACGAGCGACTCCGCCCGTCGCATCTATGACATCCGCCTTGCCCTCACCCTCCGCCACTACAGCGTCACCCACTTCGCCACGGCGAATGAAAAACACTTTGGAGACTTCGGGTTTGAAAAAGTCTGGAATCCCACCCTCCCAAGATGAACGTGCGGCCTGCCGTCAATAGCGATACACATGCACCTCCAACGGGGCGGCGACATCCTCCATCACGCCGTTTTTCACGCCGATGGTTCTGCCGTCCTCGAATAGAACTTCGGCGGTCTTTTCGCCGGCAGGGTTGGGCAGGGGAAGCGTGTAGGATTGGGCGGCATTCGTCGTGTTCACCACGACGAGAGTGTTCCGTCCGTTCACGGGCTTGTACAGATATTTGATCCCTTTGCCGGACAACTCTTTCAACTCCGGCTGCGGCGGGGTGGGGGCGGAGAGAAAATCTTTCAGAACGTTCATTTCCGTCATCAGATTTTGGACATAGGACTGGTGCTCCGGGCTTCGCTCCAGGCAGAACTGGGGCTCGGGATCGCCCCACGTGTAAAAGGCGAACGCCTTCATCCCCTGGGTCACGCAGAGGTAGGTCTCGGCCCGCATCTCCGCGTAAGTCGGCCCCCTGTTGCCGGCTTGCGCCCAGGCCTGTAAGATGGAAAGCAGAGGCTTTGTGTTCCCTCCAGCCTCCAGGATTTTCCGGTTGTTGTTTTCAATCACGGAAAGCGACATGTCGGGAAAAGGATACGTGTCGTAGGACGCCAGGTCGGAATAGCGCGCATAGTCATGGAATTTGCCGCTCTGGCACAGGTTCACCCAGATGGGATGGTTCGGATCCAGCTTGCGGATGATTTCCGTGACCCTTGCCAGCTCGGCGGTCATCGCCTCATCCTTTGTCGTGGCATCCGGCTCATCGATCAGATCCCACCCGATCAGCCCCGGATGGTTTTTCAGCCGGTTGACCGTTTCGAGGAGCGCCGCATCGTTCCATTTTTGCGTTTGGTGATCATACATGGCGGGATGGAAGAGAACCGCCCACGAATAGATTCCCGCCTGCCAGGCGGTTTCCACATTGGCGCAGAGCGCCTCGATGCTCCCTCCCCCGGACACCTGGGCGGTCGTGGCCCCGAACGCCCCGCGCAATTCCTGGAGCGCGCCAAGCTCGAGCGGATAGTGAAAGTAAAAGGACATGAGGAATGGCTTCCCGTTCACGCGCAGATTCTTGTCGGCATCGATTTCGACGTTTTTCACGGGTTCGAGCACCGGAACCGGGGGACGATTCCCGTTGATGATGATCTCCTTTTCCTGGCTCGCGACGATCTTCCCTCCGTCCATGAGCTTGGCGGACCAGACGTAATGTCCGGCGGGGAGAGCTTCGATCCTCAGGGGAATCCGCCCGCCTCCAACAGGCGCCTTTTCGCGATACACGCGGTTCTTCTCGTTGTATTTCTCCGAGAGGCCGACCTCCAAGGCGAGCCCTTTGGCTTTGTCAACGACCTCCGCAAACGCATCCTTCGCCGGGATCTCGACGAATTTCCTGGCTGCCGGATCATAGACGCGGCTGACAAGCCCTTCCCCGGTTTTGAAAAACACCGCCGAGCGCAGCGGTTTCACCGACAGCAGTTCGTCTTTGACCGGGACCTCGGTCAGGCTCAGGTCATCCCAGAAGACCTCCCCGGACGGCACGCCCTCGGAGACGCTGAGATAAATGGAAAGCGCCTCATTCTTCGGAGGGGTTGTGAATTTGAGCGTGTATTTCTGCCAGGTGTTCACGTTGTTCACGACCGGCTTCCAATTGTATTTGACGGTCACAGGCTTGCCGTCCTTGAACTGGATCGCCCGCACTCCGAGCGCGACCTCTCCCGCAGCCACCGTGTTCCTGCACCACACGCCAAGTTCATAGGCCCGGTTCTCCCCGCTTGGGATAAACGGCGACTGAATCTTGTTCCAGTTGTGGCCGGGCACATACGTCTGCTGGAGGCACTGTTTGCCGGAATGCGGATTGTCCAGGATGACCCGGCCGCTCCCCGCGTATCCCGCCGGCATCTTCCCAGGGCCGCCCTCCTCAAAACCCGGATTGGGAACGGCGACATCCACTCCGGCGGGAGGAGAGGCTTCCTCCTTCCGCACAGTTTTTACGTCACATGCGCTGACGAGCACGGCCATTCCGGCCAGCATCGCGATCTTCGCGAGATTTCTTGAGGAAGCGGACGGGGTTTTGGGTTGGAGAGAGATGAGGTTCATGGGGTTGGTAAGGATTGGTTGATTTGAGCGGCAAGATGCTGCTTCTCCATTCGGCGAATGTTTGCAGACCAAAAGAAGAGAGCCGCGCGGGTTGTCCGGCGCGGCTCTCAACCCCCCAAAAATATGGTGTTTCCCTAAGAATCCAAGCGGCGGCGGAGGGTCACCACCACGGTCAATCCGACGGCGAGAAGCGCCCAAGTCGCGGGCTCGGGAACAACCGAAAGAACACCGGTCGCCTGACTGAATTGATAGGTCGTCCCGCCATTCACCTTCTGCCAGACATTGCCGCCGATGTCGGTGAATCCAACCACGCCGAATGTCCCGCCGTAGGTCGGCGTGAAATTGACCATGTCCACGATATTCCAACTGTCGCCCAGCCCGGTGCCCGCACCACCCAGGTTGAATGCGAAGTTGCCATTCAAATTGATCCCTTCCGATCCCCCGGACGTTCCCAGAATTTTGTTGTTCGTTCCGCTCGCGCCAATGTCGAAGCTCGTTTGCGATCCCGCCGCCAGAACGAGCGTTCCGGCCGTCACCGTGGTGTTTCCCGTGTAGGTGTTGGCACCTCCGAGAGTCAATGAATCCGCCCCGGCTTTGATCAGCCCTCCGTTGGAAATCACCCCGGAAAAGATGAAGCGGCTCGGGTTTGCGCCAGGAGTCAGATTTGCCGTGATCGTCCGCGTGGTCCCGCCGAGATCCATGGTTCCGGAAAACGTTTTATCCCAGGCGTTGGCGGGCGAGGTGGCATCTTGAACGGCGAAATTCGCGTTGACAATGATCGCATTGTTGAACGTTATCGACCCTGTGGGATTGGCTGCCTCGAGCGTGCCGCCATTGATGGTCAACGTGCCCGTGCCAAAAGCCTCTCCAAACCCACCGCTGTTGGTGTTGGTGAATCCCAGTTTTCCGGCATTCAAGGTCACTCCACCGGTGAAGGTGTTGTGGCCTTGGAGCCTCCATAATCCCGTTCCGTCCTTGATGACGGCCAGCTTGCCGCCACCGGCTCCATTGGTGATGGCTCCTCCCACAGAGTTGGCGAACATGTTGGAACCATTCAGGGTGAGTGTCGTGGTATTCCCCGCGGTGGAGACTCCCGTCACGGTATTATTGAAGATAATGCGGTTGCTGCCCGAAGTCGCATTGTTGGTAAAGGCGGCCGTTCCCGCGTTCCCTTGGATCGTGACGCTCGTGCTGATCTGGTCGTTGTGGGCACCCCCGGCCGCGAGGCCTTGGATTACGCCGCCATTCGAGAGCAGCAGACTGCCTCCGCTGAGAGTGTATCCGAACGCGGAGGTATTGGAGAACGTGATGCCTGCGACATTGCGGTTGGCGTCCACCGTGACGGTGCGAACCGCCCCGAGGGATACTCCGAACGTCGCAACGTCCGCGCTGTTGTTGCCGGTCGTGGCCCCGGGTGCTGCGGCCGGGTTCCAGTTGCTGCCCGTGCCCCAAGAGCCGTCCGCATCGACGTTCCACGAGGCGCTCGCTGCCCCTGCCTGTTGAGTTCCAATCAAAGCGCTGGACACAATCCCAAGGGCTATTGTCCCTTTCACAAGAAGGGTTCCCTGAAGAAGTTTACTGATTCGTGTTTTGTGTTTCATGATATTTTGGGTGGGGGTTGAACTGATTTTTGGCAGGGTTTTTTCGATGGTTTCCCTTTGTTTCAGCATTGGGAAGGCACAACTTTTTCCAAACAGAGCTATTCACGTGCATTCCCGGGCAGTTTTCAATCGCGACAATCTGCGTTTTTTTCTGACTCAGAAACCGATCCGGGTTTCGTCTCTGGCCCGCCCGGCAGGCCTTCGCGCCAGGATGCCCGATGGGTTTGGGATGGTCGGAGCGTCTCAATGCCGGAAGTCGGCTGCGCGGGCCGGGATCCCGCAGTATTCGCAGTAGCGGTCGTAGAGGCCGCCGGCTGAGGGATACATGCTGTTGGGGCTCATGAAGTGCGAAAACTCAAACGAGATCGCATCCTTGATCCCGGCGGCTTCGGCGGACTCCATCTTCCAGAGGAACTTCTCAAACTTGATCGGGAGGAACCGGATCGGCATGTCGCGGTCAAAGCTCTCCATGTTGCTCCAGCACTCGATGCCGTAGCGCTCGGCAAGCACGCGGGTCGCCTGGAGGTAGGCGGAGAGCTCATCATAATTGACGTGGCCGTCCTGAAAGGCGGCGAAATCGAGCGAGCCGGAGAGCTGCGAGAAGATCTTCGTCCAGTCGGCTGTGTGCTCCTCGAGAGTCAGCGGGCGGTAGGTCGGGTCGAAGCCGGGGCCGCCGTGCGCTTTGATGCCCGCAAAGTATGGGGAGATCAGCGTCGGCTTGTTGCCGGAGATCTGTTTGGCGTGCCGCCCCTGCTCGATAAAGAGGTCGATGGTGCCGGAGTTGCTGGCGCAGATTTCGTGGGTCAGATACCAGCCCTTGAAGGCTTTGCGGTGGCCGTAACGCTCCTGCGCCTCGGAGATGATTTCGACATTGGCCTTCGCCTCGTTGCGGAAAATAACCGGATCGTTCCAACTTTTGCAACTGCCGCCGTGGCAGTGGTAGGTGCCGAAATAGAACTCCATGCCGTGCTTCTCGGAGAGTTCGAGGAAAAGATCGACGAGGTCCACCGGCGGGCGGTGCATCGGTTTGCCGCTGAATTTGGGAATGACCTTCGAGTCGTAGGTCATGAAGTTTCCCGCGGCGCAGCGGATCATGATGACCCGCCGGATTCCCATCGCCTTCATGGCCGCAAAGTCGCGGTCCCATTCGGCGCGCCCCCAGTTCTGGTGGGGAATATCGAAGCTGATTTCGTCGAGAAAAGTTCCGGTGAGACGCAGGGTGTTATTTGACATGGAGGATTCGGGTTTCGTTTTTTTTGAGAGGCACCGTGACTTCGGAGGTGTCGCGCGCAATCTCCTCGCCGGTCAGGGCATCGGTGAAGTCGGCGCGTTTGGGCCAGGCGATCTTTTTCTCTCCGGCGGAGCCCGAGTGGACACCGAGCAACTCGGAGCCGTGGTAGAGCATCAGCCCCGGATCGTCGGTGTAAATGTGGCACCCCGCTTCACGGGCCAGCTCGCGCCAGAGATCGGGCGTCAGCAACGGCACCGCGGAATAGAAACTTCGCCAGGATCCGAAATCCCGAAAGGCGGCCGCCTTGAGATCCGGCACCTTGACAAAGGGTGCGAAGAGCGTCGCCGCCGGATCAACCGGATAAAAGGCCGGTTGCTGCGCGTCCACCGAAACGAAGGCGGCGGGGAGACGGCTCAAGAGATTGACCGGCGAGGTTGCATCCGGTTTGAGTTGCATCGAAAGCGGAGTCGAGGGAGGGAGTTCCGCCATGCGAATTCCGGTGAGTTCTTCGATGTTTGCCCCGGAGAGGGTTTTTCCGTTGTTGATGCCGGAGTTGAAGAGCCAGACGAAGAGAGCGTGATCCTGTTTGAGGCGGTCGATGGCGTTGCGCATCGTTTCATCGGCCTTCCAGGCGTTCAAAAAGACATACATCTTGTATTTGGGAAGCTGGGCCAGTTCGATGTCCGACTGGAGGTAGAGGTCGAAATTGGCGCCCATCCGTCCGAAGTTCCCGCTCTGTTGATGGAGGATGGCGCGCCTCGAGAGATCCTTGACCGCGCTGGAAGTGGCGGCGAGGCTCGTTTCGTCAATGAAAATGGCGACATCCGCCCGTTTGGGCGGGGTTTTTTTGCAGGTTTCGGCGACCTTTCGCACCCGCCCGATCGCATCGAGAATGCCCGGCTGGTCGAAGGCGCCGCCGTGCAGGTCGTAAAAGTGGATGCCATGATTTTTGACGAAGGAGAGGAGGAACATCTTGCGGATCGTCGAAGCGGTGTTGAAGAGCCCGCCCGCATTAAACCACTCCTTGGTGCCGGTGACAAATGTCCGGAGATCCGCCTCATCGACGAATATCTTGTTGTGGAGCGAATAGGAGGCCAGAGGCGCGCTGACCGAGTGTGGCTTCCCGGGAACGCGCTCGAGATATTCCGGGGCGACAAGGTAATCGATGTCAGGCGAGGCGAGAATGCGCCCGGTGCCGAATTCGCCCCATTCGTTGAAGCCGGCGATGCTGAAGAGTTTGCCGTAATAGACGCCGACGATCCTGCTCTTTTCGGTCTCCTCCTTGATGATCCGGCTGTAAGCGAGAATGTTGTCCGTCACCGCGTCGGAAAAGGCCTGATTAAAATCGGCGACGCTCCACTCGCGAATGGGATCGAAGAACAGGCCGCCCGTTTTGCGCCCGCGCAGTTCGGGAGCGGGAATCGGGATTTCGTCGAAGCCCGCATAACTGGCGCCATACCGGTTGTTGAGTGCGGCGATGTCGCCGTATTTCCGGCCAAGAAAGGCGTGAAAATACCGAAGCATCGCCGGACTGTAATCGCCGACATTTTCGATGTTCCGCCCGGTCCACTGCATCCACTGCGTGTCCTCGCCGGCGTCAAGCCCGAACCCGGCGATGGCGTTGTAGTAGGGCTGCTTTTTCATGTGTTCCAACAGAAGCTCGAGGGTGTGCGCCGAATCGCGCCGCCACTTCTCGGAGGCGAAGGAAACCTGGTTGAGGGGGGCGTTCGCGAAGTGGAAGCGCTCCTGGGGATTCTGTTCCACATACCACGCCGGGGCATCCATGTTGATGAAGACGACCAGACGCCCCTTGGGCGCGTAGAAAAGGGCTCCCAGGATATTGTCGTCGAGAGCGGAATATTCGAGCGTGCCGTCGCTCTTCCAGAGGCGTGTCAGGCGCAGACTGATCTCGAAGAGTGTCACCCCGGTCTTCTCGAAGCCCGTCATAAAGCGATAGGCGCTGGTCTCGTCCCTGTCGCCCTCATTGATCGGGCTGCGGTAGAGCATCATCGGCTCGACGCGGCCATTGATGACGAGGCGGGGCGCGCCATTGATGGCTTTCACCTCTGCGGTGAGAGGGGCGGTTTCTCCGCCCGAGACGGCGAACGAGCCGGGAGAGGGCATCTGCAGCACCGTGCTCTCCGGCACGACTTCGAAGGTGGAACCGGCGGCGGCCGCCGGAATCGGGAGCGAGGCGGAAAGCTTCATTTCCTCGCCGTCGCGCTTCACCTGAGCCGGAACGGCGGCAATTTCGCGCCCGTTTCGCCGGATCGAAAACCGAATGCGGTCGTCCGGGAATCCGGCTTCCCCGCGATACGAGGCGGAAATCGTCAGCACCTTCCCGGCTTTGACGGTGGTTGGCAGCTCGGCATGCGCCAACTGAAGCGGCCAAACGCGCCCGCAGAAATGCCAGGCAATCGCGCCGTAGGGGTTCTGCGGCGGACTGAACTTGACCCGCGCGGGCTGCCAGACTGAATCGTCGAATTCGGGCCGGTTCCAGCCGGGCTCCTCTTTCGAGGAAAAGCGATAGTCTTTCCCGCTCGCGATGGTTTCGGTGGAGCCGTCGCGTTTCACCAGCGTCAACTCGCCGATAAATCCGGCGTCCGAGGCAGTGTTGAAAGCGTGGACGGCGATCAGGTTTCCCCCTTTTTTGAGCAGTGGCTGGATGGCGTCGCTGACTTTCGGCACCGCCCAGCTTGAGACGCTGCCGATGGACGTTCCATTGATGAAGACCTCCGAACGCTCGTCGGTCGCCCATTGGAAAACGGCGCGTTCGACCTCCGCGGGGTCATCGACCGTGAATTTGCGACGGAGGTAACAATGCGCATTAGGCTTGAACTCATTGTCGCCCCAGATCCAGGCGGATTTCCAGTAGTAGGGGCCGGAGTCGGGAACGGGGGGGGCGCTCCTGATTTCCGGCACCGTGAAATCCACCGGCTTCCCGTCGGCATCGGCCACGGTGAAGCGCAGCTCCGCCGCGCGGTCCGGCATTTTAAACTGAAAGCGAAACGTGCCATTGTCGAACTTCGACGCAATGGCGGGAGCCGCGAGGGTTTTTCCCACTTCATTGAGAAATCGCCAATCATAGCGAAGACCGGCGGCCTCGCCCTCCGCGCTCCCCGCGATGACACATTCGGCGCCGGGCAGAAGCTCGCGCGTCACCAGTATCTGACCGCCTCCCGGCGTGAACTCTTGCGCGGCCAGTGATTCCAGATGCTTTTCGTCCAGCACTTCCGAAAGAATCTGCGTCCGTCCGAGCCGGGTGGGAAACTCGCTGTTGGGCTCCCAGAGCGGCATGTCGCCCACCGTCCATTCACTGGGGAACTCGGCGCTCATGGCAAAGGGGGCGATGCGGCCGCCGATCTTGCGACCGTCGACATAGAGGGCGAGGTGGGTTTCGCCATTCTCCACCTTCCAAGTAAAGGCGATCTGCTTCCAGACGCCGCTCCTCCACTCCACCGCTCGAGCACTCTGAATATCCGCAACCTCGCCCGCGCCGGCATTTTTCGACCACACCAGCCGGAGACGACCGTCCAGCTGGTTGTAGCAGTAAATATAGGGCGTTGTATTATCGAGTGTGCCGGAGTTGACAAAGAAGTGCCACTTGCCCTCGCCTTGGCTCCAGCCCTCCGGCTTGAGGCAGAGAATGGCGGTGCCGCTGGCGGCGTTGGCTTCGGGGAGGAGGATCTTTTGCTGGAGCGGCAGTGCGGGCTCGGGGGAGACGCCGGGAACGAGAGTACTGTTCAGCGTGATCGCCCCGGCGGCAAAAAGGGGAGATGCCACCAGCAAGGCTAGAAATGTCAGGTTTTTTTTCATGATTTTCGGCTTGTGAAATGAACGCGCGGGCATAACTGGAAAACAGCTATTTCACGGATATGGACTGAAGGATTTGCCAGGCTTTCAAGTACATCCTGGGAACATGGAAGGCTCCTTTGTAATGATTGCCCTTCAAGGGCACGGACACCCTGCCATCGCGGTGGAGATAACCAAACCATTCCCCATGTTCCGGATCGGAGAAATTCTTGAACGCATAGTCATGAATCATCTTATGCCAATCGGCATACTTTTGATCGCCCGTCAGATGCCAGGCGGAAAGCGTGGCGATCACAGCTTCGTTTTGCGGCCACCAGAACTTCATGTCGTGCCAGTATTCCTGCACCGGCAGACCTTTGGCATCCTTGAAATAGGTGATTCCTCCGTATTCTTTGTCCCATCCGATTTCCCACATATAATCGAGCATCGCGGTTCCAAGGCTTGTCAGTTTCTTATCGTTGCCCCTGATCCTTGCCTCCTCCATAATGAACCACGCCCCTTCCAAGGCATGACCGGGATTCAGCATTCTGCCGTCGAAGTGATCGATGAATTCCCCATGGGGGCCGACGGTTTCCATGACCATCCGGAGATCGTGCTTCACATAATCCTGCCTGATCTCATGGATCCATCGGTCGATAAACGGCGTGTAGGACTCGTCCCTGAGATTTTTCCTCATTTCCTGGGCCGTCACAATACCGATCATCGGGCCTCCGATGCTTTTCGCCGGTCTCTCGGAAGTGAATTTCGGGGCAATCAGGCCGGGGGTGTTTGTGTATCTGCTGTAAATATCAAAACAGGACCGTGCCAGTTGCGCATAGCGCGCCTCTCCGGTCGCCTTGTAAAGCGCGGCAAAGGCGATGGCGGCAAATGATTCCGAAAAGACATACCTCCTCTTTCTGATCGGCTTGCCTTCCCTGGTCACCAGAAAGAACATCCTGCCATCGGTATCAAAGCAGTGCTTGATCAGAAATTCCGCCCCATGTTTCGCGAGGTCCAGCCATTCCGGTCTCCGCTCGACCTCGTTGTACATCGTTGCGAGCATCCAGGTAAAGCGACCCGTCAGCCAAACCCCTTTGTCGGTATCGATGACCGCCCCGTCCCTGTTCAGGCAGAACAGGAACCCACCACACTCCCTGTCCACGGCATGCCTGATCCAAAACGGCATGATGTCATTCAGGAGACCGTCCTTATAAGTATTCAAATAATTTTTGATCATGATGATTTCCGGCGTCACACTTCCTTCGGGGTGCTCTCGTTCAAGAGGAATGTCCCCGCGCAGTGCCTGCACTTTTTGTCTCTGTCCTTGAAGAAAAACGGGGCCTTGCGGAGCCGGGCGGCCACGGTTTCGATCGCATCTTTACCCCGCAGCATCAGGGTGTTTTCTCCGCGCAGGCTCGCCTGTTCCATGATTTTTCTCCCGAGCAATTCCGGCCCCGCTTTGACAAATCCGTGCGAACATCCCGGCACGGTATGAAAATGGTAAGTCGTGCGAACTCCGAGTTCATCCAAAAAATCGGCCTCGCGCCCCCATGACGGATCATAATGCACCGTCAGATACGGCACTTCCGCAAGGAATTCCGCAACGTGGAAAGCCGTGCAGGAAGTCAAAGAACAACCCACCATCAGGATTTTACAGTCCTCCTGGAAAATTTTGTGGAGCGGGCTGGTTTTTCCCATGGCTTCCCCACGATGGTGCCCGGCCAGATACTCCTGCGCGCCCCCGCCCCACGCGGCCACGGAATGCGTGGGATGCAGGGATCGCAGCACGCCCGGCAAGCGGAAAAATGCGTCGCTCATCGCCCCGACTTCCGACCTTGTTGTTGTCCGATCATAGATTTTTTCCGCGTCCGGCTTGTTTTTGAAACAATAGGTATGCGTGACCATCATCAGCGTGCCTTTTTCGGTCACGCAATCCATGAATGCCTCGCAGGCCTCCGCCGGGGTTCCGTCGAACTGGAGGGACTTGAAGGAACTGTGAAGCACCAGTTTGTCGCCGGATTTTACCCCGATCCGCCTTATGGCATCCGTCAGCCGGGTTTTATTCATGCCTTCAACGCGAATTTTCGCTGTTTGGAGAGGACGACCAAGGCCGCCAGGAATGCCGCCAGATTGAAAGCGCCCGTCCAGAGCCACAATAAACGGTAGCTGTCGAACGAATCAATCAACCAGCCGCAGAGGGGGCCGAGCAGAATCATGCCGGCGCAGGAAACCATCGAGCCGGCCGAGCCGAACTGGCCATACCGCTCGCGGGGGTAGAGTTCGATCTGGTATTTCGCCAGGGCGATGGGAATCAGGCTGACCGGAAGATTGGCAAGGATCCGAAACACGTAAGTGCTGGCTCCGCCGTGGATAAACAAGTAGCCCAGACCTTGGGCCGCGGCTGAGATCAACAGAAAGGTGATCAGCGTTTTATGGGATCCCCAGCGGTCGAGCAACACGCCGAAGGGATATGTCATCAAGGCGGCAGCCAGATTGACCCAGGCATTCAGAACGCCGATCTGGGCCAAAGACAGGCCGATTTCGTCCCGCAGAAAAAACAGCATGAAGACATTGGAGGCGGAGGCCCAAATGAAGAGGGCGTAAACCAGGAAAATCCACCAATAAAACGAATGGCTGAAACACTGGCGCAGATAGTTTTGAATTCCGCTCCACCAGTGCGCGTGGGATTCCTCCGCTTCGGACGGCGGAGGATAGGCTCCTTCCTTCACCCGCGCGCACATCAGGAACATGGCGATCCCATACAGGATGGCCAGGCCGACAAAGATCTCCCGCATGTGCGCCTCGGCCGCACCCATGAGAAAAAAATTGAAGACCATCCCCGCCATCGCGCCAAAGAACCGGAACAGGGCATAAAAGCGCCCCAAATGGTCCTCCGGCACGACATCCGCAATGAGGTAGTAGTAAACCGAGGCCACAAAGGAATTGAAGATCTGGAAGCCGAACACCAAAACCCCGAAGACAAGGATCACCGGCGCAACCGGAATGCGGTCCACCACCGCGTGAAGCCATTGTTGCGTGGAAAGCCGGTTCCAAATCTCCGGCGCAAAAGGCGTGGCGGCGAGAAAGAGGACGACGAACGGGGTGGTGAAGGCGATGTAGGGGCGCCGGCGCCCGAAACGGCTGCGTGTGCGATCCGATTTGTAGCTGATAATCGGGCTCAGGGCGGTGTTGGCCACCATGTAGAGGCTCGTCGTAATGAGGGAAATCACCCGATTGCTCGCGCCATGATCTTTCAGGAGCAGCGGCAGCAGGCTCGGCAGGACAAGCTCCATGAGATTATAGACAAAGTCGCCCCAAAGGAGCCAGCCGAACAGCACGACCAGGCCGCTTTTTGTATAGACCAACGATCCTGCCCGATACTGTTTTGGCTGTGAGGAATTCATCGGGGGAGGGTTTTCAGTGGCTCGGTGAAGCAGCTTTCGGCGGGGAGGTTTCTGTGCTGAACACTGAACCACTGAAGACTCACAGATGCCCGTCAATCCCATCCGAACAGGTAGGTTTGTCCGGCTGTTGCGGGAAAACTGAACCGCCGGGTGTCGGTGGCGAGGGTTTCCCCGGTCACCGCGTTATAGATGCGGCGCTTTTGTCCGGGCAAAGTAATGCTCTTCGTCCCATCGGTTTTGGCATGCAATCCGAACAAGGCGGATGAGGGATAGGAGGCGTCATCCGTCTCGCAGTAGATGGGCAGACCAGCCTCGCGCGCCAATTCCCGCAACACTTTGGGAGTCAGATGGGGAACGGCGCTGTAAACGGCCGTCCAGCGCTTGAACTTGTGACGCACCAGCATCGGTTCCGCGTTGCCGGGCCGCGTTGCCAGAACCTCATCCCCTTGGCCGGGAAGGAAGGCCACGGGAACGGGTTTGCCGGCGGACAGACCGAACTCGTGTCCGTCCGCCAGCCATTTTGCCCGCAGTTCCCCACCGTCCGGCAGGCGGGTGATCGGGAGGCCGGTCAGATGGGAAAGGAGGTCCGCGGACAGGCATTTGCCGTCCCAGGCTCCGGGCGCATATACAAAAATCAGTGTCCGCCCCCCGGACTTCAATGCCTCCACGGCCTCGCGCTGTTTGTCATCCAGCTTCCAGCAATTCAAAAACAAAAAGCACCGAAAGCGGCGCAATGCGGGGTTCGCGATGTCGGAAGAAAGAAAATATTGATGCCGGATGCCGGCCCGGAACAGCTCGGGACGTTGAGCCGAGACGAGCGCCCCGAAGACCGGCGGATTTTCAAGGCTTTGCACCTCCGCCTCCTCGCCTGTGATCACCGCCAGCTCGCTGGAGTCAAAAAACACCTCCTGATCTTTGACCTTGTCGTAGATCGGCTGGAAACGTCCGATTTCCCGCATGAGCCTTTCGTCCATCGTTTGATACCCCTGGCTGAAATCCAGCAACTGCGGCGCGGCGCCGGTCACGAAGGAGAGGGCAAATTCCCGGCGGAAGATCGCCACGTCTTCCGCGATGGATTTCGTCCGCGCCACGTCCTGCATGGACCAATGTGTGCGGAAATCCGCCTCGCTGGCGTAAAGTTTCCCATGCAAGGCGATTGAGCCGGACGGAACCATAAGCCCGCCGGGCTCGCCGATTTTGCGATAAACATAGCCGTCGCTCGGGGCATAGAAGATGTCCACATTGGGGCTGCGAAGCAGTTTGGACATGGCCATGTGGCCGGCCAATTGCCCGAAGTGTGGATCCTCGGCCAAGTGCAGGGTATAGCCGTAATAATTGCCCACGAGCAGGCGGCCTTGCGACTCCCTCTTGGCGATCCCGGCCCACCAGTCCACGGTGTCCGCCACCATCTCCTGCCAAAAGCGGGCATAACGGATCGTTTCGGACGACTCGGCGGGATCCCGGAAAAACCCCTTGTCCCGCCGCCAGGCTTGGGGATCCGGCAACCGGGCCTCCTCGATTTCCCGGACGGCGGCCCCTTCTTTGCGCAGCCATTCCTGATAAGCCTTGAGCATGGCGGGGTTGTAATCGGGGAATTGCCGCGACTGCGACCCCCAGTAGAACCATTCATTGCTGATGCCGTTGCTGTGTTTCACCCCGATGATGCGTTGGCCGTAGTCGGCGCTTCCGAGATGCCGCAGAAGCTGGCAATAGGCTTCCTCCACAGCCTGTCTCCACAAGGGATGGACATAACAGGGGAACGGGCCTTTGGCTCCTTTGTAAGCCGTCAATTCGGGCTCTCCGGGCGGAGCGAGAGCCGCCGCCTCGGGGTGCTTCCGAAGCCACCAGCCCGTGACAGTGCCAATCTCGATCACGGGAATCAGCCAGGCCTTGGGATGCTGCTTGAGCACGCGCCGGAGACGGCGATCCACCTCGCTGAAATCATACGCGCCTTCCCCCTGCCAGCCAAAATTGTCCAGTCCGACCTGAACAATTTGCACGTTGCTGGTTTTGAGGTTCGCTGCGACCCGCGAATCCGATCCTTGGAAATCGAGATACTGAACCAGTCCGGCTGTTTGCCCGTTGACTTGGATCCGGGGCCGCCCGTTCTTTTCCGTCACCACGCGGGCTTCCGGAAAGTTGGGTTGTGCGAGAGGCGCAAGCATGGGGGCACGGGACGTTCCCGCCTGTGCCGGCATGGGGTCGGGAAGCGTGCCCCAGGGTGCCCCGCCCGCGCTGGCAAAGGCTATGGCGGGCTGGGTTGCCCCCCGTCCCGGCCACCCATCCGGCTTCCGGATGTCGGCCAGCCATGCCGCGTCCGTGACGACCCGGGCTTCGCCTTTATCGGAGCCATGGACCAGACGCAGTTCCGCCAGAAGCCCGTAATACGCATTTTCATTGTAGAGCTCAATGCAAAGCAAATTGGGTTTTCCCACCTGGATTTGGGACGTGACATCCAAACACTTCGGCACTTGCCACTGTGCCGTTTCCCCGATCAGCCGACCATTCATCCACACTTTGGCGCTGTCGTCCGCGCTCACAAGGAGCAAAGCCTGACCGGGCTTTTCCTCCACCGTGAACTCCCGGGAAAAGTAGCGGAATGATTTGTCGGCGATGCCGTTGTAATGTTCCAGCCCCTTGGATTCATTGGCAACAATCCATTTCGCGCTCCACCCGTCCACGGGTCCATTGGCGGTGTTCATCGGAATATCCCAGACGCTTTTGAGCGGGGTGCTTTCCACTTTGTTCGAGACAATTTGAATCCCCGGTGGCACGGGGTACTCCGGGTCCAACCCGACCTCCCCGCTCCATGCCAGCGCGGGGATTTCGGCTTCCAGCACGTATTCGTTCCGGCTTTGGGGAGGCAGCGTGGAGGAAGTCCAAACGCGGGCAACCTCCGAATTCTCACCCTGGAAAACCACGCCCCACTTCACCGCCGCGGGTCTCAACGATTCGTTGCCGATGGTGGCGGTCACGCGGCAGCGGCCGAGAAAGGATGTGTCAAAACTGCTTTGCGCCGTGGCTGCGCGGGACGTGAACAGACAGAGCAGAAGGAGAACGGGGACTGTTGGAAATGGCGCAAAGTTCATGCGGTATCGGGACGTGGGGCGACCGTCCCGGTTGCCTGTTTGTAAAAGGAATTGCAGATGAGACGCCCGCTCAGCATTGCTGAACTTCGTGCCATTCGGGACAGATGGGATCATTTTTTAGTTGGAGGGGGAGCCTGCTGAGGCGCTGGCAATTTCTAATCTTTCACAATGAACCAGCACTACGCCCGTTTGGCAGGCGTTTTTCAAACACGATGATCTGCATTTTTTTTTGCCTCAGAGAATATCTTGAGGGCAGACTGCGGACACCGGGCGGCCCGCCGAAGGGTGGCGGACAAGCACCGCGAGTTCCCTCAAGGGGAAACCAGCGAGAGCGGAATATTCTTTAAGAACCTCGCGAAACAATCGAGCACTCCCGGTCAGCGGAATTTTCGTTGAAATTGCTCCCAGAGGTCGTCGAGGACGGCGACTGGCGGGGGATTGGGCAACAGGAAAGCCAGACCTTCGGGCTTGAGGGCGTCGCACAACTCAAGGACTTCCCCGGCGGGGCTGAAGATGAGCAGAGACCTCCCGGCATTCTGAATTTTGCGGAACATGCTGATCCATGGCAGGGCGGATGGCGTCCCTTCTCCCGGCGTGAATTGAATGGCATGGATGGTGGGGATCTCCAGCAAGGCATCAATGTGGCGGGCGGAACCGGGACCATCCAGATGAAAGATTGCCCGCTTGAAAAGCGACGACTGCCTGATGATGTCCGGCATGCAGATGTCCCGATACTGTTCGGGTCCGAGCATAAAGCTGAAGTCGCATTCGGCCACCGTGTAGGGCTGATCCGACCACAACAAGTGCCAGTGCAGCAGGCCCGCTCGCTGCCCAACAATCCCCCGGTAGAGCCGGGATTGGGCGGCGGCATAGGCTGGGAAAGCGGCCTCCGAAGCCGAAAGGATTTTCTCCGGCTGGTCCACGGCGTCCATGCACAAAGCGGTAGATCCGCGAAAGTTCAGCAGAATATCCAGCGGCCCCCCCATAGTGGGAGTGCAGACGAGATGCCGTCCACGCGCATCCTCGCTGACACGGTCCATAAGCCGACCGAGGAGGCTCCACCATGGATGGTCTTCTTTGATCGCCCAGCCGGGCGCGTTCGACCATTCGTCATCCAGAAAAGCATGCGTCCATGTCGTATCGTTCCCGATTTCGGTTTCTCCCCCCAGCAACGCTCCCAGCATTCCCGCGCCAAAGTCGAGCCTGACATGAGGCAGTGCGTCGCCGATGCGATGCGTTTGTTGAAGGTCGAGGATCTTGGCCTCGAACCAGGCGTCAGGATCATTGAGAAGCTCCAGTCGGCGCGTGAGTGGGCGGGAGGGATGGGCATTGGTGGCCCCGATCAAGATAGGGCGTTCCAAGACGTCATGGTTCCACCAAGCTTCGAAACGCTGGGCGATTCTGGGGAAATCCTCGCAGAGGGCGAGCGGCTTGCGGGAGATTTCCTCCAGTGTGCGCAGCCATTCGTCCGAAACGGTCGCGGATATTGCCGAATGCGACCCGGCAAATGGCAGACAGGCTGTCGCGTTGTTCGTGCCGGCAGCCGCAAGCGACCTCCCTTTGGCCAGGATTTCCTCGTAGTGCTTTTCGGTGTCCGCCCGGTCCTCCGTCGTCGCCTGCGCCCGAATGCTTTCGACAGCCTGTTCGGCAGCCCGTTTAATGTCCTTGGGCGTACGCGCATCCTGGCGGTTTTCCAGGAAAAACTTGAGCCACTTGTTTCCGTAATACGTGTGGATCAATTCGTCCGCCCAATCGTAATCCATATCGTGCGAACTCGCCCTGTCGCCAAACTCGGCGAAGATTTTCGTTCGTTCTGATTTGGTGCGGATGTAAGTCGTTTCAAAATAGTAGATGATCCCCAGCCGGGCCAGCGGGTCGAGGGAAGCACCAGCATCGTAGGAGAACGAATCAACGGGAATTTCCGTGGGCTGGTAGCCAAATTCGAACAGCCGCGCATACCCCATGCGACAATGCCGCGATTCATCGAAACACCAGCGCGCGGCGTCCTCGAGAAATTCCGGAGGGGCCTCGTTCGAGAGATCGTAGAGCACGGCGGCTGCCATTTCCGCCGCCCAGATTTCGTTCAGATGGTGTACGGCCGCCCGCACCTGCAGCTCAAGCCCCTCCCCTGCCCCGAGCACCGGATTCAGGCGGTCCGGCCAGGCAAACACCGGTCGAGCAAAGCGCGGATCGCGCGCGGCACGGCGCGCGATCTCGAACGGCTTCCCTCCGCGCAGCGGCCCGTCGCCCGATGGCGCGGCGGTCTCTTTCCGGCTCGCCAGCGACAGCGCATCAAGGCCGCGAATCCATTGCTGGGCTTCCTCCAACCAGGAGCCGGTGGAGCCGTCCGCCGCAAGGATTTCCCGCGCCCGCCGGCTCTGTTGAACAATGTCCTGTTGCGCTTGGGCAAGAATGCGGACCGTTGGGCTGTCGTCCAAAGGGTCGGCCACTTGGAGGTAGCTCTCAAAAAGCTTTCCGACAAACGGTTTGAGAATCTCGTGGAGAGCGCGAAAAAATCCGGATCCCTCCGGGGCGTCCTGGATCCGGCGGATCGCGCCGATGAAGGGTGCATCCTCGTCGATCTCGATGCGCCGTTCGGGGTATCTTAACTCCAGGACACGTTGCCGCAGTTGCCCCGCGATCAGGGCGTCCTGCCAAAGCGCCTCGGCCAGCGCCAGTTTGATTTCCAGGCATGCGGTGCCCGGCAGCCAGGCCGCCTGCATGAGAACGATTTCGCGCTGCAGAAAATAAAACCTCTTGAGGATATGCGCGGCGGCATCAACGGTAAATTGGGAGCGATTCTCGATGGCGGGGATCTTCATCCACCGAATATTTCCGGGGGGGCTTCCCATTTCCATACAAACCAAGTAGCATGATGTCACATGAAAGGATATGCTATTATGACTCTAGAAATCCCCCGCGCCCTTTTTCTCCCGCCGCCGGGCCGCCCGAAGTGGGTGTCAGCGGACGATGCCGAACTGAACCTGAGCTATCTCTCATGGGGCAGCCGACGGTATGATCGAAGCCCCATCCAAATGTCCCGTCATTCTGGTTGGACGTATTTTTGCCTGCTGAAAGGCTCGGCTATCTTTCGATTCGAGGCCTCTCAAAGAAATATCCGGGGTGCCACCTGCCTGGTGATTCACCCGGAATGCGCCTGCGCGATCCACGGGACAAGCCCGCAGGCCAGCGAAATCCTGACATGGGTCTGGCATGGGCCGCCGCAGTTTTCACCGCTGGAACCGGCGGCGGGCGGGCATCTGGCCTTTCCCCTGGCGGAGACGACGGTTCGGCAGCTTCGGCTTCTGCACATCGAGTGTCGGCGCGAGGTCAAGGCCACCGACGAGTTCACGAAAGCCGCCCTGAGCGCCCTGCGCCTCCGGGTCGATCTCGTCATTGCCAGAAAACGTCCCGCCCGCAGCGTCGACCAAGCGGTGCAGATCGAGCTGGGCTTGGAATGGATGCAGCAAAATCTCGCAAGCCACCAGCCCATTGCCGGCCTTTGCGTCTACCTCGGTATCTCGTCCCCCACCTTGTTCAGAGCCTTTCGACACCGTTTGGGACAGAGTCCGCGCAGTTGTTTCCAAAGGCTTCGCCTCGAGCGCGCCAGGCAATTGCTGGCCGCGGGTCGGATGGTGAAGGAAACGGCGGCGATCCTCGGATATGCCTACCCGAATGATCTAAGCCGGGCGTTACGCGATCGCGCTGCCTACCGGTTTCGCTCAAAGTGATCTCAAGGGGAAACCAGCGAAAGTGGAATATTCTTTTGCATATCCTGAAGAAGCGCCCCGGTTTCGAAATAATGAATCGCGGCTTTGCACACGGCTTTTGAAAACTGCCCCAACGGATGCGGATAGTGCGGCAATGGCGGAAACACGACCATTAGACTGGCCGTGCAGTTCACGGGCACGATCTCGACCTGTTCCGGTATTTTCACTCCTCGATTCGCCAGGACCATGACGAGCAGAGCGGGCGACACCGGATTGTTCACGACAAGCCCGTGTTTGCCTGTTATCCGGTTCGCGAGTTTCTGAATGGCAAGGCATTGTTCGGATTGTTCGTCGGGCAACCAGACCACTTTGCCCAGGATCGGCCGCGGCGCTTTCGCGCAGATTTTCTGAAATTCTTCCTCCAAACGCTGGCGGGACTCCGGTATCCGCCGACCGATGGCATTGATCAGGTCAACGCGATCGCATCCATGGCGCAACAACATGTAAGTCGCATGGCGAAACGCGGAAAAAACATCGCAGGAAATGTATGGCAGTTTGATTCCCGTGAACGGCAGCCCGATGATCACCGCATTCTTAAAATCCGCGAACAACTTTTGGTGCAGGAACGAAAGATTGGGAAACACGAGCATCTCGTGGGGCTGCGCTCCAGCCTTGCGGATCGCGAGGATGCGGGAATCATTGCACCACTCCACTTGGAAGCCTATGTGATGGGCGGCCAATCTCTGGCTGACCGCAAAGAGAATGTCCGAGGAAGGCGGAATGACCCGATGTTTGGGATCGTGCCAGATCCATCGCACGACGGGCGGGTGTTGCGGACGCCTGACCGGCTTGCGCGCAAGATAAAATCCCTTTTTTGGCCGGGAACCAATCCAACCTTCGCGCTTCAGGGTTTTCAACGCCGCCTGGAGCGTGCCCGAAGAAACTTCGAGGACTGAACTCCAATCCCGAAGGGAGGGCAGCGGTTCGACCAATTCCCCCCGTTCAATCGCCGAGCGAAGATGATCCGCCACATGTTCGGATTTATAGCGCGAGAAATTCATGGCGCTTGATAATTATCCGGACCACCCAAGGCTTTCCAGCGCCTGAAAACGACCATTCCCGACACCGCCCCCATCAACGCGAAAAGGACATACCACAGGTAGAGGCCCCGGTAAACTTTGAATGTGTCGATGTACAGTCCGCACAACGGACCGAGAAGCATGGCGCCAAAAGAGGAAAAAAGCGCTCCGGCCGAACCAAACTGCCCGTAGCGGTCCCTCGGATAGACATCCACGGCCCATTTGAACACGGACAGCCCGGTGATGGCAATGGGAACCGCGCCGAGCATGCTGCAAATCAGCGCGCTCCGATACCCATGGACGGAAACAAAAAAGATCAGGGGAGAGATCGTTTGCAGCAGGAATCCCGCGATGAGCATTTTGTGCCCCCCCACCCGGTCCAACAGCCAGCCCAGGGGGATCAGCGCCACAATCACCGCCAGCAGACCCGCCGCATTGATCCTCCCGATCTGAACCAGCGACAAGCCGATTTCGTCGCGAAGGAAGAAGACCACAAAAACGGTCGCCAAGTTTCCCCAGATGACACAGGAGTAGGTCAAGAAGACCCACCAGTAATAGGAACACCCGAAGCATTCTCTGGCATAGTTCTGAATCCCGCTCCACCAATGCCCGTGCGATTCTTGAAGGGGAGGGGGATATTCACCTTCCTTCACCCGCCAGCACATCAGCAAAATGAAAAATCCGTAGATGATGGCGATTCCCACGAATATCTCCCGCATGTGTGTGCCCGCATGACCAAAGATGAAGAAGTTATAGATCATCCCGGCAGTGGTGCCAAAAATACGAAACAACCCAAAGAACCGCCCCAAGAGCTGTTGAGGCACCACATCCGGGATCAGATAATAGTAAACGGAGGAGATAAACATGTTGAACACCTGAAAGCCGACCACGAGAATCCCGAACATCGTTATGATGGGGGCTGTCGGGGACAGCGCGAGCAGGGAAACCATCCAGTCGGCTCGGGTTAAGAAGACGAGGATATCGGGCGCGAATGGAATCGCGCACAGGAATAAAACGACCAGTGGTGTCGTCGCCACGATAAATGGCCGGCGCCGGCCCCAGCGGCTCCGGAAGCGATCGGAGTTGTAACTGATGATCGGATTCATGACGGTGTTGACCATCATGTAAAGGGTTGACACGATGATCGCGATTTCCCGGTTGCTGGCGCCGTGCTGCTTCAGAGCGAGCGGCAGCAGGCTTGGCATCACGGACTCCATGAGGTTGAAGATAAAATCCCCCCACAGAAGCCATCCGAACAGCATGATAATTCCGGCACGGCTGTAAACCAGGCTGCCCGCGGAATACCGATGTGTTGAGGAGGCGGACATTCCCATGTTGTTTGTGTTTCGAGGTGTGGGTTTCAACCGGCGTTCAACAGGCCAAGATGACGGTCGAAATGCTTTTCGACAAGATGATGGTGGAGCGCCTCATTTTTCCCAAGAGTTTCCAGGATGGCCTCCTTGAAAGTCCGCCCATCCGATCTTTTCCCCATGGTCAGAACCGAACCGAATGTCACATGCAACAATTGACGGCCCGCCCGCCCGTCCAAATAGTTCCGCTCGAGATCCGCGGCATCCGTCCCGAGCAGGGCTGCAACCTCCGCCTCCGTTGTGGAGATGTGGTAACTGGCCCTGTCCATCGCGAATCGAGAGTGGGAGTAGGCGGCGATTTCTTCAAACAGGGGACGCTCGGAACGGCAGACGGCCCGCAGCGCCTCCAAATAACTGGTTCCCGCTGTTTTCACGTGAAGCAGATCGCCGCAGAGCCGTCCAATCACCGGGTAAACGGCAAACTTGTCCGATCCACTGTGAATGCTGATTTTATAGGGTCCGCAAGACTTGGCGATGTCCACATGGAGGCGGAGTTGGTCCTCGAACGCCTTGAGGTCGCCCCGGTAGTCGATGCCTTTCTCGAATTCCCCCACAAAACGGGGAGCCAGACTCGTGACACGAACCCAGCGTCTTTTGAGCTCCGAGCCGATGAAAAGATGTTCCTGTGGCGTGGTGGCAAAATCCGTTTCATCCACGGAGATCTCCACATCCGCCATGGGAAGAAGCCGGTATATTTCCGCTGCCATATTGGCACTGTGGGCAATCGCCCTGCCATATTTCACGGCCGCCCTGTCCAAAGTCAATTTGTCGAAAACCAACTTCGCTCCGCCGATCTCAAACGGTCTGTCCAGATAATCCGATGAGTGAAAAAGCTCTTCGCGTTCGATTTGGTCCGACAATTTCCCCACGGTCGCAGGATCCATGCGATCCGCCGCATTGTTGACGAACGAGGAAGGATCAATTGTGAAAAATGTGAACCCTGCGGCAGCCGTGACCTGAATGTCCTCGGGAGTTTTCAGATGATCGGCATCGGCACCCCAGTCCCCGTCATACCCCAGTCGCCCAAGGGCCTCCTGCGCAGCGTTCATCACCTCCGCCGGAGTGCGCTGTGTTCGTGACATCTCACGGATGGATTGCTGTGCAAAAATGGGAACAAAATCGCTTTTTTTGGCGGCAGCAACATGACCGGGTGTGGCCAGACCCAGGCGGTCGCCAAATCCGAACGTTTTTTTCAAAGACAAAGGTTTGGGAACATTCATGACTGATGAAGCCTACATCGTGCCGGATTTCCATTGAAATGGTTACAGCTAGCGGTAGTTTGAAAATGATTGATTTTGCTACTCAACCATGAGCACCTATCCTCGCGCTCTCTATCAGCCACCGGCTGGCAGGCCCCGGTGGGCCAATGATCTTTTTCCCGCCGGGGAACTCCAATATTTGTCCTGGGGGTGGCGAAGCTATGGACGACATCTGATTCCTGTTTCCCGGCATATGGGATGGACCTACCAGCTCGTGACGGAAGGTCGGGCGGGATTGCACATCGCCGACACGATCCACATTCTGCGGAGCGGCGATTTGGCAATCATTGGACCGTCCTGCCCGAATGGTTGGAGCGGAGTTCCAAAAACCGGAAAGTGCGGGATTTTCAACTGGATTTGGCGGGATCCCCCGCTTTTTGAAGCCCTGCGTCCCGGACCGGAGAGTTTCAAAATTCTGCACACCACCGCAGAGATTGTCCGACGGATTGAAATGCTCCACAAGGAAACTCGGAATGAGATCCGTTTCTCCGGAGAAGAGTCGGAACACTCTCTTCACGCGTTGCGGATCCGTCTGGATGTTCTGTTGGGCAGGATGTGCGGGAGACAGGAAATCCGCGCCAGTCCGAAGAGGAAGGTGAAATACGCGCGGGCCTGGCTGGAGATGCATCCGGAGGAATTGCGGCCGGTTGCGGCGCTCTCCGACTACATGCAAATTTCTCCGGCCACATTGAACCGGCTGTTCCAAAGCGAACTCGGTCAAAACGTCCGCGAGGTGGCTTATGCCGTGCGCATGAAGGCTGCCCGGCAGATTCTGGAAAAAGACACCCTGCCGGTGAAGGAAGTGGCATCGAAGCTGGGATACGCCCATGCAAATGATTTCACCCGAGCCTATCTGCGGTATTGGAAACAAACACCCACTCAAAACTGCGCGTTGCGCCAAACCTCGGGGCAAGCCGCGAGGCATTTAAGAATATGAATTCAGAGAGCCACGACATAAAGCCGAAGCAAGCTTCGGGGTATCGGACCCAATGGGAATGAACCGAAAAACTGCCACGAATTCGGAACACTGGGAAATGGGATTTCGTTCAAGGTGCCTCGCAAACGATGCGAATCAGATCCCAAAACCAACTTCTTGAAGCTCAGAAAGCCATTTGCGAAATCGAGAGCGAAGCGGACTGCAACACGCTGCCCCCAAGCCCATTGCGGGAGGGAAAGGAGTCCTTCACGCAAGAGCGGGAATTCATTGACGCAAAGAAGGCTGCTGTTTGGTTGGGAATCCCCCTGCGGTCGTTCCATCAGTATGTTCAGAAGGGACTCCTCCCAAGCTACAAGTTGGGACGCCATCGCCTCTTTCGGAAGAAGGAGCTTCTTTCAGCCCTTTCCATCAGCCGGATAGCCAGCCGGGATGAAGTGCTCCTTTAGGTTGTCCCGGTCGATTCAGTCGCACGCTTCCGGGCTGATCGCTTTTTCTCTGGAAGAATGGCGAACCATTTTGCTGCCGCCGCCGGGGTGACAAGTTGGCGGTAGTTCTCAAAGAGTTTTCGGGGTGAGTTTCCCATTTCCAACGCGACTTTTTGCGCATCGTTGACTTCGGCGAGGCGATAACTGGCGTAGGAATGACGCAGGGCGTTCGTGGGCACCTTCAGGGGCAAAATCGGTTTGTATTTTGACCATGCGTTAAGAAACCCCTCAAGCTTCCCGTAGTGCCAGAGTGGGCCGGATGTTTTCGCCAAGGGTTGAAGCCAACTGCGCAGGGCTGGAAGCAATGGCACAATACGGCGTGAAGCTGTTTTCGCCTTGGCGGCCTTGATCTCGATGTGACCCTGCGCAAAATCGATCTCGGACCAGTCCATGCGGAAAATTTCAGCGCTGCGCACACCGGCGAATCCGCCAATTGCCACCAAAGGAAGGAATTTTGCAGGGGTGTGCTTGAGCAACAGCGCAAAGTTTTCCGGGGTGAGAATCTGAATCTCGCTGTCGATGGATTTGCGCTTGATGGCTTGTTTGGCTGCCGTCTCGATGTCCCGAGGGAGATAACCCTTGCTCTTGGCGAATTCAAACAGCGTCACCAGCGTCGTGCGGTCATTGTTGACCGAACGAGGAGAACGCTTGCCGAGGGATAGCCATGTGTCAATATCTTCCGCCTTGATGTCCATGATCTGCACATGAAATGCCTTTGCTGCCCGCGCCAGGCGAACGCGGCAATCCCGCTGATAAAGTGGAGAAAGTCCCGCTGTCGCAATCGAGGTGCGGAATTCTTCCACGACCTGCGCAAACGTGCGACGGGGGATGTCCCTCTTGCCCGTCTCTCGCATGAAGAGGCGGGCCGCATCCACAATGGAGCCATGACCGCCCAAAATCTTGCTGGCTTCCGCATACTCCCTCGCAACTTGGGAGAGAGGAGTGCTGATGTCCTTGAGGATGGCAATGGCATCCGTTACCGTTACGGCTTGGCGCGGCGTCAGCGTGCCGACATGGGCCATTCCCGTAGTCAGGTCATTGATTTTGGCTTTCGCCTGCTGGCGGGCATCCTCAAGCGTTGGCGCGCGTTCCCTGACGCGTTTCCCGTCCGCGTAATAGGCGATGAGGTAGCTTTGTTTGCCATGATGCAATCCGCCGTAAATCGGAATCCGAACGCCTTTGGACTCGATAACTTCAACCGCGCCTTTTTTCATACCAAGATTGTCACCGATTTGTCACCCGATGTCAAATTCAATATTCTACGTAGGTAAAAGATATAGGCTTCGATTCCCTTCACCCGCTCCCTCCCAAACCCTCTGACGCCCATTATTCCCCTACGGCTTCACTTCCAACCCTGCCGCCTGGGCAAGCTCGCGCTGCCGCTTGTCGAATGAGAGAAAGCGCGTTGCACCTGCCAGCAATGCCGTCGCAACGTGAAGTGTATCCGCTGACCGGCTCCCGATGCGCTCGGCATGATCCGCACTCAGTTGCTCGGCTTTGCGAAGGGCATCCGTCCACGGCATGGCATGATGAACCAGAAGACCGTCCGCAAGGTCTTCCTCAATCTGGCGAAAGGCCGCTGTCCTCCTGTCCGTGTCAATCTCACCGCGCTGAACGCGCAAACGGATGCCGTTTCGCACTTCCAGCCGATGAAGCGGGTTGAACGGCAACGGATCAGGGTTCCTGTCCATGAACCGCGTTGCCGCTGCGCTGTTCGTATCCTCGGTAAGCAGAGAAACAAGGAAAGAGGAATCCGCATAGTCCTCCGGTGTCATAGCCTTCCCTTCATGTCCTCATAGAACGCTTGTGTTTCCTCGGTGGTCAGTTTGCGTTTACAGGGAATCGGCGGGTGCTCGCGCAGCCGCTTCCTCCACCGTGCCGCAATGTCCGGCTTGCGGGGCTTCTCAGGCCGGGCTGGGGCCAGCGTGGCGAACGCCGCGCCGTGCCGCGTGATGGTCACTTGCTCGCCGTCCTCAATCCACTTTGCCACATCGGCAAAGCGGTTGCGCAAATCGCGCACGGTTGCGGTTCTCGGGTCTTGTGTTGCGGTTGTCATGGCGTGATACGTGGAATGTATGCCCACGGGTGTCAGTGTCAAGAGTGCCTGCCGGGTGTTGTGAAAACCTGCTCTCTTGTCAGAATTCTTCACTGAGGCATTCCCGGTGCATGGCAACGGAATCCACCGGTAGAGTAGGGAGGGAAGCCACGGGATGAGAGCCCAAAGGCAATGACCGCCGACTTCCTTCCCCCTCGTCAAACCGGACGTGCGGATTTCCCGCATCCGGCTTTCGCAGGGCGTTTTTGCGCGAAGCATTCACAGTTGGACAAGCCCCATTTCGACAAGCTGCGAGGAGAAGGAGGTACCTTGGGCGGGTCGCCATTGACGTTGGCTGCGACGGCGCAGATGCCGCCATAGGCGTCTTTGAACGAACCAGTTGATGTCCCGGAAGGCACACCGGCTGTATCCCTGCCGGTAGTAGTTGGCCCATCCCTTAAGGTGGCGATTGAGCCGCCCGATCAACTCGGGCAGTGGCGTGTGGCTTTGCTTCCCGTTGATCATCCCTCGTAGCTTCTCGCGCTCTCGCGCAATCGACTTCTTCGAGGGATGCATGTTCCAGTAGCGTTTGCCGCTGCCATAAAGATCGCGATCATAGCGAAAACTGAAGCCCAGGAAGTCGAGGGTTTCCCCCACCTGCCGCAGGTCCACGACCCGCGTTTTCTCCCGGTTGATCTTCAGCCCCAGCCAGCCCTCGATCTTCTCTTCCACGAACCTCTGGAGGTTTGGACCCGCATAGCGGGCCATGATGACAAAATCGTCCGCGTAGCGCACCAAAACGGCCTTGGCCCATTGGACCGGACCATTCTTGGCGTGGAACACATGGTCGAACCAGTGCAGGTAGATGTTCGCCAATAGTGGCGAGATGACACCCCCTTGCGGTGTTCCCTGCTTGTTGCGCTTGCGTCGGATTCTGCCATTCTCATCCCGTTCTTCCACCGGCGCGTCCAGCCACTGCTTGATCAATCGCAGCACACTTCCGTCCACCACGCGCATCCGCAGACAAGCCATGAGCTTTTCATGCGGAATGCTGTCGAAGTAGCCTTCCATGTCCGCGTCGATCACTGTGCAGCGACCTTTGGCGAGGTTCTCGCGGATCACTTCCAGCGCGTCATGAGCACTGCGCCCGGGCCGGAACCCGTGCGAACATTCCAGGAAATCCGACTCGAAAATCGGCTCCAAGATCAAAAGCACTGCCGCTTGAACCACCCGGTCCCGAATGTTCGGGATGCCCAGAGGCCTCATCTTCCCGTTGGCTTTCGGGATATAGACCCGACGCACCGCTCCGGTGCGGTAGGTCTTCTCCCTCAACTCACGGGCCAACTTCTCAAGGAAGGCTTCCTCGCCCTCCTTCTCGATCTTTCCGATCGTCTCTCCATCGACTCCCGGACTGCCTCCGTTGGCTCGGACTTGCGTCCATGCCGCCTTCAGTGTCTCGGGATGACTCACCAGCCCGTAGAGGCTGTAGAAGCGAAACCGCTTCTCCTGTTTGGCTTTCGCACTCAGCTTCGCTCTCCAGCCCCGAAGTTTCGGCGGCAGGGTCACTTCCCGAATGGAAAGTTCCTCCTCCGCCTGCTCTGTCATAGATTGATCTCTCATCCCAATCAGCCCCGGTTCTTTCTGAGTCCACTCCGTTCCTGCCAAGGCCCCTTGGCTCCTTCCCGACTTGATCGGGTTCTCTTCGCTACTATGGGCCTCTCCGACTCCCCTGCCCTCGGCGCACACCTTATGGATTCGGCATACGCCTTGCCACGCTCTGCACGTGGCTGATGGCAGGGGTCTCCCAGCCTGCCCAACCCTACCTTCCCTGCGCGCTGCCCCTTCTTACCCCGGAGAGCCCCGCCGTTGCTCGTGAACGTCGCTTCACGGCGGATTTCAGGCTTCAGCAAATCTGGGTGATTGGCCGCTCTCATTGCGTAACGAGGCCTGTTTCGGGTTCGCTTGCGCTGCGGCTCGCAGGTTCGCTCCACGGGGCTTCGGCGCAGGGATTACTCCCTACGCCGCCCGCTTCGCTACATGCTGGACGTTCAGTTGGCATGATGAACACCTTTCAGTTCATTGGTTTGGGTTGGCGGTGCTGGCGCACCAGATTGACCTGCAATCTTGGCCTCGGAAGGTTCCCGAATCGGAAACCTCGCCCTGCCCGCTGCCCCTGCGCGGGGTTCTTCAGGCCATGACAAATCCGCAGCGGTGTCAAAACTGTCCCAATAGTCGCAAAGCACTTCGATACGTTGTTCGAGGGGAAGAGCATTGATGCGCGCCCATTCCTCGCCAAAAAGATATTCATCAGCTTCACGCGAAGTCATAGTGACATCCTCATTCCCACTCTAGGCCGGAATCGCTCGCTGATCCATTCCTTTTTGGCGCGGGGAAATTGCTTCCTTGTTTCCTGCCAGGCGCGACCGATGAGAGCCTGCATTTCTCGGGGACCGATGACCTCCTTTTTCAAGAGGCGTTCGGCGACATGGACGATTTCTTGGTGCTGTTGCGGGAAAGAGAGTTTGGCAATGTCATCCCAAATCCGGTTGATCTCGCGCCCGTAAGGCTTCCAAGCCGTCTGATATTCGCGCAGCCTTTCGTGATCGACTTGTTGGATCTGAAACTTTTCGACTTCCAGAACGGGCCGGAGTTCCGGGCTTCTGGTGGCGGCCAGTTGAAGGAGAGGGCGCTCTTTTCGCATATCCTGCGGGGGCTGTAGTCCCTGTTCCACCAAGCCGGTCAGTATCCGCGCATCATGGAGATGGAGCCACCCCCGCACGTCTCCTGCCTCAATCATTTTGATCCCAAGAGAATTGACCACCGCCCAATCCTTTTCCCGCTGGGTTTTTTTTGTCCAACTCAGCGTGTTGGCATCCACGCATTCAAAATCAACACCCCGTTGCCAGGAATCCACGCGGGGCGGTCGGCTCATGAAATCAATGCGGGGATAACTTTCCGTATTGTTGCGACCGTAGCACAGATGGCTGCTCCACCCGCCCGATAGCCACCGGTCATCGAGAGGGCAACCGAATGGCCCCATGTAGGCCACGGAATTTCCATGAAACGAACGCCCGGCCAACACCTGACGAATCGTTTCGCTCCGGCCGGGCGTCACAACCAGATCGAGGTCCTTCGTCTGCTGGACCAAACCGTAAAAGATGCAGGCGATTCCTCCGGTCGCGGCACTTTCCACGCCTGCGCTGTTCAGATCGCGGATCACGTCGCGATAGAAATCGAACACCTCTTTCCATGCATCCAAAGCCATGCGTTTGACGTTACCGCTGACGCTTGTCCCGGCAAGCAGATGTTTCCTGCGCCGTCATAAAATGCTCCCGATCCAGCGCTTCTTCGCATCGCCGGGACAGATCCCTCCAGTTGATTTCGATCTTGGCATCAAGAGGGATGATGGAATTTTCTTCCTGCACTTGCCGGGCCGTTTTCCGGCCGGACGCAACTGCTTCGAGCATTTCGCGCCGGTCGGCAGCGTGCTCGGCTTCGTTTTGTTCCCAACTCATGTATCGGATGTACGGCATGTGAGCTATCTCAAAGGAATGGAGCCTGAAACGGCAAGTCCCGCTTTTGCAGGCGTGAAGTGCTCGTGTTTCCAACGCAGCAGGATTTCCAATTCTTCTGTGTCCAAGTTTGGGGACATCAGCTTCATGAGTTCATCCAGCATGGAAAATTCGTGTGCATCCTCGAAAATTCCGCCATTCAGGGTGACATGTGCCGGGAAGAGACCTTTCTTCACGCTGTGAAAAAGCAAATCGGCAATCGCTCTCGGATGGTTGGCACAATAGACACTGGCAACTTTTTCGAGGGGAACTCCACGTCCGCGAAGAATGTCCGCCTTGTCGGCAAGCATTCGATTTCCGAAAAACCGGTTTGTGTTTTCCAAGTTTCCCCCGACTCCAGCAGACTGGATGCGGGAATCCGGATGACACAGCGCTGCAATAAAATGCCAGTCGCCGCCGAGGCGTCCCGCATCCGGAATCGACAAAGCGGTCATGCCGGAAATGTAGGTTTCCGGTGACGAAAAGTGCGCGATGTCGAGCGGGGTCATGGTTGATTGTTCGAGGAAAATATATTCGTTGATCAGGTGTTGGACCAGTGCGATTTCTGGAAGCGCAAACGCACCGAACAAAACTCCCGCGAATGCGGTTCGCTTCTGACGAGCGACGATGAGGGGATTGCGTTCGACGAAGGAGAAAAGCAATCCCTTCATGGTCGCCACGGGTTCCCAGTGAACAAAATGCCCGCAGGCAACGGAGCGGTCTTCCCGCTCGGTTGACCTGCGGAGAACTCCCCGCGAATGCGGTTTGTTTTAGTTGACGGCATCTGGCTTAGGTGCATTCCGCTTCACTGTTGAAGATTGCACTCCGGGAAATCCGGGTCGCAGTGGGGTTCCCGGTGAACGAAATGGCCGCAGGCAACGGAGCGGGCTCTTTCCGCTCGGTTGACCTGCGGAGAACTCCCCGCGAATGCGGTTTGTTTTAGATGACGGCATCTGGCTTGGGTGGATTTCGCTTCACTGTTGAAGATCGTAGGCCGGATAATCCGGCTCGTGTCTGACGGGCGACGATGAGGGATTGCGTCCAGCGAGGCAGGAAAGCAATCCCCTCATGGTCGCTGCGGGCTTTCCGGTGAACGAAATGGCCGCAGACAACGGAGCGGATTTTCCCCGCTCGGTTGCCTGCGGCACGCACCCGAAATTCGGGTCAAAACGGCCCGTGGCCGAACCACCAGAAGGCGAAAAATGCCAGGGCGACTCCGAAGAGAACGCAACCTGCGGACCATCCGAAAGAAACCCGTGGCAATCCGGCGTCGGTGAGCCGCTGGGCGCAGTCCTCGACCATCTGAGCGCCAGCCACCAGTTTATCGGCGGCATTTTCGGCAAAGCGTCCGAGAGTTGCCATTTCCTCGCGGGTCGTGACGACCGTTCGCAAGAGCCCCTCAATGGGAAGGCTCTGAATAGCGGCATCGATCCGATCCGTGGCCTTCTGAACAATGTCGTCCACGGGAAAACGTATTACGATATCCTCACCCGCCGTGCTCAGCCGGTCGGTGGCCCGTTGGATCGTCAACGTCAATCCCTGCAACAAACGGAGTCGTTCATTGAACATGTCCAGGGCTTCGCCTCTCTGCTCGTCGGCCAATCGCCCGGCCTCCACGATCTGGCCGGAAATCTTCTGGTAAAACGTGCCCCAGAGGCCGAGCGCCAACATCAATTCCAAAACAGGATCGTTGGGATTGGTGATATGGAGACGTTCGAGCGCTTCCCGGAGTTTGAGCTGAATTTCCACCGGGTAAGGGCGGAGCAAATCTTCAAGGACGGAAGGGATGTCCATAAATTTTACGGCAGGAGCCGGGCTTTGACCTTCTCGAATTCGGAAAAAACCACCTGCTGGTATTTCCGGAGGCGGCTGCGGGTCATGAATTTTGTCAATTCACTCGACGGATCGGAGACTTCCAGAGCGGAGCCGACGCGTAAATCGCCCAGTTCCAATTTCTGGTGAACCCAGTCGTCGAGTTTCGGAAGATCGATTTCCAAAAGGTCGAGCGTTTTCAAATAGTCCTCGCGGGCCTTGGAATTCGGATAATTCAGTTCTTCCCCCCGCACCTTGTTTTGCGCGATAAGAAAGGCGATATCCTTGTGATTGCCCAGCACATCGCGAGCCCAGAAGCCGATATTGGCCACGCTGTCCGCCGAGGAATCCACCACGCCGATGGCGGAAAACCGGACGCCATATTCATCGCGCAGAGCGTCAAAATCCACCTGCCGCCACCACGGCTCGATGCGGTCGGTGGATGCCGCCCGCATGTCGATGACCGTGAGAGCGATCTCGGAGTCAACGATCTTCTCCAACATGGCATCAAGGTCACGCTGGCTGGAAACCTCGATAAATTCCGCTTCAGGATAGAATCGCGAGAGCGTGTTGTTTTCATTGTCGAGGTCGATGGCCCGGAACGGAGTTTTGAGTGAACGATACCAGTCGATGAGGAGGGAGATCAGCCAGCTTTTGCCGACGCCTCCTTTGCCTCCGATGGAGAAGACAACGAGTTTGCGGGATTTGGATTTGCTCATGATTTTTTATTGGTTGATGCGCCGCGCCAGGCGTGGCGGAAGTGTCGACGGTGATTTAGACGGAAGTTCGGCGGGGGGCTGCACCGCCAATGGAACAACTTTGACTTTCCGTTGACGGGTTTTCGGACGCGCTCCTTGTCCATGAAAGTATCGACGCAATGTCGCCTCACTGATGGAAATCCCGTTCTCCCGAAGGAAGCTTGTCAGTGTCGTGAGCGGAACGTTGCTTTGACGGGCACGAAGAAGCGCGGGTTTCACCCGGTCGAGCAAATCATAGACGGATTTATGACGTTGGGGTGATCCGCTGGTTGACAGGTGATCGAGCTTTTCCATGACCGCCTGGAAGTCGATCGAGCTTTCGAGCGATGCAATATCGAGTTTCGTCTTCATGACGCACGGATGAAAGCACACTGGTTGCGGCATGATGTCCCGATGACGGAACAATGACGGATTTTATGACGGACGGATGACGGCCCAAACGACCTTAAAAATTAAGGGGTTGGTGTCTTCACTCACAATGATCCGTCTGCGGATCATCCCGGTGCAAATTCCAGATAGTCTGGCGGCATGTTCACCTCAACTGCCCTCAAGAACCAGGTGGCTGCCAAGGCCTATTTCGACGAGCACTTGTCGCACAATGATTATTATACAGAGGGGGAAATCCAACCGGGATATTGGGTCGGCCAAGGTGCGGAGCATCTGGGATTGAAGGAAGGGCAGGTCGTGGATCAGAGCGCCTTCATGAGCCTGTGCGATGGACTGCATCCGGCGACCGGTGAGAAACTGACCCTGCGCCACAATGCGCCCGGAAATCGCCGCGTATTTTTCGATTTCACCTGTTCGGCTCCGAAGTCGGTTTCCGTGATGGCGGTCACGATGGATGACCCCCGGCTGGTGGAAGCTCACCAGGAATCGGCACGGGCGGCGATCAAGGAACTTGAACGGTTCGCTGCCGCCCGTGTTCGGGTAAAAGGAGCGGATGCGGATCGCACCACCGGCAATGTCGTTGGCGCGGAATTTCTGCACAATTCCAGCCGGGCCTTGGACCCGCAATTGCACACGCATTTCACGCTGTTCAATGCCACCTTTGACGCGAAAGAAAATCGTTGGAAAGCACTCCAGACCTCCGACATTTTTGCCGCTTCCCAATACGGCACGGAGGTTTACCGCAATGAACTGAGCCGCCGCTTGCGGGCCATCGGTTACGAAATGGAGGGCATCGAAATCAAGGGAGTGTCGGCGTCATTGATGAAACGGTTCTCGAAGCGCTCGGGGGAACGGGACGCGGTCATCGCGCAAATGGAAAAACGATTGGGAAGGAAACTGTCCAATAACGAGGTTTCGTGGGCGGTTCATCAATCGCGCCCGCGGAAACTGAAAGGGATTTCCACGGTGGAAGTCCGCCAGATGCAACTCGACCAGATGACGCCGGAAGAGATCTCTTCCCTCCGCCGTATTGAGAAACACGCGAGAGGTGGCGCATTGATCTCTAAGCCCGTCGATGAATCTGCCTCCCTGCGCTATGCCACCGCCCATGTTTTCGAGCGGACCTCTGTCGTGCCGGAAACCGAACTTCTCCGCCACGCGCTCATTCACGGGCGAGGACAAACCCATCTCGCGACCCTAAAAAACCAGATCGCAGGTTCGGAAGAATTCATCCGGGTAGGAAAGGAAATCTCCACGCGGGAAATCCTGACAACAGAGCTCTTCCTGATTGAAAAACTCAATGAAGGTCAGAACGCTTTCGCCGCGCTTGCCCCGGATTTTGTGCCGGTGAATCCCTCCATGGGAACGGACCAGCGGAGGGCCATTGCCCATATTTTGCAAAGCCCAGACCAGTTCACCGGATTCCGGGGACTGGCCGGGGCTGGAAAAACCACGGCGTTGAAAGAACTGGCGGAAGCCTTTTCCAAGGAAGACCGCTCAGCGGTCTTCTGCGCGCCCACGGCGGCGGCCACCGATGTGTTGAGGAAAGACGGCTTCAAGGAAGCGGTCACGCTCAAGGCGCTTCTGGTCGATCCCAGACAAAGGCAAAAATTGAAACCGGGAGCGGTAATCGTTCTGGACGAAGCCGGGCTGGTCGGACTCGGTGACATGAAGGAATTGTTTTCTCTCGCTGTGGGTGCGGGAGCGCGGGTCGTGTTTTCGGGCGATACCGGTCAGCATTCGGGCGTGGCGCGTGGGGATGCCCTGCGGTTGTTGGAGGAACACTCCCTTTATCGCTTTGGCCAGCTTGATCAGATTCGACGGCAGCAACAGGCGGATTACCGCCAGACGGTGGAACTGGCCGCCAACCGACGACCGCAGGAAGCATTTGACCGGCTGGATGCCCGTGGATGCGTGGAAGAACCAAACCGGATCTACGAAACGGCGGCAACGGCGTATCTCACGGCCCAGGCAAATGGGAATTCCGCCCTGCTGGTTGCCCCGACATGGGCGGAAATTGACGCGGTGACCGAATGCGTTCGCTCGCGACTCAAAGAAACCGGCTCTCTCGCCAAAACCGAAGAACGGGTTCCTGTCTTCGATTCGCTCGGCTGGACAGAGGCACAAAAAGGCGAGTTTTCCCATTACCGCTCCGGCCAACAAATCCTCTTCCAGCAATGCACGGGGGCATTCCGTGCCAATGAACAGGTGGAAATCATCGCCGCTTCCGATTCCGGAGTGCGGGTGCGCCGGGAGGATGGAAACGAACGCCTGTTTCATCCTCGCTCGGGCGGCATGTTCGATGTCGGTGAGCGCCGGGAGATTGCAATCTCTCCGGGCGATCAGCTTCTATTACAAGCCAATCGCAAATTGAGCGAAATACCCAACCGGTCCAGCGGAACGCTGGTCAACGGGCAGATTGTCACGGTCAGGGAGATCCAGGCGGGACGGATCACGCTTTCCGATGGTCGGGTTCTTCCCCCCGATTACCGGCAGTTTGCGCATGGGTATTGCGTGACTTCTCATGCAGCACAGGCCCGGACGGTGGATTCGGTGTTTCTGGTGGCCTCATCCCGTTCGGCCCCGGCCATTCACCGCGAACAATTCTATGTGTCTATTTCGCGAGGAAGGAAAGAGTGCCGGATATTCACCGATGACAAGGGGATTCTGCGGGATCGCATTACCCGCTCGACCCATCGCCGGGCCGCCCTCGATTTGGTGAAAAGCGCCCTGAAGGAAAAAGGATTTGCCACCCAGCCCGAGCGGAAACCTGTTCCGACTTCGGGACATCCTCTCCGCCTGCGGCCCATACGCTCTTTGCCCAGAACGATTTCACCGCATCGCCTGATGGAAATTTCCCAAAGACTCTTTCGCCAATTGGTTGCCCTGTCGCAAAAGTTTCGCCGGCGTCCTGAAATCCTCCCGCAGGAGACCATTTCATCACCTGCCATTCGGCAAAACCGTCTCTAAACCGCCATGCCACACAAAATCTGTATTGTTGAAACTCCGTCTCTGGCCATGAATTTCCATAGCCGGGATGGTCGCGTTCATGGCTTTCCTTACGGGCATCTGCTCTATTTCTTTTGCGAGGCAAACCCGGATGCGGAACCCAACGCTCCCGCCGAGCGGTTTCTGCTCTCCTTTTCCACCCATGACGTGATTCTTCTCGGGTGGCGGCTGAAAATGCTCGTGCCTTTGATTTGTGCCGGGCGAGTGGCCTCGATTCATGCTGCCGAAGCCCGGTATTCCGGGCTGACTCGGGATACACCCTTTGTGTGCGACATCACCGTTCAACCGCCATCGCGTGAATGAAGCCTCTCCACATCCTCACCCCCGTCACAGCGAACCGCATCCCGCGCACTGAAAATGCCGATGGGGTTGTGGCCGGATTGCTCGAATTCGGCATCAACGCTTCCGCCTTCTTCATGGAAGCCGACCAACTGGACGCCTTGGGAAACGAAAACTTCGTCAACGATTTCGACCGCTCCTTCGAGGATTTCTTCTATCAGATCCCGTCGGAGATTCGCGGGAAGGTTTTTCCTCCCCCGCCCGAAGAAAAACCCTCTCCGGCCGCGCCAGAGGATGCCCTGAGCTCCGGCATGGCTGCGAACCGGCAACCACACGGATTGGCACTTTAGCCGCTTTGCGCTATGATATGGGAAAAATCATGAATTCTTCCGCCAAACCCAAGAATGTCCTCGGTCCGCTTCTCCGCCAATTGCGGGAAAAACAGGGCTGGAGTCCTGTCCAGGTCTCGGAGCGGTATGCCCAAACCGGCTTCGAGTGTTCGGAGGAAAGGATCATCCGCATCGAGAATCAGGAGGAACCCATTGCGGATTACGAAGTCCTGATTTTTGAGCGCATTTTCGGACGATCGGAAATTTCCGAATTCTTCTCCCGTGAACTCGAAGCGCGGTTTGGCAAAAAAGAAACTTGGAAGCCGCTTTAATAGCGGGAGTTCAGCCTGGCCGACAGTTTTTCGAACAGGTCTGGTGCATGCGGGTCAATGGACGCCGGGAGCAGGTCCCGATATTGCACGTCGAACACCCGCATCAGGAAAAACATCTGGTATTCCCGGACGCAGTGCAGACCGCTTTCCAACTTGGCCACCGTGCCCCGTGATATGTCCCAACCGGCTATTTGCAGTTTGGCCGCCAGTTGGCCCTGGGACCAGTTCCGATTCACCCGCAGTCTGCGAATCTGCGGCCCGACGATGTTGTTGACTAACCTCTTCATATGGTGAGGCCAATCTGCCCGAATTTACGGAAAGGTCATTTCATGGGTGGCGAGCGGTATGGATGACGTGTCCAACCGGCCAAACCGGTCGTTTCGTCACAGTTGACGGACGTGGCGCAGCGCCTTCCGTAACTTGCCCATCGTCCTTCGTCCCAGTTCGAATTCTTTTTGGTGGCCCTCCAGTCGGAAGGTCATTTTGTCGTTTGGCGTCTTGGTCAGATGACGGATGGCTTTCAGGTTGACGATGAGAGAGCGGTGTGGACAGCAGAAGAGTTCCATTGGCAGGATTTTCTCCCACTGGGAGATGGGTTTTCGGATGAAGTGGTGGGTGCCATCCGTCACCAATACGGTGGTGTAATTATCATCCGCCTCGACGCCTGCGATGTTGGCCACAAAAATCATGCGGCCCTGTTTGTCCCACTCCAGCAGGATGGGATCGTCCGGACGATAGGGCGTTTTCTGGGTGCGGGCAGGAACATGGTAAATCCGCTCGATGGCGTCGGAGAGTTGCCGTGCATCGATAGGCTTGAGCAGATAATCCACGGCATTGACCGTGAACGCTCGCAGAGCGTGTTCGCTGTAACCCGTGGTAAAGATAACGGCGGGCAGGGGATTCAATTTCTCCAAGAGTGAGAATCCGCTTTCCCCGCCGAGATCGACATCCAGGAAAATCAAATTCGGGTGCAGGTCATCACAGAGGGAAACCGCTTCAGAAACAGAAGCGGCTTCTCCGAGAATCTGGATGTCATGCCGCCGGCTCAAGAGATGGCGAAGGTGATCGCGGGAGGATTCCAAGTCTTCAACGATTATGGCTTGCAAGATCGGATTGTTCACGTGGCAAAGGGGATGTTGATTTGAATGGTTACCCATCCTTCCTCCGCAAGGATGTTGATTTTGTGGTTGTTTCCATAAAGCCATTGAAGTCGCCGACGGAGGTTTTGCAGTCCGATTCCCCCAACCGTCCGGTTTTTGTCCGGGTTCACCCAGCGTCCGGTATTGGCGACTTCGATCACAAGATCGGACTCGGAGCGGCTGACGGCCAGACGGACCACGACCGGAGGTGACCACGTCTGGAGACCGTATTTGACGGCGTTTTCAACGAGTGGTTGCAGCATGACCCCCGGAACCTTGAGAGGGCGGGCGGATTCCTCGATCCGGCATCCGATGTCCAGTTTTTCGCCCAGCAGCGTCTTCTTCAGCGCGAGATAGTCCGCCAGGGCACGATATTCTTCGTCCATCGTCACAAAATCGTCTTTCTGGTGGATCAGCGAGTAGTTGAGGTAATTGGCCAGCGACTGAACCATCGCGGTGACCTTGGGCATCCGGTGCCCGATGCTGGCGAGAATGCCGGTCATGGCATTGGCAAGGAGATGCGGGTTCATCTGCGCCCTCAACATCTGGAGTTCGGTTTTGCGGTAGCGGGCCAATGCTTCCGTGAGTCTTCGCCGCAGGTCCTGGCTCTCGGAAATCAGCCGGAACACGAAATAGAGGAAACTCCATCCGGCGAAGACGGCGGCACGGTAATACAGCACGCCTATGCGTGTGGCGTCATTACTGAATCCTGCTTCGTCGAAGATGACGACGTTGTGGAGAGCAAAGGAAATGATGATTTCGATGAAGCTGCCTGCGAATGAGAGCACGAAGACGGTAAAAAGAATCCATGAAACCCGCCAGCGACCGTAGATTTGTCGATACACCAGATACATTCCGAAGGTCAGGAACAGGCCGAGCAATTCGCGGTAAAAAGAGATCGCTGCTCCCGTAAATGACCCGAACAACGCCCATTTCACGGGGATTGAAACAAAAGAGTAAACAACCCATCCGCCGATTTGGTATCTCCAGAAACGGGGCAGTTTGGACCACAAGGACTTCATTTTCCCAAAGAGCCTTTTGCGGCTGTCCGTTCCCGCGAATACTGAATACGGGCGGCCTTCAGATACCGTGGTGCATAGCGCAATTTTACGGGAGCGACCCGGATGATCAGGGGAAGGGATTTGTCGAGGATTGCCCAGAGTGCGCCGCTGATAAAACCGGGGGTGATTTTGAGATTCTCGCGGAGTGTCCGGGGCAGGTATTCGACGGCGAGGGCGCGGAACGCGGGCGACAGCGTTCGCAGGAACCACGGGGCGTCCGGCTTGATCACAGCATTCGCCACCCCGGCGCAAATCGGGTGGGAACCGAGCGTCCTCCCGCATGTCATTTCCTCCCAATAGGATTGGAATTCTCCCCATGTGGTCGGCACGAGCGAGGGATCAAGTCCGAAGGCTTCGCCAAAGCGGGCGTTTTCTTCGAGAAACTGATCCAGTTCGGATGCTGTGAGGTTTCCGACAAACCGGCGATACATGTTCACACTGCCCATGATCAAAGTTGCCAACACCCAGAGTTTGGCATCCGGATCGAACGCGGAGTATCCTTTGCCTTGGACCGCCCGGTGGGCGTGCGCGACCCGGGACGCCACCGTCTCCACCTCTTCTTTCGAGCCGAATGCCACGGAATAGACCGCCTCCAGGGTGCGACGCAGGCGCCCCATCCCATCCGTTCGGAATTTGCTGTGGGCGGCAACGCCCATGGCGACTTGTGGATGAGCCGCTTGGAGAACCGCAGCAGCGGGGCCGGACAGCAGAACGACCCGTTCGCGGTTGATCCGCCACATCATGGACTCCGGTCCGAATGTGGGAAATTCATCCATGTGGGGAAGAGGCGGTTTTGAAGGACTCGTAAGCCCGTGTGAGTTGTCGGGCGATTTCCGCCCAGTCGGCGTCGGTCATTTTTCCATTTCGCCGCGCATCGCGGAAGGCCATTGCCCGCGCGCGCATGGCGGCGCCCGGAAACACGGTCTCATCCGGCAAGCCATGGACGAGCCCCGTCAGCCTGGCAATCGTTCGCGCACAGTCATCGGGGGCAACCCCGCGGCGGCGCTCCCTCCACCATGTCAACTCCAGAGCGGCGGCCCCGCGGACATCAAAGTCCCGGCCCGTCGCGCGCCGGATGATCGCATAGTAGTTTTCCAGCTCCGGAAGGCAGCGCGGATCATCGGTGTTCCTGCGGAAGAACAGGGCCGCGCGTGCCGCACGAAGAGACAAACGCGCGCCATCCCACCACGAAAACCCGTATTGCCCGCAGGCCACCTCCATCGCCTGCCATGCGAGCCGCATCCACCGGCCCTCGTAGTAGCTCCGCCACATGGCGGATTCCAGGCGCCCCATCTCCGGCGGGTCAAAGCCCAGCATCTCCGGCTTCGCCAGCTTGTTTTCAGCCCAGACGGCCAGAAATGCGGCCGCTGCCAGCACGGCGGCCGCTTTGAGAATGACCGCTTTGGCGGGGCCGCGCATTTTCATGGCAAGTCCGCCCGTCAAGCATCCGCCTGCCAGGGCGGTTTCTGTTCAAAAACCCAACGGTAGTAATCGTGCTTCTCCAGCCTGGAGGCGGCGGATTCATCGAGGTGAAACTTGGCGGCCGGGTGCATCTGGAGAATCGAGGCGGGATTGCTGGCGGTAATGGGGCCTTCAACCGCTCCGGCAACCGCCGTCGCCTTGCTCTCGCCGAAGGCGAGCAACAGCACTTCCTTCGCTTCCATGATGGTGCCGATGCCCATGGTGATGACGTGGTGGGGGACGTCGTTCTCCGAACGGAAGAACCGGGCATTGTCCGACCGCGTGCGCCTGGTGAGGGTCTTGATCCGGGTGCGTGAGGCGAGCGAAGACCCCGGCTCGTTGAAACCGATATGGCCGTCGGAACCAATGCCGAGGATCTGAAGGTCCATCCCTCCGGCGAGACGGATTTCTTCCTCATAGGAGGCACAAAACTTCGTGACATCCTCTCCCGACAATAACCCATTGGGGATGTGTGTTCGCGCGGGGTTGATGTTGATGTGGTCGAAAAAGTTCTTCCACATGAACTGGTGGTAGGAAGCCGGGTGGCTCGGCGCCAGCCCGAGATACTCGTCGAGGTTGAAGGTGCGGACGCGGGAAAAATCCAATCCCTCATTCCGATGCATCCGGATCAACTCCTTGTAGAGGAGCAACGGCGTGCTGCCGGTGGCCAGGCCGAGAACGGCTTCGGGCTTGGTTCGAACCAATCGGGCAATGTGTTTTGCGGCACGGCTTGACGCCGATTCAGGATCGGCGGAGATGATGACTTCCATATCAGCGGGTCAGGGAGCGTTGGAGTTTGAGCCGGATGTCTTCGCGAAAGCGGTCCACAAACTGCATGGTGAAATCCACGAGATCGGAGGTGTCCGCGCCGATCAGCGGGGTGAGATCCATGGCGAAAGTGGCCTCGGCAAGCGTGTCGCCGGAATGGGAATCCAGAAGGGTCGCATTGGCGCGCCGGCGTCCCGGAATCGCCAGATCGTAGCGTTTGCCCCCGGCGATCTGGGAATCAAAGACCCCGTTCAAGGCGGCCGCCAGATGCTCGTGCCCGCCGACATCGAGGATCACCCGATCATCGAGCCAATCCAATCCGCGCCACATTTCACAACCCAGCAATCGCGCGGGGTGGTGGATGGCAGGAATTTCCCGGAGAGCCTGCAAGACCGCGACCAGCACCCGCACATGCGTCTCGTGCTTGTCCGCCGGATTGTGCGTGTAGAGAACTTCAAGCTTCATCCTGCCAAGGAGGACCGCCAAATCCGCCACCAGTCCACTGCCAAGTGGCCGGACGATGTCTTTGCTTGCGTAACCGAGTTGGGTCACAAAGGAGTAGCGCCCCGCGCTTGCCGCCAGTCGTTGCTCTTGAATGCGAACCCGGGAGAGTTCGGAAGGTTTTATCTTGGCATAAGGTCCAGAGTGGGAGCTTCCCGCCCCATCGGTGCAAATGATGCCTCCGAACCATTTCTCATCGGAATAATAGCATTCGGCAATCCCGTGGAAAGCCATGAACTCCAGATCGTCCTGATGGGCGCCAACACCCAGATGCGTCGTGCGGGCAATGGCGGCATCGTCGGGCGCCTCATCGGGAACGAATGTGTCGGGCAAACGAAGGGGCTTTTTATTTGGATTCAAAGCGAACAATGCCTTTCGACAAGATGAGGGTCGCCAGTGCTGTCATGATTTTTCCTCAATAGAGCGCCGTGAGCGTATGGCTGCCGCGTAAATATGAGGATGCCTTCGCCCGGATTTCTCGAGTCGCACCCGGACTGGTCCGCCTTCACGGCCAATGAGCGGCAGGGTAACGCACCCGTCACTTAAGGATGCGCGGACCTTGTGGTCATCCAAAGTGATCTGTATGGCCTGGCCCTTCATCGCGGCGGTTTCCAAAACAAAACACGGATCTGCTTCATTCGACAGGCTAAGTTGAAACTCGACGAACCCGTTGGGAAACACCGCATTGCCGACCTCGCGCGAAAGCCGTCCGCCCTCGCAGCGGCTGTGGCTGGCGTGCATGAAGCGGCGCGTGCGCCATTCATCGGTGGCGGCGCCGAAAAGGATGAAATCCCCCGCCTTGCCGCGCCACCGGGCGCGCGCTCTCCACTCTGCCGCATACTCCTCGCGAAGGTCCCGGAGCATGGTCCAGAGAGGAAGGACGACGGTGGATTTTAAGGCATCC
>JAJTYM010000021.1 GCA_021463345.1 Pseudobdellovibrionaceae bacterium | reverse complement strand
GGCTCTTAAAGCTGTCTCGAACAGCAAAGCGATACGTATCCAAGCGAGTCGATGATCCAGAGTTCATCGAGAGACTAACGACGTTAGCTGGTCGCCGTGTAAAGTGGGGCTATCGTCAGCTTTTGCGAAAAATGAAACGCGATGAAGTGCAAAAATTTTGAATTGCGTTTACAGGACCTGGACTCAAGCCTTGTGAGGAATTGAGTCAGGGACTCTCTCGGTTGAGAATTTTGTTACCACACAAAAACTCTTAACCAATGAAGGAGTCCCATGACCTTGACAGGCTTGTCCTTCACGGTGACCTTAATTCAAGCTGTTGACCAACATGGCCTAAACAGATGGAGGAGAATATGGCTCAATATGTGGATGGATTCGTCATACCCATCAAGCGCAAAGACTTGAAGGCTTACGCCAAAATGGCGAAACTGGGCGCCAAAACATGGATGAAATACGGAGCTCTCGACTACTACGAATGCGCTATGGATGATTTTGGGAAGTATGGTCTGGGATTTAAGAAAATGTGCAAACTCAAAAATGACGAGACCGCCATTTTCGCTTTCATCGTTTACAAGTCCAAAGCCCATCGCAATCAAGTGAATAAAAAAGTCCACAAAGAGTTTGAGCAGATGGGTGATCATCCGGCGATGCCTTTCGATATGAATAGATTCGCGATGGCGGGCAGCAAAGTCCTCGTGAAATCTCAGAAAAAAAGCGCGCGCAAATAACGCGAGGACCGAGTCTTTCAAGATCAACCGGCATTGGGGCGCGCGAAAAGTTCGATCATTCTCGCCAACCAGCGCGTCGCCATCGAAAATCCACGGGTGCGCTCGAAAGATGGCGCCGAGGTCCGGCTCAAAACTGACGAGGAGCTTCAGGACTCACGGCTCTTCGAAGTTTACAAATTTTCCTGGAAAAGCTTGACGAGTACGGAGGGAATCACAATTTGAGGGTGAAGATTTGATGCGAACATCATTCAACCGTAAGGAGGTACACAATGAGAATGTCAAGTCCATCATCAGCAGAGTGGTCTCGGCGGCGTCGCAGTTTGTCTCCCGACCTTATGGAAGACATGCTTGGCGATTTCGATCGCATCGTCGATGCGTTCGTGAGGCCTACTTATGCGGGAACCGTTGGATTCCAGCCGAACTGTGACATCAGCGAAACCAAAGACCACTATCTGCTCAGCCTCGATATGCCGGGGGTAAGAAAAGAAGACATCAAGGCCGAGGTGCAGGGAAATCATCTGATCATCTCTGGGGAGCGTCAGCGCGAGGTGAAAGAGGGGAATGATGAGGCCACTCTCCGCCATGAGCGTGTTTATGGGAAATTCGAGCGTACTTTCGTCCTGCCGACTTCGATCAGTTCGGACAAGATTGAAGCTCATTATGAAAACGGAGTTTTGAACGTCGCTCTTCCTAAGACTGAGAGCGCGAAGGGCCGAGTCATTCAAATTCAGACCGGTTCAAACAGTTTTTTCGGCAAACTCTTGGGCTCTAAGAAGGAAAATCCCAAAGAGCTCAAAGACGTGAAAATTTCCTGATTCCTCCGTGCGACCCATTCCGCAGAAGGGAGGCGGTGTCTCATCATGAGCTCGCCTCCTCTCCATTTGAAAATTGCACCAAAAGTCCGGTGAAGCTCTTCGTTCTAGGCGTCTTGAAGATGAACTCTAAGGATAAATCGGGCGGCTATTTTTTGCTGGCCCAAACAGAAAATGAGGCGATCTTGGGGCTCGTGGCGATTTTGTCCCGTTTCGATGGAGTTGGGTTCTTATAAACAAAAATAGATCTCTTAACAGGTTTTAAGTTTTGAATTTCCTTGCGGAAAATTCTCATGGTCCGGTCTTGATGCCTGCGCGCCTTGACATTTTTTTCATCGAAAACAAAATAGAGATGAAAGCACAGGGCGCCTGCAAAAAAATTGTAACTTCTTTATCTGACACGTGCCCTGGACGCATAAAGGAGGTGCAAAAATGAGATCGTCAGGCATCCCACCGAACCGTCCGCGGTGAATTGAACCGCCCGCTCAAACAAGAGTTTTATTGATCGATCTTTCTCGGGGTGGGAATCCGCCTGGATTTTTCCTGGGAGAGGTTCTTGACCATCACGGAGGGGTTAATGACCAACGGGGTGCAGTTTGAATTTCTTGGTTTCAGCCCGGATGACCGGATCAAGACTTTCGTTTCGACCATCGCTGACCGTCTTCATTTCAGTGCTCCGAGTGATTCTGATCTGAAGCTGGTGATGGAAGAGGGCAAGGGCGTGATCCGAGCATCCTGCAGGATCGCCTCACAAGCGGGAATTTTCGTCGCTGATGCTATGAGTGATAATCCGATTCGAGCCGTGCGGCAAATCGAACGCAAGATTTGCCGACAACTTGCGTACTGGAAGAGGCATCGATTTGGGGAAGCTGAGTGAAGTTGCACAGGCGCGATTTAGACAGGAGGGTGGCTATGGGCTTTTACAGTCATGAGTTGATGTATGAGTTCCACGCACGAGACCTCGGGCAGACAGAGGCTTTGAGGCGATATGCGGATCACGCGGTGAAAGAAATTAAATCAATCTGCGGTTGGGATGCGGATGTTCAAATCAATATTGAACCCGAGGCGAAAGGCAAAAGGATTTTCTCAGTCTCCATGATCGTTTTCGGGCTTGGGGAACCGATCATCGTCAGAAAGGACGGCAAGCAAGTCCTGCCAGTGTTGAGGAAAGTAAGGAAAGCGGTCATGCGGCGAATTCATCGATTGACTGAGAAACGCGTCAGTCACCGCAAGAGGGCATTGTGGAATGAACAAGCGGCTTCATAACAGGGAAAAGGGCGGGGGAGCCCATGAAGATTGAGAAAGCGTGAACAACTTGGCTTTTTCGCCCGACGCGGTCTACGTGGCTATGGGCCAATGGACAGGTCAAAGCCCGCGATGAGTGGGAAGGTGTTTGGTGGCCGCGTCTATAGATACAAGCTTGATACGGGCGCGAGTGAATACATCCTCGAGATGAGTGGACGACTCGAGGAAATGGCTCAGAAAGTGGAGTTCGAAGAAGTAACGGTGAAAGGACTGTTTGATTTGGGCAACCGCCTCTTTGAGGCGGAAAAAATCAGTGTCAAATAAGGCGAGGGCGCATTGAAAGCGTTCATCCCAGCAGAGGACTTCAACTTCGATGATGAGGACTATCAACGCGTCATCGCTCAGCTTGGGAAGCTGGAGCCCGCGCCCGATGATCTGGCTTCGTAGAAGCGGGAGCGAATGCTGAGCTGGCTTTTCAGAAACTGGAATGAATCCGCGAGACGGCGGCGTGTCGTCTTAAGTTGTAGGAGCGGGCGCAGGACTGGGATCGGTCCCGGTCAAGGAATTGGCTGGAGAGGGTAAGGCCATGTGACCGTGATAGTAGGCCGTTCATCGTCGCGTTGGATCGGCTGAGAATTGAAAACAACGGTCGAGAGTGCTAAACGGACCGCATGGTACAGATCAAGAGAGTGTACGAGCCCAGTCGTCGGGATGATGGGTACCGCGTTTTGGTCGACCGTCTCTGGCCTCGAGGGATCTCAAAGCAAGAACTGAAGTTCGATGAATGGTTGAAGGATCTTGCCCCAAGCACGGCTCTTCGGAAAGAGTTCGGCCACGATCAGGCTCGCTGGAAATTCTTTGCCGTTGCATACAAAAAGGAATTGAATTCACCCCGGTCTAGGGAACTTTTGGAAGGGCTTGCGCGGCGGGCTGCCGGGCGTAAGCTCACGCTGCTTTACGGCGCGCGCGATGAGACCCATAATAACGCTGTCGTTTTGAAAGATGTCCTCGAGAAGGAGTTCATGAAATCAAAACGCTGATGCGAGACGTACGCGCCTGTCGAGCTTGCGCAGACCTGCCGCTTGGGCCGCGCCCTGTTTTTCAGGCGAGTCCATCGGCGAGAGTGCTTCTGATCGGTCAAGCGCCGGGCTTGAAAGTCCACTTGTCCGGGATCCCGTGGAGCGATGCCAGCGGGGAGAGGCTGCGGGAGTGGCTCGGGCTCGCGCCCGAGCTTTTTTATGACGAAGGGCGGATTGCGATTCTACCCATCGGGTTTTGTTATCCGGGAACTGGGGCAAGGGGAGACTTGCCGCCACGCAAAGAGTGCCACCCCCTATGGCATGAAAAGCTGCTTTTGCGGATGCCAAAGATCCAACTGACCGTCCTGCTGGGGCAATACGCGCATCAGGTTTATTTAGGGAAGTCGAGGAAAGCCTCGCTGACGGAGACCGTCCGCTCTTGGCGGGAGTATTCGCCCCGCTATCTTCCGCTTCCTCACCCATCGCCGTTGAACAACATCTGGCTGGCTCAAAATCGCTGGTTCGAGAGGGAACTGGAGGAAATGCGCCAGGTTTGCCAACTTGCATTGAAGGCGCCAGTGGTCGATTAAGAGGCAAAAGCGCCCTCTTTATCCGCCTGGGGCCGGGTTTTCGAAGAGGCGGAGCGAGGTGTCTCGTTAGACCCGGATGCGCGGGTCAGGAAGACGTGGCTTTCAGGCCGATGATGGAAACCACCAACAGGGTCATGAACCCGATTCTTGCGAGAGTCACCGGCTCCTTGAAAAGCGCGATTCCCAGAATTCCCGCGCCAACGGCGCCGATCCCGACCCAGACTGCGTATGCCGTCCCGATAGGCAAGGTTCGCGCGGCTTTTGCGAGCAGGTACATGCTTCCCGCCAAGGTAGTGACGGTGAAGAGGCTGGGGGCGAGCCGCGTGAACCCTACCGTGTACTTAAGGCCGATCGCCCAGCACACTTCCAGTAGCCCGGCGAAAAAAAGAGTCAACCATGCCGACGACACCACGAACCTCCTTTGCGATTTTCGGGTCCAAAAGGCGTCGTCTTGTCTTGACCGGGTACGGCGCGTCTCGTCCGGGCACCATTTGATGGTGGTTTTCGGGAAGAGAGTAGCAAATTCACGGGCTGAAAACAACCTGACCGAATGCCTCGGGTGCTCGTGACTTTGGAGGGGGTTCCCGCCAGTTCTGGGCTCTCGCATTCGTTTCCATGCGCATAAGATGGTAAGAGGTGTGAGGAGCCGAAACAGGATTGCAGGAAGGCGCTGGGAGAGCCCACATGAGTCTTTCGTGCGGGTCGCGGCCGTTCGAGCCATGCCGGCAACTTCAACGGAGGCAAGATGGAACCGATTGTATCGAACCGGGAGTTGCGTTTAGCTCCTCATCGTCGGCTTTTCGTCAGACAGGTTCGCGAACTCGTCGAATTGCTTGGTTTCGAGACGCGCAACAAATACCAAGTGTCTGACGAGCGCGAACAGGCCGTCGCGTATGTGGCTGAACTGCAAAAAGGCGCCCTAGGTTTCCTGTTGCGGCAATTCCTAGGGCATTGGCGCACGTTTGAGATCCACTTTTTCACTCCGGATCGCGTTCCATGCATGAAAGCCGTCCACCCATTCCGTTTTTTCTTCCAACGCCTGGAGGTTTCGGATATCGGCGGGCGCAAGCTGGGAGCGGTCCAGCAGCGATGGGCGCTCTTTTCGAAGCGGTTCGACGTCGAGAACGCGATGGGGCAGGTTGTCCTCGAGATGTCATCCCCGCTCTGGAAGCCGTGGACGTTCCCATTCTCGCGTGGTGGCCGCGAGATGGCGTCGGTGAAAAAGAAATGGTCCGGCGTTTTCGCGGAGATATTCACCGATAAAGACAATTTCATGATCGAGTTCGGGGACCCGCGTTTGACCGAGGACGAGCGAAAGCTGATCCTCGCGTCCGCCGTGTTCGTCGATCTGCGGTATTTCGAGGCGAAGGCCGGTTGAGCGGGCCCGGTTGGAGCGCTCGCCCGCGAACCCCGCCTTGGATCAGAGCAAAGGGACGGTTTTGATCCGATCGGATTTCGCGCGAGCGATTTCGGGCGGCAGGTTGTCCTTGATCCCGTGGATCAGGGACTGGACGATCGCGTCTTTCGCGTAAAGCTTGTGATGGATGACGCTCACTTCGCGCGCCGGCGCGGGCGCATGGAATTCGCGCAGGCGCTTGCGTTTGCTCTCGTCGGCGATGTCCGCGGCGGCGAGCCATGGGAGCAGCGTATAACCATCGCCCTGGTCGACCATCTTCTTGAGGGTCTCGAGGTTGCCGCTTTCGAATTTGAGTTTGTGGCTCGCGCGCCGCCCCTTACGCGAGTCTGAGCAGAGTGACAGGGCCTGGCCGCGGAAGCAATGTCCCTCGTTGAGCAGCCAGATCTCTTGCGCGGTGAGGTCCCCTTCCACGATTTTCTTGGATTTGAGCAGCGAGTGACCGGGAGCGCAGTACAGGAGAAACGGCTCTTGGAAGACGGGATGCTCGATGAGCGCCGGGACGAACAGCGGCGTGACGAGAATGCCGACATCGAGCGAGTCCGCATTGAGCCGTTCGATGATTTGGCGGGTTTGGAGTTCTTCGACCGTGATGTCCAGTTTCGGGTGTTGGGTCGCGAACTTCGCGATGAACAGGGGCAGGATCGATGGCGCGAGCGTCGGAATCACGCCAAGCCGCAGCGGTCCGGAGATTTCGTCACGGGTCCTCGCTACGACCGACTCGAGTTTTTTCGCTTCGCCGATGACCATCCGCGCTTGTTCCACGATGAGACCGCCGAGAGGCGTGAGTTCGATGGGTTGCTTGGATCTATCGAAGATCTCGGCTCCCAACTCGCCCTCCAGCTTTTGGATCTGCATGCTCAAGGTGGGTTGGGTGACGAAGCAGGACTCGGCCGCCAACCCGAAATGACGATGTTGAGCGACGGCTAGGACGTAGTTCAATTGGCTGAGGGTCATCGCACCACCTGATAGATATAATCTATGATCATGTAGATATTATCAATTGGATCTATTGTTAGCAAGTTCGTAGACTCTGATCAATCGAGCTTTGTGGCTCGATAACCGTCCTAGCTGAAGGTGACATCAACAAAAGGAGACTCGTTATGATCGGTATCGGAGAGAAGTTCCCTCATTTTGAAGCGCCCGCGGTCGTCTCGCTCAACAAGGGCGAAGAATTCAAAACTCTCGACAACTCGTTCATCAAGGGCAAGTGGGCCGTCGTGTTTTTCTGGCCGCTGGATTTCACGTTCATCTGCCCGACGGAAATTTCGGAGTTCGGCAATAACTACTCGGCGTTCAAGGAGCGCGATGCCGAAGTCATCGGTGTCAGCACCGACAGTCAATTCGTCCACCTCGCGTGGCGCAAAGACCACGCGGACTTGCGCGGCCTGAAATTCCCCCTGCTCGCCGACAATAAGAAGGAACTCAGCGAGGCCCTGGGAATTCTGCACAAACAAGACAAGGTTCCGTTGCGTGCGACGTACATCGTTGACCCCGACGGAATCATCCGCTGGGTCAGCGTGAACGACCTGTCGGTTGGCCGTAACGTGAAGGAAGTTTTGCGGACGCTCGATGCCTTGCAAACGGACGAACTTTGCCCGTGCAACTGGGAAAAAGGTCAAGCCACGCTCAACCCGTGAGGTATGGAATGAAAGACGCGATCATTGAATCCTTCGACCGCCTCCTCGAGTCCCGTTCGACCGTGGTCGCCAGGGACTTGAAACTGAACTTCCGTCGGTTGTTCGAGGACGGCTCACTAACCGCCGAAGACGGCGCCATGGTTCTGCTCGCGACGGCGAAGGCCGTCGGAGCGGAGCCGCTCCGGGAGATCGCGCGCGGCGCGCTCGCCGGTGCCGGGCAGAGTGAGGACGTGATCCGGGAAGTAGAGGAGAGCGCCGCCATCATGGGCACCCTCAATGTTTATTATCGGTTCCGTCACTTTGTCGATCATCAGGTGGAGGGCGAAGGTTATGGTGCCGCGAAACTCCGCATGCAGTCGCTCGCCAACCCCGCGATCGGCAAGCAGCGGTTCGAGATGCTTGCGTTCGCCGTTTCTGTGATCAATGGTTGCGAAAAATGCGTGACATCGCACGAAAAGGCGCTCTTGCAGCTCGGCGCGACACGCGAGCAAATCCATGATCTCGCCCGCTTCGCTGCGGTCGTTTTCGGCTTGAAACAGGTTTTGGCCTGAAGCCATCCATCCGCCCCGTCGAGCGGATTCGCCGCGAGGGGTTCCTGCCTCAGCGCGGTTCGCTCATCCCAAGGCGTGTTTCACCGCGCCTTATTTCCTTTTTGCGACGACTCTTCGTGAAGGTGATCGGCACATCGAATAGCGGTCTCCCCGTCGCATTTTTTGCCGGCGCAGAAGCGTATCAGCGACGAATTTAGGCCATAGCCAGCGTCTTCTGGTGCTTGTTCCCGCATTTAACGCGAGGAGCTGTGCTTTTCCCCGTGGCATAAGCCTTGAACAAAACCGGTTCGCGAGACAGCGGTACGTCGGTTGGAGAACGTATGAAAAAAGTACTTATCGCGATTTTGATCACTGGAGCTGGCTTCTCAGCTGTCGCCCAGGTCATGCAAGGGGATGGCCCCGAAGTGCTCGGTTTCCGCGCTTGGAAAACGATGCGTGTGGACGAAGCACGTGCCGCTTTGGAGCGCACTCAGGCTGAAGGCCTATCCGAACGTGCGATTCCCTCACACGATAAACCTGCGACCCAGAAGCCTTTCAGCGGCGGGGCGATCGTATCCCGCGTGCAAAAGGGCGGCAAAGGCGAGAGTCGGCTGCAACAAGCCCAGACCAATCTTGAATTCGCTTCTGAACTGACGATCAACGATTATTTCGTGCTTTACCTGAGTCAAATCAATGACGATGCGGCGCTCCTCGAAGCTGCCAAAAAGATGAGCGTTGAGGAAGTTGCGCAGCTCATGACGGCGTACAAAAAGCAGCTCGAAGGTGGCCGATCCGCGATCGGTATGTTGCCGTCGACGCTTCAAGGCACTCGTTCCGGTTCAGGGGGACGATCCACGATGAACGGTTTGTGAGAGTTGCCGTTTCTTTATAAATATCCGTAAATATTTAAAAATTCGGAAGCAATGGTTTTGGTCGAGTGAGCGGCGACCAAATTTTTATCGGCTTTCCTTGACAGACTTTTGCTGGCGTCCATATTGGCAGTGTTTTTGACCAGGTTTACCTAGGTAAATTCACGCTCTTCATTAGGGAGGTTTCTCGTTATGGAAAAACTCAAAGTTCGTCCCTTGCATGACCGCATTTTGGTGCGTCGCATGGCCGAGGAAGAAAAAACGGCTGGTGGCATCATCATCCCCGATACCGCTAAAGAAAAGCCGAAACACGGTGAAGTCATCGCGACCGGCAACGGCCGCGTGACCGAAGATGGCAAGACTCTTCCGTTGGCCGTGAAGATCGGCGACAAAATCCTGTTCTCCAGCTACGCTGGCACGGAAGTAAAACTCGACGGCAAGGAATACCTGATGATGCGCGAGGAAGACGTCCTCGGAATCATCCAGTGATCCTCTGTTAAATTAAACAATTTTCAATTATCAACCATTTTTAGGAGTCGTAGTAATGAGCAAAGAGCTTCGTTTTTCTGAAGACGCGCGCGCATTGATCCTCAAGGGAGTCAACACGCTCGCCAACGCCGTGAAAGTCACGCTTGGGCCGAAAGGCCGCAACGTCGTCATCGAGAAATCTTTCGGTTCGCCGCTGATCACGAAGGACGGCGTCACCGTCGCCAAAGAGATCGAACTTGAGAACAAGTTCGAGAACATGGGCGCTCAGATGGTGAAGGAAGTCGCCTCGAAGACCAACGATGATGCCGGCGACGGCACGACGACCGCCACGGTTCTGGCGCAAGCCATCTTCCGCGAAGGCGCGAAAATCGTGACCGCCGGGCACAGCCCGATGTCCGTGAAACGCGGTATCGACAAAGCCGTCGAGCTCGTCAAAGAAGAGCTCAAGTCGCTCGCGAAACCCGTCAGAAACGATTCTGAAATCGCGCAAGTCGGCACGATCTCCGCCAACAACGACCCCGAAATCGGCAAAATGCTCGCTGAGGCGATGAGCAAAGTCGGTCGCGAAGGCGTCATCACGGTCGAGGAATCCAAGACTGCGGCTACCGAACTTGATGTCGTTGAAGGCATGCAATTCGATCGCGGCTACCTGTCGCCCTATTTCATCACGAACCCTGAGCGCATGGAGGCGGTCCTCGAGAACGCGTATGTTCTCGTGCACGACAAGAAGATTTCCACGATGCGCGACATGATCGGTGTTCTTGAGGGCGTCGCGAAATCGGGTCGCCCGCTCCTCATCATCGCCGAGGACGTCGATGGCGAAGCTCTCGCTACCCTCGTTGTCAACAAATTGCGCGGTACGCTCCAAGTCTGCGCCGTGAAAGCCCCTGGCTTCGGCGATCGTCGCAAGCAGATGCTCGAGGACATCGGTGTTCTCACCGGTGGCACGGTCATCAGCGAAGATCTTGGCATGAAACTCGAGCAGGCCACGGTGCAGTCGCTCGGCCAGGCCAAGCGCATCGTCATTGATAAAGACAACACGACGATCATCGATGGCGCCGGCAAAAAAGCCGATATCACCGCGCGCGTGAACCAAATCAAAGCGCAGGTCGAAGAAACGACCAGCGACTATGATAAAGAGAAGCTCAAAGAGCGCCTCGCTAAGCTCGCGGGCGGCGTTGCCGTCGTGCACGTCGGTGCTCCGTCGGAAGTCGAGATGAAAGAGAAAAAAGCCCGTGTCGAAGACGCTTTGAACGCGACTCGCGCGGCCGTCGAGGAAGGCATCGTAGCCGGTGGCGGAACGGCCCTCCTGCGCGCGTCGCAAGCGATCGAAAAAGGCAAATTCACGGACGAAGAGCGTTGGGGCGCCAATATCATCAAGCGCGCCTGCGAAGAACCCATCCGTCAGATCGCGGCCAATGCCGGTCTTGATGGCGCGATCGTGCTCGATCGCGTGCTTCAGAACAAAGCGAACACTTGGGGCTACAACGCGTTCTCGGATCAATACGAAGACCTTTTCAAGGCCGGTGTCATCGATCCGATGAAAGTCGTTCGCACGGCTCTCGAGAACGCGGCTTCGGTCGCGTCTTTGATGCTCACGACCGAAACCATGATCGCCGAAGCTCCGAAGAAAGAAGCTCCGGCTCCCATGCCCGGCGGCGACCACGGCATGGGCGGCATGATGTAATTAGCGTCTTTATAGATGCTGATGATGGAACCCGGGCGGAAACGCCCGGGTTTTTTTACGCGTGTGAGCAGGGGGGAGCCCATCTCCCGGCAAGGAGAACCGGTTGCTCATAGGTGGCCGAGCCCTTCAGAACATGTAGATGAGGCCGCCGCTCAGTCGAGTGTGGCGTTGGCTCATGCTGACGGCGGTTTCGGCGGGGCGTGAGCCGCTGCCTGTAAACGACGTGCTGTAGAGGGAAAAGTCGAGCGAGGCCGTAGCCATCAGGTTTTCACGGATTTTTTTTTCGCCCCATAAGGTGAAATCGTTGACCGTGTTTTTGTCCGAGCCACCCGAGCTGTACGGCTTTTCTTGCAGTGACGGGAACATCACCATGTTCAGCCCAGCGCCGATGTACCAGTCTTTTTCTTCAGTCACGGGAAGCGAGCCGTACAAGCCTAGCAACAGACCCGAGTACGTCGTCGTGGTGAAGGCCAGAGGCGTCGAGGAGTCGATGAAGATTTGATGGCGCAGGAATCCGCCCCGAACCTGCAATTTCGGGCCGAAGAAATCGTCCTGCAGCAGGAAATTGTAGCCCATCATAAGGGCGTACTTGGTCAATTGGTGGTTGAGTTCCGACGGTGCCGAGCCGGCGCGCGGATTATCCGTGCTCGCCACGCCTTGCTCGAGCTCGGCGCGTACGATCCAGTTGGGATTGAGCCAAAGCTCTCCGAAAACTCCCAAGCTGGGATAGAAGGACGCTTTCGCCTTCAGATCGCCCGTCGAGAGGCTAATGGCGTTGTTGTAAGAGCCGACGCCGGCTTTGAGGCCGACGGCACCGAAGGCGGGCGGTTTCGTCGGAATCCATTCGCCGGGGCCCTTGCCGAAGCTGATCTGACTGTCATCGCGATCCATGATCGAACCGCCGTTTCCTCCTCCCAGGTCTTCCGTCTCGTCGTAACTTACCTGGTCGAGGCCCGCGATTTTGTGGAAACGGCGGATGACGCCTTTGTCGAGCTCGGTAACCACCATGCCGAAGCTCAAGGTGTCCTCGACTTTGAGCACCTTCACTTTGCCCAAGACTTCTTTTTCGGTGCTCACCAGGAAATTGAACTTCGGATGACGCGTGGCTTTGATGATCTGCACGGCGCTGATCACCTGGTTTTCGCTGAGACCGTCGGATTTGCCGAGGTTGATCGTCACGCGATTGCCTTGGCGGCTGAGGACGAGGCCGTTGTAGGGGATCTTGCGCACGAGGCGTGCGAATAGAGCCTGGGTTTGCGATTTGAGCTCCGGTATCTCGAAACGCGCGTGGTCGCGCAGGGTTTCTTGCGCGAGGAGCTTGCCGTCGGTCTTCATAAATAGATTCAGTTTGATATTCAAGCCGTTCGGGCCTTTGCTCGCTTGAGCGACGAGGAACGCATCGGCTTCGATGCCGGCGCCCAAACGACGGACCTCGGCGGGGTCGTCTTCGAGATCGGCGACGCTGCTGGGAGCGGTGACGGCCGACGAATCGACGAGGTCCCATTGGTGATAAGCTTTCACGAGGGCGAGAAGGTGGCTTTCGATGGGTCGCGCGTAGATGCCGTCGAGATTGTCGGAAACGGGGAAGACGGCGACTTTGCGCACGGTGAGATCGGCGTCGATCTGACTGAAGTAAGTCGATGCCTGTTCCTGCGCCGGGACTTCCGTCGGGACGACGGCGATCGCGGCGACGGTCGCGAGGAACGCGCTCAGCAGTTTTCCCATGAACAAAGATTACACGTCCGGACCTCAAGGGGGAAGGTGGACGGGCCGAAAAAGAAACGTATGAAACGGCTCGTTTTCACGATCTCGCTCCTCGCATTCGCGCCCCAAGCGGGAGCGCAAATCGATCCGAGCAGCGCGATCCTCATCCAGGGCTCGAAAGCGTCGACTCGCGAGGGCGGACTCGATTCAGGGCGCTATACGAAAGTCCCGCGAGTCGAAGGGCCTGGGAGCGGGCCATCCCGCTCGACGGAGGTCAAGCGCGCCTTGCCCGCGTCCGACCCGCGCCCCATCGCGCAAGACGGACCGGCTTCGGCTTCGATCGCGTCGGAAGAGGCGACCCAGCCCGTGCTCGTGTCTCAGCCCCCTCCGGGCACGTTTCTTTCAGGGGCTCCGCCGGCGCCCCTCGCGCCTCCACCGCTCGGTCAGGTCTTGATGGGCGGCTCCGGCGATGAACTCGATCAGTACCGCCAGGTCTTAAGCCCCGAGGATCGCCGGCTCAATCTCCTCGAAGTAAATTTGGCGCCCGCCTTCATCTACAACGATTCCAAGAGCGGTTACGCACATCGTGATTACACGACCGCGGGCCCTGGCTTCCAGGCCGACGCACGAGTTTGGTTCTCGCCTTTTTTCGGGGTTCAGGGATCGTATGCCGCGACGTTGAGCGGGGACGTGAGCGACTCGCTCAACGACAAACGCTCGGTGGCGGCCACCCACCAATGGGTGACGGCCGGGATCCGCAGTCGCCGCTTTTTCTCGTCCAGCCGCTCGTCGCCGTCGCTGAGCTTCGGCGTCGATTACTACGAATACCAAATGCGCGTTCCGCAGCTCGCGGTCTTGCGCGGGAAAATCCGCACGACGGGCCCGCAGCTCGTCATCGAGGGCGATTGGCCGACGTCGAGCCGTTACAGCTGGCTTTTGGGAGCCACTTTTTTGCCGAAGGCGCGCCATAGGGAATCCGCGACATCTGTCGATTTGCGATCCGGCGGCAACGTCGATACCAATGGCGTCGGCTTCAACGTCGGCGGGCGCCTGCAATACGACCGTTCCGGCGCGATGTTCTTCCGTCTTTCGCACACGATCGAAAAGAACCTGTTCTCCGGCGCCGCCGGGTCCGCGGATCCGATCACGGGCACGGTTCCTCAAGGCGTATCCGTTCTGAATTCTTTCACCGTCTTCCAGATCGGTTACACCTGGGGCAATTGACCGTCCTAGGCTTTTGGGGCGGAGACGGCCCCGCGCCGTCGCCGGACCAGACGGTACGCGACGTACGCGGCCAACGCGCCGCCGATGACGGTGAAGAAAATCGTCTGCAGCTTCTCGACGCGCGCGAATTGCTCTTCCCAGTTCTCGCCCAACCAGAATCCGAGGTACACCCATACGGGAACGCTGATGAGGGCGGCGAACCCGTCCTGTACGAGAAACACCGAAGGCTTCACGCCCATCGCGCCGGCGAGGGCGAAGATCGGAGAGCGCAGCCCGGGGAGGAAGCGCGCGATGAAGCAGATGAAGTGGCCGTTGCGCCGAACGCGGTCTTCCGCTTTCACCAGGCGCGCGGGCGTGAAGATTCGACGAAAGCCGGGGAGGCCGAAAATTTTCGCGCCGTATTTGCGGCCCATGAAAAACAGGAACGTGTCGCCGAGCATGACTCCGGCGAAGCCCGCGATCAGCGCGCCGGGCAGAGAAATATGGCCGGTCGAGGCCACGAGGCCGGCGGCGAGCAGAGTGATGTCTTCGGGAATCGGGATTCCCAGGCCGCAGATCAGCAGGACCCCGATGATCGCCGCGTACGTGGCCAGTCCGCTCATGCCGGACATGGCGTTGAATAAGTCGGTCACCAGAGCTACGGGATCCATGAGCGGACCATTATCCATTTGGGGGACGAAGCGCGGCAAGTCTATAATGGGGGTGTCATGACAAGGTTGATCGTCGCAGATGACGCGCCATTTATCCGGGAAATTGTGCGCCACGCATTGGAAAAAGCGGGCAGCATTATTCTCGTGGGCGAGGCCGTCGACGGCGTGGAGGCCGTCGAACTGGCGATGAAGGCGCGCCCGGACGTGATTTTGATGGATATCATCATGCCGAGAAAAAGCGGTATCGAGGCCTCCAAAGAGATTCTCGAACGGCTGCCGGGCACTCGCATCATCGCGTTTTCGACCGTTGATCAGGAAACCATGGTGATGCGCGCATTAGAAGCCGGTTGTGTCAGTTTCATGGAAAAACCGTTCAAGGGCGAGGATCTCATTCGCGCGATCCAGGAATCGATGAGCAAGTGAACGGAGCGATTTGACCAAAATCTCAGGAGGAGATGATGGGTGATGTTTTTTTTTCGGTTCGTATGCTCGTGATCACGATCGTGGTCGCGATTTTCTTGCAAATCAAGGTCGGTGGCATGACGCTTGAGACGCGCGTGCACGCCTGGGTGCAGAGCAACTCGGCCGTCGACACGCTTCGCGACGTCTCCCGAGGGGCCGTGAAGGTGATTCGCGTCGGTTATAAAACCGTGGTGAACCTGATCGATGCGAGAATCGCCGCCGGCCTCAGTCGCGACCAGACGGCGGGATCGCGCCCCTGGAGCCTGGATTTGGGCGGTAACGACGTTTTTATGAAAGAGCAGGGACGAGTCACGCCCCCGGCCGGCCGCGGTTCAGCTCCCGATTCCGGGAGCGCCGCGGAGGATTGAGGATCTGTCCAACGCCCCTTGAACGGGGCCGTTAGAGGTCTATTCGGCGCGTCCGCGTTTGCCGGAACGGGCCTTCAGTGGTGCTTCAGACGATAGCTCCATCGAGCTCGCCATCTCACTGCTTGTGTTTTTGGTCATTTTGTCGCACAACTTGCCGCCGCTTGCGAGGCTCCTACGGAACGATGAATCGCTCTGGATGTTCGGATCTCTGGGGTTCGCTCCTCCAGCGTGCGCGCCCTGGGCCAACAAAATCAGCGCCGTCAGCGCGAAAAACTTCAAACGGAAACTCATAGTCACTCCCTTGCTAGTTTCTTCTGCACAGACACTAGAGCGAGAAGCGTGCCGGTGGTCGCGGCTTTGGCACGTTATTTTATTCAAGTGAATTCAATCAGTTATGTGTTCTGCGCTCATCGGAGTGGAACGACGATGACTCGTTCCGGAACATCGTCACTCAGCTGTCCATCCGTTAGACATCGATTATGGGGAGACAGCGGCTAAAAACGCTTTTATGGCGGGAGAGCGTCTCAAAACGAGACGAACCAGGTGAGCCTACGCGCGAGGAGCGGTTCCCAGCATGGATTCGTGGAAAACATCCGGATCAATCGACTCTCTCGCCACGGTCAGAGGTCCGGCTCGGGCCGCTGACGCTCGGAGAGTCAGTATCTTCGGTGAAGTCGCCCGGAGCGCGTTGGTTCGTGCAGCACGCGGCTGGGCCTCCGCTGGAGCTCACGATGTTGCCGCGGTCGATCACCACGGCTCCACCATCGATTTTGTCGGGATCGAATTCGCACTGAGGATCGCCTTTGCAATCGAAGCCGCCGGCGCCATTTTGAGCTGAGGCGCCAGGAGCGGCGGAGAGAGCCGCCAGGAACGCGGCCGTCGCCAGGGAAAAGAGGTGTTTCATTTACAGCTCCTCGCTTACAGGTTCAGCTCGGACGTCGCCGGCGCGATGATGTCCAGTAGATTGTTGAAGGTGGAGGCGACCTGAACCGCCACGGTCGGCCCGTCTTTGCTCTCGACTTTCTTGATCTCGTTGTCTTTGTAGGTCACGACGATCGATCCGACTTTCGGGCGGGTGATCACGCTCGGTTTGTTGGTGCGTTCGTCGTATTTGATCTGCACTTCTTTTTTCGCCTGGTCGGTGATCGATGCGATGCGCCCGCGAGCGTCGTAGGTCAGGCGCACCGTTTGCCCGTCGGAGTTCTGCGCGAAAACGAGATTGCCCTTGTTGTCGTACTGGAAAGCGGTGTCGCGCTTCCGCACGGGTTTTCCCTTGTTGTCGAAAAAATCGGTTACGACCTTGGACACCTTGTTGAACGAATTCTTGTACTCGTAAGTCATCTTGGCGTTCGCGGTCGACTTTTCCTTGATGAGCCCGGACGGGTAATAGGCGAACGTCGTGGTGACCGCGTTCTTGCGTATCGAGAGCGGACGGCCGAATTCGGGGTGGTACGTGACGTCGAGAGATTCGTTGTTCGATTTCGTGAGGACGCGGTAAAGGAATTTGCGGCCGTCAGGGCGCGTCTTGTGCCAGAATTCGAAACGGGCCTCGTTACGGATCTCTTTTCCGCAACGTTTCACCGCCGTCGACCAAAAGTGGTTCTTCGGGTCGTCCTTGCCCTCTTCGTATTTGTACGTCTCCGTGCAGGCCTTGGCGCCTTTTTCAGCGCGATCCGTGAAGCTGAGCACCAAGTCGCGCTTGCTGTCGTACGTGAGCGATTTGAACGTGCCGTCGGGGAAGGAGATCTTCACGAGATTGTGGTTCTCGTATTTGTAGCCGTAGGTGTTGCCCCACATGTTCTTGACGGAAACGAGATCCTCGCCGTCGTACTTGAAGTCGGATTTGAGGCCCGTCGGCCCAAGAACCGAGCGGACGCGTTTGTTCTCGTGTGTGAAACTCAGCTTGCGGCCGTTGTTGTCGACGACTTCCTTGAGCAGATCCCCTTTCCATTCGAGCTTGATGAAATTCCCGTTTTTATCGGCGATGACGGCCATGCGTCCCTCGGAGCTGAACTTTTGCGTCGTGCCGTCGGCGACCGTGCGGATGTAATGAGCGCCGTCCCATACGATGCGTTCGATTTCGAGCGAATCGGCCGAATACACCGTTCCCTTTTTGATGTCCGGGGATTGCAAGCCCGCCTGTTTCGCCCAGCGCACGCGGGTGTCGGGGCTGTTGGCGAGTTGGCTCTTCAGGCGGTCGATGTAGGCGGGCGTGGCCGTTCGGTTCGTGCGTTTGACGTATTCGATGATCCTGCCGATCGTTGCTTCGACTTCCTTGGCGTCACCTTTTCCTTTCGTGTACACGAGCTCCTGTCCCGCGCCGCACTCCTGGTACTTCAGATTTCCTTCGGGCGTTTTTGTGAGAGCGGTTTCGAAATCCGAGCACCATCCGAAGCCGAACATGCCGTTGAAGTTGGAACGGCTGTTGTAGTAGCGCTGCACCTTGAGGTCGAATCCGGTGCCAGGCACGGTGAGATCCAGCCAGGAATCCGCGTAATTCGCGTTTTTCATGTCGACGATGGCTTCGGCCTTGAGTGGCACGAGCATCGCCACGAGCGGCGCGAGAAACGGCGCGATCAGTTTCATTCCCAGCTCCTTACTTCGAGTCTCATACGTTGATTTTAACAATCTTCCTGATCATTACGCCACCGATCACTTGAAGAGTGAGCATGATCAAAAGGGCGATCACGCCCACGACGGTCGTGAACATCGGCATGACGTAAGCCGGGTCTATGACGAGGAACACGACCAACAGGAAGAACGGGACCAAGGTGATGATTATCCCTTGCATCATGCCTTGCGCGGTGAGCGCCTCGATTTTCTTCTCGACCTTCTGCCGCTCGCGCACGGTATAGACGATGGTCTGAAAAGTCTCGGCGAGGTTGCCGCCGGTTTCCTGAAGGATGTTCACGGCCGTGACGAACATCTGCACGTCGGGTTTGGGTATCCGCATGCCCAGGTCGTTGAGGGCTTCCTCGAGGCTGCGGCCGAGGCGCATCTGCGAGAGCACGAGGCCGAACTCTTGACTCATGGGGTTCGGCATGTTCTCCACCACGCGCTCCATTGACTGCTGCACGCTCAGGCCGGCTTTCACGCCGTTGGCCATGATCGTCATCCCGTCGACCATCTGCTCGACGAAGCGGTCGCAACGCCTGCTCCACAGGGAATGGACGACGTTCTTCGGGATTGACCAGCCGATGACCGTGACGGCCGCGCCCAAGACGGCGCCAGGCAGTATGTTGGGCCAGAGCGCGATGAATATCAGGCCGCCGAACCCGAAGCTGATCAGCAGCATGATTTGGGTCACTCGGGATTCCTCGACGTCGACGAACATCAACTCGAGGAGGCGGATGACTTCTTCGCGCTGACCGAGGCTGCGCCGTTTGAGGAACTCGATCGTTCGGTTCACATTCAAGTAGACGATGATGAAGACCAGGGCGGCGACTATCGGGACCACGACCCATGGGCTCGCCAGCAATGCGCTCATTTTTTGTCACCTCCCGGGACTCTTTTCAGTTCCGGCGTCGATTTGACAGCGGCCGCGGAAGGAGCGGGCGTCGGAGCCTGCGCGTTCGCCTCGTTCGAAAACAATCCGCCCGGGATCTTGATCCCGCGGCGTTGCATGTTCTCGACGAATTTCGGGATGAGGCCCGTCGCTTGGAATTGGCCGACGATCCTGCGGTTCTTGTCGAAATCCTTTTCCTTGAAGGCGAAGACCTCCTGCAGGGTCACGACGTCCCCTTGCATGCCTTGCACCTCGGTGACGCTGATGATTTTGCGCGACCCGTCCGAGAGACGCGAAATCTGCACGATCAGGTTCACCGAGCCCGCGATCTGCTCGCGGATCGCGCGCTGGGGCAGATCCATGCCGGCCATCATACACAGGGTTTCGAGACGGCCGATGGCTTCCTTCGGGTTGTTGGCGTGGATGGTCGTCATCGATCCGTCGTGTCCGGTGCGCATGGCCTGGAGCATGTCGAGCGCCGCGCCGTCGCGGCATTCGCCGACGATGATGCGGTCGGGACGCATGCGCAGGGCGTTCCTCACGAGATCGCGGATCGTGACCGCTCCCGTGCCCTCCATGTTCGCCGGTCGCGTCTCCAGGCGCACGACATGGTCCTGCTTGAGCTGGAGTTCGGCGGCGTCCTCGATGGTGACGAGGCGTTCGTTGGCCGGTATGAAGCCGGAAAGCGTGTTGAGCAGGGTCGTTTTGCCGGACCCGGTGCCGCCGGAGATGATCACGTTCATCTTGTTCATGACGGCGAGCCTCAGGAACTCCATCATGTTCGCCGTGCAAGCGCCCCAGTCCCTGTAGTACGTTTCGGGGTTGACCGGCGTTTTGCGGAACTTCCGGATGGTGACCGCCGGACCGTCGATCGCGAGCGGCTCTATGACCGCGTTCACGCGACTGCCGTCCTTGAGACGGGCGTCGACGTAGGGGACGCTTTCGTTGATCTGGCGGCCCAGGGGAGTCACGATGCGCTCGATGACTTTGCGCAAGTGGAAATTGCTGGTGAACGTCACGGGGCTCAGTTGCACGATGCCTTTTTTCTCGATGTAGATCTTGTTGTGGCCGTTCACCATGATCTCGGTGACGGCGTCGTCGGAGAGGAGGTCCTCGAGCGCGCCGAGCCCCAGGGCTTCGTCCAGGACTTCCTTGATGATCTGCGCGCGCTCGTCGCGGCCCGCGCCGGAGGCTTCCTTGTCGACGATCGAGGAGATCACGGCGTGCGTCTTTTTGCGCAGTTCGCGCTCCTTGTCGGGGTCGCCCTGCGTGTCGGTCATGTTCTTCTTGAGATCCATCGCCTTGATCAGCTCGGCGTGGACCGTGAGTTTGAGAGCGGTCCGCGCGTCGATGTTTTTGTTGGCGCCTTTGAAGCGCGAGCCGTTTTGTTCCTGCGGCGCCGGGGATTCGCGTTTGAATTTGAGCTCATTGGGCCGGGCCAACGCCTTGAGCTGTTGCAGGATCCCGCCCGTGAGTTTGCGCGCGGTCTCGTAGTACGCGGCCGATACCGGAGTTTTCGGCTGAGTGAGGATAAAAGGGGTCGAACGCTGGATGGATCCCGTCACGGTGACGTCGTCCTGAGGGATCGCGCCGATGATGTTGCGGCGCAAGGTCTGCCCGATCGCCGCCGGCGCGAGCGTACTGGGGTTCGTCTTGTTCACCACGATCTGCAGCATGTCGCCTGGGAGGCTTGCGGCCATGAGTTCGGTCAGCAGGCGCAGCGTTTGGTTGACCGCAATGACTTCCGGCAAGGTGACGACGAGCAAAGCCGTGGCGCGTTCGATCACGGACATCTGCGCAGGGCCCATCTGCGTGCCGAGGTCGACGAGTATGAACTTGTAGACGTTGCTCAGCGCTTCGAGTTGTTTCGCGATGACGTCGGCGGGAGCGTTCATGGTCTCGTCGCGGCCGCGCACGGCGGCCACGAAACCGAGGCCGCTCGGGTGCACGCTCACGGCTTGGCCCGCGCTCGAGGGCGTGATCGCGCCGGTGAACGCGGTGAGATCGGAGACCGTTTTCACTTCGCGCAGACCCATGATGAAATTCTGGTCACCGCAGCTCTGCGCATCGAGGTCGACAAGGAGCACGGGCACGCGCATCTCGGTCATGAGTGCGAGCGCGAGGTTGGCCGCGAACACGCTTTTGCCGACACCGCCCTTGCCGCCCGTGACACCGATGATGTGTGAGTTCGGATGGACCGCCATGCTCGTTGAAACCCCTTCGGGGGCTGCTGGGATTCCCAGCCCCTTCAATGGGTTATCGGCACTCCAGCAATGGACGGGGAGAGGACCTCGGTCTTGAAAGGTGCGTGTCACCTTTCAGTCTCGGAGGCGGAATTTTTTCTTTACTTTCTCGGACCCAGCGCTTGCTGAGGATTTGATGATGGGCGTGACGAAGACGACGAATTGGCTCTGGTCGCGTTGGAAGTTTTTCGAAGCGTAGAGCGAGATCAACGGGCTGCTGGGCGTGTTGGAGGGGAGCTTGTTGTAGTCGGTTCCGGACGAGTTCGTGATCAGGCCGCCGACCGCCGCGCTCTGGCCGCTGCGGACGATGATCTGGGTCTGCAGCTTGTTGTTGGCGATGATCGGGTTCCCCTTGTCGGCGCCGAGGTAGTTGCCGACGCCGAAATCCATCACGAGCTCAACACTGTCGGAACGCTGCCCGAAAAGGCGCGGTTTGATGTTGGTGATCAAACCCACGTCGGCGAATTGCACGCCGGCCTGCCCCTGCTGGTTGATGATCGGGTACGGGATCTTGGTCTGGGAGGAGAGCGTTCCCTCCTTGCCGTCCTGGATCAGGAGGGTCGAACTCTGCAGGACTCGCGCGTGGCCGTGCTTCTTGGCCCAGTTGAGCTTCGGGAGCAGGTTGCTCACCGTGCCCGTGATCGAGGTGACGATGCCGGAGTTCGAGTTGTTGCTCTGGTTGCCGAACGTGACGCCGGAATCGTCGCTCAGGGAAGGCATCCACTGGAAGCTGAAATTCTTCTGATAGTCCTTTTTGAGCTCCACGAAGTGGATCACCAATTGGATGATCTTCCCGGGCTCGGCGGGGGGGGCGGGCTTCACGTCTATGAGGTTGATGACGAATTCGCGGCGGAGTTTCTGCACCAGCCCGTCGCGCGCGGCCTCTTCGACGATGATGTCCGGCACGTACATCTGCGCGATCGTGAAGGCGCGATCCTTCTCGGACTGGGTGTTCGCCATGCCCTCGAGGATGAACTTGTCGTTGAGGGCACGGACGGTGATCTCGGGGTTGCGGATGTCGTTCTCGATCATTTGAGCGATCTTGCGTTGTGCGTTCGGGCTCAAGGTCACGATCGTCGCCGCTTGGCCTTCATACTGTTTGACCACCGAATGGATGCGGTTGAAGTCGCGCGGCAGGAGCACCTGGCCGTCGACGACGACGCGGTTGTTGATGATCTTGATCGCGATCCCTTCGACATCGCCGAGCAGCTCGCGCATCTCGCGCGCCACTTTGGTCAGGTTGCTCTTCTTGACGTCGATGCGGAACTCATAGATCTTCTGCCCGCCCTTGCCGTGGATGGTGAGGGTCGCGATGCCTTCCTTCTTGGGCGTGAAGACGATGACGCCGTTGGTGCGATCGGGCCGGATTTCAGCGACGCGCTTGTAATCGCCGCGCGGCTCCCCCCCGTCGGGCCAGAACGGGAGTCTCTCCTGGTGTTCGATGCCGATGTAGAGCGTGATGAACTTCTGTTTCGCCGAATCGGTTTTGGCGTTCGGATCCATCGAAAGCTCTTCGCCCTCCGGGGCGACCTGCGTCTGCGCGCTGGCGACGGGCGGCGCGACGTGCCCGGAGAGCGCGAGGGTCAGCGCCAGCAGCAGCGGGAGCGATGATTTTTGAACCGGTCTTAACGTTTTCATTTTTTCCCTATCGGCTTTGCGATCCTGGCTGACCTGTTAGAAGCGAGGCCCCCGTTTCTGCGGCAACGAGCGCGCGGGCGGGGGTTCCGGCGCCGGCGGCGGGGCGACCGGCGCCGCGGCGGGCAAACGGGGTATCGAGGGTCTTTGGAGGATGTCCTCGACCGTGGTGGTTTTCGGCGGGGAGATGTAACGGTCGTTGGGATGCCGGAGGACCGCGAACAAGCTGCCTGGCGAGGTCGAGAGGATGTACACGAGCTGTTGAGCCTCTTCGGGCTTCGATTCGATCGTTATGTTCGTGAACGTCGTGTCCGCACTCAGGTTGATTTGAGTGACCGTTTTCCCGTTTGGGTCGAGCTCCAGGCGTCGCGGGATCTTGTTGGCGATTTTGAGCCCGGTGGCGAGGATCACGACGTCCTGGAGGATCGTGCGCACTTCGCGTTTCTGGTCCTGGCCCCGCCCGGAATCGAGCGCGGCGACGAGATCGATGCGGTCGCCTGGCCGGAGAAGGCGCGAGACGCCGCGCATGTCGTCGATCGGGATCGTGATCGCGCGCTTGCCTGGAGTGACTTCCATCGAGAGGCCGGTTTCGGGGCCGGGGAGGAGGAGTTTGGTTTGCAGGACCTGCTCCCCCTTTTTTATCGGAGCGGCGGCGACTTGGCCGACCGCGATCTCGATGTCGTTGATCGCTTCCGGTTCGATGAAGTCGACGGGGCGCTCGACGATTTCGAGTTTGGATTCGTCGATGGTTTCGAGTTCGGTGATGTCCTTGGCGGCGACGACGACGCGCTTGCTCGTGCCGAACTGCTTGGCGATCGAGGCCTTTTGCTCCTGCGACCAGCTGTACAGCAGGAAAATCGCGAACAGGGCCGCGAAGACGCTGATCCATAATGTGCGGGTCTCGTTGGGGTTCATGGTCGGTTCCTTCGCCCTTTCCTCAGTTTTCGCCGCCGCAGTCGGCGTCGAGACAGATCCCGTACTGGGTCATGATCCAAGCCGGGTTGGCTTCGATCGTACTGTTCCTCGTCCCGTCCTGGATCCCGTAAATCTGGTTGTTGTGCACGTCCGGGGTGTCGCGGTTGAGAACGCTCGTGTTCAGCCCCATGGCGATCCGGCGCTCGGTCGCGAAGAAGCGATCGTCTTCGCTCACGTGCTCGGACGTGATCGCGTGCACGCGGTTGTGAATATCCGTGTAGTACATCGCGTTCGGCGTGTTCGAGCGCAGGTACGCCAGGTTCGTGCGGTGACGGAAGATTTCGAAAGCGTAGTTGCGCGCCGCGATCGAGTTCAGGATCCCGCTGTGAATCACCCCGAAAGAGCCGAGAGCGTACGCGAACAGCACCATGAAGACGATCAGCAACGGCAGCGCTTCGAGCGTCGCCATGCCGCTTTCCCCGGCTCGTCCGTCCGTTTTCCCCTTCTTGTCCCTCATCTCAGCACCCGTTGTCGCAGATGAGGGCGTAGCCCCCTTCCGGCGCCTGTTGGTAGATCGCGTTCAGTTGGCGGATCGCCGTGAACCGTTCCGCGTTCACCGCCCTCGTTTCCTGTTCCGTCGGAGACCTGCCAAGGAAGGTCGAAACCTGGGCGACGAAACCGTCTTCATCGTCGTAGGTGTCCCCGAAGAAGGGGATCCTCATTTCGAGCACTTTCGCGTTCAAGGCGACGCGGGCGCCGACGAACGTGTTCCGGTCGGAACGGTCTCCGGGATGGGTGTATTCGGCGAGCGTTTGCCGCTCGGCCTGGGGACCGACTTCGAGCGGGCCGAGCTGGTACCAGCCGTTGGCGTACAGGGTGGCGAACGGCTCCGTCCTCTTGGTGAGGTGCTCGAATTTCCGGGTAGCCGCGTCGGTCTGCATCTGACGGGAAACATGGCCGGCGTAATAGTTCCGAGCCGTCGAGAAAGTGATGTACTGGGTGACTTCGACGATCGAGAGCGACAGGCAGAAGCCGAAGAGGATCAGCGTCATCCCGAAGACGAGCGTGAACGCGAACAGGAAGTCCAGGGTGAGCGCGCCCCGTTCGCCCCGCAGGGTCGCCATGCGACGAACATTCTTTCCCGCGGCCCGACTCATTGCTCGACTCCGTCGCCGCGGACCGTCTGCTGCCGCGTGGATTTGTTGGGATGCTTCGATCGGCCAGGAACGGACGGCTCCCAGACGCCGTTTTCGATCATGCCCTGAAGATGCACCCAAGGGCCGGAAACGAAGGCTTTCAGCATCCCGGCCTCGCGGCTGTATTGTGCCACGAGGCTCGCGACGATCACGAAGACCGAAAGCAGAAGCACCGCTTCGATCGTGATTTGCCCCGCCTGCGGTTGAAGCCCCCTGGACGTCGCCATCACGATCCCCCGATCGTGAGGTACGAAAGCCAGCCGAACAGGATCGCGATCGCGTAGGGGAATTGCTGAAGGTCAAGGCCCTCGCTTTTCCGGGACAGGGCGATCTGCGCCATGTTGCTGGCGAGAGCGGTGGCTTGGCCTCTGACCAGAGCGCGCGCGCCGCCGAACACCGCTCCCCAGGCGAGCGCGTACAGGGCGGTGTGGAGCGTGACGTTCCAGCCGGCGATGATCCCGAAGGCTCCGATCAGTTTCATGTCGCCGGCGCCGACGGCCCGGATGAGCACGAATGGCAGCAGCGCCGCGACGCCCGCGAAAAAGCCGAGCGCGCCGTGAATGAATCCGTAAGGTCCGTGGGCCGCAAGCGCTCCCGCGAGCGCCACCGCCGCGCAGACGAGGAAAAGCCAGTTGTGGAATTTCCGCGAACGCAGATCGTCGATCACGCCGGCGAACAGGACGCCAGCGGCGATGAGGGTCGGGGCTGAAATGAGCGTTGCGTCCGCGTTCATGGTCAAAACGTCCCCGCTGGTTCGTTGGCGTCGGGCTTCGTCCATGCCGGCGCGCGCGCGCCCTTGGTCAAGAACCCTTGGCCCGTGGAGATGTGCCGCTCGAGCCGCGCTCCCAGTCGCGGCCCCGAACTGTTGAAAACGTTGCGCGGCCCGCTGTCCCCAAGGAAAGCCCCGAGAAGCAGGAACGCGAAAAGACCCAAAAGTAAAACCGCTTCCGTGGTCACGTGATCTCCAGACTGGATCGAAACGTTTCAGCGTCCGTTCAACAAGGCGAGGCTCACTGACTTTTGAAATTGCCCATGTCGGAGCCGATCTCGCCGAGCTTCGAGCTGACGAATTCTTTGATGCGTTCTTTGAAGATCATCGCGATCGCGAGCACGACAACGACGAGCAGGATGTATTCGGTCATACCCTGGGCGGACTCGTCTTTCCAAAGCGACTTCACGGTGTTTTTCAGGTTCTTCATGCATTTCTCCCTTCACCAGAGTATCGGCCGAACGGCGCTCTGAATTGAGCCTAAGCGTTCGAGTTGACTTTGGATTTCAGAGCGAACGTGAGCTGGATTCAGGTCCGGGCACAGGCGACGTCGGCGGGGAGGGAACGGGCGTATCCACAGAATAACACGGAGGGAAACCGGCTCGTGAAAAAAACGTCCTGTCGCCCGAGTCGACGCTTCCGTGTTTCGATTCGGGACGGTGTCGCGCCGCTTGACAGGACCCGAGGCGGCGGGCGACGAAGAGGAAAACCGAAGGGGAACAGGATGCCTTCAGACGGTCCAGCGCTCGCGGTCTTCGAAATCGGCTCGGTCGCACTCGGTTACCAGGCTTTGGCGGCGGCGTCCCGCCATCCCGGCGCGACGATCGTCGAGGCCGCCCCGGTGCGCGCGGACCGGTTCCTGATCTTGATCCAGGGGCCGACGAGCGCCCTGAGAGCGGCGCAGGCCGACGTTCGCCGTCTCTGCGAGACGTTCGCTGCGGACCTGCTGGAAGATCTCGATCTGATCGAAGATCCGGACGAGCGGCTCTTGCCGGCGTTGTTCTCCCTGTCGCAACGGAGCGTGGGGGAGAGCCTGCTCGTCGTCGATGCGGATTCGACTTCGGGGCTGTTGGTCGTCTCCCAGGCGCTCCTCCAGAACGGTCTGGAGGTCATCGAGCTCAAGGGCGGTCGCGGCGCTTTCGGAGGGGGAGTCGGTTTCTTCACCGGCCCTGCGGCGATCACGGCCTCGGCTGCGGAAGACGCGCGCACCCGGCTCAAGCAGGCCGTGCGCGCCGGACGCGTCGAAGTCATCGACGGCGCGCCGGCCTCGTTCCGCGCGTTCTTCAATCTTGACGGCGAGGTTTGAATTTCCTTTGGCCCCCCCTCTTGGTCGTCAGAGGATGCCGCATTTGCCGATGGCGCCGTCGTACTTCGATGACCACTCGGAGTTGGCCGCGCGGCGGAGAGCGCTGGCCGACTTGCGCAAATCCTGTACGTAGACGCGGTTGAGGACGCACGCCCGCACGAAGGCGCGCAGGGCCTCTTCATACCGCTTTTCCTCGAATGCGGCGCGGGCGAGACCGATCTGCGAACGGGCCGAATCCGGTTCGGCCTTGACCGCGGCCCGGTAATGCTTGAGCGCCGCGAACTGGTTTTTCTTTTCCCAGTAGAGCTCGGCCGCGGCCCATTGAGCGAGTTCGGACGACGGGAATTGATGGGCTGCTTTCTTGAGGATCCTTTCGCTCGCGTCGAGCCCGTCTTTGTCTTTCACGACCAGAGCGAGCACGACGTGGGTGCGCGGATTTCTGGGGTCCTTCGAAAGCGCCGTTCGACAGACTTCATCGGCTTTTTCGAGGTACCCGTTGAAGGCGTAGAGGAGGCAGAGTTCGCCCATGTATTTCGCTTTCCCGCCGAATTTACCGACCGTGTCCTGCGCGATCGACAGCGCATCGTTCCAACGGCTGTCGCGCTTCGTTTCGCGCAGCAGGGCTTCGTACGCCGGGTAGTACCGGCCATTGAGTCTGCGCGATTCCTCCAGGCGGTCGATGGCGCTCGCGCGGTCGCCGAAATTCGAGTACGCCACGCCAAGCGAGTATTGGACGTGGTAATCCTTTTCCTTTCGCGCCCGCAGGATCTCGAGCACGCGGATTTCTTCTTTGTAGTCCTTTTGCAGTTGATAAGCGCGGGCCAGGAGCAATAAGCCCTTGCGCGACAGATCGGCGGCGACCGGCCTCAGGAGTTCCACCATCTTGCCCGGCTGTTGCTCGGCTTCGTAGTGTTCGGCCAGTTTGAGGCGGGTTTTGATGTCTTTTTCGTCCCGTGCGATCCTCGTCCGGAGTTCCGCGATTTTGGACTCGGGGAGGGCCGCGCCTTTTTTCCGCTTTGGTTTCGTTTCCGGATTGCGAGCGCTCAGGGCGACTTCGTCGGCGAGGGCTTTCGTGCTCCAGGTCATGACCTCGACGGCGGTCGGGGCCGGCGTTCCGCCGGGCGCCGGCGTCGCCGAAGCCGCGCCCGGGCTCGGGGCCGCGCCTGGTTTGATCGTGATCATGTTGACGGGGGACGGGGCAGAAATCTGGCCGGACGGCTGGTCCGTCACGGGGGGATCCGTCATCGGGAGCGCCGACGGAACGTCCGGAACCTGAGAGCTCGCGGAACCCGCGCTCAGGGCCAAAGCTGCGATTATCATGAAGTTTCCCGAGCCGTACTTCATTTCAAGGCCGATTCCGCCGTTTAGGTAAGTAGCCGATCCAATGGAGTTCGTATCGGCTCGAATCGAAAGTGTCTGAAGCCAAAGGCGGACGCAGGGATGAAGCGCCGGACGATCCATAGCCAGAGCGGGCAGGCGATCATTGAGTATATCCTCGTACTCGTCGTCGTGATCGGCATCCTCTTGGGCGTCGCTTATCAGTTCAACTCCGCCTTCAGGAATTACGTCATGAATTTTTTCGGCAACTACGTCGCCTGCCTTCTGGAAACGGGCGAAATGCCAACGCTCGGCGCGCAGGCCGGAAACGCGGTTTGCGACCAGTTCTTCCAGCCTTTCGACGCCAATAGCGGGTCACCAGGTCCGCTTGGCGCCGGTGGCGGCGGAAACGGCGGCCCCGGCGCCCGCCGCGGTGATGTCGCCGGGGACGGGAAGGGCGGGAGAAGCGGTGGATCGGGCTCGGATTCCCCTGACGGGAGCGGCGGTGGCAGCGGAGCCGACAGCGGCGGATATGGTTCTCGGCCCGGGACGGCTGCAAGTCTCGTCAATCGGCGGGGCCGGCCGCCGCAAACTCCGGTCGGAGAGGTGGCGGAGGAGTCGTCCGAGGGCCCGAAATCCCTCGAAGTCTCCAAGGGTCGGCCGCGGCCAGTCGCGACGCTGAACCCGGAGAGCGGGCGGGTCGGCCGCATGTCCTTGGATCGCAGGTTCTTCGCGGAACGCGAGCTCGAACAAGGGGGAAAGGAAAAGCCGATCACGACCAGGGTCTCTCCGGAGAGCGAGGGCGCCGCTCTCCGCCCAAAAGTCATGACGTACGAGGCGAAACGCGCGATCGCAAAAGAACGCGAGGACCGGGAAGAGGAGTTCGGCTTCGGCAAGCTGCTGCGTTGGCTCCTGATCATCGCGATCGTCGTCAGCCTCGTCCTCCTGATCGGCGGGCAAGCTTTACAGATCGTCAAAAGCGGGGAGAAGTGACGGTGGCGCCGCATCCCGGTCTGGCGGTCGCGAGGAGCGAGGGCCCCGTCTTCGTGCGTTAGATATAAAGTCTTCAGCGATCTCCATCCCGTGAAAAAAGCGATTCAAAATCTCCCATGAACGTGTCATTTTCCGGCGCTCGCAACAAATGGCGAAATCTCGGGGGAGATTTTGAGTCCTGTGATTGGCATCAATCGGCGCAATGTTTTTTCCTTGGACGAGGCTCGCGCCGTGCTCCCGATCGTTTTCCGAATCACCCGCGCCTACAGTCGCAAGGTCGAAGGACTCATCGAGCGTTTGGAAGCCGTGAACGGCCAGAACGAGAGTCTGGTCGAGGCGCTTGAATCGCAGATCAGCGAGCTCATACAGGATTGGCAGAACAAAGTGCAGAAGCTCGGAGCCCTCCCCAAGGGTTTGTGGCTCGCCGATTTCGACGCTGGCGACGGGTACTTCTGTTGGAAGTTCCCCGAACGCACGATCGAGTTCTGGCACGATTACAACGATGGCTACACCAAACGGACCCCGGTCGGCGAGCGCGGGCGTTTCCGCCGTCCGACCGCCCCGGTCAGTGACTTGTCGTCGCGTGAGATTTCGGAGTAATGTCGCTTCCATGCGTGTGGCGTTAGCGCAGATCAATTCAACGGTCGGGGATTTTTCAGGCAACCGTGAGCGAATCCTGGCCGCCGCGCGACGGGCCGCCGCGGCGGGGGCTGATCTCGCGCTTTTCCCGGAACTCTCCCTTTTCGGCTATCCCCCTCTCGATCTGTTGGAGCGGTCGGCCGCGATCGGCGCGCAACTGACCGAGCTCAAGAAGCTCCACAAAGGCATGCCCACCGGCATCGCGCTTCTCGTCGGCGCGATCGTCCGTAGCGACAAGAAGACCGGGAAACCGTACCGTAACAGCGCCGTGCTTTTGCGGGCGGGCGAGAAGCCGAAGTTCTTTTTCAAGGAGCTGCTGCCGGCCTACGACGTATTCGATGAGGCCCGCTTCGTGGAACGCGGACGCGTCAAGGACGGTCTTTTCAAATTCAAGGGCCTGCGGATCCAGATGACCGTCTGTGAAGATATTTGGGGCTGGGATCTTCCGAAGCGCCCTTCTCCCTACGTTGTGAACCCGCTGAAGGGCCTCAGGAGAGGCTCCTGCGATCTCGTGCTCAACATGAGCGCATCGCCCTTCATGCGGAGAAAAGCGGGACTGCGCCGCGAAATCGTCCGGGCGACGGCGAAGCATTTCGGCGTTCCGGTCGTGTACGTGAACGCGGTCGGCGGCCAGGACGAGCTCGTTTTCGACGGCGGCAGTTTCGTCGCGGACCCGAAAGGCCGGATCCTGTGCGAGGCGGCGCGATTCGCTGAAGACCTGGTTGTTTTCGACACCGCGGGGCCGCGCGGCCCCGTGAAGGGACGGACGTGCTCTGAAACGGGTCTCGTACGCGAAGCTTTGGTGCTCGGCATCCGCGATTTCGCTCGGAAAACGGGTTTGGAGCGCGCGCACCTGGGATTGAGCGGCGGCATCGATTCGGCGGTGGTCGCGTGCCTCGCCGTAGACGCGCTGGGGGCCGCGAACGTTTCGGGCTTCACTATGCCTGGCCCGTTCAACGCGGCGGCGAGCAAAACGCTCGCGGAGGAACTGGGCCGGAACCTCGGCATCCGTGTGATCGACGTTCCGATCACCTCCGCTTACGAGACGGCGTTGGCGGCTCTGCAAGGATCGATCGGCGCGTTTGAGTTCGGGGTGGTGAACGAGAACATGCAGTCGCGTCTGCGCGGTTTGTTCATGATGGCGATCGCCAACAAGGAGAACAGTCTGCTGCTCACGACTGGAAACAAGAGCGAATACGCGACCGGATACGCCACTCTCTACGGCGACATGTGCGGCGGCCTGGCTCCCATCGGCGACCTCGTCAAAGGCGAGGTGTACGATTTGGCGCGGCTCTGCAACCGCGATCGCCGAATCATCCCGGAGGCGATCCTCACGCGCCCGCCGTCGGCGGAGTTGCGGCCGAATCAGACGGACCAGGACTCTTTGCCGCCGTACGAGGAGCTCGACGCCGCCGTCCGCCGGCTCATCGAGCGAGGCCGGCCGGCCCGCACGGGAATGGAACGCTGGTTGATGGGCGCGATTTCGAGGAACGAATTCAAACGGTGGCAAGCGCCGCCGATACTCAAGGTTTCGGCCAAAGCTTTCGGCTTGGGGCGCCGTTACCCAATCGCCAACCGCGCCCGCTTATAGATCGAGGAAGCCGAGTTGCTTTGGTTTTTTCTCGATCGTTGGGAAGCGGAGTTCCGGTTTTCCGGTGAGGGCCACCAGGTTCGGGATCGGGGGCATCACCCCGCCGGCCGAGATCCTGTTGATCATTTTGATGAATAGCTGGCCGCAGTAGTTCGCGTCGGCTTCGGCGCGATGGAAGCCGTCGGATTCGATCCCTAGGTGCTGGACGAGCGTGCCGAGTTTGTAGTTGGCCAGGCCCGGCAGCACTTTCCTCGCCATCGAGCACGAGTCGAGGACCACGCCGCGCGGGCAGGCGATTTCCTGACGCTTGAAATCGGCGATCAGGAATTGCGTGTCGAAAGGGGCGTTGTGCGCGACCATGATGTCGTCGCCGCAGAAGTCGACGAACGGCTCAAGGACTTCGGTCACCTTGGGTTTGCCCACGAGCATCGCGTCGGTGATACCGTTGACGGCTGAGGCCGCCTCGGGCATCGGGACGCCGGGGTTGATCAGAGTCGCGAAAATCGCGTCCGGTAACCCGTTCACGAAGCGGATCGCTCCGATCTCGACGATGTGATCGACGCCGGGTACCGTACCAGTGGTTTCCAAGTCGAAAGCGATGAAGCGCATACCTTACCGATACAAAAGAACCTGTTATAATTCAACCGATCCCTCGGTTTGAAGGAAAGCGTACGAATGTCTTCTCAACGCAAGCCGTCCATCGTGTTTTTGCCCGAGGGTCGCGAGCTCGAATTCGTGGCCGGCGAAACCGTGCTGGAGGTCGCCGAGGCCCATCGTTTGGGTTTGGCCCATTCATGCGGCGGAATGGGAAGCTGCGGGACCTGCCGGATTGTCGTGGAGAGCGCCCCGGTGCCGCTCCCGGAGAAAGAGGGGCTGGAGCTCGAGATGGCTGAAAACAGGGGCTTTCAAGGGAACGAGCGCCTGGCTTGTCAGCTGCAGGCCGTGCCGGGCTTGCGCTTCTGGGCGCCCGAAGACTGAAGCACGAAGGTCTCTGCTTTTTTGACAAATGTGGCCCGCGTTTGTTAGTTAGATTGGCGAGACCTTAGCTATGCGAAAACTCGAACGATTCAACCGGAAAGCCTGTTTTGGCGACCACTCTGACCGAAGCTAATCAGGAATATGTGCCAAGGGCTTGGGAAGACGTCGCCTGCATGTTTTGCGGCAGCCGTCGTAACCGGTTGCTCGAAAAATTCGGCCCACAGAGCCGCTATCGCTACGTGCGTTGCGACGACTGTGGCTTGGCTTACCTCAACCCCCGGCCTCGTTATGACAAGGAATTTGTCGAGACCGCGTATGGTGTTTACGAATCCACGGTTGAGAAGCTCTGGCGGGACGGCCGGCTCACCGACGAGGGCCGCCGCCAATACGACTGGTACGCGAGACTTCTCGCCGAAATGGCGTCGGTCACAGGCAGAAAAGGCCGGTTACTCGAAATCGGCTGCCACCTCGGCTTCTTCCTCAAAGTCGCCGGCGAGCATGGTTGGCAGGCGACCGGCGTCGATATCTCACCCACGATGACCAGGCTCGGGCGCGAAACGTTCGGCGTGAATGCGGTATGCGGCAATTGGCTCGAGATGGATCTGATGCAGGGCATCGACGGCGGGCTGTACGATTTCATCTACTGCAGCCATACGATCGAACACGTGCCGAACCCGGCCGATTGGGTCGATCGTTTCGCGAAGCTCCTCGCGCCTGGTGGCACGCTCTGTCTCGAGGTACCCAATATGCAGAGCCTCGATCGCCGGTTCAAGCGCGCGCTCAAGCGTGTGGGCCTGCGTAAGGATCGCTGGCAGGGTTGGCGCACGCCCGATCACCTGTTCGAGCCGTGCGAGCGCAGCTTCGCGCCGTTTTTGCGCTCGAAGGGATGGAAAATCATCGGTCTCACCACGTATTCCCGCAAAACGTTCAAGACCGGTCCGGTGCAAAGGCTCATGCACAAGACGTTGCGGATCGGTTCGAACCTGCGTTTTTACCTGCGCCGTTGAGCGAGTAATATTGCGTCGCGCTGCGAGCGCACGCGGTGGAGGTCGTAGGATTCGCGCGCTTTCCGGTAACCCGCCTCACTCAAACGCGCCCGCAAACCGGGATTCCGCACCAGATTGATGAGCGCCTCGGCCAGCGACCGACCGTCTCGCGGCTCGACCAGAAGCCCGTCGACTCCGTCCGAGACGATATCGGGCACGCCGCCAGCGCGCGTCGCGACCACCACGGTTTTCGAAGCCATCGCCTCCAGGAGCACGCGGCCGAACGTCTCCGCCCATGACGGCATGGCGAGAATATCCAGGCTCGCGACGATCTCCGGGATATCGGAGCGGTAACCGGTGAGGTTGACCCATGGCCCGACGTCGAGCTGATGGATTTTCTCTTCGAGCAACGCTTTTGTCCCTTTTAGATTCAAGGTCTCCTCGCCCACGAGCGCTATCCGGAACGGCAGGCCGGCGCCGGCCAGCCGTTTTGCCGCCTCCACGGTTTCCAATTGGCCTTTGGCCTGATCCAGCCGGCCGAGGACGCCTATCAAGACTTCGTTCGCCGCTTTCGCTCCGAGCGAAGCGCGGGTCGCGTCGCTGCGTTTGTCGGGTGAGAATCGCTGCATGTCGACCGAGTTCGGGACGACTTGAATTTTTTCGAGCGGGACCGGGAGATGTTCGGCGAAGTTGCGCCGCTGAATCTCCGTCAAGCAGATCAGATCGTCGAGCCGGTGGTAAAGGAACGCGTGACCCGCGCTTCTTTTGCGCACCGAGAGGAAAATGTGCGCGAATCCGCTCAGCCGCACGTCGTTGAAACCCATGAGCGCGGGACGCATATGCCAGATGTCACGGAGCTGCTGCAGGACCACGTTGGTGATGCCCCGCTCGCGCAACGCGCGCCGGAGCTTCACGACGGCCCCGGGGTCGAAATACTTGCGCGCGTCGATGTCGATGACGGGGAGGCCGACTTCGCGCAGGCGTTCGCCCAGGCGCGAGTCGGCGGGGCAGGCGGTGACGATGTCGATCCCTCGCGAATCCATGTCGCGCGCGAGTTCGAAAGCGACCATTTCCAGTCCGCCCCAGGAGCGCGACAGACAGACCTGCAGGAGGCGGGGTTGCCGATCCATGCGCTGCTTTCTACTCGATGAAGAAGGGGTTGGCGTAGATCCATGTGATCCAGCGCTTGCCGTCGGGCAATGGAAGCGTCGGGATCACGCGCACGATCACGCGATGGACCCCGGCTTCACGGATCTCGAATTCGTTTTCGGTCGAGTTCGATGAAGCGATGAGCTCGCCGTCTCGGATGAGGGTGGTCTCGAACGGCGCGCGCGGCGTCCGAGGCAGGCGGACTTTGAGTTTTTGCCCGGCCTTGCGTTTGAGCTTCGAGCCGATGGGCCAGGTCTTGTCGCCGTCTTCTATATAAGCCGTGAACCCTTTCGGATTCCCCAGGATGTCGAGGCTCATATAGAACTGGCCGGAGTTCAACGCCTCGAACAGCTTGCGCCGATCGCTCGAAGGCTCGCCGGTGAGTTCCGAGCGCAGCAGGACGTGGTTCGTGACCAGGCTGAACGACACCGCGTACGATGGGAATTTCATCTTGAACGTGCCGATCGACCCGGTGCGCGCGGTCGCTTCGCTGCCCGCGAGCCCGATCGTTTTCCTCTGTTTGTTCAATTGATCCCAGAGTTGCAGCTCCTCGAGCGGTTCCGCGTACATCCGCAGGAAGGCGAGTTGGGAATTGAACGGGTACACCAGGAGCGACCAGAGGAACGAGACCTTCGATTCGAGCCACGCCCGTTGCCAAATGGATTTCAGGTTGATGACTTCGATGCCGTCAAGTCCGCTCGGGTAGGCGCCTTTCCAGCGGTAGCCTGGTTTGAACGGATGCGCGAGCACGAGAAGGTCCTGATCCGCGTCGCGCCCCGACTGTGACAGTAAATCGGCCAGCAGGACCTGCGCCTGCCCCAGGGAGTCGAGCTGCAGGCGGCGTTCGAAGTCGTAGACGAGGATGCGGGAATCGAGATAACTCAGTGAAGCGCCGCGCACGACGAGAAGTTTGCGGTGGTAACCCTCCGGGGAGAAATCCCGGTCGAAGTTGTTGAGATCCGTGAGGATCAGGAAGTCCAGGCCCGCGTCCTGGGCCGCCGTGATCACCGTGGCGGTCGATCCGCTGCCGAGATTCTCGTTGGTGTGGACGTGGGTGGAGCCGCGGTAATCATAGAAATCGACCAGATTCGGGGCATCGAGCTCGTCCTGTATGATGCGGACGTCGTATTGAGCGAGGTACAGGCCGTACACGAAGAGGAAGAAAAAAACGCCGCTAATCACCAGAATCTTGCGCACGTTGTTCCTCCTCGGCGATGCGGACCTCGACGATGCGGAGTTCGGGCGAGGCAGCGCGTACGTCGCGCGTCTCCGCCTTTTGGGCCGCGAGCCAGCCGGGGAGCGGGTGCCCGCCCTCGACAGCTACGTAAAATACCCCAGAACGGGGGCGCGACATAGGATGAAAATCGTAGAAGTCGCGTCGGTTCATCCCGTGGAGCTTGTAGACCATCTCCTTGCGTTTGTAGGAAAGCGTCGCCGCCATTTGATAGGAGCTCGCGAAGAGCGGCTGGAACTCGTCGAAGGCCGGCAGGAGCGCGTCGTATTTCGACATCTCCGATGTCTTCAGGTTTTTGGCGTCGATCGGGAACCAGGGCGCGATCAGATGAGAGAGTACGAGGAGGATGGCGGTCGCCCAGACGGCCATCGTCGCGCGGATCCATCTGCGTCCTGGGTCGTTGAGGAACGCCAGGGCCAGGATCGCGGGATAGGCGATGATCGGCCAGTTCGCTTCGACCCGAGCCTTGAAGGATGTGTAGAGGAAAAACAGCAGCGGCAACCAGGCGAACGCGTGCAGCCAACGCAGTTCGCGCGGTTCGCGCCGTCGGGTCGCGAGCCAGAGGACCGGAGGGAAAATCAAAGCGATCTGACCGGCGGCGTACTGCAGAGGCCATGCCGCCCGCCATGCGCCGCTTTTAAAGCCGTGTTCGAGCTGGAAGCGGAACGACACCCAATCGTGCGTGAGGTTCCAGTACCAAACGGGCGCGCAGAACACGAGTCCGGAGGCGACGGCGAGCGGGATGTGGCGATAAGGCAGTTCTCGCCACCCGCCGGAGACGGCGATCCACGCCAGGGCGGACGGGACAAACAAGACCATATGGTATTTCGCGCAGAATCCGAGCCCGAGCGCGGCACCGAGGGCCGCGTAGGCCGTCGCCGTTTTGGCGTCGATCGCGTGACGGAACGCGAGCAACCCGAGCGACCAGAAGAAGACGAGCGGCAAGTCCGGGGTGACGACCAACGAGCCGATGCCGAGGAACGGCGAGAGAGAAACGAACGCGAGCCACCAACGGCGCGCGCGATCGCTCAGGTGCGGTGAAAGGAGCCGGTTCCAAATCAAAAGCGTGCAGTGCCCGAGAAAGACTGCGGGAAGGCGCGAGGCTTGAGCCGTGAAATCCACTTTATGGCCGAGCCAGAACAGCCACGCCACGAACGGCGGATGGTCGTAATAACTCAATTGGGGATGCCACCCCCAGACCCAGTAATAGGCTTCATCGGAGGAAAACGGCAACCAGACAGCGAGCGCGGCCTTGATGACGAGCGTGATCAACCAGAGACGTAAAAACGGGGTCACGCTTGAGCCCTCTCACGCGTGACGAGGAGGGTCAAGGCAGTTCAACGCGAGCTGGCTTGCCGAGGTCGCCGGGAACGCCGCGATCGTTCCCGTTGACGATCAGGTTCACCGTGCCGCCATCGCTGAACTTCAAGATGACTTTGCGTTTGGCTTTGAAAGTGTGCACCTGATCGGTCGCCAGGCGCAGTTTTCGCGGGGCTTCGCCATCGATGACCGCCTCGACGTCGACGTTGTCGAGAGCTTCGATGATCACTTCTTGAACCCGTCCGGTCAACGGCGGGCTCGGGCTTGGCGAAGGCGAGGGAGTCGCCGCGGGGCTGGCCATAGGAGTCGCGGTGGGCGGCGGGCTCGGTGCCGCGACTGGCGTCGGGCTGGGGCTCGGCGACGGCGCGACCGTTGGCGATGGTCCGGGTGACGACGGCGGAGCGGCCGTCGAACTCGGGGAAGGGGACGGACTCGGCGTCGGGGCGGAGACCGCCGCCAGCGCCGGGTCCGGCGTCGGTGATGGGATCAGGTCCGGGATCGGGGCGAGGGGCGAGCCGTTGTCGCGATTGACGGTTTGGATCTCGGTCGGGATGTCCGGGATCACCGCTTCGTTCTGGTAACTGTCCATCTTCTTCTTGAAAACGACGATCAAGGCCACCAAGGCGAGGATTCCCGCCACCGCGCCGATTTTCACCCCGGCGCCCGTGGCCGAGGGGTCGATGGCTCGCGCTGCGACTCCTCCGCCCGCGGGCCGCTCGCCATGGGCCGAGTCCGGAGCGTCGGGATCGCTCACGTTGAGCTGCGGCTTCGTCGATCCCATTTCCTCGTAGAAGGAACTGAGGATCGCCTCTTCGTCGAGGCCGAGATAACGGGTGTAGGAGCGCACGAATCCACGCAGGAACGTTTTCGTGGGGAGCCGATCGGTTTCCCCTTCTTCGATCGCGGTGAGGATCTTGACGTTGATTTTCGTCGCGAGCGCGACTTCGTTGAGGGTGATCCCCTTGCGCTCGCGGTTCTCTTTCAGGATTTGGCCGGTCGTTTTCATCGCGCCACCCTACTTCAGCATCTCTTGGACCATGGTTTCCGCCTTCTTGGCGTACTTGCCACCGGGATACAGCCGAATGACTTCCTCCATTCGCGCCACGGCTTTGTCGGTCCGCCCCAGCTTGTAGTACGATATGCCGGAGAAATAGTGGGCTTCGTCGCGCGGGTCGCTCTTGCAGAGGCTGACGGCGTTGTCGAGCGCGGCCGCGGCGCGTTCGTAATCGCCTAGATCCAATAGCGAGCGCCCGTAATACGTCTGCGCCAGGCAGTGCTGGCGGCTCAGGCGCAGGGCCTCCGCGAATTTGTCCTTGGCGACGTTGAAGTTGCCGCGGCGGAAATAGGCGAGCCCCATGTTGAACCAAGCCTTTTCCGGATGGGCGTAGGTGAGATCCCCGAGGACTTTCTCAAGCTCGCGCGCGGCCTCTTCGTAGCGGAACAGCTCGATCAGCGCCCGCCCGCGGTTGTTGCGGGCTTCCGTGTACTTCGGATCGAGGGCGATGGCGCGTGAGTAGTGTTTTTCGGCGAGCTCGTGCTTGTCGCGCACGAAATACGCCGTTCCGAGATTGTTCTGGATGGCCGGGTTTTTCGGATCGAATTTTTCGGCCGCGATGAGGTCGCGAAGCGCGGCCGGGTAATTTCCGGTCGCGAGAGCTCCCGTGCCTGAACGCAACAGCGCATCGGCGCGCATCCGGTCTTTTTCGACCGATGAGCATGACGAGAGCAGGAAAGTCGCGAGCCAGGCGCCGATCACGATGCGGGACATGCTTTCAAAGTAACAGAATTATCAGGGGTGCAAAAGCCCGATTCAGCCGCGGCGCTCGAGTACGGCGAGCGTTTCCACATGGTCGGTTTGCGGGAACATGTCGTACGGTCGGACTTCGACGAGCCGATACGTCTCCTCCGGCCAGTGGCTGAGGTCACGCGCGAGTGTCACCGGGTCGCAGCTCACGTAGAGGATCTTCTTCGGGGCTAGACGTTCGGCGGCGGAAAGCGTCTCGCGCGCGCATCCGGAGCGAGGCGGATCGAGGAGGATGACGGCGTCGCGGACGGATTCGGGCCGCGTGGTCGGGTGCTGATCCGCCAGGATCCGGGCCAGGAGCGATTCCACTTTGGTTTCCTCGAAGATGATCCCGGGCTCGCCGAGACGCAAGGCCAGTTCGCGCCCGCGCCGCACGCTTTTCGAGTGCAGTTCGACGGCCAGGATCCCGAGCGCCGGCCGCCGCTCGCGCGCGATCGGGAAGGCGAAGTTGCCGGATCCGGCGTACAGATCCAGGACGAACGGGGTGCCGAGCGGAATTCTCGCGACGACGTCGCCGATCAAGCGTTCGTTCACCAGCTGGTTGACCTGAGCGAATCCCGGCTCGTTTTCGAACCTGGGGTCCGAGCTTTCGATGACGTCGCCGTCTCCGGTCAATGAGAGCTCGATGCGGGTGGGCGGGGATTTCGCTTCGTCCAGCCGGCGGCGAAGAATCGACAAGGCTTCGTTCAAACGGCGGTCGGCGATCGCGCAGTCGTGAATGGGCACGAGTTCGTGGCTGCCGCGGCGGCGGAACCCCAACTCGCCCGCGGCGAAATGAACCTGAATGCGATTACGGTAGTGAAACGGGTTCGGGCTCGCGAACGTTTCGGCGACCGCGATGTCCCTGCGGCCGGAAAATTTGCGGAGCGCGTCGGCGACCAGAGCGCGTTTTTGCCGGAGTTGCTCGGCGTAGTCGACGTGTTGCCAGGCGCATCCGCCGCAAACGGCGGCGACGGGGCAAGGGGGTGCGACCCTGTGCGGGGACGCGCGCACGATCCGCACGAGCTCGGCTTCCGCGAATTTGTTTTTGACGCGTGAGATTTCGACGAACGCTCGTTCGTCGGGAGCGGTGTTCGGCACGAAGACGACCAGGCCTTCATGCCGGCCGACGCCGCGACCGCCAGCGGAAAGGCGGTCGATCTCGAGTTCGATGCGGTCGCCGGTTTTCAGGGACAATGGATCAGCGGTTCACGAATTCGGATTTGTCGAAGAACAAGGCGAGTTCGCGTTCGGCGCTCGCGGGGCTGTCGGAACCGTGCACGGCGTTTTCACCGACGCTGTCGCCGTGTTTGGCGCGGATCGTGCCGGGCGCGGCTTTTTTCGGGTCGGTGGCGCCCATAATCTCCCGATTTTTCATGACCGCGCCTTCACCGGAGAGGGCCATCAGCATGACTGGACCCGATGTCATGAAGTCGACGAGCTCGCCGAAGAAAGGACGTTCTTTGTGTTCGGCGTAGAACTCTTCGCATTTTTTGCGGCTCAGGACCGTGAGTTTCGCGGCTGCGATTTTCAGGCCGTTTTGTTCGAACGTGGCGATGATATCGCCGATGGTGTTCTTTTTGACGGCGTTCGGCTTGATGATGCTAAAAGTCATTTCGGTGGCCATAGCTCTCCCTTTTGTTCCAAGTGTCGGTTTTTCGCAGACTTTCTACCGGCCGCCCAAGGGGAAAGCAAGAGGTACAGTCAGACTTTTGAGACCCTTTGCGTCGAGTACGTCAAAAGGGCCTCCGAAAGCCCGTTCCTGTCCCTCAGAAATGAGAAACCCCGGCATCGCTGCCGGGGTTTCTTTCGAACTTCATGGTGCGTTTCGATCACCGTTTCAAGCTCGCTTTGAGCGTCGTGCCGAGGTCGGCGGGGCTTCGCGCGATCGAGCAACCGGCCGAGGCCAATGCTTCGAACTTCGCTTCCGCCGTACCTTTGCCGCCGCTGATGATCGCGCCGGCGTGCCCCATGCGCTTGCCTTTCGGCGCCGACGCGCCCGCGATGAAGCAGGTGACCGGCTTCTTGAACTCGCGTTTGATGTACTCGGCCGCTTCCTCCTCGGCCGAACCGCCGATTTCACCGATCATGATGACGGCTTCGGTGTCGGGATCCTTATTGTACATCTCGAGCACGTCGATGAAGTTCGTGCCGTTCACCGGGTCGCCGCCTATGCCGACACAGGTCGATTGGCCCAGGCCCAAGCGCGAGAGCTGGCCGACGGCTTCGTAAGTGAGCGTGCCCGAGCGCGACAGCACGCCGATCGAACCCGGTTTATGGATATGACCGGGCATGATGCCGATCTTGCACTCTCCGGGAGTGATCACGCCCGGGCAGTTCGGACCGACGAGGCGCGTTTTCTTGCCTTGCATGAAGCGCTTCACCTGCACCATATCGAGCACCGGTATGCCTTCCGTGATGCAGACGACGAGGTCGAGCCCGGCGTCGACGGCTTCCATGATCGCGTCCGCGGCGAATGGCGGCGGAACGTAGATCACGGACGCGTTGGCGGCGGTCTTTTGGACGGCGTCGCGGACGGTATCGAAGACCGGGAGGCCCAGATGTTCAGCGCCGCCTTTGCCGGGGGTCACGCCGCCGACCATTTTCGTGCCGTAAGCGATCGCCTGTTCGGAGTGGAACGTGCCCTGGCTCCCGGTGAAACCCTGGCAGATCACTTTGGTGTTCTTATTGACGAGGATCGCCATGGCTCATTTCCCTTTCACAGCGGCCACGATCTTCTTCGCGGCGTCGGTGAGATCGTCTGCGGGCGTGATGTTCAGATCGCTCTCCGCGAGCATCTTCTTGCCCAGTTCGACGTTGGTGCCTTCGAGGCGCACGACGAGCGGCACGCGCAGGCCAAGCTCTTTGGATGCCGCGATCACCCCGGCGGCGATGATGTCGCATTTCATGATGCCGCCGAAGATGTTCACGAGGATCCCTTTCACGTTCGGGTCCTTGAGGATGATTTTGAAGGCCGCCGTCACTTTTTCTTTGCTGGCGCCGCCGCCGACGTCGAGGAAGTTGGCGGGTTCCGCGCCGTGGAGCTTGATGATGTCCATCGTCGCCATCGCCAGGCCCGCGCCGTTGACGAGGCAACCGATGTTGCCGTCGAGTTTGATGAAGGCGAGGTCGTGGTGGCTCGCTTCGATCTCGGTCGGGTCCTCCTCGGTGAAGTCGCGCAGTTCGACGACGTCCGAGTGCCTGTAGAGCGCGTTCGAATCGAAATTCATCTTGCAGTCGAGCGCGACGACGTCGCCGTCCTCGGTCTCGACGAGCGGGTTGATTTCGGCGATCGAGCAGTCCTTGTCGACGAACGCTTTGTAAAGGCTCGTGAGGAGCTTCGCGCACTTGCCGGCGGCTTTGTCCTTCATGCCGATCGCGAAGGCGATTTGGCTGGCTTGGAAAGGCCTGAGGCCGACCGCCGGGTCCACCCAGATGCGGTGGATTTTCTCCGGGTGCTTCTCCGCCACTTCCTCGATGTCCATGCCGCCCTCGGCGGAAGCCATCACGGTCAGGCGGCTTTGGGCGCGGTCGAGGAGGATCGCGGCGTAGTACTCTTTTTTGATCCGGCAGCCTTCTTCGATCAGGACTTTGTGGACGAGCTTGCCCTCGGGACCCGTTTGATGGGTCACGAGCTTCATCCCCAAGATTTGGCTCGCGTACCGTTCGACGTCCTCCAGGCTTTTGGCGACCTTCACACCGCCGCCCTTGCCCCGCCCGCCGGCGTGGATCTGCGCCTTCACGACCCAAACCCCGCCGCCCAAGCTCTTCGCCGCTTCCACCGCCTTTTCGGGCGATTCGGCCGTTATGCCGCGGAGGGTGGCGGCGCCGTACTTCCGCAGGATGTCTTTGGCCTGGTATTCATGAATGTTCATCGTTCAGAACTCCAGCTTCTTGAGCGCGTCGACGAGCTCTTGCACCGCTTTGATCGAATGGTCGAGGCCTTTGCGCTCAGCTTCGTCGAGTTTGAGCTCGATGACTTTGTCCATGCCGTTGCCGTTGAGTTTGCAGAGAACGCCGATGAAGAGGCCTTTCACGCCGTATTCGCCTTCGAGGAGGGCGGCGCAAGGCAGGACGCGGTTCTGATCCTTGAGGATCGCTTCGGCCATCTGCACCGCAGCGGCCGACGGCGCGTAATACGCCGAACCGGTCTTCAGGAGACCGACGATCTCGGCGCCGCCGCTGCGGGTGCGGGCGTTGATCGCCTCGATCTTTTCAGTCGAGAGCATTTCGGTGAGAGGCGCGCCGCCGACCGAGCAGTGGCGCGGCATCGGCACCATCGTGTCGCCGTGGCCGCCGAGCACGAACGCCTGCACGTCCTTGACCGACACGTTGAGTTCCTCGGCGATGAACGACCGCATGCGGGCGCCGTCGAGCACGCCGGCCATGCCGATGACGCGATTGCGGGGGAATCCCGTGGTTTCTTTGGCGACGAACGCCATGGCGTCGAGCGGGTTGGAGACGACGATGACGACCGAGTTCGGCGCGTATTTCTTGATGCCGAGGCAGCAGTCCTTGACGATTTTCGCGTTGGTCGACAGCAGGTCGTCGCGGCTCATACCGGGCTTGCGGGGCAGGCCCGCGGTGAGGATCACGACGTCGGCGCCCGCGATGTCGGCGTAGTTCGACGTGCCTTGCACGCGCGAGTCGAAGAGCTCGACCGGCGAGGATTCGAACAGGTCGAGGGCCTTGCCCTTGGCCGCGCCTTCATTGATGTCGAGCAGGACGACGTCGCCGAGTTCCTTCTGCGCGGCCCAGTGGGCGGCGGTGGAACCGACGAAGCCGGCGCCGATCACGGCGACTTTCTTGCGTTTGTGCATCATCTGGGGGATCTCCTCAAAATGGTTGGATCAATTCATGTTCTTGATGATCTCGTCGCCGAACTCGCTCGTCCTCAAAAGCGTGGCGCCTTCCATCTGGCGGTGGAAGTCGTAGGTCACGCGCTTGGTCTGGATGGCCTTGGCGAGCCCGTCCTCGACGAGTTTGGCCGCTTCCTTCCAGCCGAGGTATTCGAGCATCATGACGCCCGAGAGGATCAATGAACCGGGATTCACTTTGTCCTGGCCGGCGTACTTCGGCGCCGTGCCGTGCGTGGCTTCGAAGACCGCCGGTCCGTCTCCGACGTTGCCGCCCGGAGCGATCCCGAGACCGCCGACCTGCGCCGCGAGCGCGTCCGAGATGTAATCGCCGTTGAGATTCGGCAGCACGAGCACGGAGTACTCGTCCGGGCGCAAGAGAGCTTGCTGGAACATGTTGTCGGCGATGCGGTCCTTGATCAGGATTTTGCCGGCGGGCGTCTTGCCGCCGTGGTTGGCGAAAACCTCGTCTTCGGTGATCGTGACGTCCGGGAAGAGCTCCCTGGCCGCTTTATAGCCCCATTCGCGGAAGGCGCCTTCCGTGAACTTCATGATGTTGCCTTTGTGCACGAGCGTGACGCTCGGGAGCCGGCGTTCGAGCGCGTACTCGATGGCCATCTTGGTCAGCCGGCGCGTGCCGAATTCGGTCATCGGTTTGATGCCGATCGCGGAATCGGGGCGGATGTCTTTGCCGAACTTTTTGGCGAGCGCGATGAATTCGTTGGCTTCGGGGGTGCCGGCGGCCCATTCGACGCCGACGTAAAGGTCTTCCGTGTTCTCGCGGAAGATGACCATATCGACCTTTTCGGGTTCGCGCACGGGGGCGGGGACGCCCTTGTACCACTTCACGGGGCGGATGCAGGAATAGAGGTCGAGGTCCTTGCGAAGGGCCACGTTGAGCGAGCGCATGCCTTTGCCGACCGGGGTGCCGAGGGGGCCCTTGATCGAAACGGTGAACTCGCGGATCGCGCTCAGCGTCTCGTCCGGGAACCAGTTGCCGTCGTAATGAGCCGCCGCTTTTTCGCCGGCGTACACCTCGCACCAATGGATTTTCTTCTTGCCGCCGTAGGCTTTCTGGACGGAAGCGTCGAGAACGCGCACGGTGGCGTTCCAAATGTCCGGTCCGGTCCCGTCGCCTTCGATGTACGTGACGATGGGTTGGTCGGGGACGGAGATCTTGCCGTTCGGCAGGACTTTGATTTTCTCGCCCGACGTGGGGATCTTGATCTTTTGGTACTGGGCCATTTTCACCCCTTTAGCTGTTGCGTTTCACGGAGGATTCAACCGTAGAATGTTGAGGGAAGTCCGTGTGCGGCGTGTGAGTTAGTTAGCGTACAAGACATATTTCAATAGAGGCAACGAGGCAAAAGGTTATTCGCGTCCAGGTCGGCTCCGCCGACGGCGGCCGTGCGCGTTCGCGGGCATCGACTTTCATGGGGTTTTTGGCGTGGCGTCAGCGCTGATCGAATTCAAAAACGTCGGTTTGTCCTTCGATGGGGAGCTGCTTTTTCGCGATGTCAATTTCGCCATCGCCAAGGGCGAGGCGTTCGCGATCATCGGGCCCAGCGGCCAAGGCAAATCGGTGGTCGTGAAGATGATGGCCGGTCTTCTTGAGCCCACGTCGGGCGAAATCCTCATCGATGGCGAGAATCTGGTGACATTGCGTGGCAAAGAGCGCGAACGTTTGCTCCGCCGCATGGGGATGCTGTTTCAGAAGAACGCCCTCTTCGATTCTCTCACCGTGGCCGAGAACGTCGCGTTTCCCCTTCGCGAGGTCCAGCAAGCGTCTGAAGCCGAAGTCGAGGAGGCGGTCCGGTTTTACCTGGACTCGGTCGGCATCCTGCACGCCAAGGATCTTTTTCCCGACGAGATCAGCGGCGGCATGCAGAAGCGCTTGGGCATCGCGCGCGCTTTGGCGCTCAAACCCGAGATCGTCTTTTATGATGATCCGACGGCGGGGTTGGACCCCATCACCAGCCGCAAGATCATCCAACTCATCGTCGACCTGCGCGCCGAGCATGGATCGACCGTCGTCGCCATCACCAACGACATGAACCGCGCCCGGCAACTCGGCGGTCGCATCGCCATGGTGGTCGATGGCGAGGTGATCGTCACCGGCGACCACGCGCGGACGCTCGCGCACTCCGACCCGCGCGTGCGTCAGTTCGTCCGTGGCTTGCTCGAGGGGCCGCTCACCGCGGGTTCCCCGTGAACGCGCCGCCGGCCGCACGACCGATGATCCAGTTCGATCGCGTCGTCAAACGCTTCGGGGAGCGCGTCGTGCTCAAAGGCTTGAGCTTCACGATCCGGGAAGGCGAGATCCTTTTCGTCCTCGGCACCAGCGGCACCGGCAAATCGGTCTTGCTCAAGAACATCGTCGGGCTGCTGAGGCCCGACGAGGGGGATATCTGGGTCGACGGCCAGGAGGTTTCGCGCCTCGCCGAGGAGTCGTATTTCCCGGTGCGGAAGAAGTGCGGCATGGTTTTCCAGCACCCCGCGCTTTTCGATTCCTTCACGGTCTTCGAAAACGTCGCCTTCGGCCTGCGCAGACACTACGGCATGGGGGAAGGCGAGATCCGCGCGCGCGTGCGCGAGTGCCTGGAACTCGTCAATCTCGTCGGCGTCGAGCGCAAAATGCCGGCCGAGATCTCCTACGGCATGCAGAAGCGCGTCTCGCTCGCCCGCACGGTCGCCATCGAGCCGCGGATCCTGCTTTTCGACGAGCCCACCACCGGCCTGGACCCGGTCACGACCAACGCCGTGAACCGGTTGATCCTGGATCTCTCGCGCCAGCTCAAGACCACGTCGATCGTCGTCAGCCACGACATGCATTGCGCGCTCGCCATCGCCGACCGTATCATGGTCCTTGACCAGGGGCAGATCGTCGCGCAAGGCGCGCCGAGGGATCTCATGCGCAGCGAACACCCGCTCGTGAGGGATTTCCTGGCGGAAACCCTGGAAGGGGAGTCGTAGGCATGGTCGGCGGGTTCCGCGACATCATCGATGACATCGGAGGGGGGCTCCTTTTCCTCGGGCGGATGCTCTCGACGCTTTTCCGCGCCCCCCCCAGGAGCCACGTCGTTTTCGACCAGATCTGGCGCGTGACGACGAACTCGCTCTCGACCACGGCGCTCGCCGGCTTTTTCGTCGGCGCCATCATGACGGTGCAGTTCACGCTGCAGGTGAAGGAATTCGGCGCGCTCGGCTACCTCGGGGGGCTGGCGACGAGCGGCACGATCCGCGAAGTGGGCCCGCTCCTCATCGCTTTCATGTTGAGCGGCAAGGTCGGCGCGTTCACGTCGGCCGAACTCGGCACCATGCGCGTGACCGAGCAGATCGACGCCATCTGCTGCCTCGGCGCGAATCCGTTCCAGGAGATCATCCTCCCGCGCTTCATCGCCATCATCCTTTCGAGCTTTTTCCTGCTCGCGGTGGGTTTGTTCATGTCGATCGCCGGCGGCCTCCTGCTCGGCATCGTTTTTTCCGGGATAACGGCCGAGGAGTACCTGCGCCACATCCCGACCATCGTGACCGCGCCGTCGATCGCCGGCGGCCTTTTCAAATGCTTGTCCTTCGCTCTCGTGCTCGCGTCCGTCTGCACGTACAAAGGGTTCACCGCCGCCGGCGGCGCGAAAGGCGTCGGCCGAGCCGTGGTTTCGACCGCGGTCGCGACCATGGTCGGTCTCGTGATCGCGGATTTCATCACCACACTGGTCAGCGACGCCGTCCTGGCGATCGCGCTGCAAGGTTGATGATTCGATGAACGAAGACGCGTCGACAGCCGCCGAATCTCTGATGAGGGTCCCGCCGAGCGACCCGGCGTCCGTGATCGGCCGCCAGTTGATCGCTTGGTTCGGGCACGTCGCAGACTTTCTGGCGCTTTTCGGCCAGACCCTTGGGTGCGCGCTCACGCCGCCGTACCGGGCGCGCGATATCATGCGTCAATTCCATTTCGTCGCCAATGAAAGCGCGTTCATCATCGTCTTCTGCGTGAGCTCGGCGGCGATGGTCACGATCATCGAAGCTTCGTTCCACATGAAGCTCGTGATCCAGAACGATTCGATGGTTCCCGGTTTCGCGGCTCTCCTGATTTTGCGCGAACTTGGCTCGGTCGTGATGGCTCTTCTGATCACGTCCCGGGTCGGTGCGGGCTTGGCCGCTGAGGTCGGCAGCATGCAAGTCACCGAACAGGTCGACGCGCTCCGGATGCTCGGCATCGACCCCGTGCGTTTCATCGTCGTGCCCCGTTTCGTCGCCTGCGTGTTGGCGGGCTTCGTGCTCTCGATCATCGCCAACGTGGTCTGCGTTTACTGCGCGATGTTGGTGAGCACGCTCAAGTTGGGTTATACTGCCGGTAGTTTCGTGACGGCGATGAGGGCGTTCGTGGATCTCCGTGACTTGGCGTTCGCCTCGATCAAGGGAGCGGCCTTCGGCGCCGTGATCCCGGTGTTCAGTTGCTACCACGGGTTCCGCTGCAAGGCGGGAGCGGAGGGAGTGGGCCTGGCGACCACCAACAGCGTGGTGGCGACGTCCGTCGCGATCATCGTGATCGATTTCGTTCTCTCGTATGTGTTCTCGTACCTGTACTGAGTTGTACTTGGCCTAAGGATGGGGCGATGAAAGTTGAAACCAAAGTCGGTTTGTTGTTCCTGGCCGCGATCGCGCTGGTGGCGGCGTTCGCCTATTCGCTGGGCGCCCTCAATCCTTTTTCCAACGCCAACGAGCTGCAGATCGCCTACAATTTCGCCGGCGGCATCGAGGTCGGCTCGCCCGTGCGGGTGATGGGCATCAAGGTCGGAAAGGTCACGGGCATCAAATTCGACCCCGGCATGAAGACGCCGGAGGGCGAAGAAGTGAAGCTGCGGATGACGGTCACGATCGACAAGGGGGCGTGGGCCGCCGTGCGCGGCGACTCGAAGTTCTTCATCAACCTGGCGGGCGTGATCGGGGAGAAGTTCATCGAGGCCACGCCCGGGTCGGCGTCGGCCCCTGAGCTCGTTCCCGGTACGCTCGTGCGCGGCGAGGATCCGCCGCGCATCGACCAACTGATCTCGCAGAGCTACGGGCTTGCCGGCAAGATCCTGGACATGGTCGAGAGAAACGAAGGCTCGGTCTCCGATACCATCGGGAAGATGAACACGTTGGTCACCAACCTCAACAAGACGCTGGTGCTTCTCGACAAGACGGCCAACAAGCCCGAATTCCAGAAGATCGTGGGCAACGTCGCGACGATATCGGAGGATCTCACTGTCCTGACGAGCCGCTTGCGCGGTCCCGAGGCGGAGAAGACGCTGGATTTGATGCATCGTTTGATCTGGCGTCTGGACAAACTGGACGACAAGGCGATTCGCGAATTCCTGCAAAAAGAAGGCATTCGCGCCCGATTGTTCTAGGACGCTCCCTTCAAAGGGGAGGCGGCGAGCCGCCTGGCTTTGCCGACGCGGTTCCCCCGGGCGCCGATGTCGAACCGGACTCCATCCCTGGCGTCGGAATTTTGACGGGGTTCGGCGTAGCGGCGGTCCTGTCCGCCGAGCGCTCATCGCGCGAACGGCGCGCGTTCCGGTTCCGGATGATTTTGGGCGCAAAAAAACCCGCGATCACTCGCGGGTTTCGTGTTCTCTTTCCAGAGACCACTCAGAAAGTTACTTCTTCTTGGAAGCTTTTTTCTTCGTGGCTTTTTTCTTCGTCACTTTTTTAGCGGCTTTTTTCGTCGCTTTTTTCTTGGCCATCTCTGCTCCTCCTAGGATGAGTTTCCCAAACTGTTAAACAAGAAGACTTCCTATCCAAAAGTTTACCGTCGTGACTCTAATCGTCAATAGAAAAAATATCTTTAGCCCTTTTTTTGCTCACGTCTCTCCGCGGGAGGTCGCTCGCGGATGCTTCTCGCTCTCATCACTCTCATGTCCGGATTTCTGTTCGCGTGTCGGATCTCTGACGTTGTCGTCGAGAGGAAGTGGATCGCGCGCGGGCACATGACAAAAATTGGCACTGCGTATTTCCTCGCGCTCATCGCATCGGCGGCCGCGTTCGCTCATTCGTCCCCTCTGCTGCTGTGGGCGTGCGCGTTCGCGCCGTTTGCGTGCCTGTCGCTCGCGTTCGCCCTCGTGCGCGCGCGCCGCTCGCGGGCGTTCCGCTCGCGTTTCCGTGAAGCTCTGACGTTGATTCTCCTTCGCATGAAAGCCGGGAAATCGTTCCGCCTCGCGCTCGCGGAAGCGATCGAGGACACGGACCCTCGTTGGCGGCCGATGTTCGTGGAGATTCGCGAGCTTGTTGTTTTTTCGCAACAAACCGAGGCGCGCGCGATGCCGGAATTCCATCGCGCGCTCGTCACTGAACTGCGCGCCGCGGACACGACTCCGCATGCGGCCATCCGACGACTCGAGAATTTCCGCGATCGCATCCGGATCGAAGACGATTTTCGACATAGGTCCGGACAAGTATTGCGTCAGATCCGGGCGCAATCGGCTCTGTTGGCGGGCCTTTATATTGCGGTGTTCGCGTTCGTGGCCCGGCAGTTCGGGTGGCAGGAGCACGTTCGCCTTTTGTTCGCGTCGGCGTGCTTGTTCCTGACTGGACTCGCGTGGATCTGGTTGGGAGGGAGGAGGATCAAATGGAAGACTTGAACCCGGCATTAAAGTGTCTCATCGAGATGCAGGCGGCTTTGCAAAACGGGGAGTCGGTCCGCGCCGGCCTCATCCGCTTCGTGCAATCGGGCGACGGCGAGTTTGCTAGGAATGTCCGGCGTTTCCTTTTCGATCGGGAACAAGGCCGCGATTGGCGGCCTGCGGTTTCGGCCATCCGCAGTCCTGTTCGCCGCGCCCTGCTCGAGCTGGCCGCATGCGGGCTGGAGGGGCAAACGATTCAAAGCCATTTGACGGAGCTCAAAGCCGAGATCCAGAACTCGTGCGAAGGCGAGATCCGGCAGCACGTGGATATGCTGCCGTTGCGGATGCTGTTTCCGTTGCTCTTGTTCTTGTTCCCTTCCTACCTTCTGCTTCTGTTCGGGCCGCTGGTGACGCATTTCCTGCGGGAAATCGCGCGATGAACGTCCGTTTCCTCGTGCTTGTTCCGTTTTGGGTCATGTGTCCGGTTTGGGGATGGGGCGCCGCCGTCGGCCTGGATTCCCGTGACCTCGAAACGGAGCGTTTGCTGAGCGCGAGATCAGCGATGGAGGTCTCTCGCGCGGCCCTCGATTCACAGGACTTGCGCGAGTCCCGCGCGGCGTGCGAGGCGGAATTGCGAAGCGCCAGCTTGATCCCGGCGCATTGTTTCCGCGTTCTCGCGCTTGAGCGGACCGATGCGCTCGCGCCTCCTGCCGTGCGGGCCCAACTGGAGCGACGCTGCCGGTTGAAGGCGCGCGAGGCTTCGAATTTGGGAGCGTTGGAAGCCGCCCTTTTGACGAAATGGCTTTCGCATGAATGTGAATCGGCCGTTCGGTCGAGGATATCCGAAATTACCTATATGATTTCGGACCGATCCCCATTCGAACTCTTTCGTCGACGCTTGGGGGCGGGCACCCGGCCTTCTTTTTGATATGGCCGGATGCGTGGGTCCCGCTCTCAGGCCGGAGGCACCGGTCATTCAACTTCAAGAACTCCTTGGCGAGGGGCTGAGCAGCCGTGTTTTCGCGGCTTTGCGCATCGACAGCCGCGGTTTCTCGACTCAAGAAGTCGTATTGAAGATTCTCAAAGCCGGGACCGACGTCTCGGGCCTGAAACGCGAATTCGAGGCTTTGTCCAGGATTCGCGGCCCGCATTGCGTGCGCATGTTCGGTTGGGAGAATCTCGTGGAAGGGCCTGCGCTGGTGCTCGAACGCGTCAGTGGAGTCACTCTTTCGGATTATGCCGCCGGCCGGCCGGTTCCGCTTGAAGAAGCGGATGAAATCGTCGCGCAGGTCCAGGCGGGTCTGGCGGCGGTTCACAAGGTCGGCTTGCATCACGGCGATCTGAGCCCGGGCAACGTCATGATCGACTCCGATGGGTGGATCAGGCTGATTGATTTCGCCCGTCTCGACCCTTCCCCAGAGCGTTTCGCGGGCACGCCGCCGTACGTGTCTCCGGAGTGTTGGGACGGTGAAAAATCCGATTCTGGATCGGATCTTTTCTCGCTCGCGCTTTTGCGAGCGGATTTGCTCGACGGGTTTCGCTCGGTGCCGACGGACCGCGCTTCCTGCGAGTCGCGCGCCCGACGGACGATCGGATCCTGCTCGTTGGCAAACGACCGCCGCGAGTCGCGCCGGCCCCTGGCGCTCGAATCCATGCTGGAGCACAAGGCCGCCTTGTCTCGGCGGGTGCGCCGATTGCTGGACGAGCGGGCCGTCTCCCAACAGGGAACGGCGTTCTTGGGAACGGCCGGCGCGGCCCGATCGGTATCGAGGCGTCGGCTCGCGGTTGTCGCTGGCTGGATCGCGTGCTGGTTTGTTTTGTCGGCCCCGACCCTTTCGGGCACGTCTGTCCGCGCTCTCGGAACCGGCGGCTCCCGGCCGGCGGCGGCAACATTGGACTTGAGGACGTTGCGCTGGACCGAGTTCCGACTGAATGGCCAAGCCGTGGGGTTCTCCCCGGCGCGGGTGACGAACCTTTCGCCGGGAGAATACACTCTGGAGTGGCGCGCCAGTCGTGGCTCCGGCCGAATCCGTCTGCGCCTGCCCCCGGCAGGAACGATTTTAGTGACGGACCAGGATCTCGATGCAACTCGGGATTGAATTGAGAGTCCGTACGGAGGTAGATTCGCTGACAGGGCACTTTTGCCGCGGAAGGCTCCGTGAAATACCGCACGCGAACGAAGACCACATGTTTGGATCGCCCGGAACGCGAAGCGGTTCCGGAAGTGATTTCAGAAGTGATTTCAGAGGCGGAACTGGAAGCGTTGGAGAGCTTGGTCGACGAGCTCGCCAAACAGAAACCTCAGGAAGAGCGGATCCGTTCTTACATGCGCCAGGTGGGGCTCGCGTACACGAGCGACCCGATCGAGCAGCTGGATTCCGTTCTAAGGGCGCTCGAAAACAAAACCATTTGACGTGATTTCGTCATGCACGAAGGGAACACTCATGTCGCAGACCGACTGGGATAAAAGCAAGTTCGGATTCAAAACCCGCGCTATTCACGCTGGCCAGGCGCCCGACCCGACGACGGGCGCGATCATGACGCCGGTTTACCTGAGTTCCACCTACGTGCAAGAGTCCCCAGGAGTGCACAGAGGCTATGAGTACAGCCGCACATCCAACCCCACCCGCAAAGCGTATGAGGATTGCCTGGCGAATCTCGAATCCGCGCGTTTCGGTTTCGCGTTCGCGTCGGGTTGCGCGGCGGCGACCACGGCCTTGCACCTGCTGAAGGCGGGCGACCATGTCGTCGCCAGCGACGACATGTACGGCGGAACGTTCCGGCTTTTCGATAAAGTACTGCGTCATCACGGCCTGGAATTCTCGTACGTCGACCTCACGAACCCGGAAAGCTTCAGCGCGGCGCTGAAGCCAAGCACGAGGATGGTGTGGATCGAAACGCCCACCAATCCGACGCTGAAACTGGTCGATATCCGCAAGATATCGGGGACCGCGCGCTCCAAGGGAATTCTGAGCGTTGTTGACAACACGTTCATGAGCCCTTATTTCCAGCGACCGATCGAACTCGGCGCCGATATCGTTCTGCATTCGACGACCAAGTACATCGCCGGGCACAGCGACGTCGTCGGCGGCGCTCTCGTGACCGATAACGAGGATCTTGGCAAGACCATCGCGTTCTTGAGCAACTCGATGGGAGGAATCGCTTCGCCGTTCGACGCATTCATGTGTCTGAGAAGCCTCAAGACGCTTCCGCTCCGCATGCGCGCCCATGACAGGAACGCGGTCGCGGTCGCTGAATTCCTAGCGAAACATTCGAAGGTCGAGCGTGTCGTTTACCCTGGCTTGCCCAGCCACCCGCAGCACGTCTTGGCGAAGGAACAAATGCACGGCATGGGCGGCATGATCACCTTCTATATAAAAGGAGGGCTGAGCCCGGCCCGTCGATTCCTGGAAAACGTGAAGGTCTTTTCTCTTGCGGAAAGTTTGGGAGGCGTCGAATCTTTGATCGAGCATCCGGCGATCATGACCCATGCGAGCGTGCCTCCGGAAAACCGCAAGGCGCTTGGTATCGATGACGGGATGGTTCGTCTCAGCGTTGGTATCGAAGATCTCGACGATCTTTTGAATGACTTGGAGAGAGCTCTGGAAGCTTGAGGTTGACAGATAAGGTCAACCACGAGTACACGTCTGGCTTCGCTCTTCACCGTCTGTCGGTCGGGTAGCTCAGTTGGTAGAGCAGTGGATTGAAAATCCACGTGTCGGCGGTTCAATTCCGTCCCCGACCACCATTTTTTTCGCGTTAGCGAAAATCCGAATCTCCGCTTCAACTGTAAGTCAGGCTCTACTCGTTAGATGGTGGAAGTGTGTCTGAAGACCAAGCCAGCTAAGCGTTTAAATCGGCAAGTGTAGGGACAGTTCGAAATTCAAGCAGGGCAGTTTGCCTTTCTGAGAATTTTTCGAACAGGCCTTCTACATAGATCTGAGATGTTGAGTGGGCCTCTCGAAACTGAAAGACCTTATGGGGTTCTACGGGAATCAGTAAGGGATCAAAGGTTGGGTAACATCCCCGACCGCCATTCCCGATCCGAATAATCGCCTCTCGCCACGGCTCCACTCGGGATTCTACGATTCTACTCGATCAATGGTGAGTGGGTCTGGCGCCCGCTTTTGTTCCAAACGGCGCTGGCGAGGGCGTGAAAAAAACTGTTTGCATGTGTTCTCTGGAGGTTGACGTTCTTCGCCCGTGGCTTGAATGCTCCGGGAGCGGGGAGGTATGGAATGGAAAAATGCATCGGCAACCCGTTTGGGTACCTCGATTATCGCGTTTTGTTGAACGATGACTTTTTGGCGCGGTCGATACGTAAACGTGATTATTCCCTGCGCGCCTATTCACGCGACATCGGCCTGTCGCCTGGTTTCCTATCCGAGGTCCTGAGCGGTAAAAAGGAACTCAGCCTAGGCAGCGGGCGCGAGGTTTTCGCGAAACTCGGCTTTACCAAGAGCGAGATCGAGTACGCCGAAAAGCTCATCCAATCCAAGTCGGCACGGGATTTACATGAACGGGAGGATGCCCTCCGTTTCGTGAGGGATCGTTACGCGCGTTCCGGATACGTCGACTTCCAGGAGAGGCATGGCTTCATCCAGTCGGCGGATCATTTCATCATTTACGGCATGATCCGCCGGATTTCGAGCTTCGCGGTCATCAAGAACTTGGCGAGCCGTCTTTTTATTCCCGAGTCGCGGGTGGTGGAAGTCCTGACGGATCTGATCGCGGGCCAGTATGTTAAGCAAGAGGGCGAGCGGCTGTCGGTCGTCGAGGAACGGCTCGTCGTTCAGAACGGAACGAAAATGCTCGAGTTGACGGCGGAATTCTCTCGGCGCTTGACGAGCCTGATTTACGCCGAAGGCGGGGTATCCGCCCCGGACCGAACGACTCACGCGCTCATTCTCGGTTTCGACCCGGTCTCGTTCGATCTCGCGATAGAGGCCCATCGCCACTACGTCAGGACGTTGAGCCGCCTGGCTAAAAACTCCAAGGACCCGGTCTCGTTCGCCTTCATGACGGATCAGTTTTTCGTTGTCCCGGTCCCTCCGGCTCCCTCTGAGAAGGTTCAGCCGGACGCGCCCTGAAAGGCGCTCATTGTCGAGCGCAGAATTTGAGCTCCTCTCGCTCGCCAGGCCGGAGGTCAGGGGATCAAGAGTTCTTCGACGGGCTTGCGGAGCGTCCTCGCCGCCGCCGGGAACGGCGGCGCGTGCCCTGTTCGGAACCCCCAAAGAGGGTAGACCTCCGGGCCGAAGCCCGCCTCCGCGCGGAGGACCGGCAAGAGGCGCTCGTAGGCGCTCAACAACTTGGCGGACCAGTCCGCCGGCAGCGATAAACGCCATTTCATGAAGGCCGGCAGCGTCGCGAAACTGAGCGGCTGGAACCCGTGCCCCCGGCTGCAAAGGTAAACCCAGATGCGGAAGTACGCCCGCCCGGCGTCGACCAGGGTTTCCGGATCGGCGTCGGCGACGGCGATCCAACCAAAACCGCCGGTTCCGCGCAATTGGCGTTTCAGCATGGCTCGATGGCCTTTGGTCGCGCCGAACCTCACCAGGAACGCGTACAGGGGGAAGACGCGCTGGAACAGAAGTAAAAGAGGCTTTTGGATCCGGGGTAACGCCAGGGACGGCCACGTCATTCCGTCCCGGGTCTCGAGCGCCTTGGTTTCATTGAAACGGATCCATGCGAAGACGTCGGCGGCCGCGCGCAGGTCCTTCCATTGCTCTTCTTCGATTTCCAGCATGAGGTTTTCGGCGTCGCGGCCGAGAGTGTCGCGGAACGCGAACGTCAGAGCCGGTTGGGTGGACGCTTCCTGGTGCAAACGCCGGACGTCGGCCTGGCTCAAGGGGTCGCGGCTGTACGCGCGCCGATCGGTCACCCGCAAGGGCAAAGCGCGCGCCAGCTCCCGGTCGGCGTCGCTCGCCGAGGCGCCCGTCGCCGCGATCTCGACCCTCGCCCAGCGCTCGAGAGGCTCCTCGCCTCCGCTCGTCGTGGTCGTCGCTGGAATCGTGACCTTCGTTTTCAGCCCGAGGCCGGCATTGGCCGCGACCAAGCGGAGCGATTCCAGCAGGGTCCCGAGGGCCAAGTGCGAAGCGAGGTTGCCGTGGTTGAGTCGGTGGCGGGCGCGGGCGGAGTCGTGGAAAATCTCGAACTCGGAGTCGGAGACGATGCGGAAGCGGAAGGGTTGGCTGTTGTCGGCCGACGGGAACGCGAGGCTTTCGGCGATCATGGTTTTCGCGTTCATTTCGATCTCCCTGCCCGTCGCCTGTCAGCTTCTTGCCTCGCCAGGACGCGTTTGGCAATGAAGATCTTGAGCCTTT